>NC_007645.1:0-600000 GCF_000012985.1 Hahella chejuensis KCTC 2396 | reverse complement strand
CAGCGCAAACAGACTGACGCCAACGACTCAGCCCATTACGAATCGGGACAGCGTTTGACGCCCATCGCCACTCGCTATCTTGACTGGCACAACGTTAACTATGAGCAGCCGGCGCAAGCCGCAGCCAGTGAGCCGGAGCAAATCTGGTCCGGCGACCGGGTTCGCCACAGCATTCTGGGTGAAGGAGAAGTCATCGCTGATCTCGACGATGCATTTCAAGTGGAGTTTGAGGATGGACGCAGAATGAACTTCAGCAAGAAAAGCGCCCACCTGTATTTCAGTTCACTGGGTGGATGACGCGAATTACATCAACCAAAACGCGGTCACCAGTCCAGTGATGAAGCCAAATAGAAAAATGCCGATCCACCCGGTAAAGTGACTGGCTGGCGTATGCGCCTCTTGCACTTGGGAATTTTCCCAATCCCGCAGAATTGAGCGCGCTTGCTCGTAATCCACGTCGTTAACGGAAACCCTCACCAACCCCGCCGCCGGCAATTCTCCCATTCCTCCCTGCAGAAACTCACCGTCGATAAATCCCGTAACGCCGGATTGCTCCAGTACGCCTTTAATCATGTGGGCTTCCAAGACATTAGCGGCTTCATAGACCTGACGCACGTGCTTCTCCTTTCATCGCCAAATATCGTCAGAGGCCAGCTCAGTGCTGACGCTCGCCATAAAGCTGCGCATACAGCCCTCGTTGCTGCAACAACTCTTCATGTTTGCCTTCCTCGGCAATGCGGCCGTCTTCAAATACATAGACGCGATCCGCCTGCTTTACAGCGCTGAGGCGGTGAGCAATGATCAGTGTGGTGCGCTGATCAAGGAAGTCCGCCAGCGCCCGATGCAGGTGGTACTCGGTTTCCGCATCTAAAGCCGACGTGGCCTCATCGAGAATCACCACTTGCGGATCAGCCAGAATCATCCGGGCGATCGCCACTCGCTGCCGTTGCCCTCCGGACAGCCTGACGCCTTGCCGCCCCACCAATGTGTCCAACCCGTCCGGCAAGTTCTCCACCACCGACTTCAGTTGCGCCACTTCCAGCGCCTGCCAGAGTTGCGCATCCGTGTGTGGTCGTCCCATCGTAAGATTCTGACGCAAGCTGTCATTGAACAAGGTGGGATGCTGCAATACGGTGACGACATGCTCCCGCACCCGATGATGTCCGATTCGCTGAATTGGGACGCCATCGAAACTGACGGAGCCCCGGGAGGGCGAATACATCCCCAGTAACACCTGAACCAAGGTGGATTTCCCCCCGCCGCTGGCGCCGACAAGCGCCGCCTTTTCCCCTGGATTGATATGCAAAGAGACGCCCTGCAGCACGTCTGGCCCATCGCCATAGGAAAAATGCACATTATCCACATCCAGCGCGACGGTTCTTTTTCCTGCGAAAGGATTGGTTTGCGGCGGATAAACCGGTTCCTGGCGCAACTGCAGCAACTGATTAATCCGCCCCAGCGCAGCATTGGCGGCGTAGAAACTGTATTGCATGCTCAGAATATCCTGCACCGGAGCCATCATGAACCAGAGGTAGCCGAATATCGCAAACATATGACCAATACTCAGATCGGAGTAAAACACCGTCAGCATGGCGGCGGCGCGAAACAGGTCCACGCCAAACAGGAACAGCATAAAGCTGACTCTGTTGGCGGCGTCGCTCTTCCATTCATATTGCACCGCATGATTACGAACGCCCCAGGCGTGATCCAGCAGTCGTCGGATATAGTGCTGCTCACGGTTAGCGGCGCGAATCTGATGAATCCCATCCAACGTTTCCGTCAGCGCCTCCTGGAACAGCTCCAACGCCTGGTTTTCCCGGCGCTTGAGTTCTTTGACTTTTTTGCCGAGACGCGTAGTCAAATAAATAACAAAGGGATTGAAAAACAGAATCAGCAGCGCCAGCTGCCAGTGCACCCACAACAATACCACCGCAGTGCCGACTATCGTCAGCAACGCCACCAGCAAACGGCTGACCGAACTGCCGATGAACTGATCGATGGTATTGAGGTCGGTCACATAACGGGACGCCACCGCGCCGCTCCCCATGACTTCATACTCGGCCATGGAAATACTGCTGAGGCGGCTCAATAGATCCTGTCTGATACGGCAAATGATATCTTTCGAGATACTGGCGAATTGCCTGCCCTGCCAGACATTCATGAGTAGAGAAAACGTGCGCAAGACCAATGCGGCGAACACCATGACGCCAATGTAAAACGCCGCCCCATGTATAGTCTCAGGTGAATACTGGTTGATCAGCGCAATGACTGGGCCGGGTTGCTCCAGCAGCACCTCATCCACCAGCAAAGGCAGCAGCAGCGGCACAGGCACCGCCGCCAATGTGGCCAGCACCGCAATCAGATTCGCCCTCGCCAACTGCGGTCTGTACGCCAGCACCATATTCCGGATTCGCCGCCAGTCATATCTCTCGTTGGCGGCTTCAGTGCGGTCAGTATGGCGTTGTTGGTCTGGCAAAATGTCCTCCGCGACTTACTACGAGCAAACGCAATGGAAAGCGTCTGGGCGACAGCCAGAACGGCGACGCAGACGCCTGTTGCGATGACTCCATTCTAGTGCGACGGCCTGGCGGGCGCTAGCCGCATCTCGTCCGCCGCCCATAGACTTTAGCGTCGGGAGCCGATCAGCGCCGCTTAGGCGTCCAGGCCCAGATCATTTCCGCCATAACCGGCTCTTTGTCTTCACTGTCGGTAATAGCGACCGCCACCGTGACCTCGCCCTTTTCAAGCGTCTGAATGGCGTGTATCTGCTCCTCTGTCAAATGGGCTTCTGCGCGCATGTCGCCTTTCGCCCGTTTCACATAGTCCAGCTTCATGGTTTTAATAACTGGAACAGCGTGGTCCGGCACGTTCATCCCCACCAAAAAGCCCGTGGCTGACTCTGCAATCAGCGCATTGGCGACAGCATGCACGGAACCAATGTGATTCCGCACCGCGCGACGATTTTTCAGCGTAATGATACAGCGATGCCCGGTAAGCTCTTCTACTACAATTCCCGTGGTTCCCGCGTATTTCACCACCTTCCCGAAAAACAGAGTCAAGGCTCTGCTACGGGCGATCTCCGGCAACAAATTAATTTTGCTGACAATAGACATTAATTTATTCATGTTCTTAACCTGCGTTTATTATTGGCCCCCAGGCGACGAAACCGATCACAGAGGGGGTAAATGACCTTCAGTCAGTTTTGCCGCCGGGCTATAATGCCCTTTCACACCCAAACAGTTAAGGACTATGCAATGAGTGACTTACAAAAAGCGTTCGAAGAAGCGCTCAATTACGTCAAAACCGCCGAGGGCGACTTCTCTCCCTCCAATGAAATGAAGCTGGAAATGTATGCGCTGTATAAGCAGGCCAGCGAAGGCGATGTCAGCGGCTCCCGCCCCGGCATGATGGATTTCGTGGGACGCGCAAAATACGACGCCTGGTCAAAGTTGCAAGGGGTTTCCAAAGATGAAGCGATGCAACGTTATGTCGACGTGATCGCCGACTTGAAAAAGCGCTACAGCTAAGCGCTTGCAGGGAAACGACGCTGTGTTCGTTTCCCTTGTCACTCCCCAGATTACGCCTTTTCAACACCCGAACTAACAAAAAATTTAACCGGCAAAAGTTTGCAAAAGCTTCATCAAACCATCTTTGCAGGCAACATTTCGTTGTAATAGAATTTACTGATAATTATAAAAAGAAGAACCAGCGAGGTTATCGTAATGGAAACTGCTGAATTACTGTTGCCGAACGAACCTGAATTTATCTGCCAATTGAAGCAGGCGATTGAATCGCAGGGCTTCAGTCCCCGCACCGAGCACTCCTACCTGCATTGGATTTATCGCTTCATATCCTTTAATCATAATCGCAGCCCGAAAGAGCTTGGAGAAAAAGACGTGCGTCGCTTTCTGCGTTATGTCGCCACGACGCTGAGCGCTTCGCCCGCACGCTGCAAACAGGCGTTGAAAGCACTGCGCTTCATGTATCAGGATGTGCTTAAAAAACCATTGCCGGACCTGGACGATATGCAGCCCGCCTAACGAGAGACATCCGGCCTGCAATCAGCGTTCTGTCGTAATCAGATAGTCGTAATTATGAGTCGTCGGCGTCACTGGCGTGAAGCGAGGCTGTGGAGTGTCAGTGGGAACGGACAACGCCCGAAACTCATCCTGTGTTTCCCGTTTTTCGGCTTGCGCAGAGCTCTCTTTCAATTCAAAAGGGGCTTCGGTCTCTTCTCCCGCCGTCGGAGCGTCCAAAGAGCCGCCGATTACTGCAGCGGATAAAGCAGAGGGGTCCAGAGACTGCAGTGGAAAGTTTTCCAGCGTCGACTTTTCTTTATATCCCGTCTGAACGGCAGCGCCCTCCGCAGCCATAGCCTGACTACAGAAACAAAAGGAAGTAATAACAGACAATAATATTTTTCTTGTTGTGAACATGACGATCCCCAGCAAATATTGAACAGGGTGTCGTTCTATTCTATTGACGATGCAGGCGGGTTCACCGCCTTTCGCCGTCATTCGTGACCAAGTTCACAGGGGGATTTACATTTCCAGGCGGATGTTATCGACAATCATCCACTTGGCGCCGTAATCATGGGTCGTAAAGATGAAGAAATTACGCACATCGGCAACGTCCAGACGACGACCGGACTTAGTCATGGTCCACTCGTCAAAATCCAGGGTGTAATGATTCCATCCTTTCTTAGCCTGTAGACGGATATTGACCCGGTCTTCAAATTTATCTGTCGGCATATCCAGATAAAAACCGTCGTCCAAACGAATGGCCACGTGCATGTCCTTCTCTGCGTATACGGAGAGCGCTAATTTGGAATAGCCTGTCCAGTCACGTGGAAATTCGATGAAGGAAGCGCCGGGGAATACATCCTGCTTGCGCAGTTCAATATAAAGCGCCTGTTCGCCGTGGCTCGCCTGCTCACGGGTAAGCTTGATCACCCGCCCTGTCCAGCGCTGACGATCGCGGGGGGTTTCAAAGTCCGCCAGCACCGGAAACTCTGCACTTTGATGAAGTGAAATGTTTACCGCCTTCGCCACGGGCAAGCATGTGTATAAAAAAGCGGCTATAGCCAAAAGACAACGAAGCACGACGAAAAAGCGGTGGCGCACGCCCTCCGCCGGCATCACCAGCATCAATCCCATCAGAGCGCCGGCGACATCTGCGAATACATCTCCCCAGGAAGGCGAGCGGCCGATTTTCGCCTGAATTAACTCCACAACGCCGGCGAATATAAACGCCGCCACAGGCGTCAGCAACCACAGCCTATTGGCGCCGAATCGGCGTATCTGCGGCAGACGCAGCGCCAAAGCCACCACTACGGCGGTCCAGACGACATGGCCGAAATCCCATAACGCGTTGTACAGCATAGAGGAGCTTTTGTGAGGCCCCACATCCGCGAACAATAAATACAGGCCGGCGACAAACGCCAGACCGAACATCCAATGAAATTTACTTCTCTGAACAGACGCCTCTGGCGCAGTCGCATACATCATAGTCACCCAGCGAAACTAAAGGCGTTAAGCGCCGCAATACTCAATTTCAATTACAAAATAAGACTTTCTGCCGGAAGGCGTCGTCACTATCGCCTCATCGTCCACCTGCTTCTTCAACAGCGCTTTCGCCATAGGAGAGTCAACACTGATGTAGCCTTTTTGAGCGCCGATCTCATCAGACCCAACAATGCGGTAACGGTGTTCATCACCCTCTTCGTCTTCCAATGTCACCCATGCCCCGAAATAGACGCGGCTCTGATCTTCCGGCGGTCGATCCACCACCTTGAGTTCATCCAAACGCTTGGTCAGATAGCGGACGCGACGATCTATTTCCCGCAATTGTTTTTTGCCGTAGATGTACTCGGCGTTTTCACTGCGATCGCCCATAGCGGCCGCTTCGGATACGGCTTTAGTCACTTCCGGACGTTTTACTTTCCATAAATACTGCAGCTCCTCCCGCAATACGCGTTCGCCTTCCGACGTAATATAACGGGCTTTGGGTGGGCCGGGGGGACGGTAACGACTCATCTTAAATTCTCACGCTGGACTCGGCGCGCTCAGGGAGAGCCGCGCTTGCCTTTTTTGAAGAGATAAGCGCCACTGAAAGCTGCAATCAATCCGCCGAAATAGCCCACTATGACCACATACGAAGGAATAGACACCGCGTCGCTCTCTCCGCCTCCGGAACTGAGGGCGAACTGCATGACAGTCAACAGCCCCCACATAGCCAAGACATGCCAATATTCAAGGTAGCCCGCCATCCTGGCCGTCAGATATCCCGCCAAGCCATCAAATGCAATGCCTACGCCCATCAGAAGCGCCATTAATCCAAATGCGTCGCTGGGATTGCCAATCAGCGCCTCCAGGTCCTCCTTGGTAGCGCCTCCCGCATGCAGCATCGCCAAATAAAAACCGCTAATTATGTTGAAAGCGATGAATGAGCCGCCAATATCAAAAACAGTCCCTAGGATGACTGCCCGGAAATTCAACGTCATAAGAAAATTAACTGCCGTTTATGCATAGTAAGTTGACTGACGCCATGCAGCCCTCGTTCTATCGCAATAATAAAGTAAGGGGGCGAAAGCGCTGATACAGGGTCAAATTCTATCGCGGCGGACAAAAAAAATCCCCTGCAAAACAGGGGATAATCTAGGCAGTGGCTAACGCTCTTAAAAAAAACAACACTCAAGGGCAGGACAACAACTACGTCAACAAGCACATAACAAAAAACAAACTTAAAACACTGTGCTTTGCGCGTTTGGGTGAAACCTTCTTTTCACCATCCTTGGAGCTAAGACTACGGGATGGCTTATTGCCTCAAGGTGGATTAATTATTAACCTTTTTTAAAGGGCGAAAAGATCTCTAGATATGACTTAACTTTCTGTTTTCACGAGAAATTCAGGGATACTTGACTTTCATCATAAAAAATTCCCGTTTTCCTGCATTCAGTAGTTGAATTTAGGGTTCAGCCACTGTTATTGTCACGAACTAATCTGATGCAATTGGAATACCCCAGGTTAGATAGAGCTAATGCGCCCAGTCAGGCCCCCCGAAGAAGTTGAACAACTTAAAAGGAATATTCTGGATGTGGCCCTGCGCCTCATCGTTCAGGAAGGATTCGCCGCCCTCACCATGCGCAGGCTTGGCAAAGCCCTCGGCATGACCGCGCCGAACCTCTACAACTACTACCAAAGCAAAGACGAAATCTACGTCACCCTGATGATTCAGGGCTTCAGCAAGCTACGCGCTTATCTGATGAAAAGAGCGGAAGCGGAGCAGGACGCCATTTCCCGTGGACGCGCCATCATGCGCGGCTACATTGAGTTTGGCCTCAGCCAGCCTGAGCACTACGAGCTGATGTTCTCTTCCCACGCGCCTAAATTCAGAGAGTATAAAGGGACGGATATTGAGCCTCTGTCCAATCAGGAATATGCGCTTTCCATGGAAGTGGCCAATTTTGCAGAGACTTGCCTGCAATCTGTTCTGGATCGAGTTGGCTTAAATGCATCCAGCGATCAGCGTCGCACCATGTTGATCGAGCTATGGAGTCTGTTGCATGGCATGGTCAGCCTGCATTTGACAGGCAACACCGCCTATCTGACGGATACGCCGCTGGAAACTTACGAACATATATTGGATTTATTACTACAGCGCTTCGTGGACCGCCACCGTGCGCAGCAGAGTTAATCAACAGCACCCGGGCGGACTTACAACCCGTTGCTGAGAATGGAAAAATTAGGTTGTCCCCTCTATTTTTTGCAGGTAGGTTCTGCACAACTTCCATCACCTATCCTAGCGGACAGCCCAGGGAAAAATTCATCATGAAAACCCAAGATATTCTCAATAATGCTTTGAACGGGCTCGATTATATCGGCTACCAACTGGAACATTACGGCGTCACTGACAAGATAAACCGCCACGCCGTCCTGGCCTACATCATGGCGGAGCAAAAACACCTTGAAGGCGAACTGGATAGCATTAGCGCTCGCGTAGGCGTGCAGAAAGCCAGAATTGAGCGGGCGCGCAAACAAGTGGAAGGCCTTGTGAATACGACTTTGGAAACGGCCGCCTATCCGCTCAAGCAGACCTTGAGCCTGATAAGATCCCGTCTAAACTGATTCTTTTACAGAAAACAGGCTTCGATAGAGGATAAAGGGGCGCTTTATCCTCTGAGCTTATCCTCAGCCCGGTAGCGCCGGCGTCTTCCCTGCTGATTCTTGCTCCGTGGCTGTCGCAGCCGGCAGCGCTTTGGGTAAAGGCAGCTTCATCTCCGCCCGCAACCCTGGTTGGTTATCACGCAATTCCAATGCGCCTTTGTGCATCTCGCACACAGCCTTCACCATACTCAAACCCAATCCGTTGCCTGGCAGTCCGCGTGTCTTGTCTACCCGATAGAACCGCTGCACCACCTTGTCACGCTCATCCTCTGAGATACCGGGGCCCTCATCCCATATGCTGATGACGGCTTGGTCAAAAGCACGCAGTCTCACGCCGACGTTGCCGTTCACCGGCGTATACTTGATGGCGTTATCCAGCAAGTTGGCGATGGCCTGGAACAGTAAGTCACGGTCGCCTTTTACGATGATGCCCTGAGCAAGGTCCAGCGATAGCGTTTGCGACTTATCCGCCGCCAGCGCTTCATAAAGCTCTACCGCGTCCGCCACCAAACCATGCAGATCCACCTCGGAGAAATTAGCGCTGTAGCCGCCGGACTCGATGCGCGCAATACGCAGCAACGCATTGAACGTCTGCAATAGCTGATCCGCCTCGCCGATGATTTCCTGCACCACGCCGCGGGCGTCTTCAGGCAAGTCTTTCTGGCATAACAACTCCAGCCTGCTACGCACACGCGTTAATGGCGTTCGCAGATCATGTGCAATGTTGTCAGAGACGTGACGCACTCCCGCCATCAGGGCCTCAATCTGGTCCAGCATGCGATTCAAGTGATCCGCCAACTCATCGAAGTCATCGCCAGAGCCGCGCACAGGGACGCGCAAGGACAGATTTCCCTGCATAATCTGCCGGCTGGTGTGGGTAATCGCCTCAATTCGTCGTCGCGTACTTTTCGCCAACGCGACGCCCCCCAGGAACGCCAAGCCAAGAGTTATGGCTACGCCCCAAGTCAAAGAGCGCTCTATCAACTCCCGCACCCGAAACAGATCAAAAATATCCCGCCCCACCAACAAGCGATATCCACCCCGTAGCGTAAACACTCGCGCGCGCGCCATATGAGGGGCTGCGAAGCGGCCTCCTGAGCGGTTCAAATAAAAACCGATCCAACCGTCTTCATCCTCCACCAATGCCGGCCATTCATTCAGATTGCCCGCCAGCGGCTGCAGGTCGGAATTGACCAGCAGATACAATGATTCGCCTTGAGGATCGTTCAGTACACGCTCATTCATGACGCTGACCATGCCGCGCAGCCCCTGCCGCCGGTATTGCTCAGCCAATCCTTGAATCTCAGCCTGGATGGTTTCGTCGAACTGGGCGGACATGAAACCCACCGTCGCCCAGTAAATGAAGCCTAGAAGGAAGAGTACAGAGGCTGCGAAGAGCAGCATGTACAATATTGCGAACTGAAATGCCGAGGTGCGTAATAGCTTAGGCAGCTTCACGTAGGACGTACCCTGCTCCACGAATGGTGTGCAACAAGGGTGTCTCAAAATCCTTATCGATCTTGGCCCGCAGACGGCTGATATGAACATCGATAACGTTGGTTTGCGGATCAAAGTGATAATCCCACACTTTCTCCAGCAACATGGTGCGCGTCAGAACCTGACCGGGATTGCGCATAAAGTATTCCAACAAACGGAATTCTCGCGGCTGCAAGTCAATGGACAAGCCGTTGCGTTTGACTGTTCGCGCCAACAGGTCCATTTCCAGATCCGCCACTTTCAGAGTAGTGACCACGTCCTGTTGCTGCTGGGAACGACGCAGCAAAGCTTCGATACGCGCCAATAACTCGCTGAAAGAGAAGGGTTTAACCAGATAATCGTCGCCGCCGGCGCGCAAACCTTGGACACGATCGTCGACTTCGCCAAGCGCGCTCAGCACCAGTACCGGGGTTTTGGAGCCGCCCGCGCGCAACATGCGCACGACGGACAAACCATCCAGCTCCGGCAGCATGCGATCCACAAGAAGCAGATCATAACTTTCGGTTGTGGCCATATGCAGGCCGGTTTTTCCGTTGTCAGTGGCGTCCACCACATATCCGCTTTCTTTGAGTCCCTTACTCAGATAGGCAGCTACATCTTTATCGTCTTCAATAACTAAAACTCGCATTTTTCATCCCCGTCTCTTCACTACCTGATACCACTACAGAAACAGAAGTTCCTTGCCAACAGCGTCTGAACTCACCTGCCCCGCGCCCGCTTGATTTGCTCGTAGGCGGTGCGGATCTCCTGAGTTTTCTCCGTCGCTATCTTAACCATTTCCTCCGGCAGGCCCTTCGACACCAGCTTATCCGGATGGTGCTGACTCATCAGACGCCGGTAGGCTTTCTTAATTTCATCATCAGTAGAGTTTTCATTCACTCCCAGCGCGGCGTATGCGTCCGATAGACTCGGCGTCTTTTCTTTCGCGCCGGCGTGGAAACCTTCCTGGGCGTATCGCTGTCTGGCGATAGCCATCGCCAGCAAGCCTTCAAATTGATGACGGCTGAATCCCAGTGTTTCAGCCACTTCACGCAGTATACGTTGTTCGTTGGCGTGCAGATCCTGATCCGCCAGCGCTGTCGCCAGCAATATCTCCAAAAACATCTGCAGTAAGTTGGCGCGACGATGGCATTCATCCCGGAACTGAAGTAGCACTGCTTGCAGGTCGAATTCCGGCTGTTTACCGCGATTGAACAGTTCGATCGCCAACTTTTCCTGTTCCGGATTCAATTGCATGCCGGCCATGATGTGGCGCGCCGCCTGTATTTCCACCTCACTGACGCGTCCGTCAGCCTTGGCCACATGCCCCATTACGCTAAACACGGCGGTGAAGAAGGCCGTTTGCACCCGCTCCTGGTCGCCTGCGCCCCAATTCGGCGGCGCCAACTCGATCCGCTGTACGCCGACGTCAAAACTATGTCCGATTGCCGCGCCGAGCAGCCCCCCTAAGGGACCACCTAATGCATATCCAAATGCGCCGCCAATAACTTTTCCCCACCAGCCCATTAAATTCCAAATCTCCAATCGTCGTCTGATGCTAATTTATTAAGCTGGTAGTTCATTATTTACCCATTGCGTAGTCTAGGTATCGGGAAAATAAACGCCCAGTTAAGATTTAGTAATTTGGGGGCGGCGCCGACTAATGCAACCATTCCAGCGTTTCCCGCGTGTTTCCGAGGGGAATATACTCTGCGCTGACCCACCCTTGGTAACCCATTTCGTCAAGCTGGGAGAAAACGTACGCAAAATTAATTTCACCAGTCCCTGGTTGATGACGCCCTGGATTATCGGCGAACTGAATATGTCCAATGGTATCGAGATGGTGCTTGATGGTCCGCACCAAATCCCCCTCCATCACTTGCATATGATAGATATCATATTGATATTCAATATTTTTCACGCCTGACAGCTGAATCGCACGCAGCGCGCTGTCCGTGCTGCTTATCAGAAAACCGGGGACATCCAGACTGTTGATCGCCTCCAATGTCAGCACAATGCCTTGTTCATCCAGCTTATGCGCCGCATAGCGCAAATTCTCGATCAGCGTGAACCATGCCTGTTCATCGCTTACTGCCGCCGGCTTTATCCCCGCCAGACAGTTCAACCTGGGAGAGCCTAGCGCTTTGGCGTATGCAATAGCTAACGCCACCCCTTCCCGAAACTCTTTCTCCCGTCCCGGAATGCATGCGATGCCCCGCTCGCCGGCATCCCAATCGCCAGCAGGTAAGTTATGCAAAACCACACTGACTCCTGCACTCTGTTTTCTGGCGGACAGTAACGCTTTATCCCAGGCATAAGGGAACTGTATTTCCACACCTGTGAAGCCAGCTTGAGCCGCCGCGGAGAAACGTTCCTCCATAGGTACGTCCACAAACAGCATGGACAGGTTGGCGGCGAACTTAGGCATCTTTCCGTCTTCCATCAAGACGAACCTGATTAAGCGCTTCTAAGTGCAGCAATAGCCCACTGTGGTCCACATTCTCATACCCGGCTTCCAGCAAGGCCTGATACTCCTCGAAAACCTGTCCGGTGAGAGGCAGCGTCAGTCCTTCCGCTCTGGCCTCATCGAGGATCATGGTCAAGTCTTTGTGCTGCACTCTGGCTGTCGCTCCTGGCTGGAAGTCGCGCTCCAGCATTCGGCGACCGTGTAAATCCAAGATACGGCTTGATGCGAATCCCCCCAGCAACGCCTCGCGCACGGCCACCGGATCAGCGCCGCCTTTAGCGGCCAACATCAAAGCTTCCGCCACAGCGCCAATGGTGATTCCCACAATCGCCTGGTTGGCGAGCTTCGCCAGTTGTCCAGCGCCGTGAGGACCAATGTAAGTGGCCTTACCCAACGCCCTGAAGACAGGCTGGGCTTTGTCATACTGACGGCGCTCTCCTCCAACCATGATCGACAAAGTCGCCTGCGCCGCCCCCACGGTCCCGCCTGAGACTGGCGCATCCAAGTGAGCCACACCTCTTGTTTTCAGATAAGCAGCATGCTTACGCGGTAAAGAAGGCGGAACAGAGCCCATATCGATGAGTAAAGCCCCTGCCGCAACAGCATCTGCAACGCCCTGCCGCATCAGGATGTCGTCAACCACCGGACCATTTTCCAGCATCAGGATAACGACATCCGCCTTTTCGACAGCCTGCGCAGGCTCGTCAGCAATGTGCGCCCGCCCAATAAACGCCTCGGCTTTCGACCGCGTGCGATTCCATAGCGTTAGCGAATAACCAGCGTCCAGCAAATTCTCCACCATGGGCGCGCCCATCAAGCCGAGGCCAAGAAAAGCGATATGCATGGGTATTGTTTCCTCCAAAAGTGGGCGGCGGAATTACTGCAAAAAAAAAACCGCCATACGGCGGTTTTTTTCAATAGCTGGCGTCGCTTATGCTTCAAGCATCAGCTTAACCTTTTTCATCGCATTCTTTTCCAACTGGCGTATACGCTCAGCGGAGACGCCGTATTCATCAGCAAGCTCATGCAGAGTGGCTTTGTTTTCAGCCAACCAGCGCTTTTGTATGATGTCTTTGCTGCGCTCATCCAACTGGGTCAACGCGTCGTGGAGACGACTGTTGGAGTCTTCTTCCCAGTTTTCATTCTCCAGCATCATCGCCGGATCATAACGGCGGTCTTCCAAATAGTTTGCAGGAGCCTTGAACGCCGTTTCATCGTCTTCATCCGCGCCTGCGTCAAAAGACGTGTCCTGTCCAGCCAGCCTGCTTTCCATTTCCCGTACGACGTGGGTATCGACGCCCAAGTCCTCCGCAACGGCTTTGGCTTCATCATTGGTCAACCATGCCAGACGCTTTTTGGCGGAGCGCAGGTTAAAGAACAGTTTGCGTTGCGCTTTGGTGGTCGCCACTTTGACGATACGCCAGTTACGCAATATGAATTCGTGAATTTCCGCCTTAATCCAGTGCACAGCAAAAGAAACCAGACGAACGCCGAACTCAGGGTTGAAGCGTTTAACCGCTTTCATTAATCCAATATTCCCTTCCTGGACCAAGTCAGCCTGAGACAGACCATATCCGGAATAACTCTTGGCGATATGCACCACAAAGCGAAGGTGAGCCATAACTAACTGTCTGGCTGCGTATAAGTCCTCGTTTTGGTGGAAACGTTCCGCCAATTCGCGCTCTTCTTCAGCGCTGAGAACAGGAATGCTGTTTACCGCGTGAACGTATCCCTCCAGATTCCCTACTGGAGCAAGCATTTCTACAGGCCGTAAACTGGTACCCATTCAAAATCTCCAATTATCTTACTCGACGTGAAAATATAGCACTTGATGATTAGACTGCCAACGCAGTCGAAAGTTCCCATTGTAACGAAATGTAACGCCACCATCGACTTTACCGTCTGCGTCTGCAAGCCTCTGCGAACCTATTCCTATCCAGGCCGCCGCCCGCACTGGATTACAGGGCTTAACTGTAATTAAGTCCGGCTGCCATTATTTCAATAGCTGGACGGTATTAAAAATTGGTCATTTAGGCTCAATATCATCCAAATGCCGTCTTACTGCGAGCCAGGCGCCGCCACATCCCAGGAAACACCCCGTCAACAGCAGCAACGAAGAGGCTTCAATCGACAGGCCGGACAAATTGAAGCTACTGTAATACAACGCCGCCAACTGGTTCACTGGTCCGCTCAGCCAAAGCAGCGCCATATTCACCAATAACCAGGCTAGTAAAGCGCCGCCTACGCCATACCAAAAACCGGTATACAAAAACGGCCTGCGTACAAAGGGATCGGTTCCCCCCACCAGCTTAACCACCAGAATTTCTTCTTTACGGTTCTCTATCGCCAACCGGATGGTATTGCCGATAATCAGAATCACCGCCAGTCCTAATAAGGCCCCTATGGCCAGGGTGCTGCGCCCCAACACCTCAAACAACGCATTCAAGCGTTTCACCCATTGCAGGTCCAGTTGCACATTATCCACTTCAGGCAGCTTGGACAGCGATTCCGTGAACGCCTGCACCTTTTCCGCCTGCCCATACTCTGGCGCGGGTTGCAATACAATCACCGCCGGCAACGGATTGTCGTCCAGATAAGCCAGGACATCCCCCCAGCCAGACAGAGACTTGAACTCCTCCAATGCCTGACTACGGTTGATGAACTGCATCGACTGCACCTCAGGACGTTCTTTGAGCTTCTGCGATAATTGGTACGCGGCTTGGTCGTCCACATCTAACTTCATGTATAGCGATATCCGCGACGCACCCTCCAGCCCCTCCGTCAATCCACCCAAATTGCCCAGCATGACAAACAAACCGGACGGTAAAGCCAGCGCCACAGCGATCACCAGCCATGTCATCAGGCTGGACAAAGGGCTCCGTATCAAACGCATTAAGCTGTCGCGGGCGGTCAGGCGGTGGTGGGAAAAATAGGCTTCCAGGCCGCTTTGCTCCAATCCCGCAGAGGCGCCCTGCCGCGGCGGCGCTTCCGCAGGCGGAGGAGGCGGCTGTTTGCGACCCGATCTTGAAGGACTGGCTCCGCGCGGTATGTTTTCTTTCATATTCTTTTATTCTCTTCGCTCGGGAGTTTTCAATCAGCCGCGCCCGGCCACCAACTGGCCATGATCCAGTCGCATAACGCGATGCTTCATATGGGAGATCAGCGCCAAATCGTGGCTGGCGATCAGCACGGTCACCCCAACCTGGTTAAACTGCTGGAACAGCCGCATGATCTCGGCGGACAACTCAGGGTCCAGGTTTCCTGTAGGCTCATCGGCGAGCAGCAACGGCGGCTTGTTCACTACCGCCCGGGCGATGCCCACCCGCTGCTGTTCTCCTCCCGATAAAGTAATAGGCAATGAATTTTCTTTCTTCAGCAGCCCTACCTTATCCAGAGACGCACGCACCCGTCTTCCGATCTCTCGGGATGAAACACCCGCGATTTCCAACGGCAACGCCACATTTTGAAATACAGTGCGATCAAACAACAAATGGTGATTCTGAAACACCACGCCAACATGACGACGGAAGTAGGGAATTTGCCGACGGGGAAACTTCTCAAGGTTTTGCCCGCCAACATAAATTCTTCCCTGATTGGGACGCTCCATAAGCATGATCAACTTGAGCAGTGTGCTTTTGCCCGCGCCGGAGTGCCCGGTCAGAAACGCCATCTCACCGCGCCGCAATGAGAAGCTGACCTCAGACAGGGCTTCAAAGCCGCCACTGTAGCGTTTTGAGACCCGATCAAAGTGGATCATGCTGTCGCCGATCATAAGTTTCCTCTTTGCGTCATCGCCTTGCCCTTCAGGCTTCGGTTTTATGCGTCAAACAGCGCATCCACAAATTCGCTCGCATCAAATGGGCGCAAATCGTCAATGCCTTCGCCTACCCCGATATAACGGATCGGCAATCCGTGCTGTTTGGCGATGGCGAACAAGATGCCGCCTTTCGCCGTGCCATCCAATTTGGTGATGGCGATACCGGTGACGCCGACCGCCTGACGGAACAACTGAGCCTGGCTCAGCGCATTCTGTCCTGTACCCGCGTCCAGCACCAATAGCACTTCATGAGGAGCATCCGGGTCATGTTTCTTGATGACGCGAACCACTTTCTCCAGCTCGGCCATCAGATTCTCTTTGTTCTGCAGCCGCCCCGCCGTATCAGCGATAACAACGTCCACTCCTCGCGACTTGGCCGCCTGTACCGCATCGAAAATGACCGAAGCGCTGTCCGCGCCGGTATGTTGCGCGATAACCGGCACATTGTTGCGCTCCCCCCAAACTTGTAGCTGCTCCACAGCGGCGGCGCGGAAGGTATCCCCGGCGGCCAGGACGACAGAGCGGCCTTCCTGCTGGAATTTATTGGCCAGCTTGCCGATCGTGGTGGTCTTGCCGACGCCGTTCACGCCCACCACCAGAATCACATAAGGGGTTTTATTTTCTATTTGCAAAGGACTGCAGCATGGCTCCAGCAAGCCGCGGAGCTCTTCTTTCAAGGCGTCATACAGCGCTGATGAGTCCTTTAACTGGTTACGATCAAGCTTTTCAGTAATCGCCTGGGTAATCTGGGTCGTGGCTTCAATGCCAACGTCGGCGGATAACAACAGGGTTTCGATTTCTTCCAGCAGCTCTTCATCTATCGCCTTGGAGCCGGCGAACAGCGCCATAAGATTCTGGCTGAACTGGCCACGGGTCTTGCTCAATCCAGAGCGCACTCTCGTCAACCACCCGCCGACAGGCTCCTGCGGCGCGACCTCTTTTACAGGCGCGGGCTGTGTTTTTGTCGGCGTTACGCCCTTTGCTTCAGCTTTTTTCTGCGTCTCAGGCGGGCTCAGTTCGAATGAGCGCGGACGCGGAAGGCTATTTCTACGGGACAGAACGTCGGCGATCAATAACAATACCGACAGCCCCATCAGGGCCATAAACACATAGTTGATCATTGAATGCATATCAGAGATGTCCAAAACTTAGGCGAAGATGCAAATGGGGCCCTATTCTATTAACCTGCGATGTTCGTACGCAAGGCTAACGGCCCTACCCGCTTCGCCACGCCCAGACATTGGCGATAAAATTGCGGACGTTACGCCCCAAACGCCTGGTTATTTTTATTTCATTCGGACCACACACATAGCATGAGACATAAAGGCAAGTCCGCCCCTGAGTTGGGCCAATTGCGCATTATCGGCGGCTCCCATCGAGGAAGAAAACTGACATTTCCCGCTTTGGATGGAGTCCGTCCCACTCCTGATCGGGTACGGGAAACACTATTCAACTGGCTAATGCCTATATTTCCCGGCCCTCGCTGCCTGGACGTGTATTGCGGTAGCGGCGCACTGGGATTGGAGGCGCTTTCCCGCGGCGCGGCGGATGTGACCTTTATCGACCAAAGCCCAGTGATCGCATCTCATTTAAAAAGTCAGATTCAGCTTTTACGTGCAGATAACGCCAGCGTGGTGAACGCAGACGCCCTGAATTGGTTAAGAGCGGCGTCGCCGGACAAACCCTGGGAGGTTGTATTTCTTGATCCGCCTTTCAGAAAAGAGTTTCTTGCTCCCGCCCTGCAAATCCTGGCGGAAAGAAAACTGCTGGCAGCAAACGCCTATGTATACGTCGAAGCAGAGGTAGAGCTCAATCCGCTTCCACTGCCTCCCGGCTGGGCCATTTCCCGTCACAAGACAGCCGGACAAGTGCAATATGCATTATGTCTGGTCCGCCAGCCAGACTGATTCTTAGCGGCGCTCACTACCGGAGAGCGCCGCACTCAGACTTTCATCTTCAGTAAACGGCTATCATGGATATGCGGGAAGACTGTAGCCGCGAGCGATAATATGCTCCCAAATATTGGCTTCCGAGTCAGATACTGTCATTAAGTCAAAATCCAATGGCGAACCGCCGTCCACAACATTCACGGTACTGGCGTTTTCATCACTTAGATCGCCATCCAGATCCCGGTCATATAAGAAAGCGCCGCCTGCATACATACAGATGTTGGTTGGCGCATAGGTAATGTCGGACGAGCCGTCGCTGGAAACGATGTACTTGTCGCTGGCCGAGTCATAGGTCAGAAACTGTCTCTGCGCATACTGACTAAACTCAGTCGGGCTATGATCATTTCCCGGACCGGCCCAGTTGCAGATAAATCCGTTAATTTGACCGCTAAGGCTATCCTGAACTCTGTCGCCAAAACCAAAGTAGGCTTCGCCTCCGGCCGTGGTCTCTATACCTATATCCAAAATCCGCGCATGGGAGTCGCCTGAACCCGCCTGCCACGAATAGGAATAGAGGCCCAGCAGACTGTCGGTATTAAACTCAGCAGTAAATACATTGAAGTTGTCCGCCCACGCCCCACCCGGATCAACAGCAAAGGCCTCACTTAATACCGTAGAGGAAACCAGATTATCCCGGATATCCGCCGCCGGCGTCGTACTGGCCCAGCCACAGGCTGTGGCGCTTCTTGATTGCAAAGTGACGTTGGTGGAACCCGTTTTTTTGTAATGCACCGAGCCATTGTGGGAGACATTGTTATCTCCCATCCCGCAATTACCGCCGGCGAAGACATCTTCTACAAGATAGGAAAAAAGTCCTTCGAACAAGCCTGCATCACGATCAGTAATGGCATGCTGCAAGTTCAAGGAGATATTGCGCCCCCCAGATCCGTCGTCGTAGCTTACGGACAAACTGTAAGACCAGACAGAGCCGCCTGCATCCAGGCTTATCACCGCACTGTTAAAGGTCATACTGCTCAGACTCAACGCATTCAGCTCAGCCGTCAGGTCGACACTCGTTCCCGGGCTGATATCGTCCGGCCAGGTCGCGCCAGTGGACTCGTAAACCGCCACCATGCCCGCCAACGTCAGCATCCCCATGCCTACACGCGCCTGGACATCCCGCATTCGCGCGTTCAACTGGGCCGCCGCACAGGCTTCGCCGTCTGACGTACTGGCGTTCCAAATACCCAGATCTCCACTCGGCAACTCGCCCGAACCAAGGTCGCCCATCCCCGCATCAGGGTGATTTTGCCACTTTAACGTCGGTCCGTAGCAGGAGGCGTCGCCGCCGCGTCTAAAAAACGCCGTCGAATCAAAGCTGGCGGCCAACGCCAAGTCCCCGCTCAGAACCCGTGATATCGCCGCAGAAGTTTCTGTGTAAGCGCTTGACGACGCTACCGCCAACGAGGAAACCCCCGCGCTGGGAAGTTCCTTTTGTCGCCATTTGTCGCCAACACTTAGCGCGCCCAGACCACTGGAGGCGTCCACCGGACTTGCTACGGTCACGCCAGAAGGGAACTCCACCGTAGCAGACACGCTTCCGCTACTGTCGCTACTTGAGGAGTTGTTGTCAGAGTCACACCCGCCAAGGGAGAGAAAAGAGACCAAGAAAATATATAAGAGAGACCTGACTGTTCTTTCGCTTTTCATGTTTCCTCCTGATAGATGAACAGCGCAAAGTGCGGCGGACTGATTCTCGCCTGAATCAGAGGAAAGTATGGTCAAAGATTGGGGAAAGAGGAGAAAAAAGACCGGCTTCCGCCGGTCTTTTTAGAGATATGTCTGGCAGCGGAAACCGCTATCGCGCCACAGCAGGCGCAGGGACCAATGAGAAGGACTTCAGCCAGGCGGCAAACTCCTCCAGGTGACGTACCCCGCTTTGCTCCGCCTGATGACACCATTCACGCAAAGCTGCAACTTTATCCTGATATTGCATACCGGGCTGACGCTTCCAAATCGCTTGTAGTTCTTTGCTCTTATGATAGATCATTTGCAGCGTTTCATGCTTCGCCAGCACTTCCTGCAAGCAGTGATGTTCTTGCGGGTGAATCAGCGATTCTTCCCGATACATCAGCTTACGGACTTTTTGCAACAATGTGCGCTCCTCCGGCGGGAGCTGCAGTTTGCGCTCATTCAATAACGGCGCCAGCACTTTCTTCCGATATTGCACCATGACCTGAAAACGATTGTTGGCGATAGCCATCAACGTGTCCACATCCAGCAGCGACTTTCCGGGCACTTGATGTGCGATAGGGCCGACAGGCTTGGCTTTGGCCAATCGTAGAAACTCAAAAATCTTTATCCACATCCAGCCAATGTCAAACTCCCAAGGCTTCACGGAGAGCTTGGGCGAGTGCGGATAGGTGTGATGGTTGTTGTGCAATTCTTCGCCGCCGATGAAAAAGCCCCAAGGCGAGATATTTCTGGCGTTGTCAGTGCATTCAAAATTGCGGTAGCCAAAGAAATGCGCAATTCCGTTGATAACGCCAGCGGCGAAGAATGGAATCCACATCATCTGCACCGCCCACACAGTAATGCCCTTGGCGCCGAACAATAGCAGATCAATCACCGCCATGACGGTAATGCCAATCCAGTTATAGGGGGCATAAAGATTACGTTCCAGCCAGTCATCCGGGGTGCGTTGCCCGTAGCGCTTGAGGGTTTCCTCCGTAGCGCCGGCTTTATAAAGCTCCGCGCCGCTCCAGAATACGGTCTTCAGCCCTTTCTTAACCGGGCTGTGCGGGTCTTCTTCAGTCTCACACTTCGCGTGATGCTTACGGTGCACAGCTGTCCATTCTTTCGTAATCATGCCTGTGGTCAGCCACAGCCAGAAACGGAAGAAGTGCGCTAACGCCGGATGCAGATCAATGGAGTTATGAGCCGAATGGCGGTGTAAGTAAACGGTGACGCTCACAATGGTGATTTGCGTAAGAATCAGGGTCGCCAGGACGGTTTGCCAAGCAGTCAGCCCCAGCAGGCCTTCATACCACATGTGGAAATCTCTCTTGTTGTATCCCGAAATTTGAGCGTACAAGTGTACGCTAAACTTTGCGCGCCCGCATATTAAAGTTTGTAAGAAATTACTGAAAAACCGGCGTGAAACGGGACAATGTTCGCACTCTGAAAACTGCAATTACAAAGGCTAACCCAAGCCATTTCGCGGAAGTTCTCTATAGGTTTTTCACACTCTCATGGTTAGACTGTTGTTTTTACTCGGTGAATGCCTAACGTTACAGAGGTCACGCTCAGTCGGTGGTCTTCTCCTCCCAACTCAATTCGAAATAAAGGTTTGCCCCGTGCCAGAATTACCTGAAGTGGAAACTACCCGTAGAGGCGTTGCGCCCCACATCACTGGTAGAAAAATACTCCAAGTAAATATCTATGAACCACGCTTGCGCTGGCCCGTACCAATGGACTTGCCCGCCGCGGCGCAGGGTAAAACGGTGTTGAATGTCACCCGCCGAGCCAAGTATCTGTTGATCAACCTTGGGGACGATGAGCTGCTCTTTCACTTAGGAATGTCCGGCAACCTACGCATCGTGGCGCCGGAAACCCCGCGAATGAAGCATGATCATGTGGATATATTGCTCGAAGGCGATATCACCTTGCGTTACAACGATCCACGGCGTTTCGGCTGTCTGTTGCTGCTAAATCCGCCAACGCAAGAACATCCCCTGCTGAAACATCTCGGCCCTGAACCCTTGAGCGACCAGTTCAGCGGAGAACTCCTGTACAAGCGCTCTCGCCAACGCAAGTCACCAGTCAAAACCTTTCTGATGGATCAAGCCATTGTTGTCGGCGTTGGCAACATCTACGCCAATGAGGCGCTATTCCTGGCGGGTATTCGCCCCACTCGGGCAGCTGGCGAGGTTAGTCTCAAACGTTATCAGGTTCTGGCGGAGGCAGTCAGAAAAGTACTAAGCGACGCGATCAACATGGGCGGCGCCACTTTGCGGGATTTTGTAGGCGGAGACGGCAAGCCCGGTTACTTTCAGCAGACGTTGCGCGCCTATGGACGAGGCGGACAGCCCTGCACGGTATGCCAAACGGAACTCAAGGAAATCAAACTAGGCCAGCGGACCAGTGTATTCTGCCCTTCCTGTCAGCGCTAGGGTATAGACATTTTTTATCGCTGAGGTGCAATGGGAGAATGTCACAAACTCAACAAAAAGCGTCGACAGGGGCGCGGCAAAGTTAGAAAATACACAAAATATTATGGCAAAACAGCTGATTCTTTTTTAGAAAGTTTTCAAAAGCCTGTTATATTTGTCTTAATAGATAGACTATTGGATTTGTTAATTGGGAGAGTTCACCCATGCGCCAGACGCTTATTCGTTGGATTAGTATTGTTGTCGCCACTGCAGCCTTCATCATGCCTACTGCAGGATACAGCGAAATCGTGGAGGAAAAGCCATCCGCGTTGGCCATGACCGGTGACGCTCTGTTCGCCCGTCCAGTGCTGTTCGGCATCACTGTCATTGGCTCCGTCGTTTACGTAGCTTCACTGCCCTTTTCCGCTTTGGGTGGAAACGCAGGGGAAGCGGCGGAAACCTTAGTTATCGGCCCAGCCAAAACCACATTTGTACGCTGTCTGGGGTGCACCCAGGTTGGCCGTAAGGAGAAAGTAGTGACTTTGGGTGACGAGGGCGCACAAAACTAAGTCGACCGCTGACCGCCCACATAAATGAAAAAGCCGGCAATACGCCGGCTTTTTCATTTTACCGCCCATGTGTATGGCCGGCCTTTCGCAATTAGAGCACCAGCTCTTTCCAAACCTCGCCATCGTCGGCGATAGCATGAAAATGCGGATTTAAGATGCTTTCTTTAGTGTTGTAGCGTAGCGGCTTGTATTCAGCGTCCACCATAACCCCGCCGGCTCCTAGCAGCACCGCATGCGCCGCAGCGGTATCCCACTCAGAGGTTGGCGCCAATCGGGGGTACCAATCCGCTTTACCTTCCGCCACCAGACAGATTTTCAGAGAACTGCCGATGCTCTTGCGCTCCAGTTTCGCAAAGCGCGCTTCCGCTTTATCCAACATAGGCTGCAGCGCTTCGCCTCCATGACGACGGCTCGCCACCACTATGACTCCCGCTTCTGGATTCAACTTGCGGGCGGCGATCGCATGAGAAGCGCCATTCTCCGCCAAAAATGCAGCGGCGTCGCCATCCAGGCTCCAGCCATAATATAGCTGGCTCCTAACAGGCACATACACCCAACCAGCAACCGGAAAGCCTTCATGGATCAGCGCAATATTGACCGTGAACTCACCATTGCGGTTGATAAACTCCTTGGTGCCGTCGAGCGGATCGACCAGCCAATAAGTCGTCCATTGGCGGCGTTCTTCGTAGTCCGGCAAGGTAGACTCCTCTGACAGCACAGGAAACCCTTCCGGCATCTTACGCAGGCCTTCCGCAATAATGGCGTGAGCTCTGCGATCCGCCAGGGTCAATGGAGAATCGTCGTCTTTGGTGGTGATTTCAATGGATTCCGCTTTTTCGTATACATCGAGAATCGCTGCGCCGGCCGAATCCATAATCCCTTGAATTTCGGCGTGCATCCGCTCAATGGTGTTTTTATCTATCATGTAACCTTGTCCTGATGGGAAGGGGGACGACGCCATCTTTGCGCGCGCCTGTCCTGTACTCTTTGAAAGAGTTACAATCTAACAGACTTACTCATGAAGTAAAGAAGGTTATTACATGCTGGATTGGAGCGCCATCGACACTATATTGCTTGATATGGATGGCACACTACTGGACTTACATTTCGACAATTTTTTCTGGATGGAGCACCTGCCAAAGCGCTTGGCGGAGCTTAAAGAGCTTCATCCGGAAGTGGTGAGCAAGGATCTGCTTAAGAGAGTCCGACTGCTGCAGGGGCAGCTGAATTGGTACTGTCTCGATTATTGGAGCCGAGAGCTGGAAGTCGATATCCCTACACTGAAAGAAGAAGTCCGACATCTAATTGGCTATCGCCCCTTTGTTGAGGAGTTTCTCAAGGCAATGCAGGACAGTCATCACCGTGTGGTGATGGTGACCAATGCCCATCGCAAAAGCCTTGAACTCAAGTTACGCCAAGTCGACTTAACGCCTTATTTTGACAACATTGTCAGCTCTCACGACTTTGGCGTTCCCAAAGAGGACGTTGCGTTCTGGAGCCGCCTGCAGGAGGTGGAGCCTTTCCAGCCGGACAGAGCGGTATTGATAGACGATAGCTTGCCGGTATTGCGCTCAGCCAAAGAGTACGGCGTCGCGCACTTGCTGGCTGTGCTACACCCGGACAGCAAACGTCCCGCAAAAGAAGAGACAGAATTTAAAGGCATTCTGCACTTCGACCAGATTTTGCCTACCAACGTCTTCGTCAACAGTAAAGCTTAGAGACAGGTAATAAATGAAGGGGCAGGCTTCAGCGACAGAACACAAAGTGCGGTTGGATAAATGGTTATGGGCCGCGCGCTTTTACAAAACCCGCACCCTCGCTAAAGAGGCCATAGAAGGCGGCAGGGTGCATTATAATGGAGCCCGCGTTAAGCCCGGACGAGTAGTTGAAGCAGGGGCGGAGGTCACCCTTAAACAAGGCTGGTCGGAAAAGACTGTACTGGTATTGGATATCTCCGAAAAACGCGGCCCGGCTCCCGTGGCGCAGAAGCTATATCAAGAAACGGAAGCCAGCGTCGAAAAACGCGAGCAACTGGCCTGGCAGCAGAAGCAGATTCAGGCGGCGCAATTACCGCCGGCGCGCAGGCCGACCAAGAAGCAACGGCGTATGATCCACCGCTTCAAAGAACAAGCTGAACACGATTAATATTGATTAGAGCAGGATATTTCCTCACTCATGAAAGCCGATTTACTGCAACGCTTTATTTTTGACGAACTGGACATCCGCGGCGAGCTGCTGGTCCTGAAAAAAACCGTGCAGGATGCGCTGTCCCGCCATGATTACCCACAGGCGATCCAGTCCTTACTGGGTCAAGCCTTAAGCGCAGGCCTGCTGCTAAGCGCGACGCTCAAAATCAAAGGCGACACAACCCTGCAAGCCACCGGTGAAGGCGAGTTGCGTCTGTTGATGGCGGAAGCGACCCACCGCCGCACCGCCCGCGGCATCGCTCGCTGGGAAGGCGCGCCGGACAGCACGTCATTAAAGCAGTTGCTGGGAAATCGCGCCGCTCTCGCGATAACCATTGCGCCTCAAAATGGTCAGCGCTATCAAGGCATTGTTCCCCTGTCTTCAGATTCACTTTCCGCCTGCCTGGAAGAATATTTTGAACGCTCCGAGCAGTTGGCGACCAGAATCTGGCTATATGAATCCAACGGATGCTGGGGCGGACTGCTGCTGCAACAACTTCCCGCAGCCCGTGGCGGCGAGTACTCCGCTGAAAACTGGGAGCGCATTGTCGCGCTATCCGCCACGTTAACGGCGGATGAGCTATTCAGCCTGCCGGCGGAAGAAGTGCTGCATCGTTTGTTCCATGAGGAATCCGTCAGAGTGCTTCAGGAAGAGCCCGCCAGTTTCTGGTGCTCCTGCTCGGAGGAGAGAACCCTTGAAGTGGTTAAGTCTCTAGGCCGAGAAGAAGCCTTCTCTATCTTGGACGAAAGCGGAGAAATAGAGATGAACTGCCAGTTTTGCCTGCAACGCTACAGCTTTGGCCGCGAGCGTATAGAGCAATTATTCGACTCCCCCACCCTTCACTGAACCTGACGCTCGCGCGAACCGTTTCGCGCGCCCCGGCCAGCCCCCACAGGGCGGGCCGGAAACGCACGCAGGACTAGGCCTTACGCACACCCGGAAACTGTCGTCTTTTCAACCTGCTTTTGGCATAATAGCGCCCCTGTTTGCGATAACGCAGCGCGTCCCGAGCATAACAAAACTTAAAAGAACGGCGGCGTCTGCGCCTATGATTGTTATAATGAGGGCGAGGTTAAGTGAGCAATATATATACAGATCTTAGTTCAGCCGAGTTGGTTGAACAGGCTATTAGCCGTAAAGAAGGCCGTATGGCCGCCAACGGCTCCCTGGTGGTCAACACCGGAAAACGAACGGGACGCTCCCCAATGGACCGTTTCATCGTACAGGAGCCCAGCACTGCGGATGCTATCGACTGGGGCGCGATTAACCGGCCCTTCGATGCAGAGAAATTCGACGCACTTTGGGACCGCGTCGAAGATTACATCTCCACCCGCGACCGATTCGTTTCCCACCTGCACGTAGGCGCTGATCCCGAGCACTACTTACCCATAAAAGTCACCACCGAAACTGCCTGGCACAACCTGTTTGGCCGTAACCTGTTCATCCGCCCCGAGCGTTACAACCCGGCGGACAAACAAGAATGGCAGGTGATGAACATTCCAGACTTCGTGTGCGAGCCTGAGCGCGACGGAACCAACAGCGATGGCGCCGTAATCATCAACTTTGCGCGCCGCAAAGTTTTGCTGGCGGGCATGCGCTACGCGGGTGAAATGAAAAAGGCGATGTTCTCCGTACAGAACTTCCTGCTGCCGGAAAAAGACGTACTGCCCATGCACTGCTCCGCCAATGTCGGCGAAGACGGTCAGACATGCCTGTTCTTCGGCTTGTCCGGCACCGGCAAAACCACGCTGTCCGCTGACGAGTCCCGTTTTCTGATCGGCGATGATGAGCATGGCTGGGGTCGCGGCACTGTTTTCAACGTGGAAGGCGGCTGTTACGCGAAGTGTATTGATCTAAGCCAGAAAAACGAGCCGGTTATCTGGAACGCTATTCGTTTTGGAGCCATCGTCGAGAACGTCGTCATTGACGATCAAGACCGCACGCCGGACTATACTGACGTGTCTCTAACCGAAAACACCCGTTGCGCCTACCCGCTTGAGCATGTGGAAAAGCGCGTGCTGGAAAATCGCGCAGGCGAACCGTCCGCTATCGTCTTCCTGACTTGCGACATGACCGGCGTATTACCTCCCGTGTCTATCCTCAGCAAAGAAGCGGCGGCTTATCACTTCCTGAGCGGCTACACCGCGTTGGTGGGTTCTACCGAGATGGGCTCCAGCTCCAAGCTGAAGTCTACTTTCTCCACGTGCTTTGGCGCACCGTTCTTCCCTCGCCCTGCAGGCGTTTACGCTGAGCTGTTAATGAAGCGTATGGAAGAATTCGGCAGCAAGGTTTACCTGGTCAACACTGGCTGGACCGGCGGTCCCCACGGCGTAGGCAAGCGCTTCAGCATTCCTGTGACCCGCGCCATTATCAGCGCCATCCAAAGCGGAGAGCTGGCGGATGTCGAAACTGAACACTTAGAAAAGCTGAACCTGACCGTTCCCAAAGAACTGGAAGGCGTAGACAGCGTACTGCTGAACCCGCGCAACACTTGGGCGGACAAAGAAGCGTACGACGCCAAGGCGCAGGATCTGATCCAACAGTTCGTGGAGAACTTCAAAAAGTTCGATGTTTCCGACGCTATCCGCGCAGCGGGTCCTTCTTTGGACTAAGCGACGGCTCTTTCAAAAAACCCGGTCCGCCGGGTTTTTTTATGTCCCGGGGTTACCCTCAACGCATCCGAAGCTGGCTAGCTCCACGCTTGATAAGCTAAAGGCCCAAAAGCCACAATGCTCAATGCGCTACCCAGCACCAATAACGGCATGAGAATTCGTTCATGGCGCTGATAAAAACTTCCCTCCTCCATTTGCGCCAGACGGATTTCTTCCTCTCCAACAACCTGCCGGGTCAATAAGTGATTGAGCGCCACAGGCGGGCTTAAGTAACCTAACTCAAAGGCCACCAGAGTCACCATCCAGAAATGCACAGGGTCGACGCCATTGTCATAAGCGATTTTGGCGATGGTCGCGCTGACAAGAATGACTGCGCCATAGGGGTCCATCACCATACCGATCACCACCAGTATCGCCACCAGCATCAGCATGACCATCCAGACGCTGGCGAAACTGTGCGGAAAGAGCTCCATCAAACCAGAGCGCTCTACCACGCCCCCCACACTGACGGAAAGCCCCATCAAGAATAACAAGGCGCCGATATGAGTCGTCGTCTCGTTCGTCGCCGAGCGCAACGCCTTCTCAAAACTGGCGCACTTAACTTCTCCGTTGGATTCCTTTTTTTCCGCCGCGCTCGGCGTTCGATAGCGTTCGTATACCAGAATAGCCAGCATCATCACTGGCAATATGCGCGGAGCGGTGAACTCATTAAGACCAACGCCCAATCCCCAGGAATAAACCAAAGTGACTGCACTGATCGCCAGCACATAAGGAATAAGCGGTTTCAAAGCCGCCAGCATTGCCGGCGCAGCGACGCGTACCGGGGCCAGCGCAATCGGACTGCGCCGGTTCATCGTCATACTGAAAGCAGCGAACAACATCAACGTCAGCACGAACACTTTGCCGCCCCAGCCGAACAATTGATCCGTGGTCACTTCCCGGTTCAAATAGGCGATGATCACCACCAGCAGGCAGGGGCGCAGCACCACGCCGAGACTGCCGGAAATAGCCGTGGCCGCCAAGGCCAATTGGCGACGCGCCCCGGCTTTGCGCAGTTCAAGATAAATCACCGAGCCCGCCGCGATCACGAAAATGCCTGAGGCGCCCGTATAGGCCGTGGGTATGGCGGCAACGGCGATCGCCACAAAGGCGAGCATTTCCGGCGGCATCTTCCAAGGGTGGAATACGTTGAACACCAGACTGGCGAGCCTTGTCTCCTTCAGCATCATGCCTATCCAGACATATAGCCCTACATTCAGGAACATGTCGGACAGATCCATCATTTTATCCAGATAGATGCCGACGCCCGCCACATGCCCTTCCATCATGAAATAAGTTCCAGATATCAAGCACATGGTGGTGTACAGCGGCACGCTTAGCAACGCTCCGCCAAAGCGGCCTCCTGGTTTGGCGTCCTCCGGGATCTTGATCAACTGCCAGAGACTCATCAGGGTCAAGGCGCCGAATCCGGACATCCACAATAAATGCAATGCATCCCGTTGCGGCGATTCGCCGCCATGGGCTAACCCAAGCTCACGGAAAGACCAGGAAGACGCAAACAACATCGCGTTGGCGACCAGCTGCAAAGCCGTGGAAACGCGATGATCCAACACTGTCACCATGGGACGCATAGCGATATGATGGCGTCCTGCCGTTGCTGTGGCGGCGCAGATCAACACCAGAATGACCAGAATAAAGCGCTGAGAAGTCAGCCCGAATGCAATAACGTCCGCCACAAACAGCTCTCCCGCCCGGAACGCCCTCACTCCTGGAGTAATGCGATCCTTGGCTGCCTCATAGCGTTGAAACTTCTCAACGCATGCCGCCTTGGCGTTGAGTAATGACGCGCGTAATGTCGCAGGGTCGACGGGGTCTGGCTCAAACAATCCGAGATCGTCCGCTGGCGCTTGCTGCTGCGCCAATAACCTCTGCAATTCAGATTCGATATTCGGATTGGGATTACATTCCGGCGCTACCGGTTCTATGCGCAGCTCGTAATACCCCGGCCAGATCGCCTGCCCCATTTGCAGAATTTTATTATGGATATCGCTGGCGGCGCCGAACGCCACCACCGCCGCCAAAAGCAGACAAACCGGAAATGATGAAAACCACTCCCGCTTGGTCCGGCCGATAGCGACACCGGACTCATAGGCCAGGGAACCATTCATGATTTAGTGCAATCCAGATGATATTCAATTACCGCCCGCATCCACCTTCAGGGCCTCTGCGCCAAAGCAGGATCTGAGCAGTACGGATTATTCGAGGTTTTCCACGCATTCCCCGGCGGTGGGGTTGGTCTTGCAACGGACTTTACGCATCAGCGTCAGCGCACGACTGTCGTAGGCGCCTTCGTCCCGCAAAGCCATGCGCACTTCGCGCAGCAACTTGTCATAGCCTTCCAGTTTTTGCGTCGCCGGACGCATCCAGTATTCGTCTTTTATTTCCGCTTCCGCATCGCGGATGATTTGGTACGCTTCTTCATAACGACCCGCCGCGTACTCCCGCGATAACTGGCCATACCCCTCCGGGAAGCGGTCCTGACGAATAATGATCTGGAAGTTCATTTGCGCCAGCTTGTAATTAAACACACCGCCATCCGGTTCCAGTCCCTTATAAAGCTCCAATGGGGTATACGCCACCGCTGGCGCGTAGGCGACATCGACATTGCCATTGTTGAACTTTCCGGCAAAGTTGCTGGAGTTAGCGCTTACTACCGAAGCGCCTACCCGACGCACCATGGTTAAGGCCGCATTGTCATAATCCAGTGTGGCGATCTTCTTACCCTGCAGTTCCTCAACGGAATCCAGATTGCGGTCGCGAATGAACAGGTAAACAGCGCCTGCAGGCAGGATGCCGGCTACTTCAAACTCGCCTTGCGTCAACAGAGCCGCCGCCTTCGGTTGATTCAACGTCTGCAGCAGCAGATTCATTTCTTCATCGCCCGGGATAGCGCCCATCGCTTCCAAGGTGCCGGTAAATCGATTGAACTCGCGCGCGCGAGTGCCTGTCAGCAGCACTGCGTCACACTGCCCGGCTTTAAAATCTTCAGCCGCTACTTTTTCGTCAGTGTAGGCGCGTAAATCCAGATTCACCCCCCACCCCAGCGCAGAAGGCTTCGCCGTCTTCATAATGTTAAACAGTGGCCCATTGGCCCCGATTGGATCAAATACGCAGAACGAGCGCTCCATCATTTCCGCGTTGGAAAAGCCCGACAGTGTCATAGCGGCGGCGCATGCCAAACCCGCCAGTTGTTTTTTTATCGCCCTTGTTTTCATTTTAATTTCCCAGTCGTTAGCTTCTTTGACATTGATCCGGTCCGCTCCCGCCATGCCGGCCAGCTACAAAATATCGCTGAGATCCACAGTCTCCGCTGTAGTTTGCTTCTTATCGTCCCAGAACCTTCCCAAGGCGCCCATCGGCGTGCGGTGGCCGGTATGCTCTGTCCACATGCGGTCGGACAATCCAGTCAGCATCGTCGTCGCCAATTCATCCAACAGACGCGCCTCCGGCGGGGCTTCTTTATTGGCTTTGGACTTGGCATGGGCGCGAATGACCTGTTTCACCGCATCCATATCCCCTTTCCCGTATGCCGCCAAGGCTTGAAAAACATGAGCCAGCCGCACGCCTGCGCGTTCGCCTTTCTTCGCCGCTGCGGCGAGTCGCATGGAGGCGTTTTCGCCCTTAGGTTCGGCTCCAGGCAACATGGACCACACCGTCGCTCGAATCGCCATGGGCGCGCCCCACCATTTGTCATCATCCACACAGGCTGCAGACCGTTCGACTTTCGCAGCGATATTCTTAGGTACGCCCAGCCCCGCTCCTGACGCAATTTCGTTGTTAAGCGCCTGCAAACCGGCAATCATACCCATCATCCAGATGAATTCGTCGTAGTCCTCTTCCAGCTCAGGGCAGGCTCCTCCTGGCTCGCCATATTGGGCGACGAGATGCTGATAAGCTTCGTAGTTGCGCTTGGCCGCCAAGGTGTTAAAGCGTTTCTGCGCGATCAGCGCATCCTCGGCTTCCGCCGGGTCCTGGTCGCGAATCGCACGCATATAGCGCAACTCTTCATTTAAAGCGCGGGACTCTGCGCACATACCAGCGGAGCCGTAGATCATGACAGCAAGAGAGTGGGGCTCGTCGCGAACGCGACCAAAGGACATCAACATCGGCGCCAACGCTTCCGACATACCGCAGTTCATGGAAACGTCATCTGTGCTGAGGACAAAGGGAGTCTGATGTTCCTGCGCAAAACTCACCATGACGTCGCCAGTGGTCTTGTACATCACATTGCGTGTTGCGCCGCATCCAGCCAGCGCCAGAGTTGTAGCAAGGACAGCCGCGTGTTTGGCGGAAAACCACCGCCGGACGGGGCAGACCCAATGCAGTATCGCGGATGAAAACCTCAAGAAATATGGGCTCACAAAAACCTCCCAGTTGCCTTTTGTCTTTATTCTTCGATGTCGCCGCAGCCCGGCGAGCATAGGGGTTTATGCTTAGGAAGGGCCAGATTATGGACAAACTGGAAGGTTTTTTGTGAGATGAACGGCACAAAGCGCAATAAATTTGGCACAAAAAGACAAAAAACGATAAATACCGTTACCGAAGCGTCTTTCAAAAAAGGCCGAAATTACGCCGCCGCGCATTTGACAGGGCTCCGGGAGCCGCTATAACTAAAGGAGCGCTGGGCCTGAAGCAGGGTTTGTAGGACTTCGGCTCACAGCGTTCGCCACCAATAACAATACAAACCCGATAGGAGAAGAGTATGCGCAAACCTGAACTTGCCGCAGCGATTGCAGCACGCACGAATTTGTCGAAAAGCAAAGCTGCGGAGGTACTGAACGCGTTAACCGATGAAATAGCCGACGCGGTATCCCGCAATGAAACCGTCTCACTGATCGGATTCGGAACCTTCAGTCAGCGCAATAGGAGCGCACGTACAGGTAAAAACCCCAAAACTGGGGCCGCAATTAAAATTCCCGCCAGCAAAACCGTTGGGTTCAAGGCTGGCAAGCTCTTGAAGGATGCAGTCAATAAATAATATTGGCGGCGGAAGCCCCACTCTGCCCGCTATCCGTCCGGACAGGAACAGGGCGCTTCCGCCGCAGAAGGCCAAACAGCCCTCAAGGATCAGAAGTTTTAAACAACGGACTCAGACCGTTATTTTTTCCGCCAGATCCGCAAAGATATCCTCATTGATTCCCTGCACCAGTTTCAGGTCTTCCGGCTTGGAGAACGGCCTCGCTTCAGCAATTTTCTGAGCCGTAGCGCGGCCAATTTTGGGTAAAGAAGTCAACTGCTTAACTGTAGCGTGGTTAATGTTGACCAGCTCATCCGCATCGACAATGACTGCGCTCTCCTGTCTACTCTCGAATTGTCGCGCGCTCAGCAACTCGGTCAACTGATCAAGACGCTTCTCGACAGCGACGATTTCATACTGCAACGCCACCTGTTTATCCAATGCGTCCGCAGTATTGCGGGAGATGTTCGATAACTGATAGATAATAACCAATACCGCTATAAACAGGATGAAAGATCCCATTCGTCAACCTCCTTCAATCAAATCGTCATTGTCTCGTCAAATCTGACAACCGCCTCGATAAGTGAACGTTGTATGCTACTCCATCATCAACGAGCGATCATACACTACACGTCCTTCCACAATGGTTTTATAGGCCAATCCAACCACTTCCGTATCCAGCCATGGGCAATTCTTGCCTTTGGACACCAGATCGGTCTCAGTCACCAGCCACCTCGCAGTCGGATCTATCAACGCCACATCCGCTGCGCTTCCAATCTGCAAACTCCCCATAGATAGCTCCAGCACCTGCGCCGGCCCTGACGTCAGCGCCCGCATCGCCGCTTCCAGGCGCAGCTCGCCTGCCGTCGTCAACGCAAGAATCTGCGGCAGCACCGTTTCAATCACCGACATGCCTGAGCGGGTTTCCGCAAACGGAGCCAGCTTGGCTGCGCTTTCATGAGGCTGATGATGAGAACAAATAGCGTCGATCACGCCCTCGTTCACACCATTCAGCAATGCCTTACGGTCTTCCTCCCGTCGCAGCGGAGGGCGCACGTGAAACGCAGGATTGAAGTCTTTGATCACGGCATCGGTATAAATCAGGTTCGCCAGCGCCACGTCACAGGTGACTTTCAGGCCGCGACGTTTGGCGTCTGCGACCAGCTCGACCGATTTCGCGCAGGATAATTGCCCAAGGTGTATCCGCGCTTCGGTTTCCTCCACCAGAATCAGCCACTGCGCCACCGCCATGGTTTCCGCAATGGCGGGAATGCCGCTCAGGCCCAGCAATCCGCTGGTGGCGCCTTCATGAACGCAGCCGTCTTTCGCCAACGCATAATCTTCCGGGCATACGAATACCGTAATATCCTGAGAGCAGGCGTATTCCAGGCAGCGTTTCATGACCTGATTGTCCCGGAAAGGATAGCGCAGATTGGAAACGCCAACGCAGCCGGCCTCTCGCAACGCGTGCATTTCGCTCAGTTGCTCTCCGGCCAACCCTTTGGTCATTGCGCCAATAGGCAGTATCTTCGCCTTACCCGCGGTCAACGCCTGATCGTATATGAGATTGGTCACCGCCGCGGTGTCATTGACTGGCGATGTCGCCGGAGGGCAGCATAGCGTCGTAAAGCCGCCCTTCACTGCGGCCAGCGACTCGCTGGCGATGTTTGCTTTATGTTCATAGCCCGGCTCGCGCAAATAAGCGCACAGGTCTACCAATCCAGGCGTCACCCAGGAACCGGCGGCGTCAATCACCATATCTGCCTGGAAGTCGGCTGGCGCCGCGCCGATCGCGACGACTTCTCCATCAGCAATATATAAGTCCGACACAGCGTCCAGACTTTGAGACGGATCGATAATTCGACCGCCTTTTATGTGTACCCGCCCGCTCACGCAACCTCCTCATCCGCTGTCAATTCAGCTATCTGGCCGCTCATCGCCATGGACATGACCGCCATCCGCACCGCAATGCCATTAGTCACCTGGTTCAATATAACGGATTGCGGACCGTCAGCGACTGCGGACTCTATCTCCACACCGCGGTTAATCGGTCCGGGATGCATGACAATCGCATCAGGCTTGGCCAATGCCAGTTTGTCCTGGGACAAGCCGTAAAGACGGAAAAATTCCTGCTCGCTGGGCAGCAAAGCGCCTTCCATACGTTCTTTCTGCAAACGCAGCATGATCACTACGTCAACGTCCCGCATGCCTTCTTTCATCGAGCTGAATACTTTGACGCCAAACTGATCAATATAAGGCGGCAGCAGCGTATCTGGCGCAATGACCCGAACTTCTTCGGCGCCAAGCAGGTTAAGGGCCTGAATTTGTGATCGCGCGACTCGCGAGTGCAGAATATCTCCCACGATGGCGACCTTCAGCCCTTCAAACTTATGCTTATGTTGGCGAATGGTCAGCATATCCAACATCGCCTGGGTCGGGTGCGCATGACGGCCATCGCCAGCGTTAATGACCGAGACTCTTGGCGTCACCGATTTAGCGATGAAATGCGGCGCGCCGCTCTGAGCGTGACGCACCACAAACATATCCACCGCCATCGCTTCCAAATTGCGCAGCATGTCGGACAAGGATTCGCCTTTGCTGGTGGCCGAGGTGGTGATGTTGATATTCAGAACATCCGCCGACAAACGTTTGGCGGCCAATTCAAAGGTAGTGCGGGTGCGGGTGCTTGCTTCGAAGAATAAATTGGCGACGGTTTTGCCGCGGAGTAAAGGAACTTTCTTGATTGATCTGGAGCCGACTTCAATAAAAGTATCCGCCGTGTCCAGGATGTCCGTGAGATGCTTCCGGCTCAGCCCTTCGATGGTCAGAAAATGTCGAAGTTGCTGAAACCTGTTCAACTGCAGGGGACTGAGTTCGTCGTCTATGCGAGGCATGGAAATCAATTCTCAGGTTGATGGATTTCGCCCATGTGTGAACTTGTCGCCAAGGTCTTTCAGCTGGAGCCTGTTTTCTCCCGCAGCTCCACCGCAAGAGGGTCCGGCCCCAGCAGTTTCACACGTTGATTTGACTGTAACCGTCGGCTGGCGCCGACCACATCCGGCTGTATGGGAAGGTCGCGACCGCCCACATCCATGAGCGCGACGAGAAGGATACTTGCCGGCCGGCCAAAGTCAAAAAGTTCGTTCATGGCGGCCCGAATCGTTCTTCCGCTCATAATCACGTCGTCCACCAGCACCACGTCCCGACCTTCTGTTTCGAAAGGCAAAGAAGAGGCTTTAACCTTGGGGTTCAAGCCGATGCGGGTGAAGTCGTCGCGGTAAAATGAGATATCCAGCTCGCCCACCGGACCATCCCAGCCCAACAGGCTTTGCAATCGTCGCGCAACCCATACGCCGCCAGTATGAATGCCGACGAGCGCAGGCTTATCTATATTGCGTTCCGCGCAGAGCAGTTTGAGTTTTTCGGCCATGTCCCGCATGGCCGCATCAACATCAATCAATGATGTCATTGGATTTTCCTTGTTTACGAGGAGGATGAAGAAATGCGTCCAGGTTGTCGGCGTGGGCTTCCAGCCAGCTTTCCACGATAAAGACCGCGGCGATGGAATCCACCGCGAAACGTCCGAAGTCGCGCTGCCCGTAGCGCTCTCTCACCATGGATTTGGCTTCGCTGCTGGTGAGTCGCTCGTCCGCCATTTCGACGCGCAGATTATATCTTCCGTGCAAACGCCGGGCGAATTTCCTGGCGCGCAACGCCATTTCACTGACGCTGCCGTCCATATTCAAAGGTTCTCCCACGATGACCAGCGCAGGTTTCCATTCTTCCAACAGCGCTTCAATCGCCTCCCATCGGGGGATGCCGTCCTGAGCGGGAATTTCCTTGAGCGGAGAAGCCGTCATCGATACCGACTGTCCGACAGCCGCGCCAAAGCGCTTAAGCCCGAAATCAAAACCAACCACTGTCGCCATAAACTATACGTCGAACCTCCCGAACGTCCTCTGCGCCAAAGCTTCAAGCATGCCCGGAAATCGACGAGAGACGGTGATAATCAATGCCCACCCGTCCCAATGCGGAAACGACTTTTTCACTGTCCGGCGTACGGAAAATGATAGCGGAGTCAGCGGGACAGGTGATCCAGAAATTGTTGGAGATTTCCTTCTCCAGTTGGCCGGCGCCCCACCCCGCATAGCCAAGCGCCACGAGTGTACGATCCGGGCCGACGCCGCGAGCCATAGCCTCCAGAATGTCTTTGGAAGTAGTAATGCAAATGTCAGGAGCGATCTCAATGGAGGACTGCCAGTCGCCAAGAGGCGAATGTAGAACGAAACCGCGCTCAATCTGCACGGGACCGCCGGAATACACCGGCATGGCGATGCCTTCTCCGCCCAGTTCAAGTTGCGCCAACATATCGCTAAGCCGGATATCCAAAGGCCGATTGATGACGATTCCCATGGCGCCTTCGTCGTTATGGTCGCATATATAGCTGATGGTCCCCTCGAAATTAGGGTCCTTGAGGTGAGGCATGGCAATCAGAAATTGATTGCGTAATGTAGACATTGATGAACTCATGCAGTTGCGGCCTTTTTAACTGCCTGTATAGTTCTAAGCATAAACCAGTTAACCCCTATGCGGCAAAAAACCATAGGAATTAACCGGAAAGTTCTCACGAATCAGTGGCGTACATGCGCTCGCCAAAAGAGAAGGTGCGGATGATCTCCAACAGGTCAGACTCCTTACGCATCTCTTCGGTGAACGGTGGGAAGGGCTCAGCGAGACGGATAATACGGATCACCGCGTCGTCCAATATCTTGGCGCCGGAGGAAGCCAGGATATTTATTTCCTGAACCTGACCATCCGGCTCAATGATGACGGCTACGCGAACTTTCCCTTCCAGCTTGCGCTTACGGGCTTCTTCCGGATAGTTGATGTTGCCGATGCGCTCCAATTCCCGACGCCACTCTTCCATGTAATAGGCGCTGGCGGTCTTTCTCGCCGATACCGCCGTCAGTCGCGTCACACGCGGACGCTTGGCGTACGCCTGTTGCTGCTCGGAAAGCTTCGCCTCCAAGCTGGCGATCTCCAGACTACGCTGCAACAACTGACTGCGCTCTTCCGGGGGAGCCTCTTCGGGGTTATCCTTCTTCGGCTTTTCCGACATGCTCATGTCACGATTGGAGGTCTTGTTCGCAACCACCTGTCGCTCAGCTGAGGCTTCCCTGGGTTTTACCGCCTCAGGCTGTAGCTGCGCGACTTCATGGGTTTCTATATCACGAAAGTCCGCCTGCTCAGTGGTAGTGAGTTCTTTCTTATCTTCTTCCGAGCCGCTGCCTTTTTGATTCGACTGCGCGAGGAAATCGGCGTCTTCCGGTTCTTCTTTATCATCAAATTGAGCCAGGGTGACCTCGACTGTCAGGGGCACAGGGCGCTCTGGTTCGATAGTAAAGGTAATTCCCAACACAATCGCCGCATGCACGGCGATGGCGAAGAACATACAAAAACCCAGGCGATCAAAAGCGGTGACTCCCGCAGCCGGAGAAGAAAGCGACTTATCACTCATATCTATTTAAACAACAATATCCCGACGTGACTTTAATAAAGACGACAAATAATCCATTAATTGTCCCGCTATATCCAAATGATAAAGTTTATCCAACTCTCTTATACAGGTAGGACTAGTGACATTTATTTCTGTGAGGTAGTCGCCAATTACATCCAGTCCGACAAAGTGCAGACCTTTCTCTCTTAATACCGGCCCAACGCGCGCGCAAATATCTTTATCCCGATCCGTCAATTCGCGACCTTCGCCGCTCCCACCCACCGCCAGATTGCCGCGGTTTTCGCCCTGCGCGGGGATACGCGCCAAAGCGTACGGAACAGGTTCGCCGTTGATCATCAGAATGCGCTTGTCGCCTTGCTTGATTTCAGGCAAATAGCGTTGCGCCATAATCTGGCGACGTCCATTGTCCGTGAGTGTTTCGAGAATAACGCCAAGGTTAAAGTCCCCTGTTTTCACCCGAAAGATAGACTTGCCTCCCATCCCGTCCAACGGCTTGAACACCACGTCCTCATGCTCCGCAAAAAAGCGGCGCAGGCGCATTACGTCGCGACTGACCAAAACAGGCGGGCACAGATCAGGGAACTGGGTGGCGAATAGTTTTTCGTTGCAGTCGCGCAGACTCTGAGGTCGATTGACGACCAGCGCGCCCTCACGTTCCGCAGCTTCCAGGATATGGGTGGCGAACACGAACTCGCTATCCACTGGCGGATCTTTACGCATCAGTATCAGGTCCAGAGTCGCCAGCGCATCCACGAACTCATCCTGTATTTCGAACCACTTGGAGGGGTCGTCCGCCACCTTCAGCGTGCGCATCCGCGCATAGGCCCGCCCCTGCTCAAGATACAGATCGTCCTGCTGCATATAGTACAGAGACCAGCCCCGTTTCTGGGCCGCCAACAGCATGGCGAGCGTGCTGTCCTTTTTAACGTTGATGTCGGCGATAGGGTCCATCACCACACCCAACCTGATAGTCATATCCGCACCTACTTAAATGCGTTAAAAGACGGTTGCAAAAATTAACTGGGCGCCCGGCAATCGGGCGGGCATAATGATGCCACTTTCCGGGCCCAAAGCCCACTTCTGTACTATCTTATTTTCTGTACTAATCTGCTAATTAAAAGGTAGTCAGGTTCCAATTGTTAAGGTCGTTAGTGGTTTTGTGACATTTATACACAAAGATTTTCTTTGCCTTACTGGGCATCTGAACTATAAATAGTATTTACTTATAGATTGCGTTGTAATTCTATGTTAAAAAAGCCATTAACATGTCTGACGCCGCTTTCCGACGTAAATCAGCCAGCCGAATTAGTGACTCACACAACGAAAACATGACCTCATTACCAGGGCCATATTGAGATGGAAGATAACTTTGAAAACCTCAAAATTATGGTGATTGACGATAGTAAGACGATTCGTCGCACGGCCGAAACGCTTCTGAAAAAAGTCGGCTGCACTGTAATTACCGCGACAGACGGTTTCGACGCCTTGGCAAAAATCGCCGATTCTCACCCGGACATCATTTTTGTCGATATAATGATGCCCCGGCTCGACGGCTACCAGACCTGCGCGCTTATCAAAAACAACAGCGCATTCAAGAGCACTCCCGTTATCATGCTCTCAAGCAAAGACGGACTCTTCGACAAGGCCAAGGGACGCATTGTGGGGTCGGACCAGTATTTAACCAAGCCTTTCAGCAAGGACGAACTACTGGGTACAATTCGAAATCATTTGCCGAAGAAATGATGTCAGTTTATTAAGCTACACTTTTTTTACAGGGTTACACATGAGTTTTCGGGGGAATTATGGCTCGCATACTTATCGTAGATGATTCGCCAACTGAGGTCCGCAAGATCTCAAGCATACTGGAAAAGCATCAACACGAAATCTTAACCGCCGACAACGGCGCCGACGGCGTGGCGCTGGCCCGCTCGGAAAAACCTGACCTCGTCCTGATGGACGTCGTTATGCCCGGATTGAACGGTTTTCAGGCGACTCGTCAGCTGACTCGCGCAGAAGAAACCGCCAATATTCCGGTGGTCATCGTCACTACCAAAGACCAGGAAACTGACCGCGTATGGGGTACGCGTCAGGGCGCCAAGGGCTATCTGGTCAAACCTGTCAATGAAAGCGATCTGATCAATACGATCAACGAGCTCATCAGATAGGCGGAGCCACTTTTTATCATGTCAATTACTACGGACCCGTTTGCCGTACTTGCCGAGATTGAAGCCAAGAGCAAGGCCTTAGCAGAGGGTTTGCCTGCGCAGGAAGACGTCATTGAGTTGTGGAACGGAATCGGTTTCTCTCTGGCGGGACTTCACTTCGTCGCAGCAATGGGAGAGGTGGTTGAAATCCTCCCGGTCCCCCGTTTCACACAGATTCCGGGCGTTAAAACCTGGATGCAGGGCGTCGCCAACGTACGTGGGCGGCTTCTTCCTATAATGGACCTGACTTCTTTCTTCGAGCTGCCGCAACAAACCCGCAGCACGAGAAACAGGCGCGTATTGGTCATTGAACAGGGCGATGTTTTCAGCGGCCTGATAGTGGACGGCGTGCTTGGCATGCAGTACTTCCCGGTGGACAGCTTCCAAAAGGACGCGCCGGATATCCCGGAAGTGCTGAGACCTTATGTAAGCGGCTTTTACGCCCGTAGTAACGAACGCTGGATTGTATTCGATACGACCAGTCTGGTGGCAGATTCCAATTTCATAAACGTAGCGCAGTGAGAAATCGCTGCGCAGCTATTACAGCGTCTGCTACGCTGTTAGATGGTTAGAGTTGAAAAGGCTGGGGAGCCAAAGCAATGATATCAATATCTGGAAAAACTTCGTCCGGACAGGGTGCGAACCCTATTCAGCTAGCCATGTATGGCGTGGTGATTGTGGCGGTAATCGCCCTTCTCTACGTTATATTTACGGTAAACCTTAACGCGAGTCAGGATAAGACGTACATCAGTTACGCTTCCGAGCTGCGGGTACTTTCTCAGGAGATCGCAAAGAACTCCTCGGAGGCCGCGGACGGTAAATCGGAGGCTTTCGAAGAATTGCGCCGCTCCCGGGACGACTTCCAACGTTTGTGGGATTATCTAACCAAAGGCAACCCTGAGCGTAATCTGCCTGCCGTTGAAAGCGTGCAGATGTCTAACGTAACCGGCTTGTGGGACGACGTACGTGAAGCGGCGGACCAGATCCTCGGCTCCAAAGACACCGTTCTGCAGTTGCACCAGGTCGCCATCACACTCAACGACACCATTCCCCAGCTACAGGTTGAGTATGACGACGTTGTACAGATTCTTTTGGAAAACAATGCGCCCGCCGATCAGGTCGCGGTAGCCCAGCGTCAGTCACTGCTGGCGGAACGTATTGTACGAAGCGTTAACAAAGTACTCGCCGGTGGCGAGGACGCGGTAACCGCAGCGGACCGTTTCGGCCGCGACGTAAACTTGTTCGGTCGCGTACTGAACGGGATGGTTGAAGGCAACCAGGTTATGGGCATCACCAAAGTGGCTGACGAAGACGCCACCTTCGGTCTGGAAGCCATCGCGGAGCTGTTCGAATTCGTTAACGAAAACGTAGACACCATTCTTGAAACGTCCCCTGAACTGTTCCGGGTGCGTGAAGCCGCCAACAACATCTTTGAAAAATCACAGGCGCTGTTGACCGAAACCTCCAAACTGAACGAAGTATTCCAGACTCAGGCTGAAGGCCGTCTGGTTAGTGACGAAATGGGATACGCCCTGCTGTTCCTCATCATCGTTGCGATCTTGATCATCTTCTACATTGGTTCTCAGGAATCCAAAAAGCGTTACGAAAAAGAGGCTTCTCAGAACGAGCAGAACCAGAACGCGATCCTGCGACTGCTGGACGAACTGGCCGACCTCGCGGACGGCGACCTGACTACAGAGGCGACGGTAACCGAGGACTTCACGGGCGCGATCGCCGACTCCATCAACTTCGCGATCGACCAGATGCGTCAGTTGGTAACCTCCATTAACGAAACCGCTGTACGGGTGGCGGGCGCAGCCCAGGAAACCCAGGCGACTGCGATGCATCTGGCCGACGCTTCCGAGCACCAGGCGCAGGAAATCGCCGGCGCATCCGCGGCGATCAACGAAATGGCGGTCTCTATCGACCAGGTATCTTCTAACGCCGCCGAATCAGCAGCGGTTGCGGAGCGGTCGGTTGCGATCGCGAAGAAAGGCGCCGAAATCGTACAGTCTACTATTCGCGGCATGGATAACATCCGTGAACAGATCCAGGAAACATCCAAGCGGATCAAGCGTCTGGGTGAATCATCCCAGGAGATCGGGGATATCGTATCGTTGATTAACGACATTGCCGACCAGACCAACATTCTTTCTTTGAACGCTGCAATCCAGGCATCTATGGCCGGTGACGCAGGTCGAGGCTTCGCGGTTGTTGCGGACGAGGTACAGCGACTTGCGGAACGTTCCTCTGCAGCGACCAAACAGATTGAGGCGCTGGTAAAAACCATTCAGACCGACACCAACGAAGCGGTAATCTCCATGGAACAAACCACCGCAGAGGTGGTGCGTGGAGCGCGCTTCGCACAAGACGCGGGTGTCGCCCTGGAAGAAATCGAGAACGTATCGAAAAACCTTGCGGACTTGATCCAGAACATCTCGAACGCCGCACGTCAGCAGTCGTCTTCAGCAGGCCATATTTCCAATACGATGAACGTTATCCAGGAAATTACCTCACAGACTTCCGCGGGTACAAACGCTACAGCGAAGTCTATCGGTAAACTGGCGGAACTGGCTAACCAGCTGCGTAACTCTGTAGCAGGTTTCAAGCTGCCTGACCAGGTAGGTCACAGCAACGAGGAAGACTTGGACATCGACGCCGCCTAAACCTGTGTTGATGTTCCAATGACCTATCGTCCGACAACAGCAAGGACACGACTAAGGCGCCAATATGGCGATCAATGATGGCACTGAAGTTGAGGGATCATGGAGTTTAAAAACCCTGCCGCCAATGGAAGATCAGGAATTCTTCCGGTGGCAGGCGTTGCTGGAGAAGCGCACTGGAATGAACTTGCCAATACAGCGCAAGACATTTCTGCAGACCAGCTTGGGCATTCGGATGCGGGAAATCGGCTGCCCCTCCTATCAGGAGTACTTTCACAAAATCGTTGACAGTCCATCCGGCGTCGTCGAATGGGCCATCCTGGTAGATCGGCTGACGGTTCAGGAAACCCGGTTTTACAGAGATGAAGATGCGTTTGGATTGGTCAAGGATTATCTGCTGACCCGGCCGGTTGAAGCACTGGCCAAGTCCACCATCGAAGCCTGGAGCGTTGGCTGCTCAACCGGAGAAGAGCCTTATACGCTGGCCATGATCATCGAAGAGTGTCTTGAAGCTCTGGGATTGGCCAAGTACTACGGCGTTACCGGCACGGACATTTCCTCGCCGGTGCTGGAGAAGGCCCGAACTGCTGTTTACCCGGCACGCAAACTGGTCACCCTGAACGAAGAACGCAAAGAGAAATTTTTTGAAAAGCGTAACGGGAATCTCTACGCAGTTATCCCGCGCTTGAAAGAGAGAGTGTGTTTTGCAAGGGTTAACGTGCTTAACCTTAAAGACGCGCCGATGCATGGCATGAACATTATTTTCTGCCAGAACTTATTGATTTATTTCAGACGCTGGCGGCGGAAGGAGATCCTCAACCGCTTGGCTGAACGCCTGGTGCCAGGTGGCATACTGGTATTGGGACTGGGAGAAATCGTTGACTGGACCCACCCTCTTTTGCAGCGGGTCGGAAGTGACAAAACTCTCGCTTTTATCAGGCGAAACGAGCGCAACAGTTAATTGGAGAAGTTATGGCGGGCAACCATGACTATGTAGCTCTTGATTGGGTTAAGGGCGAAATCGACAGTACACTTAAGCAAGCGCAGTTAGCGCTTGAAGACTACGTCAACAACACTGAAGACAGCGCCAAATTACGCTTTTGTCTGAACTACATACATCAGGTCCATGGAACTCTGCAGATGGTCGAGTTCTATGGCGCCGCCTTGCTGGCGGAAGAAATGGAGAAGTTGGCGCAGGCAGTCCTGCAGGAAACCGTTCCGCACCCCGATGAAGCCATCGAAGTGCTGATGCGGGCGATTCTGCAACTGCCTAACTATCTTAACCGCCTGCAGTCAAGCCGGCGCGATCTGCCCGTCATTCTGCTGCCGATTTTGAACGACCTGCGCGCTTCGCGCGGTGAATCGCTGCTTTCCGACACATCTTTGTTCACTCCTGACCTTTCCATGGCCCGCATCGCCGCGCCTCCAGGAGTGAACCAGCGTCTGCACGATGACAAAGTCATCATGCAGTTGCGTAAGCTGCGGCAAATGTATCAGTTCGCCCTCGCCGGAGTGATTCGCGAAAGCGAGCTGCCTGCTAACTTCAGCTATATGGGCAAGGTGTTCAAACGTCTGGAGTCCCTCTGCCGCGATACCGCGCAAGGACAGATCTGGCGAGTCGCCCATGCCTTCATCGACGCGTTGGTGAATAACGGTATCGAACTGTCTTCCGCGATCAAGAATCTGTTGCGCGCGCTGGATTACCGCATCAAGAAAGTCATTGATGAAAATATCGATATTCTGGTGCAGGCGCCGCCTGAAGATCTGCTGAAGCACTTGCTCTACTACGTCGCCCGTTCCGACGCCCGCACCCCTGCTATAGAAGGCGTGCGTGAAGACTACCGTCTGGATCAGGCTCTCCCCAGCGACGAAGAAGTGGATATCGAGCGCCAGAAAATGTCCGGCCCGGACAAAGGCGCGATTGAATCCGTTGTGGAAGCGCTTAACGAAGAACTGGCCCGGGTCAAAGACCAACTGGATCTGTTCGTACGTGGCGAGTTCAAAGATAGCAGCGATCTGGCGGAACTGTTGCCGGGGCTGCACCAAGTCGCCAATACCATGGCGGTCCTGGGTCTGGGTATTCCACGAAAAGTAGTGCAGGAGCAGATCGATTTAATTGAAACCCTGTCTTCCGGCGCGGATACGCCAGACGACAATGTATTGATGGATATTGCCGGCGCCCTCCTCTATGTTGAAGCCACTCTCAGCGGTTTCAGCGACGACGCGGGCTCCCAGCGCGCCAGCAGCGGCGACAACGCTGGCGGCGCAGCGATTCCCAAGGAGCAGGTCGATAACGCTCACGAAGCGGTTATTCGTGAAGCCCGTAACGGCCTGGAGCAGGCGAAAACCGATATTGTCGAGTACATCGCCTCTCACTGGGATCGCTCTGAAATTGAAAGCGTGCCGAAGCTGCTGCAGAGCATCCGCGGCGGGCTACGCATTATCCCGTTGGAGCGCGCCGCCGATCTGTTGGACGCTTCCGCGCGCTACATTCAGGACCGGTTGCTAGACAGCGACCAGTCTCCTGACTGGAACCAGTTGGATACGCTGGCGGACGCCATCACCAGTATTGAGTATTACCTTGAGCGCCTGAGCGAAGGCAGCCAGGATAACGAACTGATTCTACAGGTTGCGGAAGAGAGCTTGGCGCAACTGGGCTATCCGGTGGGCGATGCGGTCGCCATAGCGCCACAGACCGTAGCGGGTACTGCGCCCACTATGTCAGCGCCGCCTGAGTCGTCCCGCGACAAGGCCTCCGACAAAGAACTTATCGACGACGAAATCGTCGAAATCTTCGTTGAAGAAGCGGAAGAAGTTCTCGCGACCATTCACAACTATTTCCCCAGCTTCCAGAGCAATCCTGACGATCAGGTAGCCCTGGCTGAAATTCGTCGCGCGTTCCATACCCTTAAAGGCAGCGGCCGTTTAGTCGGCGCCACCACCCTGGGCGAGCTGGCCTGGAGTGTGGAGAACATGCTCAACCGGGTAATCGACGGCTCCATTACCGCCACGCTGGAAATGTTCGAGCTGCTGGAAGGCGTGATCAATAAACTGCCGGAGCTGATTGAGCGCTTTAAAACAGGACAGGAAATCAACGACGTAGAGCAGTTCGTCGCCAAAGCCGAAGCGCTGGCGGCGGCCCGTCGTCTCTCCCGCGAGAAAAGCGCCGCTTCTGATATCGATCTGTCCGTCCCCAAAGAAGAGCCCGCTCCTGCTCCAATCGAAGAGCCTGTAGCGGCTTCCGAACCGGAAGCGCCTGTTGTTGAAGAAAGGCAGCCAGAGCCTATTGAGCCTCCGTCTATCCCTGAGCCTGTCGCTGAAACTATTGAGGTTCCAGAACTGGAGGAAGAAGACGAAGATGATATGATCGATGACGAAATCATCGAAATCTTCGTTGAAGAAGCGGCGGAAGTGCTGGATACCATTGGCCAGTACCTGCCCTCTTATCTGGCCAGTTACGACAACCAGGAAGCGTTGATTGAAGTCCGTCGCGCTTTCCATACATTGAAAGGCAGCGGCCGCCTGGTTGGAGCGACGCTTGTCGGCGAACTGGCGTGGTCTGTTGAAAATCTGCTGAACCGTATCATCGACGGCGCCATTTTCATGAGCCAGGATATTGGCGAGCTGATGCAGGCTGTGACCAAAATCCTTCCCGACCTCGTCGAGGATTTCAAACTGCGCCGTAAACCCAGCCATAATACGCAACCGTATATGGATCAGGCGCATGCCATCGCCAAAGGCGAGATTCCCAAGCCATTGAAGCTTGACCAGGACGCCTCCGCAACGGCGGCGGGCGAGCCGACCCTGGACATCGATCCGGCCCTGAAAGACATTTTCAAGGCGGAAACAGAAAGCCATCTTGAAACGCTGGCGACTTTCACTGCTAAAGCCGCCGCAAATGGCGAGCCGACGCCCATTACGGACGAAATCTCCCGCGCCATGCATACGCTCAAAGGCAGCGCCAATACCGCTGGCATTGAGCCCATCGCCACCGTAGTGGTGCCGCTTGAGAAGTTTGTCAAAGAAGCCCGCGCGCGTGGCGTCAGCGTGGACAGCGATATTTGCGAGTTGTTGCAGGAAGGCGCAGGCTTTGTGCGTCGCGGCTTAGACCAGATCGAAAGCACACCGCTAAAACCGCTGGACGGCGCCAATGACTACCTGGAAAAACTGGCCACTGTCAGCAATCGCATCCTGACTAACGCCGCCCAAAGCGACGTATTGCAGGCCACCAGCAAACCCGATCCGCAACTGATCAATCTGTTCTTGACGGAAGGCGTGGATATTCTGCTGGACGCCGAGCGCATCCTTAATGAGTGGAGCCAGGACCCGAATTCCAAAGAAGATCAGCATAAGCTGGTCACCGAATTGACCACATTATCCCGCGGAGCCGAAGTGGCCGGTCTGGAAGATGTGGCGGAACTTTCCCGCGCGCTGGAAACCGCTTATGAACTGGCGGAAGCTGGCGCCGCCAACACTGACGATCGCTTCTTCACTATCGCGAAACGTGGCCATGATGTATTGATCAGCATGATGGATCAGGTTGCGGCGGGCCTCGCCACTCAACCTGACGCCTCTCTGATTCAAGAGCTTTATGCTTTGGCCAAGCCAGTTGAGTCTGCGCCTGCCGAGGACGTTCCTCCCGTCGCAGAAGTCGCGGAAGAGGAAAGCCTGGCGCCAGCCGCCAATGCGGCGGATGACGAGATTCCTCTCTTAGACGACGTGATCATCGAAGAGGCGGAAGAAGACGATCTCGCCGAAGATATTAATTTTGATATCGGCCTACCTGAAGAGCCAGAGGCGATTGAGCCTTCTGCGAGCTTTATGGAGGAGATCGAAGAAACGCCTGCGCCTGTCGCATCCGGCGGCGTGGTGTACGAACTGGACCCAGAGCTGGCGGATGTATTCCTGCAAGAAGCTCAGGACATTATTCAATCCTCCGCTGACGTGATGCAGCAATGGTCGCAGGATCTACATAATATTGCGCTGGTTCAGCAATTACAGCGCGATCTGCATACCTTGAAAGGCGGCGCCAGACTGGCGGGCATTCCTCCTATCGGCGACCTCTCCCACGAGTTGGAAAGCCTGTTCGAAGGCATCGTTGAGCAACGGGTCACGCCGGATGAAGAGGCCAGTAACTTGTCTTTGCTGGCGCACGACACCCTGGCGGGCATGGTCGACTCCGTCACCGCCACACGCACCTGTAATGACGCTCAGGATCTGATTGACGCCCTGCACGCTTACCTGTCCGGCGAGCGCTCGTCAGAAGACGAGGAGGATGAGGGCGACGAGGTTTCCTACGACGAAACCAGTTTGCCGACGATGGATTTCAACGAAGAGGAAGATATTCCTGTTCTTGAGGAAGTCGCTCCCCTTGATCCAGAAATGGTCGAAATCTTCCTGGAGGAAGCTCAGGACATTATCCAACGCACTGGCGAAACCATGCACAGTTGGTCCGAAGAGCTGGGCAATCTGGAGCATTTGAAAGAACTGCAGCGTGATCTGCATACGCTGAAAGGCGGCGCCAGAATGGCGGAGATCAAGTCCATCGGCGACTTGGCTCACGAGCTGGAAACGCTGTTTGAGAGAATGACGGAAGGCCGCCTGGCGCCAGAGCCCGCCATGGTTGGGCTGGTGATGGAGTGTCACGACCGCTTGGCGGGTATGGTGGACGCCGTCGCTCAGAATCAGGTCGCCTCCCCTGCTCGCGACTTGATCGGTCGCGTTCACGACATGGCGCAGGGCGCCGGTCATCACTACGCGGATGGCGAAGACGACTATATTGTCGACGCGCATCCAGAAGTGGAAGCCGCCGCTGAAACGACATCTGAGCCTCAAGTGGAAGAGACGGCGGAAGAGCCGGAAGGGCTTGCCGGCATCGAAGAGATCACTGCGGAGCCTGCGCCGGTTGAAGAAGCGCCTATCGAGAACCCGGTTTACGATATCAGCGAACTGGATCAGGAGCTGGTCTCTATATTCCTGGAAGAAGCCAATGAGTTGGTGGACTCCACCGCCCGCAACCTGCAAAGCTGGTTGGGCGAGCTCGAGAATATCGAGCATGTGAAAGAACTGCAGCGCGCCCTGCACACGCTGAAAGGCGGCGCGCGCATGGCGGAAATCAAGCCCATCGGCGATTTGGCTCACGAGCTGGAAACGTTGTTCGAGGGCATTGTCGAAGGCCGTTTCCTGGCGGAACCGTCGCTGTCTGATTTGATGTTGGCCTGCCATGACCGTCTGGCGGAAATGGTGGATAGCGTCACCAGCAACAGCCCGGTGCGCGCTGCGAACGATCTCGCCCAGCAAGTCATCAAGTACTGCGCGCAACATGATCTGGCGGCGAAAGGCGCGCCTGATCACGAAGACACCATTGCGGAAATCGAGCGCGAGCAGCAGTCTCTGCAGGAAGCCGCTCTGGAAACCAGCGACGAAGACCTGCGCAGCATTTTCCTGGATGAGTCCAGGGACATCATGGACGCAGTGATTGACTGCTTTGATCGCTGGAAAGCCAATCCGGATAACATTACGCCGACGAAAGAGCTGGTTCGGGACCTGCAAACCCTGAACGGCGGCGCCAAGCTGGCGAATATCGACAGCGTGCATGCTCTCACCGAAGCGCTGACCGAGCGTATGGAGAGCGTTGTCGACGGCAAGCATCAAGTGCCTGACGAGCTGATCACGCTGGTGGACCGCTCCATCCGTTACATCGGCCGACTGTTGGATCAGATTGAACAGCTGGAGCAACCGGAAGTTCCCAACGAGTTGATTCGCGAGCTGAAAGAAGTCGGCAGCGGCGATGAGCTGCCAGCCTCTGAGTTTGCGTTGGATGTCGACCCGGAAATCCTGCAAGTCTTCGTGGAAGAAGCGAATGAACTGCAGGCGAGCCTGGAGCGTGAGTTCAACGACTGGACCCGCGAACCTCGCAACAGTGTGCATGCGGACTCCATGTCCCGCGCCCTGCACACTCTGAAAGGCGGCGCGCGCCTGGCCACTTTGACCAACATCGGCGATCTGGCGCAGGAAATTGAATCCATCGTTAAACAAGCTTATGACCACAAGCATGAGCTGGACGACGCCCTGCGCAGCGAGATCGAGATTCTGTTCAATCGCCTGAAAAGCGAAATCGGGCAGGTTAAAAACTTCTACAGCAGCCAGCAGGAAGCTGAGGCGGAAGCCGCTGCGGCGGAAGCGCCGAAAAGCGAACCTGAGGCCCTGGCTGAGCGCATGGTGCAAATGCAGCGTGAGCAAGCCGTTCCCGCCGTCAAAAAGGAAGAGCCGGCTAAAACCGAGATGCAGCCCGCACAACCAGCGGCGCAACGTCAGACGGCTGCGGAAACTGTCAGGGTCTCCGCCAACCTGCTGGATAACCTGGTTAACCTCGCAGGCGAAACCAGTATTACCCGTGGTCTGCTTGAACAGCAGATCAGTGACTTCACCTATACCCTGGAAGAGATGCAGTCCACCATCGACCGTCTGCGCGAGCAGTTGCGTCGGATGGACATGGAGACGGAAGCTCAGGTTCTGTTCCGCATGGAGAAAGAGAGCGGCGTCAAATACGAAGACTTTGACCCGCTGGAAATGGACCGTTACTCCTCTATTCAGCAGTTGTCGCGAGCTCTGAGCGAGTCCTCTTCGGACTTGACCGACCTCCGTGAAACTATGATGGATAAGGCTCGTGACGCGGAAACCTTGTTGCTGCAACAATCCCGTATCAATACGGAGCTGCAGGAAGGGTTAATGAAAACCCGCATGGTCCCGTTCACCTCGATCGTGCCCAGACTGCGCCGCATCATCCGGCAGGTAAGCTCCGAACTTGGCAAGAAAGCCGATTTCGAAGTGTACAACCCGGAAGGCGAGCTGGACCGTACCGTACTGGAGCGCATGCTGGCGCCATTGGAGCACATGCTGCGTAATGCGATCGACCACGGTGTGGAAATGCCGGAGCAACGTCGCGCCAAAGGTAAGTCGGAAACCGGACGCATCGAACTGTCGGTGGGTCGTGAAGGCGGCGACGTTGTACTGATTCTTTCCGACGACGGCGCCGGCATCAACGTCGACGCGGTCAGACGTAAAGCTATTAAGAGCGGCTTGATCGACGAAGGCACGCACCTTAGCGATCACGATATGCTGCAGTTTATTTTCCAGGCCGGCTTCAGCACCGCGGAAAAAGTCACCCAGATTTCCGGACGCGGCGTCGGTATGGACGTTGTAGCCAGCGAAATCAAACAGCTTGGCGGACGCGTCACTATTGACTCCAAGCCCGGCCACGGCACGCGCTTTATCGTCCACCTGCCGTTCACGGTTTCCGTGAACCGGGCGCTGATGGTGAACACCGGCGAAGACTATTACGCGATTCCGTTGAACACAATTGAAGGTATCGTGCGCGTCAGCACTTACGAGCTGGAGGAGTACTACAAGCCCAACGCGCCGCTGTACGAGTACGCAGGCCAAAAATATCGTCTGCAGTACCTGGGCAGCCTGTTGAAGAGCGAACATCATCCAAAACTGCAAGGTCAGCCCCTGCCTTTGCCGGTTATTCTGGTGCGCGGCGGCGGCGATCAGCCTCTGGCCCTGCAGGTGGACAGCTTGATGGGCTCCCGCGAGATTGTTGTAAAAGGTCTCGGCACCCAGTTCTCCTCAGTGCGCGGCGTCTCCGGCGCCACCATTCTCGGGGATGGTAGCGTGGTCGTGATTCTTGACTTGCCTGCGCTGCTCCGCAGCGATATGTCTCACTTCGGCCCAAGCCTCACTCCGACGCTCAAACCGGCGGCGGAGCCTGCGCGCGCGGCATCCGGCCCAACTACCGTTATGGTGGTGGACGACTCGGTTACTGTACGGAAGGTGACTTCCCGTCTGCTGGAGCGGAATGGCATGGAAGTCATTACCGCAAAAGACGGTGTGGACGCGATCGCGTTATTGCAGGACCACAAGCCGGACGTCATGTTGCTGGATATAGAAATGCCGCGTATGGATGGATTCGAGGTGGCGAGTCTGGTGCGTCACGACGAGCGCCTGAAAGATGTGCCGATCATTATGATCACCTCGCGTACTGGACAAAAACACCGCGAGCGTGCGCTTTCAATCGGCGTTAATGAATATCTCGGTAAACCCTTCCAGGAAAAAATTCTGCTTGAGACGATAGAACGACTAGTGGAATAACTGGATGTCAGTGCAGGCTGCAAAAGTTGGCATTATTTCGGACTGCCCTTTACAGCGGCATATCATGCAAAGCGCGGTGGAAGGATACGGTTTTTCGGTGATCGCCAGCTGTGATCCTTCCCGGCTGAGCACGGCGCTCCTGGAGCGCCACGCCGCCGCCGAGGTGTGGATCGTCATACTGGCCGACGAAGACCGTTGGGCGGACGCCATTGATACGCTGATCGATCATAGCGAAGCCCCCGTCTTGTTTGGATTAGGAGAGGCGCCCAACAAGCACAGCCTCGATTACGCCAAATGGGAGCGGCGCCTGTTTACCAAACTGGTGGAGTTGTTGGGCGAACCGCCCACGCTTACCCAGGCCGGAGCTTCTTTAACTGCGCTGGAAGCCTCTCCAGGCGGCCCTTCCGCTTTGCCGTTGCCGCATCATATACGGCCAGGCGGCGTTAACGACCCGGTGGAAAGGGTATGGATTCTGGGCGCCTCTTTGGGCGGTCCGGCGGCGGTGAAGAGCTTTCTCGATTGCTTACCCTCAGGCTTGCCTGTCGCCTTCGTTTACGCCCAGCATATCGACCAGAACGCCGCCAATGTGCTGGTGCGAGTGTTAGGTCGCCACTCCGCCTTCGATCTGAAGGAAGTACAGCACGGCGCGCGTCTGCATTATGGCGAAGTGGTGATCATGCCTGTCGACCACGAGGTGGTGTTCAGCGCGGAGGGGACGATGGAGGTCAGAGAAAACGCCTGGCCGGGTCCTTATGGCCCTTCTATCGATCAGGTCATGCTAAATGTCGGCGGCTACTACAGCGGCCGTTGTAATGCGATTATTTTCAGCGGCATGGGCAATGACGGCTCCCTGGCCGGCCCACTGTTGCGGGCTTATGGCAGCCGTATCTGGTCTCAGACCTCAGACACCTGCGCCAACAGCTCAATGCCGGACTCCGTCGCCGCAACGGGGTGCGTGGAATTTCGCGGCTCGCCGCATCAGTTGGCGGAAAAGTTACTGAAAACCATAGAGCTTGAGGAACTGGCGAAACGCAAGCGCGGCCTGGCCTGACGTTCCATAACCCGGTCTGTTAAGCTAGACTCAGACTGAAGCTCTATCAGCTTGGACCTGCCGCTGGTCCAGAGATGATATGCGCGCCCGCCGTGAGACAGGCGCCGGTAAGACAAACGATTTCGAGGATAGATTCATGGTGGAGCAAACCTCCGGACAGATCTCCTGTTTATTGATTCCCGTACAGGGAAAAAACTTGCTATTACCCAACGCCAGCATCGCTGAAATCGTTGACTATCAGGCGCCGGAGCCCGTTGAAGACGGGGCGGACTGGTTCCTGGGCTACATTCGCTGGCGCGGTCTGCGTCTGCCGTTAATGTCTTATGACAAGGCCAATAAGTCCGCCTCCGGCGCGAAATCTACGCATACCCGAATTGCCGTGACCAATACGATTGGCGACAAGCACAAACAAATGCCGTTCATGGCGTTCGTCACTCAGGGCCTGCCTCGTTTGATGAAAGTACGAAGCGAGGAAGTCAGCGCCCATGAAAAGGCCGACCTGGGCCCCATGGACAAAATGATGGTTAAAGTCAGCGGCGAAGAAGCCATTATTCCTTCCCTGGAACAAATGGAACTCCTCGCATTACAGGCGGTTTCCGCACGCTGATCGATAATCCGGGGCGCTCAAGCGCCCCAGTCGTTCGTATAGTCGACGCTCAGCTTTTCTTATCTGAAAGATAGTGCCGCCGCCCCCAGCCTTTCAGTTCGTCCAGTTTTCGCAGCCTATCCGCCATATCATTCAGCGTTGCGCTGATTGCCGCCTCGCCTTTTAGCATCGCTGGCAACTTATAGGTAAATAATCCCCAGAAGCGCTTCATTTCCGGCACGTCCGGCATCAGCTCCCCTTTTTCAGCGGATACGAAGGTATGACGGATCAAAGGGTCGGAGGAAAGCTCTTTCATTAATTGAATATTGGCTACCGCGCCCAATGGCTTGTCTGTATTTACTTTCTTTAGTCCCTCATAGGTCAGTAGATAATCTTCCAGAAAACGCTGCGCGGCTTCTTTGTTTCTTCCCGCGGAATTGATCCCCGCCGCCAGCACGCCAACAAAAGGACGCCCGGGATGTTCCGCCGTCAGTCCGGGAATATAGTCCACGCCAAAATTGACGCCCGCATCGCGGATCTCACGCCACGACCAGGGACCGTTGATGATCATCGCCACTTCGCCCTTCTTGAAGCCGTTCATCATAGAGCCGTAATCCGCCGTCTTTTCCAGTACGCCTTGATCCAGAAGCTGCTTAATGGCTTGCACTGCGTCAACGGAGCCGCGGTTGTCAAAGCCGACATCCGCCAGATTATAAACGCCGTCTGACTTGCCAAAGCTGTAGCCGCCGGCGCCGGCGATAAAAGGCCAACTGAAGTAAGTATTCTTATAGTCCCACTCAATGGCTTTTTTGCCTTGTTTCCGCAGATCGCGATCCAGCGCAATGACATCCTGTAGCGTACGAGGAGGCGTTTTCACCAACGCCTTGTTATAGATCAGGCTCACCGCTTCTATAGCGATAGGAAAGCCGTATATATCATCCCCGACCGTCAGGGCGCGCCAAGTGAAAGGCGCTACGCTGTCGCGCATCTTTTGAGAGGGTGTGACCGGCTCCAGAAAGCCGTCGTTGATCCAGGGACCAAAACGTTCATGGGCCCATATGACAATGTCCGGACCTTGCGCCGTTGGCGCGAGGCGATCGAATTGAACGGTGAGATCGTCCGGCGTTTCCACCTTTACCTTCATGCCGGTAGCGGCGGTGAAGGCGGCGCCGGCTTCGGCGACGCCTTTTGAGCCTTTGTCGGCTCCTATCCAGACAATGAGAGAGTCTTTTTCAAACGCGCAGGCGAAAGCGCTGACCAAGCATAACGCCAGTGTGAAAAGGTTCTTTAGCGCTGACATTCTTATTTTACCTCTGAAGTCTCACGGGGTTCGAAGTCTCGACCCGAGGACTCAGCGCGACCTTCCTGGCAATCCGGCATACGCCGGTTTCATTCCGCCCTGATTTATATTTTTATAATGCGGACGTCGACAAGCGCCCGCCAAACATCCAGCAAAGGATTATGGACCCTAACCGGCGGTTTTGCATACAAGTAACCTTATAAAAACGCGAATTTTTGTAACATTGGCGACCTGTTTCACGCCAGACGCCGCCATGAACGCCGTTGGCGGTTTCAGCGCAAGCCCAATTGTTATAACATTACACTTCCTACGTCTCCTCCGACGACCGCGCTAACGCCAGCATTGCAACTCTTGCGGAATCATTATGAACAGCCAATCTGACAACGCCGTGTTTCAGCAACATAATCACGCCTCCTGCATTCATGACGCGCTGATTACCGCCAAGAGACTCTGCAAAGAACGCGGTCTGAGACTGACGGACACACGCTTACGCGTGCTGGAGCTGATCTGGCAATCCCATAAGCCCATCGGCGCCTACGACATCCTTGCTCAGTTTGGACAGGAAGGCCGTAATTCCGCCCCGCCAACGGTGTATCGAGCGTTGGAGTTTCTGCAGGAAAATGGCTTGGTGCATCGCATTGCGTCACTGAACGCCTTCATGGGCTGCGTGTGTCCGCAGGAAGGCCACCAGGGCGGCTTTTTGATTTGCAAACAGTGCAAGCGCGCGCAGGAAATTACGGAAGGCGCGCTGCGCAAACAACTGCTGACCTTGGCGCAGGAACGGGATTTCGAAGTGGAGAGTATGACGCTGGAAATCAGCGGCCTGTGCGCTGCCTGCAGGACCGCCCAATGAACCCGCCGCCATTAATACGTCTGCAAGACGTCACCGTAAAGATCCAAGGTCGCACGCTGATTGAAAACGTCACTTTCGATATTAATTCCGGCGAAATCATCACGGTCATTGGTCCCAACGGCGCCGGCAAGTCCACGCTGGCAAAAGCGCTCTTGGGCATACAGCCGTTGAGCCGTGGAGAAGTGCTGCGCCGTCCCGGCCTGAAAATCGGCTATATGCCGCAGCGCTTTCATATCGACGCGTCCTTGCCGTTGACGGTCAAACGCTTTCTGCAATTGGCGCACAACCCGCAGCGCTGGCGTGAAGCGCTGCAAAGAGTGGAAATGGAGCACGTGGCCAAACAACCCATGCACACTTTATCCGGCGGCGAACTGCAGCGGGTATTGCTGGCGCGCGCATTGCAACGGGCGCCAGACTTGTTAGTGCTGGATGAACCAGCGCAAGGCGTGGACGTCACCGGCCAGGCGGAACTGTACCGCCTTATCCGTTCACTACGGGATGAGTTACACTGCGGCGCTCTGCTGGTCTCCCATGATCTTCATCTGGTAATGGCCTCTACGGATCAGGTGTTATGCCTGAACCGGCATATTTGCTGCGCCGGGCACCCGGAAAAGGTGTCCAACGAGCCTGCCTTCATCAACCTTTTCGGGACCCAGGCGGCGCGCTCGCTGGCGGTCTACCACCACCATCACGACCATCATCACCATACCGACGGCACCGTCGCCGCCGGCAGTGAGTGTTCTCACGGCGACCAACATGCTTGATATCCTCATACCCGCCCTGCTGGGGGGCATCGGTCTGGCTTTTATCACCGGCCCTTTGGGCTGTTTTGTAGTGTGGCGGCGCATGTCCTATTTCGGCGACACCCTGTCCCACTCAGCGCTAATGGGCGTTGCTTTGGGCTTGATGCTGGAGGTGAACGTCAGCCTGGCCATCACCGCCGGCTGCGTATTGATGGGCCTGACGCTGGCCCTGATGCAAAGGCAAAAGCACATCGCTACGGACACGCTGCTGGGCATCCTGGCTCACAGCTCCCTGTCCCTGGGCCTGGTGGCGCTGAGTTTTATGCGTGACCAACAAGTGGACCTGATGAGCTACCTGTTCGGCGACCTGTTGGCGCTCAATTATCAGGATGTCATTTGGATATTCGCAGGCGCGGTGGCCGCCATCGTTATGCTCAAACTGTTGTGGCGCTCCCTGCTGATGATGACGCTGAACGAGGATCTCGCGGCAGTAGAGGGCTACAACATATTACGCACCCAGTTGTTATTGATGCTGATGATGTCGCTGGTCATCGCTCTCGCCATGAAAGTCGTCGGCGTACTACTGGTGACATCGTTGCTGATTATCCCCGCCGCCGCAGCCCGCCCATTTAGCGATACGCCAGAAAAAATGGCGGCGCTCGCCATCGCCAGCGGCGTCTTCGCTGTCGTGGCGGGACTGAGCCTCTCCTGGTGGTGGGACACTCCCGCCGGACCGTCCGTCGTCGTCGCAGCGTTCGTCCTGTTTTTAAGCAGCATGGGCGCGCACCGTCTACGCCACGCTTGACCCAAGGCAAAGCCGGCGAGCGTTGAGTTTCGCCGGCCGTCTTTCACGGTTGCTTTCAAAGCCTCAACTCCTTACTGTGATCATTCCACAAGCAGTCCCCGGATTCACCCAGGACGCGCTCCAGCGTTTCGCGTCGTGTTTTAATGTCTACTAAAACAAAGAGGCTAACGTGGACGACAGCTCTTTATTTGCGGAATCAAAGGCGATTGACCGCCTCCTGCATGCGTTTATCGGATACGGTACTGGCGGCAATTCTCCCGCCGCTTTCATCCAGGCCTACACAGACTGGGTCAGTCATGCGGTGATGGCGCCCGGAAAGCATGCCGAACTGGCGAAGAACATCTCCCGCAACCTGCTGCGCTATGGCGTCTATTGTTCCCGCACTATAACCAACCAGAACCCGGAACCGGTCATCGCCCCCCTTCCCCAGGATATCCGCTTTCGCAATGAGGAATGGGGACGCTTTCCTTTTAATCTGGCTTACCAGTGGTTCCTGCTTTATGAGCAGTGGTGGCACTACGCGACGACGGATATTCCCGGCGTGTCGCCCCGCAACGAAAATATCGTGTCGTTTTGCGCACGTCAGATATTGGATTTGATGTCTCCGTCCAATATTCCCTGGTTGAACCCGGAGGTCATCAAGAAAACCCTGGAAACCGGCGGCAAAAATTTTCTCGACGGCTTGGAGAACTGGCGCGAAGACGCTCAGCGTATGCTCAATGGCGATCCGCCTGTCGGATCGGAAAACTATAAGGTAGGCGAGAATCTCGCCGTAACCCCGGGAAAAGTGATTTATCGCAATCGCCTGATAGAACTGATCCAGTACGCGCCAACAACCGAACGCACGTACAAAGAGCCGGTGCTTATCGTTCCCGCCTGGATCATGAAGTACTACATTCTCGACCTGTCGCCCCATAACTCCCTGGCCCGGTACTTGGTGGAGCAAGGCCACACAGTGTTTATGATTTCCTGGTTGAATCCGGATAGCAAAGATCGCAATCTCGGCATGCAGGATTATCTGCGCCTGGGGGTGACGGAAGCGCTGGACGCAATCTCCGCCATCGTTCCCGACGCTCCGGCGATACACGGCGTCGGCTATTGTCTCGGCGGCACCCTGCTCAGCATCGCCGCCGCCGCGATGGCGAGAAACGAGGATAAGCGACTCGCCACCATCAGCCTTTTCGCCGCGCAAACGGACTTCAAGGAAGCCGGCGAGTTGATGTTGTTCATCAACGAGAGTCAGCTGACCTTCCTGGAAGACTTGATGTGGGAGCAAGGCTATCTGGACGCGACGCAAATGTCCGGCGCGTTCATGATGCTACGCTCGAAGGACCTGCTTTGGTCGCGCATCGTACGAGAATATATGCTGGGCGAACGCAGCAGCATGAACGACCTGATGGCCTGGAACGCAGACACCACTCGCATGCCCTATCGCATGCATTCACAATACCTGCGCAGTCTGTTTCTTAATAACGATCTCGCCGAGGGCCGTTTTGAAGTGGACGACAGTCCAATATTTCTGCGTGATATCCGCATTCCCATCTTCGCCGTCGGCGCTACTAAGGATCATGTCGCGCCTTGGAAATCCGTGTATAAAATCCGCCGTCTCACCAGCTCCGCAGAGATTACTTTTTTATTGACCAGCGGCGGCCACAACGCCGGCATCATCAGTGAGCCCGGCCATCCGAGGCGCAGTTACCAGATCAATACCCGTTATGGGCAGGATCGCAATTACAGCCCCGACGACTGGCTCAATATTGCGCCCCGTCATGAAGGCTCCTGGTGGCCGGCCTGGAGCCAGTGGCTGCGAGATCACAGCAGCGCTGAACAGTCCTCGCCTCCGCCGCTAGGCGCGCCGGACTCCGGTTATCCGCAACTTTGTGACGCACCGGGCACTTATATATATCAAAGATAAAGGCTTTCAGGCTTCCGCTTGATGCGGGTAATAGGGAACTCTATAGTTACCGACTGTCACGAATATGGAGTACGCTTTCAGCGGAAATGGGTTGGTAACCGCCTGGGGGCGGCAATTATCCGGAGGATTCAATGCGGTCCCGCAATATGTACGGGTTTATACTTTCTCTGCCATCTCTCCTGGCGCTTTTGGTGGGGCTGTCGTTAACGGCGGCCATGTCCTATTTTTCCAATAAGCAGCAAGAGAGAGACGCACACGCGCGCTTCGCCCAGGAAGCGCAGTTCATTGCACAAACGGTCCGCCGGACATTCGAACAGAATCGCGCCGCTGCGGAATTGTGGTTTCGCATGAGCGGCGCTCGCCCTGAGTCAGAAGACGCCGCGACTGACGCCACCCGCGTGTTTTTGCAGGGATTTCCCAACATCAACACCATTGAACACTTGGTAATCGCTAAATCCGCCGATGAGAGCCGTCATTTCAGTGTTACGGATATCAACAGCCTGCAATCTCTAACGCTCAACGACATCAAACGCGTCACCGAATTACCCGAACTTCAACCCGCCTTTGACGAGGCGTGGCGCAGTGGAGAAACCATCGCAACGCCAGTGACCCGCATCAACTCTCAGAATCCCGCCTATCGCGGCGAAGTTCGCTATATTCGGCGGGTGAACGATACGCTCATCGCCATCAGTTTTGATCTGGAGCATAGCCTGAAAGCCGCCATCGCCGACTATAAGCCGGAGGGGTTCACCCTGTCTGTGTTTGACTTGATGCGCTACGCCAGCGACCCATTGGTGAAGCTGGTGCTGCCACAGGACGGAGAGGAGAACATAAAGAAACGCAAATCCTGGCTGTACAGCGACACGCTGGATCTTCCAGAGCGCCAATGGCTATTGCGCATCACGCCCAATCAGGCTTTCCATGACCAAACCAATAACCGTTACACCCTCACCCTGTTTATCTCCGGCGCCATCATCAGCATTCTGTTGTCGTTACTGCTCGCCCGTCCCACGAGGAAGAGTGGTGAGACGGACAGCGAAGCGGAAGGGTTTTAGAAGGCTACGTCTTGTGACGCCAGCTATTGCTGACTGCGGTAGCTGGCCGGACTTTCTCCCGTCCAGCGCTTAAACGCGCGGCTGAAGGCGCTCAACTCGGAAAACCCCAGTAGAAAGGCGATTTCACTGAGGGAATACTTGCCCTTTTGCAGATAATCCAAGGCTTTATCCTTACGCACCTGCTCCACCAATTCCTGAAATGACACGCCTTCCTGTTTCAGTTTGCGATACAGGGTGTGGCGCGACATGTTCATTTTTTCCGCCACTTTTTCCGCCTCGATATCGCCACGGGACAGGCGTTTGGCCACGATCGCCTTAACTTTGTGCGACACCGTACGGCGCAGGGACAGCTTTTGCAGCAGCGCCTCCACTTGGCGGGTCAGCGCCTGGTGTAAATAGGGGTTGCGCTGAGGCAGTTCAAAGGTGAGGAAGTCTTTATTGAAAGCGAGAGAGCAACATGGCTGGTTAAAGCTGACCGGGCATTGAAAGATGCGCTCGTATTCAGCGACGTACTCAGGTTCGGGGTGGGAAAAGCCCACTTTGGTCAGGTAGATCTTCTCGCTGACAAAGCGCCGCGCCCTGGTCACCGACAACGCCAGCATTCGATCCATCCCAGCGCGGTGATAATATTCCGGACGTTCGCAGTGATACTCAATCACCGCATCGTCGCCCTGCAGGTGAAATTCCGTGCGCACGCCTTCATTCACCAGCGCCGACAGACGTACGTACTGCTTTAACCCCTGCTCCAACGTGCGATTGTTGAAGATGATGTGCCCGATCACCCCCATGCGACGCGAATCAACCCACTCTCCTACGTGCAGGCCAACAGCAGGGTCCTTCAAGGTTTCTTCAGCGCGCGACCACAGCAGATTATATGCCGGTAAAGGAACGCGATAGTCCTGATCCTCCAGCATGGAGAGATCCAGCTCAGCCTCATGCGCCAATGCATTGATATCCATCCCTCGCTCAGCAAGCCAAAAGCAAAGCGCTTTAACGGTGGAACCGGCGACTGTGGGCTGATCCATATCAACTAATCTCAACCATTTAAATGGGACTGTTAATTATTATTAGCGGCCAATATAACAATCATCCAGGTGTGGCGGTAAGAGTTGGCGGCGATTTTTCCGCAACAATGCAGACGCTGTAGCAATTACTGAAGAAGCCGACCATAGCTGCGTAAAGTTGCAACAGAATGTCAAAAGCTTAACACAGGCAGTCAAGCCGGTTTTCTTTCACCTTGATAATATGAATCCCGTAAACGTGAAGCAGTAGCCATCGTTTAACTGTGTTTTCAGGCCCTAGAGAACCGACTCAGGCCACTTGACTTAGGGAGAGACAAGTATGATGTATGATGAAAATTGGAAAGTCTGTGTTCCAAATACTGACCAAGAGCAAGCAAATTTTGCAGCGTTGGATGAGTATCTCAACAGCATCTACTACTGTTGACACCCTTTGGACTCCAGCCTGATGAAAGTGCACAATTCCCGCCGCGAAATTTATTTCGCGGTTTTTTTTTTGCTCTGAATAAAGCAATTTTCTGAAATTTCCCCTTCCCATCTCTACCGCCTTACGCCTTTCCTAGCCTGATACTTTGCTTAATCTCCTTAACTAAATTTATCTTTAGCACTCAGGATCATTTTGCTATGTTGCTGAGCAGCAACTACTTTTAGGATTAGGGAGAAAATCATGTCGATAAGCAGATTTCTTGTACTCAGCGTTCTGGCCATGCCGGCGTTCGCTGCGGAGCAAACTAACTACGATCGCGTTCAGCTCTCCACCGAAGCCAAAGGCGAACTGGAGAACGACATCATGCGCGTCGTGCTACACTCCCAATCACAGCAGAAAACCGCGCAACAAGCGGCCGATGACGTAAACAAAGCCATGCGTTGGGCGCTGGATGAAGTAAAGTCCGCCAAAAGCGTGAAATACCAGACGCAAGACTACCGCACCGATCCCCGCTACAAAGAGCAAAAAATCGTAGCCTGGAACGCAGAGCAGTCTCTGAAACTGGAAAGCAAAGATATCGAAGCGCTGTCCGGCCTCATTGGTGAATTGCAGGAACGTCTGAAAGTACAAAACGTGGAGTTCGACGCGTCTGACGCCCTGAAAGCGGCTAAAGAAAATGAGCTGATCGGCGAAGCGCTGAAATCTTTTGGCGAACGCGCCAAGCTGATTACGTCCCAACTGGGAGCGCAGAGCTACAAAATCGTTAACATGAATATTTCAAGCAGCGGCCCTGTCTACTATGCGCGGCAGGAAATGCGCAGCTTTGGCGCAGCCAAAATGGCTGACATGGCGACGCCAGCCGTAGCAGCCGGCACGCAAACGGTCACCATGACCGTCAACGGCGAAATCGAACTGGTGCGGTAACGCTTGGCGAATTCTGGACGCAACCGCAGCTTGAAAACAGTCAGGATGTGCAACCATGGCGGTTAAGTCCAAACCTTTTGAATTTCTCGGCGCGCAGGTCGCGCCGGGACATCGTCAACAATTCGAGCTTCCCGTCGGACAGCTCTATACCCAAACAGACGTCTCCATTCCTGTCGAAGTGGTGCATGGCAGATCCAAAGGTCCGCGCTTGCTGATCTGCGCCGCAATCCATGGCGACGAACTCAACGGCGTGGAAATCGTGCGCCGCGTGCTGCATGCTCCCTGGTTGAAGAATCTGAAAGGCACCCTGGTCGCCGTCCCCATCGTAAACGTATTGGGCACCATTCACCGTTCCCGTTACCTGCCTGACCGGCGCGATCTTAACCGCAGCTTCCCCGGTAGCGAGAAAGGCTCGTTGGCGGCGCGGATGGCGCATCTGTTCACCACTCGCATTCTGCAACAGGCGGATTACGCCATCGACCTTCACACTGGCGCGATCGATCGCAGCAATCTTCCGCAAATCCGGGTGCACCTGGATAATCAAAAAGCGGCGGAGTTGGCGCACATGTTTGGCGTGCCCGTCATAATCGATGCGGAAATCCGTGACGGCTCCTTTCGCGGCGCCGGCGACGACCTCGGCGTACCGATCATTACCTACGAAGCCGGGGAAGCGTTGCGTTTCGATGAAAACAGCATCGCCGCAGGCGTTCGCGGCGTGCGTCGGGTGATGGAAGAACTGGGCATGATCAAGATGCGCGTCAAAGGCAGAGCTCAGGCGACGCCGGTGGTGGCGCGCTCTTCCCAATGGGTGCGAGCGCCGGTGGGTGGTTTCCTGCGAGTTCTGAAGCCGTTGGGAAGCCGGGTGAACAAAGGGGATCTGCTGGGTTACTTGAACGGCCCTCTGGACAGTCAGGGGGAACCTATTTTGTCGCCATGCTCAGGCATCGTCATTGGACGCAGCAATCTGCCCCTTGCCCATGAAGGCGAGGCGATCTTTCACATTGCGCGCTTTAATCAGGTGGATCTGGCGGAACAGGTTGTGGAGACATTTCACTCCGATATGGAGGATCACATTTCCCGCAGCGAGGCGCCCATCACCTGACAAACGCCTGTGCGACGGCCGCCGCGATATGCGGCGCCCGAGTCGGGAGCCTGCTTACAACGCCCGACGGCTATGCACCAGAGTGAGGAATTCACTGCGGGTAGAGGGATTGTTGCGCATGGAGCCCAACATCACGGAGGAACTCATAACAGAGTTCTGCTTCTCCACGCCGCGCATCATCATACACATGTGACGCGCTTCGATGATGACGCCGACGCCATGCGCATTGGTGACTTCCAAAACCGCTTCCGCGATCTGCCGGGTCAGGTTCTCCTGGATCTGCATCCGACGCGCGAACATATCCACAATGCGCGCAAATTTCGACAAGCCCAACACCTTGCCATTCGGAATGTAGGCAATGTGGCAACGCCCGATGAAGGGCAGCAGGTGATGTTCGCACAGGGAGTATAATTCGATGTCCTTGACCAGAACCATTTCGTCCGTATCTGACTCGAAAACCGCCCCGTTGGTGACTTCCTCTAATGACTGGTTGTAGCCGCGACACAAGAACTGCATCGCTTTGGCGGCGCGCTTAGGCGTATCGCGCAGTCCCTCACGGTTAACATCCTCTCCGAGGGATTCAATAATTGCGCTGTACTGCGCGACCAGTTTGTCTAACATGTTGGTTCCTCTACATTACCTATGGATCATTATGATCAACGGATATGACGTCCGCCATCGAGCTTGATTTCCCGCCCGGTCATATACGAGCAGTCCAGGATAAAGGCGATTGCCTGCCAGACCACGTCAGGACCGGGCTCGATCCCAAGGGCGGACTTCCTTAAGGTTTTAGTTCGGTAGTCCGGATCGTCGCCGTCATTGAACATCAATAACGACGGAGCGATAGTGTTTACCTTAATATGCGGCGCGTAACGCTTGGCGAAAGAACGGGTCATGCTCTCCATTCCCCCTTTCGCAGCGGCGTACGCAATATGGTTGTCACTTCCTTTTTCAACCACGTAATCGGAAATATGAATGATATCGGACCATGGGTTACGCCCCTGCTCCAGCAGGTCATAACAATGCATATTCAGCAGGTAGGGCGCGGTCATATGAATCGCCACCATATCCTGCATCACCGCCCGGTAGTCCGTATCCTCACTCCGGTCGGGAGCCCATGAGGACGCGTTGTGTATCAACGCCCTGAGTGGGCCCACTTCCTCCTTTAACCGTCGTATCAGCCGTTCGACGGAGCTTTGTTCCGTAAAATCCACCTGCAGACAAGTTGCGCCGCGTTCGCGCAAATCAGCAATCTCCGGCCGCTCGGAGCGATAGGTCATAGCGACCCGCTCGCCTTTTTCAAGCAACTGCTGCAGACAATGGAGCCCAACCCTTTGGGCCGCTCCGGTTATTAATATTGTTCCTTGGCTAGTCCAATTCACCACACAAACCTGTATCCAATGAATTCATGTCCAGTAGGCTGCGGCGCCGGCCGCATCCCCTTTGTGTCATCCTCAAGCGTCGGCGCTCCCAGGCCGGCTTGTCCTGCGGATTCACTCCGCTATCAGCCAATCAGCGCTACAGGAGGCTTTCGGATCGCCACGGAGGGCTTCGCTGAGGTACGCCCAACCCGCCTGCAGTTGCTCATCGAGCCGCCAGGGCGAATTGACCACAAGCATACCACTTCCGTACATTCCGCGCGCCACCGGCGTTAAGATCAATTCGCTGCGAAGGGTCTTGTTCAAAGGAAGCTGACGCATCAACTCAAGCATTTTTTCGTGACGCTTCTCCGCAAGAATGGGATACCAGATGGCGATGATCGCATTCGACCACTTCTTGGTCAGTTTGTTTACATAGGCGGGAATACGTTGATAATCTTCCTTCAGCTCATAGCTGGGATCAATCATCACCAAGCCGCGTTTCTCCGGCGGCGGCGACATCGCCATGACGCCCTCGAAGCCATCTCTCTGGTGAATATGGATTTGCCTGTTCCTACCGAATTGACGCTTAAGCTCCGCGTATTCCCCTGGGTGCAGTTCACACAACGCCAACTGGTCCGTCTCACGGAGAAAGCCAGCGGCGATGGCCGGAGAGCCTGGATAGCGAGTCAACCGCTCGGTGTTGGGGTTCAGCGCGCGCACAGCCGCCAGATAAGCGTCAAACTCTGGCGGACAAGGCCCCTTGGCCTGCATCAAAGGCAGGATGCCGGCAGTCCATTCCGATGTCTTCTGCGCTTCTTCAGAAGTCAGGTCATAGTCGCCGCGGCCTGCATGCGTTTCCAGATAGCGCCAGGGCGTGGATTTTTTACATAGCGCCTGCAGCAATAAAGACAGCGCCCAATGCTTGTGCGCATCGGCGAAATTGCCTGCGTGATAGACATGTTGATAGCTCAGCATAAAGGGCGCTGACTCCTCCCCCTGAAAAAGCCGCCTATTTTATGTGGTCCGACGTTGAATGTCGCCTTTTCAGCATTATATCTGACCTATGGCAATACCCGCCCGACCTTGGGCTGGATATTCTAACGACAATGAGACGCAGGGTCTGTGAAGGTTGGTAAAAATCTATGGAATTCAAAGACTATTACAAGATTCTCGGCGTCGCGGAAGCAGCGTCCGCCGATGACATCAAGAAAGCGTACCGCAAGCTCGCCCGTAAATATCATCCTGATGTCAGTAAAGAAAAGGATGCCGAGGTCAAATTCAAAGAAGTCGGCGAAGCTTATGAAGTGTTGAAAGACCCGGAAAAACGCGCGGAGTATGATCAGCTCAAGCGCATGGGGGCCTACAGCGAAGACGGTCGTTTCCGCCCACCGCCGGATTGGGAGTCCGCCTCAAACTTCAGCGGTGGCGGCTTCACCGAAGCGGACGCGCGTCATTTCAGCGACTTTTTCGAGTCTGTCTTCGGTCATGGCGGCTCCGCCCATCGCACTTACAGACAAGGCCATCAACAAAGCTTTCGCATGCGCGGCGAGGATGTGCACGCCAAAATCGCATTGTTCCTGGAGGAAGCTTTCCACGGGTGTGAGAAACAAGTACAGGTGCAGGTGCCGGAAATTGACGAATACGGGCTGGTAGGCCATCGCAGCAAATCTCTCAATGTGAAAATTCCAGCCGGAATGGGGCCTGGGCAGCACGTACGGCTGCGAGGTCAGGGCGCAGCAGGGTTTGGCGGAGCTGAAAACGGCGATTTATTTTTAGAAGTGGATCTGGCGCCCCATCCGGTGTACTCCGTCGACGGCAAAGATATTTATCTGACTCTGCCTGTATCGCCATGGGAAGCTGCGCTAGGAGCGACAGTGACAGCTCCAACGCTGAGCGGCAAAGTCAACGTGAAAGTTCCCAAAGGCGCCAGCAGCGGACAAAAGCTGAGACTGAAAGGCAAAGGGTTGCCCGGTAAACCCGCCGGAGACCAGATTATCGTACTGCAGGTAACGTTGCCCAAGTCCCACAGCGCAGATGCGGAGGCGCTTTATAAGGAACTTGCGGAAAAAGAAAAATCCTATAATCCGCGCAGCAAGTTGGGGGTGTGAGAGATGACGCGTAAAACTATCGTCAGCACGGTGGAAGTGCTTGGTCAAAGCGACACCTACACGTTGCGCGAATTATGCGAGCGCGGCGGCGTCAACGCCGAGTTCATTATCGAGCTGGTCAGTTATGGCGTCATCGCGCCCGTGGAGGAACGGCCCGCCCACCAATGGCAGTTCGATACCCTGGCGTTGGCGCGGTTGAGCCGGGCAATGCGCTTGCAGCGGGACCTGCAACTCAACCTGCCCGGGCTCGCCATGTCATTGGATTTATTGGACGAGGTCAACGAGCTCAGACGCGAAGTCGCGCGACTGAACCAGCAACTCAGCCGCCTGATTGCGGATTAAGGCAGGGGGAAACCACAACGAAATAGGCCGGCTACTAAGCCGGCCTATTTGCTATTCAGCGCCTTGGGTCAGATGCTGATGATAGTTTTTGCGTTTCAGCTTTTTCTCAGCCTGACGCTTCTTGATGGCTTTGGCCGCTTCGGAGCCAATGTGCTCTTCTCCGCGCGACTTGGCCAGCTCAATCTGCTGCTCTCGCGCTGCGAAACGGCGAAGTTGGTCTTCGGAGACCTTGTCGTAACAGTGAGGACAACTCACGCCTTTCTTGTAATGCTCGCTCTGCATATCTTCCGCGCTGATCGGCATACGACAGGCGTGGCACTGGTCGTAGCTGCCTTTATTGAGACTGTGATCCACCGCCACCCGGTTATCAAAAACGAAGCACTCGCCTTCCCAGGTTGATTCTTCCTGGGGCACGTCTTCCAGATACTTCAGAATGCCGCCTTCCAGGTGATAGACATCCTCAAAGCCCAGCTCTTTCAAGTAAGCGGTGGATTTCTCACAGCGGATGCCGCCGGTGCAATACATCGCCACTTTTTTGTGCTTGGCCGGATCAAGATTACTTTTGACATAATCTGGAAACTCACGGAATGTTTCCGTATTTGGGTTGATCGCATTCTTAAACTTGCCGATTTGCACTTCGTAATCGTTACGGGTGTCGATCAGCAGCACCTCTGGATCGGTAATCAACGCATTCCAATCCTGCGGTTTGACATAAGTGCCCACCACACGTTTCGGATCAATGCCCTCCACGCCCATGGTGACGATTTCTTTCTTCAGTTTGACTTTGGTGCGATAGAACGGAATGTTCTCATCGTAGGATTCTTTGTAGCTCAAGTCCGCCAGGCGGGGATCGGACTTCAGCCAGGCCAGCAGCGCATCCATCCCTTCGCGGGTTCCGGAGACCGTGCCGTTAACGCCTTCGCGGGCCAGCAACAGAGTGCCTTTGACTTCATTTTTCTCCATGACTTCAAGCAATGGAGCGCGCAGCGCTTCGAAGTTGTCAAGAGCGACGAACTTGTACAGCGCACAGATAACATACTGTGACATTCACTTTTCCTATATTGCGTGCTGGAACGTAAAACCAGAGCAAAAAATTTGCGGGCGACATTATACTCAAAATTTAACCAATCGCACGTCGGAAAACCGTAACCGCTAAAAAGTCCGTCAATGTGATACGCCTTAACGTTCAGAGCTGGTTAGAATAGGAAGCCCGGCGCCAGGATCTGTCGGCGCCGACTGGTTAGCTTGTTTTTACCGGCCAAGACCGGCTTTATGACCGCAAATAACCAACTCTGATCATCGCTGGAGGCGATATTATGTCTATATCCATGTACCAGACTTCCGTCCCCATCTTCATCCGCATGCTCGGCAACCTCAATCAAATCCTGGAGAAAGCCGCCGCTCATGCTGAGAAAAAAGGCTTCAACCCCCAAAATCTGGTTAATTACCGCCTGTATCCGGATATGTTGCCGCTTTCTTCTCAGATTCAGATCGCCACCGATACGGTGAAAGGCTGCGTCGCGCGCCTTTCCGGCCAGCAGCCGCCAGTCTTTGAGGACAACGAAGCCACGTTGGCGGAGTTATCCGCCCGGATCAACAAGACCATTGATTACGTAAAAACCTTCACGTCAGAGCAGATCGACGGAACGGAAGAAAAGACCATCCAACTGAAGCTGGGTTCATACACGCCGACCTTCACAGGCCAGCGCTATCTATTGCACTTCGTGCTTCCCAACCTGTATTTCCACATCACCACCGCTTACGCCATCCTGCGCCACAACGGCGTGGAAATTGGCAAAGCCGATTATTTAGGCGTCGAATAATCCTCGCCAGAGTCTTCTTTCTCCGGCCTGACGGCCGGAGCTTCCGTATCCTCGCGTTGTTGAATGCGCCAAAGATTGGCGTAAACGCCGTTGCGCGCCAACAGTTCTGCATGAGTCCCTTGCTCCACAACCTTTCCTTCCTGCAGCACCACTATCAGGTCCGCATCGATAATCGTAGAAAGCCGGTGTGCGATCACCAGACTGGTCTGTCCCTGAGACACCTCCTGAATCGCCTTCAGTACGCTTTGCTCAGATTTGCTGTCCAGTGATGAAGTCGCTTCGTCGAACACCAGAATCGGCGGGTTCTTCAAAATCGCGCGGGCAATGGCCACGCGTTGCTTTTCGCCGCCGCTCAACTTCAGTCCGCGCTCTCCCACCAGGGTATTCACACCCTCCGGCAGATGTTGGACAAACCTTTCCAGATGCGCCATGCGAATGGCCCGCCAAACTTCTTCCTCCGTCGCATCTATACAGCCATAGCGAATATTTTCGTAAATGGTGTCGTTAAACAGCACCGTATCCTGAGGCACGATGGCGATAGCGGAGCGCAGGGATTTCAACGCCACCTCCCGAATATCCTGGCCGTCCACGCTTATAGCGCCGCCATTGACGTCATAAAACCGGAACAGCAGTTTGACCAGCGTCGACTTCCCAGCGCCGCTGCCTCCCACCACCGCCACCTTGCGCTGTGGTTCAATGCGGAAGCTAACGCCTTGTAAAATCGGACGCTGCGCCGAGTAGCCGAAATGGACGTCAGAAAATTCAAGCGCCCCCTGTTCGACTCTCAAGTCAGGCGCGCCCGCCTTGTCAGGCACCTGCGAAGTTCTGCGCAACAGCACAAACAGCTGCTCGATATTAGCGAGCGAGCCTTTCATTTCGCGATAGATAAAACCCAGAAAATTCAGCGGCATGAACAGCTGCATCATAAAGGCGTTGATCAGAGCGAAGTCCCCCAGGGTCATTTCTCCCATCACCACGTTTTGCGCCGCCAGAATCATCATGGATGTCATGGCCAGCGCCACAATAAGCGCCTGCCCGCCGTTCAGCACAAACAGCGACAAGCGGTTTTTGCGGCGCGCCCGCTCCCATCGCGCTAAATCCGCGTCATAGCGTTGCGCTTCATATTCTTCATTGGTGAAGTACTTCACCGTCTCATAGTTGAGCAGGCTATCCACCACCCGGGTATTGCTTTCAGAATCCGCGCGATTGGCCTCCCGCACATACTCCGTTCGCCAATCCGTCGCCACCACGGAATAGGCTACGTACAACACCACGGCAATAAAGGTGATTAGGGCGAACCACAGAGAGTAGTTAATCAGCAGCAGGCTAATCACCATGAGGATTTCCAGCAGCGTGGGCGCGATATTGAACACCATAAACCGCATTAGAAAGCTGATCCCGGACAGCCCACGCTCGATATCCCGAGACAAGCCGCCGGTATTGCGATTCAAGTGGAAATCCAGATCCAGGGAGTGCAAATGTTGAAACGCCTGCAAGCCGATGCGTCGCATGGCCCGCTCCGTCACTCTCCCAAACAGGGCATCGCGCACTTCGCCGAATAGCACATTGCCAAGCCTTGCCGCGCCATAGGCCAACAACAAGGCCAGAGGCAATCCCACCACAATGTTGGCGCGCCCCGAATCGAGGCTATCGATAATGTATTTAAGGATAAACGGCAAGCCGACGCTGGCCCCCTTCGCCCCCAACAGACATAACAAGGCCAGCAAAACCCGGCGCTTATGCTCAAGCAGGTAAGGCCACAGTGAACGGAGAGTCTTGATCCCCGCCTCATTGTCCGGCGCGTCGGTGGCGGAACTGGAGCGTCGCATAATGAAATAAATCAGTCGTCATCAGGGTCAGTGTTGGAATGCCGCCAGCGTTTCGTACGCAACGGCGGATATCGCCGTACATAAGCGCGTCGCCTGTTAGCGGCGTGGATCGGGAACCCACCACTATAACAAGTACTTATAGTTCATTCTCCGCCAATTCTCTTATTAACATGGCAATGATATTGACATGTTAATATCTGGCGCATGGATGCGCCTGCGCGGCGAAGAGCCGCGGGAGACAGGGCATGACATGGGCAGGCCCTGTCGTTGCAGACAAATAGAAGGAAGCTATTTGTCTGCCTGATTAATATTGTGGTTCAGGATCACTATCCCTCTAAAAGTGAGAGACAAGAAACTCAGACATCATCTGCATGGCCCGTTCCGCTGCGTCAATCTGAGCGAATCCATTGGGAAAGACATGCGGCATCGCCTCCCAGACATGCGCGCTGACCGCCGCTCCAGCGGCCTGCACCCGCGTTGCGTATTCCAGGGAATCACTTAGCAATATCTCGGCCGTCCCCACATGAATCTGCAATGGCGGCAATCCGGAATGCTGGCCATACAGTGGCGAAACCTTTGGATCGTAGGCATCATGGCCGGCAAGGTAATATTCCGCGAATGCCGCCACAGCGTCCCGTGTCAGATAGAACTCCTCTTCGGCGCGTTCTGTATGGCTCGCGCCGGTCAGAGCCAGATTAGTCCAAGGCGACATGGTTACGCAACACACCGGCGCAAGTCCGAGCGCGCCGCTTTCGTTGGCGCCGATCTGCTCCGCCAGAGAGAGCGCAAGCCCGCCTCCTGCAGAGTCGCCCGCCACGGCGATCTGACGGTATCCTGCTTCCAGCAATCCTGCGTACACGGATTTAGCCTGGTTTAGCGCCGTGGGAAACGGATGTTCTGGCGCCAGACCATAATCCGCAATAAAAACGTCCACACCGACCCGAGCTGCGAACTGCCCGGCGAAATGACAATATGCATTCGCCGAACCAACCACATAGCCTCCTCCATGAAAGTAGAGAATCACAGCCCCTGACAGGGCATTCTTGACTCGCACCCAGACTCCCGGCACACCGCCCACGGTATCGGTTTGATACTCAACGCCAGCGGCGGCGGGCGTTTCCTCTATCATCTGATTATAACTGTCGCGCGCCTGCGGCCCGTTCAGCATGCCTTTAAAAGGCGCAGATTGCTGGCGTATGGCGTCTACTACAGCAAGGTCCGCCATGCTGACGGGATGATTGATGAAGAGTTCGTTTCGTTCTCTAGACATCTATTTACACCTCTATAAATTGGAAAACTTACAACTGGCGCCCTACAAGAACCGCTACGCGGCGGGTTTAAGAGTCGTCTGCTTGCGCCCTGCGGATGGAACTCATGTAGAATAGGCCATCCCATAAATGAGAATAAATCACCAATATTCCGACGGAGCGTTCCATAAATGAAACAAGCTATCGTCCTGGACGCCCTGGCGTATTTCGATCTCGTCGCACGCCATGGCGGATTCAGTAGAGCGGAGCAGGCTTCCGGCAAACCCAAAGCCACGCTTTCCCGTCAGGTAAGGAGATTGGAGGATCAACTGGGAATTCGTCTGATCAACCGTGACAGCCGTGCTTTCGCCTTGTCTGAAGAAGGGAGATGGCTACATGAGAGAACGCGTGACCTACTGGGCGATCTGAATGAAACGGTGACGGCGTTGACCCACGACCGCGCTCCCGCCCGCGGTCGCCTTCGCGTCAGTTGTCCAATGATGTTTGGTCATATGGTGATGGGACGACGCGCCGCCGAGTTCGCGCAGGCTTATCCTGAAATTCAATTGGAAGTGACGGTAGAGGACCGAGAGGTGGACCTGATTGAAGAAGGTTATGACGTCGTCATTCGCGTCAATCCCCGCCCCGATAGCCAGCTTGTCGGACGTTGCATTCTGAGAAATGTCCAACACCTTATTGCACCGGCAGGACTGCCGCAGCCCACTGACGAGACAGCTCCCGTTCCGGCGGTCGCTCGCTCCAACACGCCAGACGAGCGCATCTTGCGCGTACTGGATGGCCAAAACGAACGGGCTTACCTGCTTCGCAGCGCACTACGCCTCCCCTCTCCTCTGATGCAGCGCGACGCAGTACTCACTGGAGGTGTGGTCGCCGTCCTGCCCTATGCGCTTGTAGCGCAAGACCTGGCGCAAGGAACTTTGGTCGATTGGGGTCGCCTGCCCACCCCGCCAGTGGAAGTCTGGGCGCTACACGCCAGCCGACGCCTCACCAGCGCCAGGATAAAGGCGTTTATAGAATTTTTGAGTGATCGAAGTGAATCCCCTTTAGCGCTATAGCATTCTGTTTAAAAAGAAGACTATATAACCTTCAAACTACTTAGGAGAGTGAAGGTGCGCTCTCAGCCTGTTTTTTCATAGTGAAGTATTTGATCCAATCGCCCTAACTCCGTATCCGCGTACCGATAGAAATATTCATAATTCCTATCTCCAATATGCATTCTCAATCCATACAAAGCGCACTGACATTTTTGCACCTGAAACATTATTGAGGGAAACCTTGCCGCCACCTCTTCAAGCTGCTTGAGCTGAACAAGTTTGGAGGCGATCGACTCTTCTATAGTTTCAATAGAAGCGCAACTACGTCCTATGTACGCCCAACCATTGTCAACAAAATATTGCATCATCCCTCTCCCTGTGGCGTCTTCCTTACGTGCTATTCATTCACATGTCACTCAGCTTACGAGCGCTTCGCCTCTAACAATGCTGTCATGGCTTCAACCTCGGCCGCACAAGAATTTTGATATTCTCACAGTTAAATTCAACACTGGCTCCGACCTCCACACGAACTTTAGAGCCATGCAAGCAGGACACTTCCTCAACGAGCCCTTTCAGCTCTGTCCCATAAATTTCTGTGACTTTTATCGCCGCCCAAAACACCCCTCCACCTTTAGACAGGGTGACCCGATCCCCTTTAACTGGGAGGCTATCAGTCTCAAGCGAAGCAGCAGCGCCTATGTTGACAAGCCGGCCACTGCGATCCCAAGGCATACCCCCCTCCCCATTCTTGTCAGCCTTGTCCAATCCCCGTAGTACAACAACATCCCATTTACTAACAGTACTCCACTTACAAAAAGTTGCGAGCGTCTTTTTATATGGAGTTGGAATAACAGACTGTAGATAAGCGCCAGCCTAAGTGAAGGGGAAATGTTACAGCTTTAGACGCTTCAGTGTGGCGTCAACCTTTTGCCCAGCATCCAGTAAACCTGACGCGACTTTTCTTCTGCGAGAAGCAGCATTTCCTCATAACGTAGCAGCCCATCGCCGGCTTCCATACGCAAAGCTTCGAGCCACCGCTTCTTCAGCGCCTCATTTCTATCCTGCACACCTATCTATCCTGCACACCTATCTATCCTGCACACCTATTTTCCTTCTGTATGCGTTTGCGCCCTTTTTCCATTACGTTACAGCCTGAACTGCGCTACCTGCTCTTTGAGCGTATTACCCAAAAGATGGAGGCTACTAGCCGCCTCTTTTGACTGTTTGGCCCCCGCTACATTGTCCTGACTGGCTTGCTTGATATTCTCAATCGCCGCGGCGACTTGATCCATTCCTACCAGTTGCTGCTGACTGGAAGCTGAAATTTGGATGGCCACGTCGGAGGAGTTTTCAACGCAATCCGCAAGGAGTCGAATCGCTTGTCCGGATACCTGCGCCTGCGCAACCCCCTTATCAACGGACTTGCTGCTTTGTTCCGCCACCATCACCGCCTTATTCATGGCTTTCTGGATATCGCTCAGAATGCCACGAACCTGTGTGGTGGCGTGTTTAGATTGGTCAGCGAGGATTTTCACTTCTTGCGCAACAACTCCAAACCCCCTTCCAACCTCCCCGGCCTTAACCGCCTCAATGGAGGCGTTTACGCCTAATAAATTGGATTGCTCAGCCAGATCATTAACGCTGGAGACAATATCGCCAATAGCCTGACTTTGATCACTGAGCCTGACAATACTCTCCGCCACCGCCGCCATCTGGCTGCGGATATGTTCCATCTCCGTCTGCATACTATCTAGGGCCTTTTCACCCTCCTTTGACGCATCTACTGAGCGTTTAGCGAATACCGTGAGATTGCGCGCCTTTTCACTCGCCAGGGATGCCGTTTGCTTTACTTCCTCCACGGTTGCGGTAATTTCAGATATGGCGGAGGCTGTTTCCTGCGATCCGGTCGCCACTTGCGTGGTAGTGGTCAAGATCTCCTGCGCCGCACTGGACAGTACTGTTATTCCCTCACTTAACTCCAACGCCAGACTCCGCAATCGCTCAATCATTGCGCTGAAGGCGACGCCCAAGGCGTCTGCATCGGATTTCGGCGTTATAGTAATACTTAGATCTCCACCTGCGATCGACGCTGCGCTTTGCGCCAGCTCTCGCAGGTAATTCCCCATTTTGACAAAGGCCTTGCCCAAAGAATCTTTATCGGAGGCTGGCTCCACATGGATATTGAAGTCTCCATCAGCAATCTGCCGGGCATTATTCGTGAGCTTGCCTAAATAGCGTCCCATGTCTTCAAAAGCAGCATTCAAACGTCCGACTTCGTCACGCCTTTCCATAGATTCAGGGTCTGGCGTCATATCTCCTTTGGATATTCGGTTAGCCCATGCGGTGAGTCGTAGCAACGGAGCCGCTACGGTTCGATTCATGCTCCAGATAATCAAACCGCTGAATAACGTCGCGGCAACGCAAAAGATGACGATAGTGGACTGCTGACGACGTATTAACCCATCGCTTTTGGCCAGCAAAACGTTCACCTGTTCTTCCGCAATGGTGGACAGTCTATCTCCGAGCTCCCTGATAGCATTGATCCTCTGTGTCTGTCCCCCTTGAATTAAACCGCGAGCCGAATCAATACGACCGGCTTCAATATCAGGCAAGACCTGTTCCCTGCGAATCCGGTCGTATTCAAGCCACAGCTGTCTCAAACTTTGTAAGGCGAGCGTTCTCTCTGGGTCACCGTTAGCGCGTGAGGACAGTTTATCCAGGCTGCGCTGATTCCTTTCTACTGTGGCCAGAATAGACTGTCTCAATTCCGCTCTATCGCTTTCTTCTCGAACGAGCGACATTAGCAGCATGCCCGCCCGTGCAGAATTTAAATCCGCATTCAGGTTTTTGATTTCTAGTAAGTCGGCAAGAATGTCTCTTGATAGCCGCTCCTGAGAAGCCTGCAGCTGTCTCAGGCTCCATTGTGACGCCAAGAGAGAAGTGAAAAAGAACGCCAACATTAAGGCAAACGCCAGAGTCAGCTTGGTCCCTGTCTTCATATTCAGATAAGCTTGCATCGTCAGCACGGCCTCCTTCCGTTTACCTGTTTCCTCTCAGGTTTTGAACTGAGCGGTCCGGTTCTGCGTAAGCCGCCCCAGTTGATGTAGATTTCGGGCCGCCCAGTTTGGCTGTCCTGGCTGGCTTTCTTTACGCTTTCCATGGCGCTCGCCACTTGCTCCATTCCCACCAGCTGCCGGTGGAAGGCGCCGCAACTCCCTCTTTCAAATCAGCAGTGAGGCTCTGTCAATTACCAACCATAGCGGAGAAAACATTGCCCCCAAATATCCCGCTCCGTACGGGGAGTGGAGGCAGCCAACCTACAGCCATCATTAACAATAAATTTGTGAAAATTACGATAATCATAGACCGCATTTGACGCTTCACCAGGGCGCCTGACTGCTCCAATGTCTGAAGCTAGTGTTCGGATACTTTGAAAAGAAGTAGCGTTTCAGAATCGGCGCTTGAAAGGCGGCCGCTGCCCGTAACTTTCCTCCCATCGAAATCCCCGATCTCTTTTGCACAAACGGGTATAAAATGATGAGGTCGTAAGCAAAGGAAAGCTCAGCTCTCCAAAAACTCGCCGTTTAGCAGTCGTCTTCTGGTTCACTTCACACTAAATCACCACGAATGGAGATCGGCTCAATGAAAAATCAAAAATCCCCAAAACCTCAAAGTATTGCATGGTGCTCACGCACTCAAAATGAGGCTGCCTCTAGAAAAAATTCATGGCTTTTGAGCACATGCGCTTTGCTCATCTTATGGCTTCCAGCAACATCCTACGGAGCCTTAGTTAATCAACAATGGATTTCTAAGGATAAATCTAAAGCTACTGTTACCCTTCGAGGTGGAGAAAGTATAAAGCTACCCAAAAAAGGCGGCGGAGAAGTCACGATAGAATGCAAAGGAGCCGTTGGATGTTCACTCACCCTTGCCGACTTCAAGGATAAAAAAGGGAACGTTACTTACGATACAAACCTGTCCGGCCTCCAAGCAATGACCGGCGCCATTGATAAGGGTTTTGCGACCTTTGAAATCACGACTACGGGCGATTGGGAAGGTCTATTCACTAATAGCATTGTCACTGCGAGCCTGATCGATTCAACAGGCTTCAACGCAACAGTAGGAGTCCCCGGAGATCAGATTCCCCAAGGCGGAACCATCGACTACAGCACAAGGTGGCTTTCAGAAGGCGTCATTGGATTCGATCCAGCCACAATGGACGAAATTACCCTTGGTGACTTTTTCTTGGACTCAAGCACGCCTCTAACGGCATTTGAATACGATGTTATTGACTCATCAGCGCCGATAATCGCGGCGACATTTACTATTGGCGAGATATACCGCTTTAGCACCGGCTTGGAAATCACTGGCGAAGTAACGAAAGAAATGATTGTCCCAGAGCCGGAAGCTATCGCGTTATTCAGCGTAGGGTTAATTGCTTTTTTCAGTTCATCAAGTAAGCGTCTTATCGCTTCTATTCGACGTTTACGCCGGAGCTTTAAATCAAAATAGTCAACCGAGTAGCGTGCGGCCATTGAATACTCCCCGGGAAACCGGGGATGCCCTTTTTCGCCAAGATACGCTGAGCCCTTCCTTCTGCACGTTGGTCATGGCTCGTACAAATGACAGGATCTGCGCATGTCAGACCCTGTCTCCCGCGGCTAGCCGCCGCGCAGGTGCATCCATGCGCCTGATTATTCACATGCCAATATTATTGCCATATTAATAATCAGCTATCCAATGCCGCAATCAATCCGCTCGATTAGCGCTCATCGTAACTCATTGTTTACAAAGAAAATATATTTTTATAAAGTCGCGTACACCAACCTAACGATAAAGTAGAGGAGGAGAGAGAATAGCCCAGGAGAGGGGGAATTAGGGCCAAATAGCATGGGTTAAGGCGCCCCGCCAAGTACGCGAGAACCAGCAGGAACCCGCGTCACCCTGCACAAACCTACAACAAAAAAACAAAGCAGAAGGAGTATTACTGCGACAGCTTTTACAGGGAGTGATAACGGGAGCAAACCTTGTTGAAAGGGGGATTTACAAGTCCTGTGGGTCTGGGCTTGCTATTTCAGGTTGCTTCCCAATGTCTGAGAATTGCCCGTTTCCTCTGCTACCCGATACTGAAATCAAACCGCTCGAGTCCACTGCCTGTGGAAGGAGCAAGAAGAAAATAAGGCCAACCTGAGAAAATTGGCCTTTGGCCAAACTCCAGAGAATATTGAGTCGACCAATCGAGCGCCAGATGCAAGGGGGAGAATGTCGTATGGATGCATGGGGATTTCCTCTTAATACACAAACCAATGTCGGGTGTGGTTAGCCACATAAACCAGTGACAGCATCACCGGCACTTCCACCAGCACGCCAACCACTGTGGCCAGGGCGGCGCCGGAATGCAGGCCAAACAGGGAGATGGCGACGGCCACGGCCAGTTCAAAAAAATTGGAGGCGCCAATCAGGCAAGCCGGCGCAGCAATGTTATGAGGCAACCGGAGCCATCGAGCCCCTCCATAACTCAACACAAAAATACCGTAGGTCTGAATCAAAAGTGGAATGGCAATCAGCGCGATGGTCTGTGGCTGGATCAAGATGGTTTGCGCCTGAAACCCGAACAGCAGTATCACAGTCCCCAGCAGGCCAATAACCGACCAGGGTTTCAAGGTATGTAGAAAGGTCTTTAAGCGAGCACCGTCGCCTCCTGCTTCGAGTCGATGGCGGGTTATCACGCCTGCAGTTAAAGGAAGCACAACATATAACACCACGGACAGCAGCAAGGTTTGCCAAGGTACGGTAATATCATTGACCCCTAGCAAAAAGGCACTAATGGGTGCAAAAGCAAACACCATGATGACGTCGTTGGCGGATACTTGCACTAGTGTGTAATTGGGATCGCCTTTGGTGAGCTGACTCCAGACGAAGACCATCGCCGTACAGGGAGCTACTCCCAGTAAGATCATGCCCGCGATATATTCGTTTGCACTCTGTGGGTCCACCAAGTCAGCAAAGACTATTTTGAAGAATAGCCATCCCAACGCCGCCATGGTAAACGGCTTGATCAGCCAATTAACCACCAAAGTTAACACCAGCCCTTTGGGTTTTTTGCCGACATCCTTGAGCGCGGTAAAGTCCACCTGGACCATCATGGGATAGATCATGATCCAGATCAGCACCGCCACCACCAGGTTTACATGCGCCCATTCTAGTGACGCGACCCAGGCAAACTGATCAGGGAGATAGCTTCCAAGTATTACACCCAGAAAAATACAAAGGGCCACCCAGACCGATAGATAACGTTCAAAAATTCCCATTTATTCTTCTTCCTCCAGACGTTCCAGTTCTGCCTGCCATTGTGCTTTAGGGGTAGAAGGTTGCTGTCTTGACACCTTCACCAGAAGCAGCAGCTTGGTTTCAAGCATATTGATTACTTGTTCAAACTGATGCCGCTTGGACTGCGGGTCTGTTTGTTTAGAGGGGTCCGGCAACCCCCAATGGAGCTTGGCGGCTTGACCAAACCAAACCGGACAAGATTCGCCTGCCGCCTGATCGCAAACAGTGATCACTACATCGGGATGAAAGTCCTTTACCTCATTCCAGCTTTTGCTGTGCAATCCTTCTGTAGGCAGTCCTCTTTCGGTCAGAGCCGCCAGTGTATCAGGATGAATTCGCCCCGCAGGCGAGCTGCCTGCGCTGGCCACAGACCAAAGCCCCGCCCCAATCTGACGGGCCAAACTCTCCGCTAAAATGCTGCGGCAAGCATTGTGGGTGCACAAAAACAGCAATTTCATCGACTCACCTTATATGGAAAAACATATATTTTAGGGGAAATTTTTTTAACAACAGGCTTTCGCTCGCGCCGGGCGGTCTCCCATGCCACACAGTTGCATCCAAGACGCCTTCAGGAACCTCTCATTGGCATCAGCGGTGACTCTTAGAACCTCCTTCGACCCACGCAAGTAACGCCGGATTGACCCGATAGAACACCCATTGCCCCTGTCGACTGTCCAGCAGCAACCCACATTTTCGTAATTGGGCTAGATGCCGTGAAATTTTGGGTTGAATTTCATCCAGCGCGGCGGTCAATTCACAGACGCAGAGTTCGCCTTCTTGTTGAATCAGCAACAGACTGCGCAGACGCGTTTCGTCGCTTAAGCATTTAAAAAGCTGAAGAGGGTCCATGGTCTTTTCTATTACTTTGTCTTTGTATTCACCAAAACAAACATCCTGATGCGGGCGTTTAGCTCACCCAATGTCACACCAAATGGATCAGTCCCAGGCCGGGTTTTAGGATCTTCAAAATCCCAAGCCAAATGCTGTTTGCCCTGGGTGACTTTTTGGCATTCCGACTGCGCCTTATCACACAAGGAAATGACAAAGTCGAACGTCTTACCTCTCATCTCATCCAGGCTTTTAGAATAGAGGTCCTCCGTCGAAACACCAAAGTGTTGCAAAGCCTCTATGGCGCGCAAGTCAATCTTTTCCGGGGCGGTTCCGGCGCTATACGCCTCAAAATGCTCAGAAGCCTAGCTTCGCAGAAGCGCCTCAGCCATTTGGGAACGGGCAGAATTCCCCGTGCAAACGAACAGAACAGATCTTTTCATGGTTCCTCACTTGTGGCGTTAGCTAAGGGCCTTGCGGCCCTGTGCACTTACTTCTGCTGAAAAGCCTTCAAGTACGCATCAAGCGTGGCTTGGTCGGCCGCCTTCACTGTCATGTCATTGAGGCCCGCACCAATGTTGGTAAATTGCTTGCCGGGTTCACCATGCTCTTTAAACTCCTCAAGTGCTTTTGAGCCTTCTTTGAATACCCACAAGCGACCGTCTTCTATTTCAGTCACAAATCCGGGTAGATCAAACTCACTTGCAAAAGTGGCCGTGCCTGCTAGAACGAGGGCAATGGCCAGAAACAGGCGCTTCATCGTAGCTTCTCCTTAACTAGGGTTGTTGGAGAAGTCATCGTATGACGGCATTATGAAAAATCGCATATATGAAATAATTGATATTAGATTTAGCCCGATGTGATCAAATTCAGATAGTTGCCCCCGTTTGCCTATAGCTATCTCTCCTCCAAAGCCACGATAAAGCCGCTCAATTTGCATGACTTATAACTCATTGTTTACAAAGAAAATATATTTTTATAAAGTCGCGTACACCAACCTAACGATAAAGTAGAGGAGGAGAGAGGGAATTAGGGCCAAATAGCATGGGTTAAGGCGCCCCGCCAAGTACGCGAGAACCAGCAGGAACCCGCGTCACCCTGCACAAACCTACAACAAAAAAACAAAGCAGAGGGAGTATTACTGCGACAGCTTTTACAGGGAGAAATGCTGTGACTCGTTCCATAAAAAACAATCTCTTAAGTCGTTCTATCGCACTTACTGTCTTAACCAGCGCACAAGTCTTCGCAGGGTCTTTACCATCGCCAGTGATCGATTCGGATTACTATGATAATGGCGATCCGGCTCCGGCTAAATATGAGTTGGGACGCATGCTCTTCTTCGACAAGATTATGAGCGGCAACCGCAATATTTCCTGCGCCACGTGCCATAACCCATTGCTGGCGACCACTGACGGCCTGTCTCTGGGCATCGGCGAAGGCGGGCGTTTTATCGGGCCTTATCGCACCACAGGTTCCGGCGACGACGCCGTACCCGGTCGTATTGGGAGACATGCCCCCCATCTTTATAACCTGGGCGCGCGGGAGTTCATTCATCTCAATTGGCAAGGCATCATGGAAGGCAATGCGGACAAGCCAAGCGAAATCAGTATTCCTGCCGGCCCGGAAAAGCCAGACGGGTTGGATAACGTACTGGCCGGGCAGGCGCTGTTCCCCATCGCCAACATCAATGAGATGATCGGGCAACGCGGCGAGAATGAAATCGCCGACTCCGTCCGCCCCGGCAATGGCCGCTTCCGTCCCATTTGGGAGGGCTATCTGAAACGCATTCGCGCCATTCCCGAATATGTCGAATTATTTCAGGCTGCTTATCCCAACATCAGTCTGCCCGACGATATCAAGATCGCTCATTATGCAAACGCCATCGCCGCCTTTGAAACCCGCGCCTTTCGCGCCGACAACAGCCGTTTTGATCAGTATCTGCGAGGCGGTGTCGACGCACTCAGTCCGAAGGAAGTGGAAGGTATGAATTTATTCTACGGCGCGGCGGGTTGCGACAGCTGCCATAGCGGTAAATTCCAGACTGACCACAGTTTCCACAACATCGCCATGCCGCAGATCGGCCCCGGGCCGGAGGCGCGTATGCCACTAGAGGATCGCGGTCGGACGGAAGCCAGTCGTGAGCAGAGCGACTTCGCCAAGTTCAAAACGCCCTCGCTGCGTAACGTCGCCCATACTGCTCCGTACGGCCACAGCGGGGCTTTTGCTACATTGGAAGGCGTCGTCAGGCACCACCTGAATGCGCTGGAGTCATTGGACAATTACGACACATCGCAAGCCTTGATGCCCTCTCGCAGCGATCTGGATGAGATTGACTTTCAGGGGTATGAGGATGTTTCGTTACGGGACAAAATCGCCCAGAACAACGAACTGCGCCCCAACCCGTTATCGGACGCGGAAGTCAGCGCCTTGATCGCCTTCCTGCATACGTTGACGGACACGGACAGTCTTAATCTCCGTAAACTGATTCCCAGCCAGGTTCCAAGTGGCATTGCGGTCAGCGATTGACCTCGCTCAGCCAGGTAAAGTATCCGCGGTTTGCTCCGCGGATACCACCCGATTGCGTCCCGCGCCCTTGGCTGCATATAACGCTTTATCCACCCTGGAGATCAACGTCTCCATAGCTTCGCCCTCCTCCAGCTCCGCAGCGCCAAGGGAGATCGTCACACGAAATTCCGGCGCCACTTCCGGAAAGGGAATGTCCATCACCGCCCGCCGCAATCGCTCAGCTGTAATGAATGCGCCGTCGAGAGGAGTTTGCGGGAGAATCAGTAGAAATTCCTCACCACCATAGCGTCCCAAACAGTCGATGGAACGCACCAGTGACTGCATGGTTTGCGCTACTTTTTTCAGCACGGCGTCTCCCGCCTGATGGCCATAGGAATCATTGATGCGTTTGAAGTGGTCAATGTCGAGCAGACAGAGAGACAAAGCGCCTGAACTACGTCTACAACGACTGAACTCATTGGATAATTGCTTCATCAGTTCACGGCGGGTGCACAGCCCCGTTAACTCGTCCGTGCTGGCCATCACGCTGATTTTTTCCAATGCTTCATTCAGTTGATGGTTTTTAACCCTGAGGCTTGCGCGCAATTTACTGATAAAACCACCAATCAAAGCCATCTGCGCCATCACCATGAAAAGCGCGGTTAACAGGACAAATTCAGAGTTTGGCGTCACCAGGCGCGGCTTTTGCCATAACAACAAACCCAGCAGCCCCAGATAACCTCCGAAATAAGCTGCGGCGACGCGAATATAACGTTTGGTGTCGATGCCGAGGATTCCGTATAAAAGAGGGATGATAGCCACCATCGCCAATGCGCTGCGGGCTTGATTGTCATCCATGAAATACATGACATATAACGGAGGAAACAGAGAGATGAGCATTTGCTCTTCGGTGAGATTGGGATCTTTCCGTCTGAGGTTCCAATTACTAAGAAAGCACAGATAAAAACCGCCATTAATGGCGACGCTCATAATGAGAAAATGCACTGCATATCTAAGTTCAAGCAAGCCCGACGACCACCCCGCCATTGCGACGGCGAAGGTGAGGAAATAGGAACCGAACGTCATCAGCGTGCGGCGCTTGCGAATGTACTGATGACTTTTGATGCGCTCGTCCAGACTGCTGTTCACTTTCCCTTCGCGCTCCTTTCCTTTCGTTTAATATCGACGCCCTGAAGACGCTCTACTCTCCTCCTGACGCCAAAGGAACAGAACCGCTTAATCCGTCATGCGGCGAACGCCAACCCCGCCTCCTGCCCGTTGCGCCATTTCACTTCCGCAAAACGCTCGCCCCATAATGGGTGTCTGACTGTAACCCGATTGTGCTCGCTGATAGCGCCAACCGCCTCCAGACGCGCGCCGACGCCAGAATAGTCCAGCACCCGACAACGCTCGCCCGTTCCAGTGAGAGTGGCGCTTTCTGTCGCCTCATCAACAAGAATACGTTCACATCTACGAGGATAAAACAGCGGGACATGATCATTGAATGCGGCGTACAGATTGCCTTTGTTGAGGCCAGAGCCTTTATTGTCTGACCTGACTTTCGCGCAGCAATGAATTTTCTCATTCACCCCAAGCTCTAAGCCCGATTCTTCCCGCTGCTGGGGTCCAATCGGGCGACAGAATTCCCCCATGGCGGAATAAATCCCTTTGAACTCATCATGCAAAGAACCCATTTCGCGATGTTCTTCAGCAGTGGTCATCACCATAGACGGATCAGTGTAAAGGCCGTGAACCCTGGCTTGCTCGCACATGAACGCCAGCGTCAAATCAGACAGTTCCGCTTCACTGTATCCACCGCCCACATCGCAATGATTGCCAGGTAACCAAACCTGCAGTATGCGCTGATTATCGCGCTCACGACGCAGCTCGGAAGCGTCAGGATGGTGGGTCCACAGATCCGGGGAGAACGGCTTGCGCAACTCATCAATCGCAAGGGCTTGTACGGCGAACTTCACCGTATCGGATAACTGGGTGTCATGAAACCCCACCCAACGTCTGGATAGCGTGCGCAATCCTGTGATTGGGGCGCCCAGCGCGCCAACCGTGTCCCATACCCCCATAAACTCAATTTCCACCCGCCGATTCTGACTTTCCACCAAGTCAATCAAGCGGCGGGCAGTGAAGGCCTGCGCCAACTTCTCGCGTTCTTCCGGTTGAGTGCGATAATAACGGTAGGCTAAAGGGAAATTCTTCATTTCATATTTCGGCAGCAACCCAAATAAATGGATGAAGCCGGCGAGAGATCTGACTGTATAAGCGCCACGGCTGAACCCAAACAAATAGATGCGATCACCTTCCGACCAGTTGTTAGCCAGGAAGCGATAAGCGTCCATAACATTATCGGATAGGCCAATTCCCAGCGCGCCCCCCGCCAAACGATCCCAAAGGCCGTTCACGCCGACGCCCATATCATAAAACACCACTTGATGAGCACCGTGGTGACAAGGCGTGATGGAGCGCACCAGCTTGAGCACGTTAGTGGGGTGACAATTCAAATCCTGTTCGGATTCCGGTCTATTCCAGGTACCATCACAGCAGACAACTATCGACTTGCCCATACATCCCTCCCCCGTATTACATTGCAGGCCGGTCTTCGATCCTTATCAGAGCAGGCATGCATGGCGTCAATTGCCGTGCTCCGGCAGAATCGAAGAGGCGTCAGCGACTAGAGAAATCCGCCATCTATTTTCCTTTACATATGTTTAAAAAATAGTCTAACGCAATAAAAATGCAATCCACCCTGAAGGCCTTACGCACCGGGGCCACACAGCAGAAAAGTTATCACAGGTCGACGCCATTGGCTCAAACACAGCGTCATATTTTTTTACACTCAGCCCACACCAATAGATCTTAAGCCTTTGTTTTTAAATACATGGCATGGGTATTGCTGTAAAAATTCGAAATTTCTCTACGACCTCAAACTCTCACTAACGGAGTAACGACATGTTCAAATTTATCGCAAAAAGCGTACTGGTCTCCGGGCTGACGGTTTCATCAGCATTCGCAAGCACTATCTCCTGGGATCTGAATGATGGCGTTGCTTACGGCTCTTACAATAGTTCAATTTCTTACTCTAAAGACGGCTTGAACCTGACTGTCACTGCATGGAGCGACACCAAAGGTTCTTCCGACAACAAAGTCGAAGACGCGCGTCTGGGACGTTGGGATGGTCTGGGCGTTTGTAATGACGATGAATACAGAGCAGACCGTTGCGCCTCTCCCGAGCACTCCACTGACAACGACAGTGGCTACGGCGCAGACTATGACATGATCATGTTGTCCTTTTCTGAAGCCGTTAATCTGAGTTCTTTCAAAAACGGCTGGTATTACTCCGACTCTGACGTTTCCCTTCTGGCCTACACTGGCGGGGCTTCCGCTTATGACCTGAATGACAAAGAGTGGAGCAACCTGTTGGGTGACGGCTGGAGCGTGGCGGGCAACTACGCCGACACCAAGAAAAATGAAACCGCGACAGGCACTGATATGGCGTCCAAATTCTGGTTGATTGGCGCCTACAACCCCGCATTCGGCGGAAGCTGGTCTTCCTACAATGACCACTTCAAACTGAGACATGTCACCATCGAGACTATCGATGTTCCAGAACCTGCGACAGTAGCGCTGATTGGTCTGGGTCTGGCAGGTTTCGGCCTGTCCCGTCGCCGTAAAGCGGCATAATTCTCACTAAGATAAAAAAAGCCGGCGACGCCGGCTTTTTTTATCTCTCAACTTTTAACTTTAGCGCCTCACTCTGACTTCTCACGCGTTGATAACGCCTGACGTAGTTCTTCCAGTTGCTTCCGCAATGCTTTCGCCTCTTCCATCCCAAGTCCAGAAATGCAAAGCACTTGCTCTGGAATGCTTTCCGCAGAGTCTCTTAATTTTTTTCCCGCTTCCGTCAAAAAGAGACGCACGACTCTCTCATCTTCCCTTGAGCGTTTGCGTTGCAGCAGTCCCTCTTTTTCCAGACGCTTAACCACAGGACTCAGCGCACCAAGATCCTGGGTCAATTGTTTCGCTAACTCAGAAGAAGTCAGCCCTTCCTGCTCCCAAAGCACCAGCATGATCAGATACTGCGGGTAGGTCAGCCCCAATTCACTCAATAACGGTTTATAGAGCTTACTCATCGCCAATGAGGTGGAGTAAAGAGCGAAACAAAGCTGTTCGCCGAGTTTTAAGGCTTTTCCGGGAGTGGTCGTCATAGTCGTCATTCTCTTTTCCAGTCTCGCAGCACGCTCTATGCGGGGAATACAGCTAAAATTTAGATTACCCGCAGCTGCCCGGGGTATTGTACGCCATCCATCCGTCGGGTCGAGACAGAGGAGCAGGCATGCGCCTTTCAAGGCGTGAAAAAATAGCAGTATGCCCTTATAGTCAAACGTTTAATCCTATTGGGAATATCCCATGCGAGGATTCGCCTTCCATCGCAATTCGCCAAATAAACGGGACCTCCCGCCAGCGTTGCGAGATGAGCTGGAGCAGCAGCGCAAACGGGACTTGGCCAACCGCCAGCGTCCCGGAATCCTGTTCTACCCCGCAACCTGGGTGTTCATCTCGGCAGCGATCATGTTCAGCTCTCCCACGCCAGAGAAATCTCTTTGGCTGGCTTATGCCGCACTGCTGATTTTCGCCGTATCAAGCTACCGTTATTACGCGATGCACCAGTTCATGCGTAAGCTTGAATCAGGGCGCGAGGCTTCCTATACGCCACTACTACTCGGAGCAGGCTTCAGCGCCAGCCTGTGGGGCGGCGTTGCTGCGTTATCAGTGCTTCCTACGCCATTTGCCCCACACTTCCCTTTATTTCTGACCTGCACTCTTGGGTTGTGCGCTGGCGGCGCAGCGTCCTTAGCGATTCTGGGACGTATGGTGAACCTCTTTATCATTTGCCTGCTTGCGCCCATGACGCTGGCTCTGTTTTCAGCTTACTCCACACAACCCGGCGTCATAGGTTTTCTTCTGATTAGCTTCGGTCTGGGAATGAGTTGGATCTCCACACTACCCCGACATGAGTATGAAGTCGCCGTGTTGAGCATCATAAAGCTTTCACAACAAGCCAATTACCTGACCGAACTAACCATTCAGGATGGCCTGACCGGCGTCAAAAACCGCCGATACTTTGACCAGATTCTAAGTGCAGACTTGCGACGCGCCTCCCGATTGAACTACCCCATCTCACTACTCCTTATCGACATTGATCACTTCAAGCGGGTCAATGATCGTTACGGTCACCTGATCGGAGACGAATGCCTGGTGCAAACCGCACAAACCCTGATGCGCCAGTTACAACGCAACAGTGATGTTCTCGCGCGCTATGGCGGCGAGGAATTCGGCATCATTTTGCCAGGCGTCGATGCGGAGGAAGCCGCCGCGCTGGCGGAGAAATTACGCAGCGCGGTGGCGGCGTGCGCCGTGTGGAACTTATCTGACCCTGTATCCGTCACAATCAGCATTGGCGGGGTCAGCGGCGTTCCCAAAGAAACCATGACGCCCAAACAACTCCTGGAGCTTGCGGACAAAGCGCTCTACCAAGCCAAGTCTTATGGCCGCAATTGCGTATTCTGGTCATCGCTGGAGGGCGTTCTGACGCCCGTAGATTCAGAGAAAGGAGCGCAATGCTGACCTCTCATCTTTATGAATTTTAAATAGATTTGCGCAGGCGAAATTCACCGCCTGCGTCTACAATCAAGAATACTCCTTGACGCCATCCACCGGCGCAGGCCCGCGTCAATCGGGCGATGACAAAAAACATGATCACAGGCGGATAAGAATATGTTCGGATTCGGCAAACCACGCGCAAATGACGACCAGACCATCATCGACAACTCGCGCTTGCGGGAGTTGGAGCGCAAAGCGGAATTGCTAGACAGGCTTATGGAGAAGAACCCTGCGGCCATGGCGAAATCCATCCACGACAATGCCGTCAAAGTGAAAAAGTCCACTGAGAAGCGACTGTCTGAAATTCAGGACAGTTGTCATCAATTAGAGGCGTTTATGGATCATTCCGCACAAATCAAAGGAGTGACGGAACAATCCGTGGAAGTGGCGGTGGGCACTGTCGACACCACACAGCAAAGCGTGGCCGACATCAAGCAACTGTCCTCAAATATCGAAGCCTCATCGCGCTACATCAACGAATTTACCGATCTGCTGTCATCCCTGGAAGAAAGCAACAAGACAATCAATCAGCTGGTCGAATCCATCAAAGCTATCGCTGACCAGACCAACCTGCTCGCCCTCAACGCTGCAATCGAAGCAGCCCGGGCGGGTGAGCACGGCAGAGGGTTCGCCGTCGTCGCCGATGAAGTGCGACAACTGGCGACCACCGCCAACGAATCGGCGGAAGAAATACAAAGTGAAATCAAGAAAATCACTGATATTTCCGGACGCGTCATCCAAAAACAACAGGAAGTGTCCGAAGTCATAGGGAGCAGCGTCACTATCGCCAGCGAAACCGTTCGCAACCTCAATCAACTAATGAGTTCCGCCACTGAAAGCGCGGAGGCCGCAAAAGGCGTCGCTCGGGATTTCGATCACCTTGCGCAAGAGCTCGACTCACTCAATCACCGCACTCAAAACCTATTGGAAGACACTCATAAGTCAGTTGAAGGCGCGGGTGAAAATATTCATCTCAGTGAAGAACTCCGCCAACATCTCAGCGTCAAGTAAGCCATTCTTAATTACGGAAGTGCGATCAACCCATTGATTTATTTGCACTTCCGTACCACTTCACTTCCTCTCAAATGCGTTTCTATGTGCGTAGAAACACATAGTCTTCATATTCATTTTCTGTCAGAAACAAATTGATAGTTAGGTAATTTCCGAATTTTTTAAATTATTGTGCATTTTTTAACTGACTTATTAAAAACTTTGTCTAAACTACTAAATAAATAAGATTTTGCTCATTCCACCCTTGGTTGAGTACGGTAAAAAAGTATGTCGTAAGGTTGCAAATTATTTTCTTATGGCAATAATTCACAACAATTTTCAATCAAGGGAATTATTAAGGTTCAGCGCTTTCTAAAGTAAGAGAGCCTTTTGAAGTGAGACAGAGTAGTTAGAGTCCAAAGGCTGTAGTAAAGGGAGATAGGCAAGCATTTTGCTTATCTATAGATGAGAGTAAAACTGCCGATATAGTGAGCAAGGATCATGGCGAAAGTATTACAGACGGAAATTTTGGAGGTAACTGCGATGACCAGCCAAATTTCACACTACAACAAACGCTTAGAGCGTTTATATAGTAGCAAGATGGAGCAACTTAACCGAGCAATGAGCGCAGGCAACAAATTCCGTTGTCTGGTATTGCAGGCGGAAGCTGACGCGATTTGTCAGGAACTTAAACAATTTGTCGGCGCTAAATAGTCTTCTATTTATCGCCGACGCCCCTCTCCTTTAAAGAGAGTTGTAGTCAGCGCCATCAGTAAAGTCTCTTATTTATTGAATTTGTTGCCTTTTCTTCTGTTTTCCCTACAGAGTCCCCATCGTCGCCCCATACAAACATCCGTTATAATAATTTAGATTATATATAGCCATTTTTATATCCATTTATGAATCAATAAACTTTACAAGGATTTTGTAAAGTATTTAACAAAAGGGGAATTATACGTCTGAAAATTTTACACATTCATTCTCTGTAGCATTTACGCATCCCGACCACTCAGACAATATTACTTATTTATTCTCTAACTCCTTGAATTTGTTCTCTACACTATCCTTCTATAAATTTTAATATCCCGCTTTTGGTGCTACATTCATTGAGGGCATGTGCTCTATAGCTCACTCTCTTGGGCATTGCGGCAATAGAAGAAGATAGCACTCGCCGTCAAAAAAGTGTCTGCCTGCGTCTGGATATCCGGACAGAATCTGCCGCCCAGCATGCTGAAAAATAACAAAAGGAGTGGAAAGATGAAGTACGCCGTACTCGGCGCAGGAACAATAGGCAGTTTTTTGGGAGGTATGCTGCAAGCAGGAGGCAATCCCGTCTGGTTTATAGGCCGCTCCGCACAAGCGCAAAGCGTTGCTCAGGAAGGCATGCATCTACGCAACATTAAAGGCGTAAGACGGTACTTTGACGGTAAGCAGCTTAATTTCGGCGATGATCCCACTGCGCTGGCCAACGCCGACTGCATATTAGTGACCGTCAAAAGCCAGGATACGATAAACGCAGCGGAGGTTCTGCGCCATCACGCCCCAGAGACCGCCATTATCGTCAGCTTTCAGAATGGCGTCCGCAATGCCGGACAACTTAAAGCCCGGCTACCTAATAAGATTATTCCCGGGATGGTTCCATTCAACGTCATTCAGCCTCACCCGGGTGATCTACGGCAAGTCTCTTCCGGCCATTTGGCCATACAGGCCTCTCCTATTTCAGAACAAATTCAGAAAGACTTCAAAGCAGGCGGACTACCGTTGGATATTCACGAGCGGATGGAGCCTGTGCAGTGGAGCAAGCTCTTGCTGAACCTCAACAACGCCATTAACGCTTTGTCCGGACTCCCTCTGCGCACCATGTTGCTCAACCCCGGTTATCGCAAAGCCTTGGCGGCGGCGCAACGGGAAGCCCTAAGGGTGATTGAACAGGCTGGCTTCCAAACCATTCGGCTGGGCGCGATTGTGCCAGAACTGTCCCCCTATCTGCTGCATCTTCCAACGCCACTATTCCGTCTCATCGCCAACGCCGCCTTGGCCATTGACCCCGACGCCAGCTCCTCCATGCAAGATGACCTTCGTCTTGGTAAAAAAACCGAAGTGGAATACATCAACGGCGAAGTGACGCACTTGGCTGACAAGTTAGGCGCGCCCTGTCCAGTTAATCGGACACTCATGAACCTTATTAAACAAGCAGAAGTCGAAGGGAGGGAATACCGTAAGTACAGTGCGGAAGAGCTTCTCAACGCCATTGCAGCGGCTTGCGCAGCGGAAAAGTAAAGACCGTTGCAATAACCCGAATATCCAATATTCCCCGTTAGCCGGCGCCGGAGATTTTCAGACTATACTGGTTAGATAACATTGGCTCAGCATCCCTTCTCACCGCCGCTCCAATCATGTCGAGGGATGCGCCTGACGCAGTTTCAGACATGACACTGAAGTTTCACCGACGTATATCCTTCAAACTGGCCCGCGCAGGAGTGATTCTGGCTTTCATTCTTGGAGGTCTGCTCAGCTCCATACAGGTGTATTTTGACTATTTGAGTCATGAGAAGGATTTTCGGGATTTTATTGAGCGCGTGCTGCAAGCCGCCCGTCCCCCCGCCGTGCGCGCCGTACACACCCTGGACGCTCGTCTGGCGGAAGAAGTCGTCACCGGTCTTATGCAATATGATTATGTCCATCAGGTGCTGATCGTCGACGAACTGGGGCAAATTCTCGCGGAAGGCGCCAAGCCTGTCGCTAATTCCAGCACCGGCTGGATCACTTCCAGCATCGGCGCCATTTACCGCAACTATCCCATTGCGCTGCAGATGGAGTCTTACCACCAACTCCAGACCGGCCGCATGGAAGTGGTGGTGAATGTGGATAAAGCCCTGGAACCCTTCTTCAATCGCGCCTACTACGTGCTGATTATCGGCATCGTGCGCAACATGGTGCTGGTATTGCTGCTGTTTATCGCCTTCTATTACATGATCACGCGACCATTGATTTCGCTCGCCGCCAGTTTTTCCGAGGTGAACCCGGAAGACCCCGGCGACCGCCGCTTGCGCCTGCCTCGCAGCCATGATGGCGATGAGCTGGGTTATCTGGCGCAGATCGGCAATCAATTTCTTGAGACCTTACAAAAGCGCCTGGAAGAGCGCCGCCAGGCGGAAGAGACTTTGCGCGACAGTGAACGCCAGACCCGGCAGATTATCGATACAGTTCCACATTTGATATACGCCAAGGATCGCAACGGCGCCTTTGTCTTCGTCAATCAGGCGCTAGCGAGCTTCTATGACCGCAATATCACGGAAATCGAAGGGGGGGATCACCACTCGTTGCATCACTTGATCTCCAACCTGGAGTCGGTGCGCTTCGACAACGAAGACAGGGAGGTTATCGACAAACAGAAAGTTATGTTCATCCCTGAACACGGCCTCACGGATATTTATGGCCGCCGCCGTATCTTGCAGAGCAACAAAATCCCTTTTCGTTTTTTCGGAAAACCTTGCGCGCTGATCGTGTCCGTGGACATTACCGACAGAGTGGAGGCGCAATCCCGGGTGGAGCAACTGGCCTTTCACGACCCGCTCACCGGCCTGCCCAATCGCAATCTGTTCTATGACCGTCTTACTATGGATATCGCCCGCTCCCGCAATCACGGAGCCTATGGCGCACTGCTGCTGATCGATCTGGACAATTTCAAGAACATCAATGACTCGCTGGGGCATTCAGTCGGCGATGAGTTATTACGCAATGTGGCGAAAAACCTGCGTAACTGTCTGGATGAAGAAATCACTGTCGGTCGCCTCGGCGGCGATGAATTCACCGTGATCATGCCGGAGTTGGGGCGCACGCCGGAGGAGGCGGAGCAAAACGCCAACCTGATCGCAGCGAAAGTTCTCTCGGAGCTGTCCACGCCGTTCTTTTTCAACACTCAGGAATTCACTGTTACCGCCAGTATGGGCGTAGCTTTGTATCCGGATAAAGACGCCAACACGGAAGTCATCCTGCGTTACGCCGACACGGCGCTGTTCCAGGCCAAACACGAAGGTCGCAACAAAGTGACGATCTTCAAAGCGGAGATGGCGGATGCGGTGAGCAAGCGACTCAGTATCGAAAACGAATTGCGTACGGCGGTAAAAGACAAAGCGTTGATGTTCTACTATCAACCCCAGGTCAGCGTCACCGATGGACGCATTATCGGCGCAGAGGCGTTGATACGCTGGAACCACCCGCAGCGAGGACTGATTACTCCCGATGAATTCGTCCCGGTGCTGGAAAACTCCAATCTGATTCTCACCGCCGGCCTGGATATGTTCACCCAGGCCTGCATGCAGGTGAAGGAGTGGCTGGACAAAGGATGGTGGGAGGAGGACATGCGCGTCGCCGTCAACGTCAGCCCCAAGCAGTTCTACCAGCCGGAGTTTGTTGAACAGATCATAGAGATACTTGAGGCCACCCGGCTGCCCGCGTACTGCATTGAACTGGAGGTCACCGAGTCCGTGGTCATCCAGAACGTCAAAGACACCATCAACAAGATGCTCAGTCTTAAAGGCCTGGGCGTCCGCTTTTCCCTGGATGATTTCGGCACCGGCTACTCCTCCCTCAGTTATCTGAAGCGACTGCCGGTAGACTCCCTGAAAATCGACCGATCCTTCGTCACCGACATCAACAGCGACGTGAACGACGCCGCCATTGTCTCCACCATCCTGGCCATGGCCGCCCACCTGGACCTGGAAGTGGTGGCGGAAGGCGTGGAGACCGTCGAACATCTGGAGTTCCTGAAAGAGAACGAATGCGATTACTACCAGGGCTATCTGTTCAGCAAACCCCTGCCCGCCGAGGAGATGGGAGAACTGCTGAGATTGCAGCCGAAAAACCCCAAGTAGCCTGAGCGCAGTTGCAGGGGACGACGGCCCTCCGCATAATGCTGACAGCTTATCAGCGGAGCCAACGACACCATGCCCTCAGCAGCCGAAATCAGCCGAATATTGAAAAGCGTACACACTATCGCAATGGTCGGCGCCAGCGATAAACCGGGGCGCGACAGCCACCATGTCATGCTTTTTCTGCAAAACAAAGGATACCGGGTCATTCCCGTCAACCCTGCGCTGGCAGGCGCCACTTTACTGGGCGAGACCGTTTACGCCTGCCTGCGCGACATTCCCGTCCCTGTAGACATGGTGGATATTTTTCGCCGCCCGGATGCGGCGCCCGACATCGTTGACGATGCGATCGCCATCGGCGCCGGCGTAGTCTGGATGCAACTGGAAGTCATCCACGAACAGGCGGCGCGGAAAGCGTTGGACGCTGGACTCAAAGTCGTTATGGACCGCTGTCCGAAAATCGAAATTACCCGACTGGGACTATAGTTTCTAATCTCTATGACAAAACTGAAGTTGTTATTACGCAACGCTTTTATCGGCGGCGTTATTGTACTGTTGCCCCTGGCGATCCTGGGCCTGTTCTTCAATTGGCTCTTCCGAGCCGTTACTGACCTGATTCAACCTATCACCAATATCGTGATTCGCATGGTGTCGGCGCCGGAGGTGGTTGGCGACATGGTCGTTATCCTGGTGATCGCCGTCGCGTGCATCCTGGTGGGCAGTCTTACCGCCACCAGCATCGGCCGCTTTCTACATTCGCGATTCGACGGTCATTTACGTCGTATCGCACCGGGCTATCAAATGGTGAAGGAGATCGTCACCCAGTTGCTGGGCGACAAGAAAAACTCGCCGTTCAGATCCGGCGCTGTGGCGGAAGTAAAAATATTCGGTCCTTCAACGCCGACCACCGTGACCGCCATTGTCACCAGTACGCATGACGACGGCCGCTACACGGTCTTTGTCCCAACAGGCCCCAACCCCACGACCGGTTTCGTTTTTCACGTCCCAGGCGAAGCAGTGACGCTGAGACCGGATATCAAAGTGGAAGCCGCCATTCGCACCATCATTTCATGCGGCGCCGGCAGCGCGGCTTTGCTGGCGATCGCCGGTCCCGGCGTCGCCAAAACGGACCCCGCCGTCGTGACGACGAACGGTAAACCGGTTCCCTCACATCCAGAACAACATAAGGACATCCAACTATGACGACGCTATACGATTTTACCCTCAAAGATATTCATGGCGCCGACCTGCCCCTTGAGCAATTCAAAGGTAGAACGCTGTTGCTGGTGAACGTCGCCAGTGAGTGCGGCCTGACGCCGCAGTACGAAGAGTTGCAGTCTCTCTATGAAGAGCGCAAAGACGATGGCCTGGTGGTATTGGGATTGCCCTGCAACCAGTTCGGCGGGCAAGAGCCCGGCGACGAAGCCGCCATTCACGAGTTCTGCTCCACGCGTTTCCAGGTAAGCTTTCCCATGACGTCAAAAACAGAGGTGAACGGCCCGGGACGGAGCCCGCTTTACCAATGGCTGATCGGCGATGGCGAAGACATACGCTGGAATTTCGAGAAGTTTCTGGTCGATGGCGAAGGCCGCTGCGTAGCGCGCTTCGATCCACGTACGCCGCCCAGCGATGAAGAATTGCTGGATAAAATCGACGAGCAACTCCATCTCAGTAAAATTCTGCTGGGCAAGTAGGCCAGGCAGTTATTCTCCAACGACAAGAGTGCTCCGCGCATCTGTGCGGGGCCTCAGAACGGCGATGAGTTGGTGCGCAGCCAGCAGGCGAGGCTCCAGCGGGGACGATGGGTCAGTCTGACTTCGTGGGGAAAATCTTCACTGAGAAAGATCACAGTCCGGCCCATCTCTGGCGCTATATCCGCGATAAGGCCGCCGTTGCCGCCATCGTATAAACCCAGTTCGCCGCCTTCGTCGGGAAGCCAGTTCGGGTTCAGGTAATGCACCAGGGTCACCTTACGGGGACTGCGTCCACGAAAGTTGTCCACATGACGGCGATAATACGCCTGCGCCTCGTAAACAGCGTAATGCGCCTCCACTTCCTGCAGTCCCAGAAACAAAGTGCGATTCAGAACCTGACGCACATTTTCCAGAAACAGCAGAAACTGCTGTTGCGTCTCACTGCGCCCATCCAGCCAACATGACCAGTCGCGCCGCACAGAGTCATTCAACTGCCGATCTTCCGCACGACCAATATGCGCCGGGCTGAAACCGCCTTCGGTATAAATAAATTCGGCTTCCTGTCGCAGGCGTGCGGACAGCTCCAGCGGAATCAGATCGTCAAATACGCCCCATCCTTGCCGCGCCAAGGCGTCAGCCATGCGCTCATGCCACTCCTGAGAAGGCAGCGCACAGGCCAAAGCGCCCGACTGGGCGATATCTTGATTCAAGGACATAGAATGCAATTCCTTCCGCGCCGGCGGCGAAAAAAAAGTGGGACCTCAAGGTCAATAGCGATTGCCGCGCTGACCGGGCGAAGAATTATAGAGCGGAAATTACTCAGCGCGCATTGTTTTTTACTATTCTCCCACAAGTCGTATTTTATGCCGCCTCCGTAGCTCCCAACGGAGTGTGCGAGCGAATGAAGTCGCCGATTTCATGAATGGCGCGACCGCCTTGCGGCAACAAACGCGAGGCGAAATGCCAGACGTGAAACATATGCGGCCACACCTGCAATTGCAGAGGCACTCCCTGTAAACGGGCGCGCCGGTGAAACTGCTTACACTCGGAAAGCAAAATTTCATCGCCGCCCACCTGAATCAACATCGGCGGCAGGTCATGCAAGTCCCCAAAGAAAGGCGAAATGCCTGGCAGTTTAGGATCATGGTCACCCGCATAGTGGCGCGCAAAAAAACGAATGCGATCCGGCGAAATCACCGGATCATGAGGCAGACGATGGGACTTGCTCGACAAGTGGCAGGTAAGATCCAGCCACGGTGAAATACACACCGCCGCCGCCGGCGCCGGCAGGTCCATGTCGCGAATGAATTGCAAGGCCGCCATGGTCAGGCCTCCGCCCGCGGAGTCTCCCGCAATGACAATATGTCTGGGTTTAACGCCCCGATCCAAAAGTTGCTTATAAACCGCCACCACGTCATGCAACGCCGCCGGAAATGGGTGCTCCGGCGCCAGCCGGTATTCCAGCATCAACGTGCGCGCTTTGGCGGCTTTGCTGATGCGGCAGGCCAGTTCAAGATGGGTGCGGTTGGAGCCAATGACATATCCGCCGCCATGCAGATACAAAACAACGCGGGATTCACATTCAGTGTGGTGACTCAACCATAACGCCTGCAGCCCGTCGATTTCACAAGGCTCGCTGGAGAAGCCCGGCGGAGCATGAATAAACCACGAGGTGTGAGAGGCGCACAGACGATAGGCCATCAAGTTGTTGGGAATGAAATTCATCCCCAGGCGAATCATATCTTTCAGAATATTTATGCGAGTCATACGAGCAAACAGCCGTCCAAGTTACAACTGATGGACCTACTTTTGATTTATAGACCAACTTACACAGTTGTACAAAAAAACATCCGCCGCTCACAGAACTAGACATAAGTCAAAAAGGTTACCGTTGGTAACATTTTTGTCGGGTTCTACCTATAGCAATTTTTCATCAAAAGTTCAAGATATGCCCCAATACAGTTTTTTATCGTTGTTTTAACAACTTACCCATTTCTTAACTAAACTGATTTTTAAGGTTTAAATTTTAAACTAATCTGGAGTACCCATGACTGACCACCTCAAACATATCGGCGTCGCCGATCCCCAACGCATCGAAAAATACACGCTGCGCACCGAAGCTGAGAACGATATCCTCAAGATCTACTACAAAAAGGAAAAAGGCGACCTTTTCCACAGAAGCCTGAAAGTAAAATTTCCCCGCCTGCAAAAGCAATTGCTGGTGGACTCAGGCGGCGCCAAGCGTTATGAAAACACTTCTGAAATTGCGCCTAATCTGCTGCACGTTCTGGACGAGCTGGACAAAATCACCAGCAAAGAAACTGAGCAGGTAGATGTTAAAGAGAAGATTCTGAAGGATCTGCGCCACCTGGAGCGCGTCGTGAACAACAAGATCAAGGAAATCGAGCGCGACCTGGACAAGCTGTCATCGCGCTGATTCGTAACGATCGATCTCGGCCGGGCGGTCTTCCAACGTAGCCGCTTGGCCAACCTGACCGCCAGCAATTGAATATTTCCCTCTCGTCATACTGACATCTCATTCATACGCTGCGGCAGTCTCGCTTAAACTCCTCCATTAAGCCAACAAGTTCCAGAGTCCGCCCATGTTTGAGTTGTTGCTGCAAAGCGCCGTTTTCGCCGCCGGTGTGGTGTTGCCGATATTCTTTCTCGTCATCCTCGGCTTCTTATTGCGACGCAGCAACATGATTGACGGCGCGTTCATTGAGACAGGCTCCCGTCTGGTGTTCAAAATTGCGCTGCCCACTCTCATCTTCCTCAACGTCGCCGAGCTTCAGTTGGGACAAGTAGTCAATCTGGCGCAGTTGGGCTACGCCATCGTCTCCACGACAGTTGGCTTTATTGCAGTCTGGATCATCGCCAAACGCTATATTTCAGAGCCCACGCAACTGGGCGTATTCGTTCAGGGCGCGTTTCGAGGCAACCTGGGCATCGTCGGTTTGGCGCTATGCGCCGGAGCCTATGGCGCACAGGGCGTTGCAGTGGGATCAGTGCTGCTGGGTTTCGTTACCTTGCTTTATAACCTGTTGTCAGTCTGGGCGCTGACCGCCTCGCAGCATCAAAACGCCAAACTCCCCTGGGCTGGCGTACTGAAAGAGATAGTCCGCAACCCCCTCATCATCAGCATCGTGCTGGCGCTTGGATTTGCGGCATTACAGATTCCATTGCCAGACATGGCGAAGAAAGCCGCCGGGTATTTCGCCGACCTGACCCTGCCTCTGGCCTTGCTCTGCGTAGGCGGCTCCATCAACGGCAAAGTTTTGCGTGCGACCTCCGGGCTGGCGTTGCACGCCACGCAACTGAAGCTGATCTGGTTGCCGGTGGCGCAGATTGTTGTCGCGTTCGCCATAGGCATACGCGATATCTACCTGGGTTCGCTATTTCTCATGTTCGCCAGCCCCACCGCCACCGTTAGCTTCGTGATGGCGAAAGCGATGGGCGGCGACAGTGAGTTGGCCGCCGCCATTGTCGCCTTGTCTACGTTGGCGTCCTTCATAACCCTGGCGATCGGCATTACGGTGCTGAACACGATCGGCTGGATGTAAGGCGCATTGCGTCAGTCCAGCGCTTTGATCATGCGCACTTCACAGACTTGATGTCCGGTATCTCCCATGGGCTCGGTCAACAGTTTGAAACCCAGGCGTTCGTATAAGGCGATGGCCTCTTTTAACGCGGCGGTGGTTTCCAGATAACACTGTTTGAACCCATGATCTTTGGCGAACTCTTGCGCCATGAGCACGATTTTGTACCCCAAGCCTTGTCCACGGCAGACCGGCAGAAAGTACATTTTCTGCAGTTCCGCGACAGAGCCGTCGCCCCCCGCCAACGGCGCCACGCCACCGCCGCCCACAATGCGGCCTTCGTGCTCCACCACCCAATAGGCCGCGCCGGGGATCGCATAAGTTTCATACATGGCGTCTACACTGGCGTCACCGACAGCGAATCCCCGCTCTGGAGTGAGCCCATATTCGGCGGAGACCTGACGAATCACCTCCCCCATTTGCGCATTATCAGCAGGGGTGACAGGTCGTAGGCTAAACTGAGAAGCATTCGGTGTCATTGGCGTCCTTTTGCGTTATATCAAGACATTTACTCTATGAAAAACCGATGATTACCCCATTTTTGGCGTTACATCAAGCAGAACGCCAGGACAAGGAAAGCAACGGCTGATTAATCATGCGACTGAAACTGATCTGGATAATCCTGGCGGCGGGGCCGCTATGCCTGGAAACGCTGCTACAGGCGCCGGCCAACGCCCGTCATGGGCTCTCCATACTCTGGATCGCCGCGGTGCTGTGGATCACTGAACTCTTCCACGTCACCGTCACCGCCCTGCTGATTACCATCATGGCGGTGACGCTCGGACTGTTGACCGTTAAGGAGGGGTTCGGTGAATTCGCCAATCCGATTATTTTCCTGTTCCTCGGCGGCTTCGCGCTGGCCTCTGCGCTACATAAGCAGCAAGTGGACCGCGCCATCGCCGCCAAGGTGCTGCGCCTGACTCGCGGGAAGATCAGCCATGCATTGATTTTACTGTGCGCGCTCAGCGCCCTGCTGTCTATGTGGATCAGTAATACCGCCACCACGGCGATCATGATGCCGCTGGTGCTGGGCCTGCTCAGCCAGGAAGATGATCGCCCGGACAATCCGCGCGTATTCGCGCTGTTGGCGGTCGCATACTCAGCCAGTATTGGCGGCGTCGCCACCCTGGTTGGCAGTCCGCCCAACGCTATTGTCGCCGCCCAGTTGAATATGACGTTCAGCGATTGGATTCAACTGGGCCTGCCCATCACACTGATGCTATGGCCGGTCATGTTGCTGATTCTCCGCAAAACCTTGCAGCCGGATCTTAGCGGACGCGCCCAGAGCGCAATGTCCGCGGACTTCACCTGGACCCGTGAGCGCATGCTGCTGCTTGGCGTATTCACCGGTACGGTGGCGATGTGGCTGCTGAGCAAGCCACTGGGGGAGTTGATAGGCATAGAGAAAGACTTGGATAGCTGGATTGCGATCCTCGCCCTGGCCGCACTGACCATCACCAAGGTGGTCAACTGGAAGGATATCAGCGCGACAACAGACTGGGGCGTTCTATTGCTGTTCGGGGGCGGTTTGACCTTGAGCGTGATCCTGAAAAGCTCCGGCGCCAGCCAATTGCTGGGAGAGTCTCTGGCGACGCTGGTCTCCGCCTGGCCTGCGTTTTTACTGCTGCTGGCGATTACCGCCTTCGTCATTTTTCTGACCGAGCTGTCCAGCAACACCGCCACCGCCGCATTGCTGGTTCCAATTTTTCTGGCGTTGCCGACGGGTCAGTTAGGCCCTGGTCAGACTGCGCTGACCATCGGAGTAGCCGCCTCCTGCGCCTTCATGCTGCCGGTGGCGACACCGCCCAACGCCATAGTGCATGGGACCGGATTAGTTCCTCAGAGAACCATGGTTCGAGTGGGCTTTTATCTCAATCTCGCCTGCGCGTTGTTGATCAGTACATTTATTTTCTTCGTTGCTTAACGGCAAAACCAGCGCTGGTTCGCTAATGGGCCGCAACCAGCGCAGCGCCTTGCGCGGCAGATCGAAATATAAAGCCAAACCAACCAGAATGAGGCAACCGCCCAGCAATACCGTGGGATGAATAGTCTCATCATTCAGCGTCACCCCCAGCATCAGCGCCAAGACCGGCGTCACCAGCGTCGCCATGGCGACAGTGGAAGGCTGCAGCTTCTGCAGTACGTAATAATAGGAGAAGAAACCCAACACCGAGCCAATCAACGCAAGGTACACTACCGCCCACAAGCCGCGATCATGCAATTCGATGCGGGGTGTTGCGCCATCCATCAACGCCCAAAGAATGAAATAGCCGGGAAGCGCCAGCAGAATAGAACCAAAGGTCAGCGCCAGGGGGTGCGGGGTTGCTTTCTGTTTCTTCAACAACACCCCACTGAGACTGAACAGCATGACCGCCCCCAAAACCAGCATCAGCCCAAACACGATTGAGCCGGTGGCGTGCAGATCCTTGCCAAACACCGTGGCCAAGCCGCTTATGGCCAGGGCGAGCGCCAGCCACTGGCTCTTCTGAAAACGAGCGCCGTCCAGCAGATAGACGCCAAGCAAGCCGGACATAATCGGCGACAGACCGTACATCACGGAGATCAATCCGGAGGGAACCGTTTTCGAAGCGAAGTAGGTCAGCATCATCGCCCCAAACACGCCCATGGTTCCGCACAGATAGCTATAGAGCGAGTCCCGGTCCCAGTGCAGGGGAATACGATACAAGCGAATAATGACGCCGGTGACGACCGCCGCGATCGTCATGCGCAACCCTACCGCCACCGTCGGATGAAAAGACTGACTGCTCCATACGACTCCCAAAGGCGTCGTCGCCCAAACCAAAATCACCATCGCATAAGCAAAAATAACCACCGCCAACCTCCGCGCCTTTCCTTAAACACAGTCGCATCGCCAATACAAAACTATCGCAGTCGGGGATTTTTAGATCGGACCCTGAGGGCAAAAAAAAGCCGCAGGGGAAGAACCGCTGCGGCGTCAAAAACTGTTACGATCCCGCTATTTCACCGCAGCCACATGCGCACATCGCAGAATGGACGCGCAAGACATTGCGGGCAAAGTGAAATAATGAAAACGCACTGTCGTATACATCCGCGTATGGTGGTCTTCCGGCCTTATACCGACAATACGCAATAACCACATAAGCGCCCGCCGCCGGGGCGCATACGGTGAACGGACGCTGACTTTCCAGAGCGATATTTGCTAAAGTCTGAAGTAACTGCGTCCAGGGAGCCAAGACTCCATATAACCAAAAATTCATGACCGGCGTATGAACCGGCCAATAATGGACGACATTAGCGCTGAAACATAATTAGGGTCGCCGATGACAACTACAATAAAGCCCGAGTCTTTAACTTTGATAAAAGCCAAGATACTGCCGCCGCCGAGGCCTGCGCATCTGTTGGAGCGGGAAAAGTTCGACGATCTGCTGCACGAGATCGACCCGGTCAACCTGATCCTGGTGCAAGCCCCTGCGGGTTACGGCAAAACCACGATGATCGACGACCGCTTGGGCGCTTTGGGCGCCAACGCCGCCTGGTTCCGTCTCGACGCCCAGGATAACCTGAGCGAACAGTTCGCTTTCTATGTCGCCCATTCACTGAATGAGGCCACCCGAGGCGCCTGTCCGGAAACCCTGCGCACCTTGAACCAACAAGGCTATCCGACCTTGCAGACGTTTCTCACGGACTTGCTGTCTGAACTGCCTTTGGAAGGCGATCCGTTGCATCTGGTTCTAGATGACTATCACCTGATCAGCAATCCGGAGATCCACAGCGGAGTGATGTTCCTGCTGCGCCACCTGCCTCCTTATATCACCCTGGTGTTGTTGTCCCGCACCACGCCGCCCATCGGCGTGGCGCAATTGCGCATGCAGGGGCGGATGCTGGAAATCACCGCCAAGGACCTTTCCTTCAGCGCCGACGAGGCGCAGGTGTATTTTGAGCAACGCCTGCGTTTTGAAGTGTCCCGGGAAAGCGTCGAACGCGCCAACCGCCGCGTCGAGGGCTGGGTATCGGCCTTGCAGTTATTGGCGGCGACCGCCTCCACCGGGGTGGAATTCAACGAGTATGTGGAGCAATTGCACAGCGGCAATCACTATATATTCGATTACTTTGATGAACTGACCCGCACCAGCATCGACAACGAACAGCGTCTGTTCCTGCTGCGCACCAGCGTGCTGGAACGTTTCAACGCGCTGATGGTGATGCGCCTGGCGCAACAACAGGACGGCCAGTTCCTGTTGAACTCGCTATTGAACCTGGGACTGTTCATCGTGCCCCTGGACAGCAGCGGCTTGTGGTTCCGCTACCATCCATTGTTCGCTGCATATTTACGGCACATGCAAGTCTGCGTGCTGCCCGATGAAACCGCGCAGCTCCACCAGCGCGCCAGCGACGCCTGGCGTGAGATGGGCTTTTTCGAAGACGCCGCTCGTCATGCAGTGCTGGCCAAAGACCAGCAGCGCATTAAGGACATTCTGCTGAGCTGTGGTCGCGACTTTTTCACCGAAGGCCAGTTCAATCTGCTGCAGCGCTGTTTCGACGCGCTGAATAAAGAGGTCATCGCCGACCACCCCATTCTCACCCTGCTGAGAGCCTGGGTGGCGCAAGGGCAGTATCAGTGGTCTGAAGTGGAGTCCTGGCTCAGGGCGGCGGAGCAACACCTGAAAACTCACTGCAGCGAAGAAGAGTGGGAAGCGATCAACGGCGAGTTCAACGCCGTGCGCGCCCAGGTGGCCATGAATGTGGGCGATGCAGAGAGGGCGCAGACTTTCGCCAAGTCCGCGCTGGCCCATGACCCGGTTTACCTACCGACCTCCCGCACCGCCGCTTCATCGGTGATTGGCGAGTCCCTGTTCGTACAGGGCCACCTGAAAGAAGCCATCACCCGCATGCAGGACACCGAGCAACTGGCCTTGGCGGAGCATGCGCACCAGAACGTCATTTGGGCATTGTGTCAGCAGTCGGAGATCAGCGTCGCCCAAGGCTATCTGCAGAAAGCCTACAACATCCAGGAGAAGGCGCTGCAGTATGCGGAGGACCACAGCCTGGAACGCCTGCCCATTCTGGAATTCCTGTACCGCATTCGCAGCCAGATCATGTGGGAATGGCATCACCTGGAAAGCGCGGAGCGATGCGCGCTGAAGGGCATCGAGATTCTGGAAAGCCAGGGAGAACGCTGGTTCATCCAAAGCTATGTGATGCTGGCGAAAATCGCCCAGGCGCGGGGACGTCAGTCTTTATGCGCGGACTACGTGCAGAAGATTCACAAAATGCTGGCCTCCGGCGAATACCATATCGACTGGACCGCCAACGCCCACGCAGCCATGCTTTCCTACTGGGACGCAGTGCGCGACAAAGAGTCCATTCAACGCTGGCTGACTGCGGCGCCGGAGCCGACGCCGGAACAGGCCACTAACCATTTCACCCAGTGCAATATCCGCAACTGGGCCCGCGCCTACGTCAGTCTGGGAGATTTCGACAAGGCGCTGCCGCTGTTGGAAGGCATTCAAAGCATGGCGGAACAGTTTGGCCTGAAAACCGATATCAACCGCAACCATATCCATTTATCGCAGCTTTACTGGCTTAACGAGCAACGTGAAGACGCCCTGCGCCACATGGCCATCGCATTGAAGCTCGCTAGCACCACCGGCGCGGTGGGCAGCTTCCTGCGCATCGGCAAGGTGCTGATCAACATTCTCAAAGCCTTGATCAGCGAAGAGCAGTTGGACGAGATGGAGAAGCAGCGGGCGGAACGCCTGATCCAACTGGCGCAACAACAACGGGACTTCAGCCGGGCGATCCGCATTTCACTGGACGAAGCCATCATTCAGGACATCATCGACCGCCCCGACGTGCCGGAACTCATCCGCACCTCTCCCCTCACCCGCCGGGAATGGCAAGTGCTCAGCCTTATCCACGCCGGTCTGTCCAACGACCAGATCGCCGAGCACATGAAAGTGGCTCCCACCACAGTAAAAACCCACATCCGCAGCCTCTACCAAAAACAGAACATCACCCACCGCTCAGAAGCCATCAATCTGGCGCGGGATCTGTTGAGTAAGATACAGGGGGAGTGAGCGAGTCTCCCCCTCATACCCACCCTCCGCCTCCTCCTCCCCCCTCATCCCCACTACTACGCCAAGAAAAAAGAGGGAGGGAGGATGTTCGGCCGGTTCGCCGCAGGCACCATCTTCATAACTGTAAAAATAACAACGTCTTCCACTTATCTGTGGGTGCACGTGCGTTACCTGGTTTGGAGTTGTTAAGAGAGGCGACATGCAGGTTGATCGTGATTGGTGGCGCGGCGCAGTCATCTACCAAATTTATCCCCGTAGTTTTTTTGATTCCAATGGCGACGGCATCGGCGATCTGCCGGGCGTCACCGCAAAGCTGGACTATGTCGCCAGTCTGGGAGTGGACGCCATCTGGCTGTCTCCTTTCTTCACTTCCCCCATGAAGGATTTTGGTTACGACGTTTCCGACTATCGCAACGTCGATCCTATTTTCGGAACCCTGGAAGATTTCGAGACGATGGTGGCGGAAGCGCACAAGCGCGGCCTGAAAATCATCATCGATCAGGTGCTCAGCCACACTTCCGACCAGCACGCCTGGTTCAAGGAAAGCCGCAGCAGTCGCGACAATGCAAAAGCGGACTGGTATGTGTGGGCGGAGGCGAAACCCGACGGCACGCCGCCCAATAACTGGGTATCCGTATTTGGCGGTTCCGCCTGGGCGTGGGACAGCCGTCGTCGTCAGTATTATCTGCACAACTTTCTGACCAGCCAGCCGGACCTGAATTTCCACAATCCGGCAGTGGTAGAGCAAGTGCTCAGCGACGTCGAGTTCTGGCTGAAAAGAGGCGTGGACGGTTTCCGTCTCGACGCCATCAACTTCTGCTATCACGACAAGCTGCTGCGGGATAACCCCGCCAACACCGAGGTGGCGGAAGGCTCCATCGGAGTGCGTAAAGAAAATCCCTACGCTTACCAGCGTCACCTTTACGACAAAACACAGCCGGAAAACCTGCCGTTCCTGCAACGGGTACGCGCCCTGTTAGAGAAATACCCGGGCACAACCACCGTAGGCGAAATCGGCGACGACAACTCCCTCGACACCATGGCCGCTTACACCTCCGATGGCGACAAGCTGCACATGGCGTACTCCTTCGATTTCCTGACCGAACAATGCGACGCCAAGTTTCTGCGCAAAACCGTGGAAACCATTGAGTCGAAACTGGTGGACGGCTGGCCTTGTTGGGCCATCGGCAATCACGACGTCGCGCGGGTGGCCACACGCTGGTGCGGACAGGAAGCGCCATTGGCGTTGAACAAAGTCTACATGGCGATGCTGCTCACCCTGCGGGGAAGCGTGTGCCTCTATCAAGGCGAAGAGCTGGGTCTGGTGGAAGCGGAACTGGAGTATGAGGATCTGGTCGATCCCTACGGCATTGCTTTCTGGCCGGAATATAAAGGCCGCGACGGCTGTCGCACGCCCATGCCCTGGAAGGCGGAGCAAGAGCATGCCGGCTTTACCGCCGGCAAACCCTGGCTGCCGGTGTATCCAGAACATGTCGCCGCCGCGGTGGCGGAGCAAGAAGATGCGGAAGACTCGCTGTTGCACATCTACCGTGAATTCCTGCACTGGCGCAAAGCGCAGCCTGTGCTGCAGAAAGGCGACGTCCGCTTCCTGCCAAGCCCGCCGGATACGCTTCTCTACGAGCGCAGCCATAACGGCGAACGCATGATGGTGGCGTTGAACCTGTCCGGGCAAAGCGTGGACATCGAGCTGCCCGCCGGCGCCAAAACGGTAGTGAGCGAACTCAGCGTACTTAACGCGGAATGGAGCGACGCCCGCGTCCACCTTCCCGCTTACGGAATCGGTATTTGTCAGTTGGCGTAAACACGCCGGCAATCAAGTCAAGAGGGTCCAGCCATGGCCAGCGTAACGCTAAGAAATGTCTGCAAAAGTTATGACACGGTAGAAATATCCAAAGACATCAATCTGGATATTGAAGACGGCGAATTCGTCGTCTTCGTCGGCCCGTCCGGTTGTGGCAAGTCCACCTTGCTGCGCATGATCGCGGGTCTGGAGGAAATCACCTCCGGCGATCTGTTCATCGGCGAAGAACGCATGAACGATAAAGCCCCCATGCAGCGTGAAGTGGGCATGGTGTTCCAGTCCTACGCCCTGTATCCCCACATGAACGTGGCGGAGAACATGGCGTTTGGTCTGAAACTGGCGAAAACCGCCAAAATCGAAATCGACAAGCGCGTGGAAAACGCCGCGCGCATTCTGCAACTGGAGCACCTGCTGCAACGCAAACCCAAGGATCTGTCCGGCGGACAACGTCAGCGGGTGGCCATTGGCCGCACCATGGTGCGCGAACCGAAGGTGTTTCTGTTCGACGAGCCACTGTCCAACCTGGACGCCGCACTGCGGGTGCAGATGCGTATCGAGATCTCCAAACTGCATAAACGCCTGCAGAGCACCATGATCTACGTAACCCACGATCAGGTGGAAGCTATGACCATGGCGGACAAAATCGTCGCGCTGGACCACGGACGCATTGCGCAGGTCGGCAAGCCACTGGAGCTGTACCACTATCCTTCCAACAAATTTGTCGCCGGGTTTATCGGCTCTCCCAAAATGAACTTCGTCACCTGCACGGTGATGGAAGCGGGCGCTCAGTCCGTCAAAGTCTCGTTGCCAGGCGCCATCGACGTCATCGTGCCGGTTAATGGGGCGGGCCTGAAAACCGGCGACAAAGCGACCCTGGGCATCCGCCCGGAGCATTTCGTCAGCGCAGAAGAAGGCGAAGTCATTCTCAATGGTGTGGTGAATGTGGTTGAACGCCTCGGCTATCAGACTCTGGTGCACGCGGACGTGGAAGGCTTCGACAACACCCTGACCCTGCGTACGCCGGGCGCCAATCCCGTGCGGGAGAACAACCCGATTGCTTTGGGCCTGAAAGCGCACAACTGTCATCTGTTCAAAGAAGACGGCAGCGCCTGCCCGCGTCTTTATGTTGAGCCCGGCGTAGAGCTGTAGGCGCGTACAGGAACAAACGCCAAAGAATTACTGCGACCGCAGTGATGCGACGGATAAAGCGATTCCTGTGTCGCTCACTCCGTCTATGTAAGCACCTCGACCCTGAGTGTTTACTCAGCGCTTTGCCCGGCCTTCGCCGGGTTTTTTTCGTCTGCGGCATGTGTTTCCGGAGAATCGTCGTCAGCCTCCCGCTCAACCTGCTTCTTGAGCAAGTCGGCGGCCCCGGAAAAATCAAACCCTGTCTCGTCATCCAGTTGCTCCGGGTCGAAGCGCACACCGCACCCCGCCTTTACTAACTGAGCCGGTTTGCTCCGTCCTGTTTTCTTCGACATTACCTCTCCTCCGCCCATCAGGATCTTGGAATGGAATAAAGCAAAACCTGCTTTTGCTGGATTTCCAGCTTTTTACAGGCTTTCCCTCCCAACTTTTCCGCCACGCGCCGCGAACGGGCGTTCATTGGATGGATCAGACTCACCAGCGAGGACGCGCCAACGTGAGAATACGCCACCTCCCTGATCGCTTGCGCCGCCTCATAGGCATACCCCTGCCCCCAAGAAGCCCGGCGCAATAACCAGCCGATCTCCATGCCCGGCCACCCCTGCGGATAATACAGTCCCGCGCGCCCCAGCAAACGCCCGCTCTCAATCTCCTCCAACGCCCACAAACCGTATCCCCGCAGACGCCAATGGCCGAGCATCAGCGCGAGGCTTTTCCAGGCTGCGTCCAAATCATACCCCTGACCGTTCGCCATGTACCGCATCACTTCGTCGTCAGCCAGCATCTTGGCGTAATCCGGCAAATCCGCTTCCGTAAACTGGCGCAACCTTAAGCGCTCCGTCGTCAGCGTAAGCGGCGCTTTTATCTCAATACTTTGCATAGGTTTCGCGTCTTTCCATAGAGTCCGTGCAGATAATGGCTTTATTCAGCTTTCTACTACACTTGAATGAAGTTAATTAATTATAAGCATCCGGGGTTAAGTCAGTCATTTATTAAAGATATATCAACAATTTGATTTATAAACATATTTTCTAAAAGTGAGTGATAACCGACAGATTTAACTAGACTTAAAAGTGGAACACCTGCAATTGGGACAGCAATGAACGCACTGGAACAAGAGTTCGGTTTTCAAGATATCGTAGAGAACGCCGCGGATGGCGTATTGGTCACCAAAGCCTCGCCCCTGGACGACCCCGGCCCGGAAATCGTTTACGCCAACAGCGCCATGGAGGCATTATCCGGATACAGCAGAGACGAACTCATCGGCGCCACTCCCAGAATGCTGCAAGGCCCATTAACCGATGCAAGCGCCTGCCGACGTATTCGTCGCGCCTTGCAGGAAAAGTCACAAGTGCGTTGCCGACTGCTGAACTATCGCAAAGACGGCGGTCAATACTGGATCGAAATCAGCATCATGCCGTTATTGGACAAAAGCGGCGCCGTCAGCCATTTCGCCGCCATACAGCGGGATATCAGCGCCTATGTGAAGCTGGAGGAACATTTCTCCAAAGCCGCCGGCAAGGACGAAACCACACTGCTTTCCAATAAAGACAATTTCCTGGATGGACTGGACAGAGAATGGCGACGCGCTTATCGGCATCACTCGCTATTCTCTCTGCTGACTTTTCAAGTGGACCAGTTCAACGCGTCCCATGCGCGCGACTCAGAGCAAAGCCAGCAAATGCTGGCGCTTATCGGCGCAACCTGCAAAGCCGTATTCCGCCGCGAGGACACGCTTGGACGCATCGGCGAAAACGAGTTCGCCGTACTGATGCCGGAAACAGATTTGCGTCAAGCTGGTCTCGCCGCAGAGCGGCTGCGTAGCAAGCTGGCGGCGTTGGTGGATCGCCACCCCAGCATTCGGCCGCCATTTACCGTCAGTATTGGCATTACACAGAATCAGTTATTGGATGAGCGCCCGGAAAGCGTCCTCAACCGCGCCCGCCAGGGCCTGATCAAAGCCGGCGCTCAGGGCGACCGGGTGACCGTGGTGGAAATCTGACAGGCGAAACAGGACGTAAGACCAGAATAAACATTAGAGGCAAACGGATGAGCAAGGCAGAAACCCCTTTGGAACTAAGCGAAGAACAGTGGCTGCATATCAATGAAACCATCACCATGCTCACGCTGGCTGTGGCGCAGATCGAAGCCTCCATTTTGGAAAGCGAGAAATCTTTCGGCCGTTTGACCCAGTCCTTCACCACCATCGTAGAGACCGTCAACGCCGCCCCCGACCCGTCTACACAAGCGCATGAGCTTAGATTGCAATTAGACGGCCTGAAAAAAGACGTTCATAACGCAGTCGTCGACTTCCAGTTTTTCGACCGCCTGGCGCAACGTCTTTGCCACGTCAAGGAAAGCCTCGGCGAACTGGGTGGGCTTTTGCAGGCGCGCGAGCGTCTGGACAAGCCGGAAGAATGGAAAAACCTGCAACAGGAACTCAAAGGCCGCTACACCATGGCCTGCGAAAGAGAAATGTTCGATATGATTCTCAATGGCGTCGCCATTGAAACCGCCCTCGCTCACTTCAAAGCCAATTACCTGGATGAAATGGCTAAACAAAATGAAGACGACGGAGACATAGATCTGTTTTAAATATTCTTACCGCCTCCGCAGCGTCATTCTCACTTACTCCTTTTTCATGACTGGCGTTAGTCCCAAAGGACGATTGCTTAAAAAACCACCACAAATACAATAGCGCAAGCATTGTTTCTGTTTGTAACCCAGCCACTTCTTATCGCAATACAGGCTTTCTTTCACCCATCCGCCTGAGCCTTCGTGCGCGCAGAAGCGGCCTTCAACAAGGGATGTTTCCTGCATGCATTACCCCCGTCGTTACCAAGTCAAACATCACTTGGATATCGTCGCCGATGAGCTGACGCGCATTGAGTCGCCCACCACCGCCATCGGCTATATCGAGAAGTGTCTGAGCGACGGAGACGGGCGCGGCAAAGAGTTCGACGCCTTTATCGCCTCGCTGCAGGGAAGTCATTTCCAGTCCACCGCCAACAAATTTCCCGACCGCACCGCAGCGTCGTTCAACACCTGGCGCAACACCCTGATTCGCGAAGCGCGCCATGGCAATGTGTTGCTGGTGGTGGATAGTTCGGAAAAACCTTTTCATCCCCTGATCGTTGAGAAGAACAAAACGCTGACGCCGGGGCAGTCCAACACCCACGCCGCCACCCAGTTGTTGAATCGCCTGAAGCCGGTGAAGACGCCGTCGCCGAAACGTCCGGCGGGAACCGCCGCGGGTGGGGCCGCCTCCAATCCCATGGCGGAAAGCCATCCGTCTTTCAACGGCAATGTAGGCTGGGCGAGCGTCAAGGGGGAGAAAACCAGTTATGGCGCGCCGCCGCCCGCCTCATCCGAGTCCAGTCCTGAAGAAACGTCCGTCAGCGACGCCAGCGGCCACAACGATAACGGCGACACCCAGACCGCCAACGACGAAGCCTGCGTCAGCGGCGATCCCGTGAGCATGATCACCGGCGAGGAGCTACTGGACCTGGTGGACTTCACCTTGCCCGGTCCCATGCCTTTGGTGTGGAAACGCACCTACAAGTCTTCCAACAACCATCAGCGCGGCCTGGGCGTGGGCTGGACCCACCTGTTGTGTCAGACCCTGGAAGAGGACAACGGCCGCATCACTTTCACCAGCGACGAAGGCCGCTATATCGACTTCCCGCGTCCCCTGATCGAACAGTCCAGCCGCAACGCGGCGGAGCGCATGACCCTGCATCGGGTGGACGAGAACACCTATGCGCTGCAACAGCTGGGACAACCGGATAAAGTCTTCGTCGGCGGCAATGGCGCCTATCGCCTGGAAGCCCTGATAGACGCCCTGGGCAATCGCATCGACATCGCCTATTGGCAGGACGTGGAAGGTTATGCGCATCCCATCACTATCCTGCAAGCCAACTGGGGACCGCGCCTGCATATCCTGCACAACGCCCAGGGCCTGATGTGCGAGATTCAGTCGATCCAGAGCAACGGCGCCTTCGCAACCCTGGCGAGCTACGACTATGACGAACAGCAGGACCTGATCCGCGCCGCAGACCGGGCCGGCGCCAGCGAAAGCTACGCCTACCGGAATCACATCATCACCCGCCGCACCCTGAAAACCGGCTTCAGCTTCTATTTTGAATGGAGCCAGTACAGCCCCAGCGGCAAGTGTCTGCGTCAGTGGGGCGATCGCGGCATTTACGATTACCGTTTCGAGTGGGATACCCAGAACAAAGTCTCCCACGCCTTCGACAGCAACGGCGGCAAGACCACTTACTACTACGACCACCGCGGCAAGATCATCAAGGAAATCGATCCCGAGGGCGGGGTCACGCGCATGGCCTACAACAAGAACGGCCAGCTGATCGAGCACATAGACCCGGAAGGCGGCGTCACCCGCTACGTCTACGACGAGCAGGGCTTATTGACGCAACTGACCGACGCCGCCGGCGCGACCTACAAAATCCGTTACAACCACCGCGGCCAGCCGGTGGAAATGATCAATCCCCTGGGCCACAGCTGGCGTCGCGAGTACAACGGCAAAGGGCTGCTGACCTGCGTCACCGATCCGCTCGGCAACCAGACCCGCTACGCCTACAACGAACGCGGCCTGCCGCAAACCATCACCGACGCCGCAGGCAATGAAAAAACCTTCGTCTGGAACGCCATGGCGCAGCTGGTCAGCGAAAGCGTCAACGGCCGTCGCACCGAGTACCTGCTGAACGAAGACGGCGATATCGGCGCGGTTGTGGATGCGGACCAGCGCACCACCGAGTACGAATATGACCTGCTCGGCAACGTCACCCGCGTACAGCATCTGGACGGCTCCGCCGTGCAGCTGCGCTACAACGCCAACAGCCAGCTCACTCACTTTATCGACGCCGCCGGTCGCTGCACGGAATACCTGTACGACGGCCTGTCCCAGGTGCGCAAAAAGATCGACGCCAACGGGCAGGTGTTTGAATACCTGTACGACAAAGAACGCAACCTGATTGGCCTGATCAACGAGAAGGGCGAGCGCTACAAGCTGGGTTACGACCGCAATGAACGCCTGATTCGGGAGATCGGCTTCGACGGCCGCATGCAGGAATACCAGTACAACCGCGCCGGGCATCTGATCGCCCATCTGGAAGGCGCGCATCTCGATATCCCCTCGGAACAAGCCAACACCACCCGTTTCAGCCGCGACCCGTTGGGCCGACTGCGGGAAAAACACAGCCCGGACGGCGAAGTCAGCCAGTTCCACTACGATGCGGCGGGACGGCTTACTGAGGCGAGCAATCCCCACCGACAATTGCGCTTCGCCTACAACGCCCTGGGCCAGTTAACCGAAGAGCGTCAGGACCAGCATGTGCTGCGTCATGATTACGATCCCCTGGGCCTGCGCACGCAAACCCAGTTAGCGGACGGAACCCGGCTCAACTTCGCCTACGACCAGCATGGCCTGTTCAGCGAAGCCCGCTACAACGACCACCTGCTGACGCAGATCACCCGGGATGAACAGGGCCGCGAAATCGCTCGCCAGCAGGGCGCGCTGCAATCCCAGTATGAATACGACCTGATGGGCCGCCTGAGCCGCCATCGCGTCAGCCATGAAGCCACTAAAACGCAGCTGATCGACCGTCGTTATCAGTACGACCACCATGGCAATCTGGCGCTGATCGACGATCTGCAAAAAGGCGCGACCCGCTACCATTACGACGCCCTGGACCGCCTCAAGCAGGTGGAGAGCTACTGCAACGAACAGTTCGACTTCGACCCGGCGGGAAATATTCTCTCAGACACTCAGTCAGGCGTATCGCACACCAAAAAAGCCAACCGGCTGGACTTTTATGGTGATCGCCACTTTGACTATGACGACGCCGGCAACCTAGTTCGAGAGCGCCGCGGCAAAGGCGGCAAACTGGAAACCCGCTACGTTTACAACAAGCAGAATCAGCTGGTCGCGGTGGAGAAAGACGGTCAGCGCACCGAGTACCGTTATGACGCCTTGGGCCGCCGTATCTCCAAACAGGACGCCTTCGGGCAGACGGAATTCCTGTGGAACGGCGACGTGCTGCTGTCCGAACAACGCCAGCACCTGCGCAAAGTCTACGTCTACGAACCCGACACCTTCCGTCCGCTGGCGTTCATCCAGGACGAAAAAGTCTACCACTACCACCTGGATCACCTGGGTACGCCCCAGGAAATGACCGACTCCGAAGGAACCCTGGTCTGGTCCGCCCGCTACAAAGCCTACGGCGCCCTGGCCCTGCAAGACGTAGAAAGCGTCCACAACCCGCTACGCTTCCAAGGTCAGTATTACGATGAAGAAACCGGCTTCCATTACAACCGCCACCGGTACTATGATCCCCAAAGCGGTCGCTTCATCAACCAGGACCCCATCGGCCTCCTGGGCGGCGCCAATGCATACCAGTATGCGCCGAATCCGGTGGGATGGGTTGACCCGTTTGGGTTGACGGCGAAGCCGGGAGATTGTCCTCCGACTTCCCCTGCACTCAAGGACAGTGTTTACAGTGCTGAGAATATCGCACAGCGTGCAGCTGAATTTAACTATCTGCGTGAGTTGGATATAAAAAATAACGCCATGTTATCAGCTCAACAAAGGGCTAAGCTGATCATGGAAGATATAGCGCAAATGCCTGCGCTAAAATCAATCATTGCAAAAGTCAAAGAAATGGACCCTAGCGCCAAAGTTGGCTTTAGAGGAAGTATGACCACAGGCATGAAAGGACCACACAAGCTTGGTCAAGCGAAGCAGAGAGTAAAATTCGATGAAAGCGTTGCTTTCAAAAATGATAAACCCTATACAGATGAGCAGGGTTGGGATGTCGACTTTTTTGTTGTTAGTGACAAACTAAAGCAACATGCCAACATCCCTTGGCAGGGGCTAAGGTTTATTGCTTCAGAAGAGCTAACTTCAAATATAAATGAGTTAGAGAGTCAACTAAAAACCAGATACCCGAAAGGACAAGAATTGAAAAATAAAAAATACAAAAACACAAATGAAGACCCAACTGGAATAAAAGGTAAGGAAGAGGTGGACTTTAGGATCTGGAGCAATGATGAAATTGAAAACAAAATTAAAGAAGGCGACTCACCAGTTTTCTTTGAAAACTAACTAATTTACGTATTATGAGGAAGAAAATGAAAGCAGAAGGCTTCATGGGAATAATTGGAATAAAACCAATATTTGATATTTATGAGACTTGCAATATTTTAAAAAAAATATTCGACTTTATAGAATTTACAGAAATGGACCGCGACGATACAATATCCTTCATAGCTCGTAACGATGAGTTTTATATTGCTTTATATGGAGCCACTAAGGAAGCATCAGAGGGAACATATAGCTTTTGCTACAATAGTTATTCTAGTCGTCTCATTCCAGGCGAAATTCTAGAAAATGTTAGTATTGAAGAGCTTTCAATTCACAAAATATCTAACAGGTACGACATATCATCTCATTTGGCAAAATACCTATCAGAACATTCAACGCTTATTGCATTTAGTTGATTATAATCACCTTTCACTAATACAAGTGATCGATATTCGCCTAGAATGAAAATTTTGTCACTACCACTTCGATTACCTGCCCCTAGAAGATGACAAGAAAGAAAGCGCCCTAGACTGATCCGTGCTACAGCGCCTGTGGGATGTTGGTGCTCCAGATCATGAAAGAGCCCACAACCCGCTACGCTTCCAAGGGCAGTATTACGACGAAGAAACCGGCTTCCATTACAACCGCCACCGGTACTATGATCCCCAAAGCGGCCGCTTCATCAACCAAGCCCCCATCGGCCTCCTGGGCGGCGCCAATGCCTACCAATATGCGCCAAATCCGGTGGGATGGGTTGATCCGTTTGGGTTGACGGCAAAAAAAGAAAGCCCTAAGAGGCAATTTGATGCAATCGCTGCTACGAGCATGGATGTTCTCAACTATCCTGCTCGCACTCCAGCAGCACTGGCTGCCGCTGATAAAGTAATAGAAATGATGGATAAGGCACAAATAGGCAGAAAAAAGGAGAGAATGATAGGAGCTATCGTTCATAAGGACGGAACTGTAAGCGTTGCAATTTCAGGGAACCCAGAACAAGTAGACTTGATCAAAAATAGATTGGAAGCCGCGGGTGAGAAATTGCCCGAAGGATACCGTTGGGCGCCAAGCTCTGTTGATACCAGTGGGTTACGTATAGTCAATACTCCGACAGGAGAGCACTTTGCAGGTGGGCAAACTTGTGCAGAGCCCAAAGTATTCCAGAGCGGACATGACTCACCTGCTGTGGGTATTGGTATTGTTTCGCGCGCAAATAAGACGGGCAAACATAGCGCTGGAGTAAATGGTAGAACTGATATTGCAAACCCTTGCCTGAGTTGTGACGACCCGATTAATAGGGCAAAAATCATTAAAGGTAATACAGGAAATGGCTCATGATTACCGATTGGCTGACATATATAACTCGCTTTGATCCTGCTTTTAGGGAACACATCAAAGGGGCGTCATCAAGTCGTATTCTTCACCTTGAGAGGCTTCTCGGTTTTGAGCTTCCCGGTGAATACAAAGATTTTCTTAATCTGTTAGGTGACGACAGCTATAATTTGGACTTAATCTATAATGGAACAACGAACCTAGAGGATATTATCGACTTTTACGAGCAACCCATCGAGCCAGGGGACGAAGAACTATTCTCAGAATATTTTGTTATTGGTCTCGGCCCTCCTCCAACCGAGATGCTATTGATAGCTAAAAATGAAAACCCCGGATCTATAACACTAGGAGAGCCTCCTGGAATAATATCGCACGCATCTTCATTAGAAAATTTGTTGTACCACAAAGTATTTACTCGATTTGAGATCGGCAGTAAGAAATTTAGATCTGCATCGATATCACAAGAATCTATTAAACAAGAGATGTTAATAAATTGGGCTAGTTCTGAAAATTTTTATATAGAAGAGTTTTCCGATAAGATGAATATCTGTGTAACTAAAAACAATACAGCAGCATTATTGGGGACTCCTCCTTCTCAATCAACCCATAAAACATGGGTTCTCATTGGGTCAGATGATCGTGACTATGTTAAATATCTTGAGAAATCACTTGAGAAGTCATTTAAATTGAGAATGGACCAATCATGCTAGGCTTGGCAAACCTCGGGGAGATCAATAAGCCAAATCAAGACGCTTGGCTTCTTCAGTTAAAAAAGCTAAAGAAAAAGCGTTAGAGATTGGTAAAGAGCCATTTGACATTGAAGGACTAAGAAAATATTGGGTCTCTCTATACGAAAAGCACTTTTCAAATGAGATAAATGATAAGGAAATCGCCCAGCAGAATCGCTGAAGTTGTAAAATAACTATATATAGTAGACATCAGAGCATAATGTATATGGCAACCAGCCATCCTCTCCAAAAACACTTTCCAACGAGTCTTGCGATTTTTACTCGGGTATTCGGCTTCGGAGAAAGTCATTTATTCAATGAAAGTACTCCTTCTGAGAGGCTCACCGCATATAACTTTAATCAGAGACTCCTTAAGCTCTCAGATAGAGAAAGACTTGAGCAAATATGAAAGTCATATAAAAACGGACAAGAAAATGGCAAGTAAAGACGTAAGAATACCTGAAATGTACTTAAGGAAGATTGAAGCCGCAATTGGCTCCACCATCGACCCAAGCGAGGAGAGTATGTTTTCAAGCTTTCAAGAAGTTGATGAAATAACGAAGTCACGAGCCAGGGATATTTACTACAATCTGGATGAATTGAGAGCTGAAAGTTATCTTAAGTATGTACTATCAGAGAAGCTCGACCGCAGTCATATCTTTTCATTTTTAATAGACGTAATAATTGGCGGTATGGATCTGGACGAATGGGCCAGGGAGGAACTAAGCTCTTCGAGCCGCGATTGATAGAGATAAAAGTGTTCAAAAATCCATATTAACCAAGTCATGCTTTGGCCAAGTTTTATTGGACGTAATAACAATGGAAGAAAATCAAATAGAAGCCAGCATAATCACAGACAGCACCAATGGAATTCTAAGCATCACTGTCATTTTTAGTAACATAGGAGAAACAAGCTACTTCCTGGACAAAAAGCTTACCTTCCATAATGGCATATACACAATTTCATGCTTGTCATTAAATGCAGAAGGAAAAGAGATAAAAAGAAGGATAAATATAAAAGTAAAGCCGTCTTCGTTTCCTGATGACTATATAGAAATCAAGCCTCATAGTTCATACAGGGGTAGCCTTGTTCTAAATGAGTACTTCAACCTACCTGAGTCCGGAAGCATTTCGATACAGTACCAGGCTTCGGCCAGAAACCCTGTAACAGGGGATATTGACGTCATTAATTCAGCCATAACAGAAATAGAAATTGGAGACTAAGGCATCTCTGATGCAGCGAGTATTATCATTCAGTCACTAAGAGTGATCTGAAATACTCCATATAAACCATTCCAAAAACTATCCCCCTGCACTACTCCGCCTATGAAAATCCCAGATTTCCACCATCACGCATACTGCCCAGAGATGCACAGAGACTCAAACGTTCGGACGATTGGCTGGTTGGGGGATTCTGTTCCGAGTATTGGACCCAATCCTGATTTCGTGTTGGAGATTCTGCAGCATTTCCGGCAATGTCATTTTGCCCATGATGGGGAGTTGGGCAAACATGCGTGTGAGATGTGTGATGCTGACGAGAGGTTTCATGGGGAGTTCTGGGTTGAGATAGGCGATATTCGTTATGTTCTGCCTTTGGCGGCTTTTCATTATATAAACGTCCATGACTACCAATTGCCTGCTCAGTTTGTAGAGGATTTACTCCTGCACTGGCGCTCCGAGGCGTCGTTATCCTGCCGGGATGGAAGTTGCGCTGCGAGAAGTAAGGACAGAAAGGGCTTTGAATGGCGTAGTGAGGTCAGTTGTATTCCCCGGGGGCCTGTGAAAAAGTGGTGGCGATTCTGGCTCCAATAATTTTGTGATACGGATAGCACTCAGCAGCTCAGGGTATTCGCCTTCTATTCACTGCTTACAACAGGACACCGATATGACATTACCAAAGGAGCTAATTCCGCTCTTCGCACTGGTCGCCGCCTCTTCTCTATCTCTCGCGTCCGATAAGGCCCCGGGTTGGGTGACGGAGGGTCCTTACGTAGTGGAGAAGGCGTTCTCTTTCGAACTCCCTCTGGAGGTTCTGGCCAACAAGTTATTTGTTGAAGTCGAAGTTGGCGGCGCTCCCCGGCGTTTTGTTTTTGACACGGGTTCGCCATCGATGATGAGCGCGAAGCTTGCGAAGGAGTTAGGCCTTAAAGTCATCGACAAGCGTAAAGGAAGAGATTCTCACGGGGCGATTGTCGAAAGTGAGATTGTGCAGGCGGATTTGAATGTTGGGGGGACGGTTTTTCATAAAACGCCGCTCTTTGTAGCGGATTTTCCAAAGACGGCGCAGTGCTTGTTTGATGGCGTACTCGGCTCCGAAGTGCTGCCGCTCTGCGCCTGGCAGATCGACTTGTCCTCCTCCGTGCTGCGTTGTCATTCCGAGTTATCGAAGCTCGACCATCTTGATAAAGCCAAAAAGCAGACTCTGTATGATTTTGGTTATCCGCATGCGCCGATATTCGATATTCAGTTCGCGGACAAGGCCAAAAGCAAGGCAATGTTTGATACCGGTTCGCCAGAGTATCTGGCGGTTTCTCCTCCTGATTTTGAGGGCGCAAAGCACAACGGCGGCGTTGGCGACAGCCTTTCGGGCTCAGGCTCCCTTGGCGCTTCCCTTGGCGGCGTCGCGCCGAATAAAGAGCAACTGCAGATGCAGCTCAAAACTCTATCCATCGGTAACGTTGAGATGGGGAAAGTCGGCGCCTTGTTGCGAGAGTCGCCGCCCAGCCTGATCGGCGCATCTGTACTGGAGCACTTCATCGTCACCCTTGATTCACGATCTTCCTCTGCTTACTTTCTCCCGTATCGCGACGGGCCTTTCTCGCGCTCGACCTATGGCTTTTCTCTGAACTTTGAAGAGTCTCCGACGGTCTCCCTGATTTGGGACGACTCCCCCGCTAAAGCGGCTGGCTTACGCGTCGGCCACCGCATCGCGTCTATTAACGGAGAGCCGGCCACCACCTCTTGCGAAGGCATTCGCAGCGCCATGCGCGCGATGTCGGAAGGCGACGTCATTGAGCTCACGTGGGAGGGCGGCGCGGCCAAGCTGAACAGGGAAAGAACGTTAACGGACTAATACCCGTTAACGTTCGAATGCGGAAGCAATGACGAAGCGCTGCTTTCCGTACTCCGTTCAGTAATACAAAAACAGCTTCAGGTCATCAAAGTACACGTCGTTGTCGTTACCGGCTTTGCGCACGCCTCCCATGCTGATGCGCAGGGTGCGGGCGCCGCTGGGGAGCTGGCCTGAGACTTGGCGGGCTTCCCAGGATTGCGAGCTGTTGCTGGTGAGCACGTCATCTCCCGCCCATTCCAATTCGGCGCCGCTGGCGTCCAGGGCGGTCAGTTGCAGACGGGGTTCATCAGCGCCGCTCCAGGTGGAGAGCATGGCGCTGAATTCCGCGTAGGCGTGGCCAGCGTCTATTTCCGTGGCGTAGGCGGAGACATCAATTTCCTGTATGACCTGCTCCTCGCAGCAGTCGGAAGGCGCACCTTTGCCAAAGCCGCGTCCAGCGAAATAATAGGTTCCTTCAGCGGGCCCAAAGCCGCCGTTGTCGTTAGCGGTGATGGCGTTCATCATGCCTTTTTGCAGATCCCAGCCACTCATGTCCCCTGCTTCCCCGTCGCCATTGACGATCAGATTATCGGTGCGGGTTCCGGCGATATCGAAGCTGGCGACGTCGCTCCAGGCCGACCAGTTCATATGCTCGTCGCGCACCCTGGCGCGCCAATGCCAGGTAGTCCCCGGGCGCAGCGCCAGTTCTGGACGGCTCTGACCGGCGTAAGCGTCATAGCTGGAGGTATGCGAGTTCTGTTCGTCGTAACGTTTATTCCAGCGGTAATAGTCATCGCCGCCCACGCGTACAGGACCGGCGTTCAGCATGTCGCTCAGCTTCAGGTTGAAGATATCCGCATCCGCCTGGGTATCGATGGCGACATAGCCGCTTTCATAATTGCCCTCGACCTCATCGGCGGGACCGTAATAAAGGTTTTGGCGACGCGTGCGATTCCCCCAGATGTCGAAGACCGCTCCGTCAAACTCAGCGCTTTCCGACACCTGCCAGTGCACCGCGCGCACCGCTTCCGGCATGGCCACCTGCACGCCCAGCTCAACGGCGCTGGCGTCCTGCTCACCGGTTCCCGCCGTCACCAGCGGCAGATTGATATTGTCTTCGACGGAGAAGGTGAGGCTGTCCACCACAGCGAATTCCGTATCGCCATCAAAGCCGCCTTTCTTGCGCTCCAGCGTCATCGTCGGCGCGTCACCGAAATGGAAGGTCAGCAGGTTGTAGCCGAACTCGCTGCGGCTGATCTCGAAGGTGTCGTAGTCGCGGATCTGCATGGCCTGATGGTCCGCGTCGTCCAGCGGTTCGATGTAGCCGGAGGCGCTGGCGGCGTTGAGCCACAGGTGATTCACATCCCGGGACTGACCACGGGAATAAGCGTGCGTGTGCCCGAAGAGATGCCCGGTCACTGCGCCGGTGCGAGCGCTGTATTGCTCCAGCTCCGCCACCATTTCGCAACTGCCGATGCTCTCTCCGACGTTCCACATTTCCGACAGACAACCGTGATGGAACATCCCCAATACAAAGTGTTTGCCCTGCACTTCCGCATCATTCAGGGTCTCTTTCAGCCACTGACGCTGCACCGCCAGCGTATCCCGATTAAAAGCGCCATGGGCGCCGGAAATGGAATAGCTGTCCAGGCCGACCAGTCGTAAGTCCAGATAATCCAGGTAGTACCACTTGTCTTCGTAGCCAATCGAGCCGTTTTCCGGCGGCGCCATGTAGCTGCGATACAGCCTCAGCTCGGCGTCGCTGTAATAATCGTGATTGCCGGGCACGGTCACCAGCGGCACATAGGGCGTGATGGCGGCGAGGCTGCCGAACAACTGCTCGCGCCAGTGCTGGCGATTGCCGCCCACCTGCACCACATCGCCGGAGATCGTGATGGCGGCGATATTTTCCGCGCAGGTCTGCGGTTGCGCCGCGTCGCATTCATGTTGCAGAAAGCCCTGATTCACCACATTGGTGAGCACTTTGGCGTACTCGTCCCGATCCAACTGGGTGTCGCTCAACGCGATGATGCGCGCCTGCTCCACCCCATCCCCCGCCTGGGGCCAGGTTTTAAAAGCGTAACGCGGCGTCGCACGCTGTTCTCCCAGCACCTTGGTGACCACATAGTACTCATACAAGGTATTGGAGCTGAGCTGATGTATCGGCGCCTTGCGCACCAGGCCGTCAAGGGAATGGGACTCCGCGCTGACGCGGGTGAACTCGCCCTTGCCGTCGAAGGGGCGCACCCATATTTCCGCATTGCTCTCTGCGGTTTCGAACATGACCGTCATCTGATCAGACGCCGGCGCCTGTAAATAGGGCTGCACAATAAAGTCCGGCGCGGTGGCGCTCGTGGGAGGCTCGACATCGGAGCCGGGGGGATCGGTGGGGTCCTGGTCGCCGGAACAACCGGCCAGAGCGAATGCGAGACCGCAGGCCAACCAAGCAAGTCGTTTATGAAGCATGAGATATTCCTTGTATTGTATTAATCCGACAGCCAAATTGCGTCCGTCTATTTGTCTGAAGCGACAGGGCCTGCGCATGTCAGCCCTTGTCGCCCACGGCTTGTCGCTGCGCAGGCGCATCCAGGCGCCTGGTTATTAACAGGTCCATATCAGAGCCATGCTAATAACTGGCGAATCATCTGGTTCGGACCAAGATAAAGTTGGAATATTTCATTGGAATTTCCATAAAATTTCATAAACAAGGCAGTTTTATTACTACTGGTACGAACCAGATTGTCATATTTATGTCACGCCGATTCGCTGTAATGCGCTAAAGCCAACACCGGACGCGGGACCGCGCCGGACAAGTCGTAAGGAATGTATCGTGAATCAGGCCGCCGCCTATCTGTCTCTCGCCGCCAAACTACAACAGCGCATTGTCAACGGTGAGCTGCCCGCGGGCAGTAAACTTCCCTCGGAGCGCGCCCTGTGCGGCCAGTTCGAGGTCTCCCGCGTCAGCGCCCGCGATGCTCTGCATGCGCTGGAGTCGCAAGGGTTGATCTATCGTTTGAATCGTATGGGCTGGTTCGTGGCGCCGCCGGTGTTTATCTACGATCCCACCCGCAGCAGCAGTATTCAGGAAGAAGCGATCTCCCAGCATCGGGCGCTGACCACAGAATTACTCAGCGCCGCACAGGAGACGCCACCGATTCAGGTCAGCAAAGCGCTGAAACAGGCGCCGACGCAGAGCGCCGTTGTCGTCACCCGTCGCCGCGCAGTGGATCAGCGCTGGGTATTGCTGGAAATCTGCTACTTTAGGGAATCCGCCTTCCCCGATCTGCTCTCCCATGATCTGGCCAAGTCCCTCACTGCGCTGGTGCGGGAGCAATACGGCTACCGGGCCAGAGAGCTGGACGTCAGCATCTCCTCCTCTCCACTCAGCCCCAGCCACGCGCAACACCTGCAGGTGCGGGAAGGCTGCCCCTCCCTGAAGCTGGAGCGACAGGTGAAAGTCGCCGGAGAACCTATCGCGCTGGAACGGGAATTCTGGCTGCATGACGCCATTGAAATGCGAGTGAAAGGACAAGGTAGCTGAAAGCATGCGCGAAGACGCCGATGTAAGATTTATCCCTCTCAAGACAAACCAACTCAGCGAGGCGTTCGCCGCGTACAAAGCGGGACTCTATACGTCCATCGACACCGCATTCGGATGGGATGAAGACTATCAAACCCAGCGCTTCCATCGCAGCTACGCCGTGGAGGATCTTTATTGGATCTTCAGAGCCGACAACCGGGTCGGCCTGATCTGCTATCGGTTGCTTGAGGACGCGTTGCATCTGCATTTGGCGTTGATCTTTAAGGAAGCGCAAAGGCAGGGACTGGGTTCGCAGGTGATGGAGCAACTGCGCCGCCTGACGCAGGACAACAATCGTCCCGTCACCCTGTCCAGCTTTAAAAGCAATCCTGACGCCGTACGTTTTTACCAACGCCACGGCTACCGGATCACCGGGGAAGACGCACATTTTTTCGAGCTGACGCGTGACTGCAATCAGCGCGACTAGCCAGGGTTCTCCGCATACCAGCGTTTCACGGAGGCGGCGATTTTTTCCAGGGGTAACACGTCATCGGCGGCGTTGAGTTTCACCGCCGCGCCGGGCATACCCCACACCACGCTGGAGGCTTCATCCTGGGCGATGGTGTAGGCGCCGGCTTCATGCAGACGCAGCAGTCCAGCGGCGCCGTCTTTGCCCATGCCTGTCAGCAGTGCCGCCATGGCGTTGGCGCCGGCGGCGCTGACAATAGAGTCGAACAGCACATCCACGCTGGGACGATGACGATTCACCGGCGGCGCTTCGCTGAGCCGGCACACATACTTGGCTCCGGTGCGCACCACTTCGAGGTGATATTCGCCGGGAGCGATATACACCCGTCCCATGGTGATAGGGGCGTTGTCGTAGGCCTCCTCCACCTTCATAGGCAGACGCCGGTCCAGGCGTTCCGCAAAGGAGCGTGAGAAGGCGCCGGGAATATGCTGGGCGATGACGATGCCCGGCAGATCCATGTTCAACCCGTCCAACAGATCGCGAATGGCGTCCAGCCCGCCGGTGGAAGCGCCGACGGCGATCAGCTTATCCGTGGTGGCGAAAACCGGTTGCGGCCTCTCGCCGACGGCGGCTTTTTGGTGCTGCGTCTGCAAACGCTGTTGCTTGAGCAGCAATTTATCGTGGGGGATGCGCGCGGCGGTAATGACTTTATCAATAATTTCCTGCGCCTTTTCTTCGATGCCCTCGCGCAGATCGATCTTGGGTTTGGCGATGAAATCCACCGCGCCGTATTCCAGCGCATCCAGGGTCACAGCGGCGCCCTGTTCGGTCAGACTGGAAATCATCACCACCGGCATGGGACGCAGGCGCATCAGATTGCGCAGGAAGGTGAGCCCGTCCATGCGCGGCATTTCCACATCCAGGGTGATGACGTCTGGACTGAGCGCCTTGATTTTATCCCGCGCCTGATAAGGGTCGCCGGCGGTATCCACCACTTCCAGACAGGGCGATTGATTAAGTATTTCCACCAGAATTTTGCGCATCAACGCAGAATCATCCACCACCAGGACTTTGTATACCTTCCCCGCTCCGCTGCTCATAATGTTCCTCGCCATCATTCGTTCCAATGCGCCGGAAACCTCTACCCCGGTCAGAACAGGTCCACATCTCCCGCTACCTTGGTGTGGCTTAACTCGTCCATATAATGCTCTTCACGCTGGATCACCGTGTCGTTGTGCAAAGATTTCAGACGCTTCATCATGACTTTGCCGTTGGTGGGGTCATACAAAATCTTACGTGGGTAATCGCCGCCGACGTCTTCTGATGCGATCTTGAAACCATCCACTTCCAGATAACGGCGCACAAACTCGATATTCTTGTCTCCTACGCTGCTCATGCCGCGGATCACATTGGCGCCACCGAATATTTTCACTTCCAGCGTGCTGCGCTTGCCGGTAAGTTTCATGACGTCATTGATCAGATGCTCCATGGCGTAGTTGCCGTAGCGGAACGCGTCGCTGAGGATATCCATGCGGCCGCCGCCGGCGTTTTGCGGCAGCATAAAGTGATTCATACCGCCGATGCCGGAAGCCGGATCGCGCACGCAGGCGGAGATGCAGGAACCCAGCACAGTGCCAATCAATTCCTGCTGGTTGGTGACGTAATACTCCCCGGGCATGATCTTGGCCATAAAACGGCCCTGGTTCTGCACCCAGAAGCGGTTGACACTCTGGAACCATGGCAGACTCAGCGGCGGCGGTTGCGGTTTTTTCTGAGCGGAATTCACGCTAAGTCACCTTCTGATAGATGGTTTGCCCCAGGGAGACGAATTCACTGGACACCCCATGCAGGGATTCAGAGTGCCCCATGATCAGGTAGCCTGTGTCCACCAGGCTGTCCGCATAGCGGGCAATGAGTTTCTGTTTGGTTTCGCGATCGAAATAGATCACTACGTTACGACAAAAAATCACATGGAATTTGTGCTGGAAAGAGAATGGCTTAATCAGGTTTACCTGTATGAATTCGATATTCTTCTGCAGCTCCGAAGATACCCGCGCCATGCCTGCGTTGGTCCCCTTGCCGCGTAATAACCAGCGTTTCTTGACCGGCGTGGGAATCGATTCGACGCGCTCCAGGGGATAAACGCCGCGCTGTGCTTTACCCAGCACCTCAGTGTCGATGTCGGACGCAGTGATCCGCCAGCTCATCTTGGAGCCCTCTGTGGCCTCCGCCAGGGTCATGGCGATAGAGTAGGTTTCCTCTCCTGTAGAACAGCCCGCGGACCACACTCGAAACTCCTTGACGCCGGCACTGGCGTATTCCGGAACGACTTTATCGCGCAAAAACACAAAGTGATGGTTTTCCCGGAAAAAGGACGTGAGGTTGGTGGTCAACGCATTGATAAAATGGGTGAACTCTTCGTCCTTATGCCGCTCCAGGTAGGCCACGTACTGATCGAAGTTGCTCAGCTTCAGAGCGCGCACCCGCTTGGCCAGACGTGAGTAGAACATTTCATACTTGTTGTTCTGCACCACAATCCCGGTATGGTCATAGCTCAGCGCGCTGAGCTTAGCGAAATGCTCCTGGGTGAAGTTAAATTCCCGCGTCCGTTCGCTGGTATGCAGCTTATCATTCATAAGCCGCCTTCCTTCAATCCGCCAGCCCAGGCAGTTGCGCCTGCAGTGACAGCAAGCGCACTACCTGCTTCATGTAGTCCGACGCTTCCAGCCAGTCGATGCCGCCGCCATGGCTGAGCTGTCGTTTTTGCACCGCCAGCAGCAGTTGCAGCGCCGCCGCGTCCATGACTTCCACCTCCGCGCCATCGAACTTGATGCGTTGCGTCGCAGGCGCGTTATTCACTTGTTCGTATACTTTCTCCACCGAGCTGATGGAAAAAGCGCCCGGCAACTTGATTGCGCCGGCCTTAATAGCTTCATGCTGTTCACTCATTCCTTGCTCCAGGATTCCATCTGGGTGAATGTTTCCGGATCGAGTAGTTTATCCACATCGATCAGCACCACCATGCCTTCATTGCGGTTAACGACGCCAGTGAGATAGCGGGTATCGAGCTTGGACCCCAGTTGCGGACGCGCCTTGATATCCTTTTCCGCCACATCCATGACGTCCGCCACCCGATCCACCACCATGCCCATGGTGTGATGCTCCGCTCCGTCGGCCTTGTCCAACTCCACGGAGACGATGATCACCACCGTCTCACGGTCGTAATCCGCCTTGGGCAGCGCGAAGCGCACCCGCAGATCGACGATGGGCACGATACCGCCGCGAAAGTCGATGACGCCCTTGATGTACTTGGGCACATTGGGGATTTCCCGTGGTTTGTTCCAGCCCCGAATCTCCCTCACGCGCAGGATATCAAGCCCATAGGACTCCTCTCCCAGCCAGAAGGTCAGAAATTGCAGGTTATTGTCCGCGCTCTGCTGCGCATTCTGTCGCTTATCCATCAGAACACTTCCCAATCCTCATCCCCAGACTCCGCCTTGGACGCGGGTTTGGATGCTGGTTTAGACGCCTTTCCGGCTACGGGTTCAGGCGCCGCTTTCACTCGCGACGCCGCTTTGGGCGCGCTCACAGCAGCGCCCTGACCGCCATCGACTTTAAAGAACGACATTAACTGCACCATCTGCTCAACACTATCCAGGGAAGACTCCGCTGAGGACGCAGTTTCTTCCGCCAGCGCCGCGTTTTGCTGGGTAATTTCATCCAGCTCCATGACCGCTTTGTTGACCTGCGCCAGCCCTGAACTTTGTTCCTCCGTCGCCGCCGCGATATCGGAAATTAAATCGCTGACTTTCTTCACATGCAGGATGATTTCATCCAGGTTCTTGCCGGACTCATCCACCAGCTTCGAACCCGCCTGCACTTTCTTCACACTGTCTTCGATGAGATCCTTAATCTCCCGCGCGGAGGTCGCGCTACGCTGGGCCAGATTACGCACTTCCGTCGCCACTACCGCAAACCCCCGTCCCTGGTCGCCAGCGCGGGCCGCCTCCACTGAGGCGTTCAGCGCCAGCAGGTTGGTCTGGAACGCGATGTCGTCGATCACCCCGATAATTTCCGCAATTTTGCGGCTGGCTTCATTGATCTCGCCCATGGACGCCACTGTGCGCTTGGTGACTTCGCCCCCGGTGGCGGCGGCGTCTCTGGCGAGGTTGGACAACTGATCCGCCTGACGGGCGTTATCCGCCGTGTTGCGCACATTGCTGGATAGTTCTTCGATGCTGGAGGCGGTTTCCTCCAGGCTGGAGCTTTGCTTTTCGGTGCGCTCCGAGAGTTGGTTATTGCCGCTGGAGATTTCCTGGTTAGACGAACGCACACTGTCGCTGCTGTCGATCAGCTGACGCATAATGCTGTCCAGACGCTCCATACTGGAGTTGGCGGCCTGCGCCAGATCGTCATAGCCGCCCTGGTAATCATCACGCATGCGCCCTTGCAGTTCACCTTCCGCCAACCGCTGCATGACTTCTCGAATATCCTCCAGCACCAGATCGATCACGCCAACCAGTTCATTCAGGCCTTCCGCCAGCGTGCGCACAAAGCCTTCTTTGCCTTCCAGACCAATACGCTTCTTGAGATCTCCAAGCTTGGCCTTCTCGACCATTTCCTGCACTTCGCGTTCAATAGCCATTTGCGAACTGATGTCGCTCCACTGCACTACGAAGCCAAGGATGGCGCCCTGTTTGTCGCGGATCGTCCCCGCCGTCAGATCAAAGTAGGCGTCGCCCAGTTGCAATCGGGCGTCATGAGGCTTGTTGAGCTGCGTCAGCAGGCGACGCTGATGCTCGGGATTTTTGTGAAACACATCGATGCACTCGCCGATCAGGTTGTCGGCGTTGAACTGCGGTAAACGTTTACGAATCTCCGGCTCCGCATTCTTCAATGCCTGCGTCACAGCTGGGTTCATGTATGTGATTTTGAACTCTTCGTCGGCCACCATCAGCCCCACGCTGGCGGTCTCTATGGCTTGCTGAAGGCGCGACATGCGCACCATCTGGGCCTGATCCCGCGTTCTTTGCTCACGCAACATATTGCGCATCGCCAACAGACGCCCGTATATCCCTGGACGCTCCTCCATGGCTTCATCCAGACGCCCTTCAGAGACTGCGCCAGCAATGTTTTGTAACTCGAGAGGCTCTCCGCCAAGCACGTTAAACAGCCATTTACGAAAGCGCCAGATACCAAACGCCCCGCCAAACAAACCCGCCAGCACCACCGCCAGGACAATGGTAAAGGTGCGATTCAATTCAGCATGGTTCGTCTCGCCAATGCTGGTAGTGCGGCCTTCAATCAGTTCGCTCAGCGCGCCCAGCTTTTCCTCCAACACCTCAAACGATTCTTGAAATTTCAACGCGTTAGTTTCAACACTGGTGAGTGTTGGGCTGCCCAGAACCGCTTTTGCCGTAGAGAAATAATGCTCAACATCCGGTTTGACGTTTTCCAGCGCCTCCCCCACCGCCGTTGAAATACTTGATTTCAGAATCACCTCGATATCACTACGCATGGCCGACTCATGCTCGACAAAGTCATTCCGGGCCAACTGCATATCGCTGGCGCGACCTTCCGTCATCCCATAGGCGTACTGATACACAACGCCTCGAATGCCGTCATGACGCATATCCAGATCCCCTGCTGCGCGCACGGCGGTGACCACGGCCTCCATTTGACTTTGATTAGCGTCGTTGGCGGACCTCTGTCCCACCAGAACAATGATAATTACAGCAAATACCAACGTGAGGAGAATTAAAGCCAACCACAGCGTACGCTTTAGAGTCATGATTCGGTCCTCAGAGCAGCGTCTGTCATAAAGGGGTTATCGTTTTAGGCGTTATCTGGGCCGCCTCCGCATTTCCTGTGGAGCCATGACTTTTAGAACACTTCCCAGTCATCCTCTCCGCCTTCCGTTTTCGGCTTGCCGGCAGGCTGCCTGGGTTGTCGCGCAGCCTGTTCAGGCGCCGGCGCCAGTTTAGGCTTTGGCTTCCTTATCGGGGCGCTTCCCTCCCCCCCACGCACTTTGAAGAAAGACATCAATTGCGCCATTTGTTCCACGCTTTCCAGCGAGGACTCGGCTGAGGACGCCGTTTCCTCCGCCAGAGCGGCGTTTTGCTGGGTGATTTCATCCAGCTCCATCACCGCCTGGTTGACTTGATCCAAACCGGAACTTTGCTCTTCCGTCGCCGCCGCGATATCGGAGATTAAATCCGCCACTTTTTTCACGTTGCCAATAATTTCTTCCAGCTTCTTGCCGGACTCATCCACCAGGCTGGAGCCCGCCTGCACTTTCTTGACGCTGTCTTCGATCAGATCTTTGATTTCTTTCGCCGAGGTGGCGCTGCGCTGAGCCAGATTGCGCACTTCCGTCGCCACCACCGCGAACCCCCGCCCCTGTTCGCCGGCGCGCGCCGCCTCCACCGAAGCGTTGAGGGCGAGCAGATTGGTCTGAAAGGCGATATCGTCGATGACGCCGATAATCTCGGCGATCTTGCGGCTGGCTTCGTTGATCTCGCGCATCGACTTCACCGCCCGCTGCGTGACTTCGCCGCCTTCCGAGGCCGTATTGCGGGTGAGGCTGGACAATTGATCCGCCTGCCGCGCGTTGTCCGCCGTATTGCTGACGTTACTGGACAGTTCCTCAATGCTGGAGGCGGTCTCCTCCAGGCTGGAGCTTTGTTTTTCCGTTCTTTCGGAGAGCTGGTTGTTGCCGGTGGAGATTTCCTGGTTGGACGCCTTCACGGAATCACTGCTCTGAATCAGTTGGGTGACGATATTATCCATGCGCACCATGCTGCCGTTCACAGCCTCCGCCAGGGCGGCGAAGCGTCCTTCATGATCGTCCCGCATGCGTCTCTGCAGCTCGCCTTCCGACAACGCCTCCATGACTTGACCGATATCGCCGAGAACGTCATCCATCACATCCACCAAGGCATTCAGACCTTCTCCCAGCGATAGAAAAAAGCCTTTCTTGCCTTCCAGCTCCACTTTCAGGCTCAGATCGCCTCTGCGCGCCGACTCCACGATGCGCTGCACCTCTCTCTCTGTATTCACCTGCACGGTCATGTCGCGCCATTCCACCACAAAGCCCAGAATCTCCCCGGCTTCATTGCGGATTGCGCCTGCGGTCAGGTCAAAATAGGCGTCGCCCAGCTGCAGACTGGCGTCATAAGGCCGACGCAATTCCCTGAGCAAACGATGTTGATGAGAGGGATCGCGATGGAAACTGTCGATGCAGACGCCTTCCATTTTGTCAGCGTTGAAATGCGGCAGTTTCTTCTTGATTTGCACCTCCGCGTCTTTTAACACTCTCTTCACAGCGGGGTTGGCGTAAACGATATTGAAGTTCTCATCCGCCACCATTAAAGCAGTGGAAGTGGTTTCTATGGCCTGTTTCAACCGGGTGGTGATAATCAATTGCTGACGGTCCTGCTCAATGCGCTGCTTCAATTCATCGCGCATTTCCCGCAGCTTTCCGTAGACTCCGCCCGCCTGCGTCATCTGCGCTTCCAGATCGCCAGCGCTGATAGTGACGGCGGCGTTTTCCAGCACTGCCGGCTCTTCTCCCAGGGTCGACAGAAGGTTATGACCGAAGCGCCAGAGACCAACGCCGATAATAGTCAGCCCCACACAGACAATGCCCAGCACGGTTGCGAAAGCCGTGCTGATCTCTTGACGATTACCCTGCAGGATACTGTCACGCTCCGCTTTCAGCAGATCCTTCATCGCCAACGTACGCGTCTCCAACGCATCAAACTCGCGAGCGAATACCGGCGTTTTAGCGTGCAATGTGGCGACATCGCCGCTTTGCATCACCTGATTGGCCGCAGCGAGAAAGGCGTCGACGCTGGGAATCGCGGCCTTCATAGCGTCAGACACCTTCTCTGACACATGGGTATTCACCACGGCCTCCACGTTCCTCCGTATCGCTGTTTCAAAATTTGCGTAATCCCGGCGCGCTTCTTCCTGCACAGGCTGATTCGCCGTTTCCACGCCATAGGCGTAGTTATAAGTGGCTCCGCGCACGCCTTCCCGTCGCATGTCCAGGTTGCCCATCACCCGAACCACTTCCGTCAGCCTTTCTACTTGCTCCTGGTTGGAAACCGTGGAACGGTTCTGCACCACCAGAACCATCACAATTACAGCGAAAATGGCGATAACAGCTACGCCAGCAAGCCATAAAGTACGCTTTAACGTCATGTCCTTCCCCGATATCCTAAGGTTATTGTTGTTCCCGTCCGGCTCTCACGCGGTTTTCTCCACTTCCATTCCCAAAGCTCGGATCAAGTCCAACATGACGATCATGCGTCCGTCATACTCGACCACGCCTTGAGCGAATTGCGTCGCTTTGCGTTTGCGTAATTCCGGTGAGGGTTGAATTTTGCTGGAGGGAAAGCGGACCACGTCGTTCAACGCGTCAATAACGGCACCGCGCACCCGTTCTCTTCCCCCGGAGTCGAAAGCGAACATCACCACGACGGTGTGCTTGTTGTATTCCAGTTTGGTCAGTCCGATACGTTTGCGCAGATCGATGATCGGTACGATAGCGCCGCGCACGTTGATCAAGCCGCACTCCCAGGGTTCTGCGTAAGGCACCCGCGTCACTGGTTCCCAGGCGCGAATTTCCTTCACCAGCATAATCGGCGCGGCGTATTCTTCGTCCGCCAGACTGAACGTCAGATATTCATTTTCCTGTTCCGCCTGATGCTCCGCATCCTGCTCTTCTTCAAGGGGTTGTTTAACCTGCATCTGCATAGCTGACTTCCGAATCTTTTTGCAGTTGCGACAGACCGCTGACATCCAGAATCAGCGCAACTCTGCCGTCTCCGAGAATCGTGGCCGCCGATACGCCCGGTATCATGCGGTAATTCTCTTCGAGGGATTTGATGACGATTTGCTGCTGGCTGAGCAGCTCATCCACAAACAAGCCAAAACGTCGGCTTTCATGCTCAACGATCACAATAATGCCATCCGTAAGCGGCTTGGATTTTTTGCTTTCGTTCTGCGCGGCGTCCAGGGCCTCCGATAACCGCAATACAGGCAGATAGGCGCCGCGCAGTTTGATAGTCTCATGGGTTCCCGCCACCCGGTTGATCATGGAGGGGTCGGGTTGCAGGGACTCAATGATGGTCACCAGCGGAATCACGTAAAGCTCTTCGCCCAGCGAAATCAGCTGACCGTCCATGATGGCGAGCGTCAAAGGCAGCCGTATAGTGAAACGCGTACGCCGATTCAGTTCAGACTCCACCTGAATACTGCCGCCGAGGCTTTGCACATTGCGCTTCACCACGTCCATGCCGACGCCGCGGCCGGACAGGTCGCTGGCTTCCTCTTTGGTGGAAAAGCCTGGCAGGAATATCAGCTCGAAAATCTGCGCTTCGCTGAGAATCGCGTCGCCGGCGATCAGCCCCTTGCGCTTGGCTTTGGACAGCAACACCTGCGGGTCCAGGCCTTTGCCGTCGTCCTCCACTTCGATCACGATGTTGCCGACCTGATGGTACGCGCGAAGGTACACGGAGCCATGTTCGGGCTTGCCTTTGGCGGTGCGGTCCGCCGGACTCTCAATGCCATGGTCCACGCTATTGCGCACCAGATGCACCAGGGGGTCGGTGATCTTTTCAATAACGGTTTTGTCGACTTCGGTGTTTTCTCCGCTGAGCATCAGTTCAATGTCTTTGCCCAGTTGTCGACTCAAGTCCCGCACCATGCGCGGAAAGCGATTAAAACAGAAGGAAATCGGCAGCATGCGAATTTGCATGACGCCTTCTTGCAACGCCCGGGTCTGACGTTTCAACTGGGTCAATCCCTGCAACAGCTTTTCCATACCCTGCAAGGCTTCGTCCTCGCTGAGCATGTTCAACATGGACTGGGTGATCACCAGCTCGCCCACCATATTGATCAGCGCATCCACTTTTTCCAGATCGACGCGGATGGACTGACTTTCCGCCACCATAGCCGGCTTATTCTGCTTCGCAGCGGGACTGGCTCCCTTATCCGACGCTTGCGCCTGCTCATCCACCGGGGCGGAAGGCTCCGCAAGGGTTTCCATCGCCTGTTGCGATGGCGCCGATTGCGCTTTGGGGATGGGCACAATCGCCATGTCGCACTCGTCTTCCACCCAGGCGAAAGCGTCGTCGATCTGGGCTTTGTCCACTGGCCGACGCAGCCTCACAGTCCACCCCAGGTAACTGTTAAGCGGCTCGAAATGCTCCCAGTCCGGCAGCGCGCTGAGGTCGCATTCAATCTCCGCGTCGCCTTCCGCCAGCGCCGCGACTTCCCTGGCCAGACGCAAAGGGTCATTGCCCCGTTGCATCATTTCTTTATGCGGCGTGAACACAACGCGCCAACCGCTGACGCCATCATCCGCATCGAACGACTCCGCAGCCGGCGCTGCTCCGCTGTCGGTAAAGGCCGCGTTGGACGTCGTCAGCGAGGCTTGATCCTGGGAAATGGCTTCGAGCTTGGATTTGTGCTGGGTGAATTCCTCTTCGGGGATATTTTCACTGGCTTTGGCGGAAGACAACAGCAGGCGCATGGCGTCCACGGACTCCAACAGCACGTCCACGATGGGCTGGGTCAGACGGCGTTTGCCGGCGCGGACCTCGTCGAGCAGGTTTTCCATTACATGGGTGTAGGCCGCCACCTGGGAAAATCCGAAAGTGGCGCTTCCCCCCTTTATGGAGTGGGCGGCGCGGAAAATAATGTTGATGGATTCAGGATCGGGCGCGTCAAGATCCACTTCCAAGAGGCTCGCCTCTATGGTGTTGACGGCTTCAAAGCTTTCTTCAAAAAAGACATCGTGAAAGCGAGAGAGGTCCATGCTCATGCGTCTCTCCTAAGCCGGCTTCAGCCGGTTATCCCAAGACTTTTTTTACCGTGGCGACCAGTTGATCCGGGTTGAATGGTTTGACGATCCACCCTGTGGCGCCCGCCGCTTTGCCTTCCGCTTTTTTATCCGCGCCGGACTCCGTGGTCAGCATTAACAACGGGGTGAATTTGTAAGCGCCTTCCGCACGAAGGTTTTTGATCAGGGAGATGCCGTCCATGACGGGCATGTTAACGTCGGTGATCACCAGATCATATTTGCCGGACTTCGCTTTGCTCAGCGCTTCCTGCCCGTTGGCGGCTTCATCAACTTGGTACCCGGCTCCCTTGAGAGTGAACGTCACCATCTGGCGCATAGAGGCGGAATCATCCACTGCGAGTATCTTTGCCATATAATCCCCAACACTTTTTTGAATGTGCGCAATAAACCGGTCAGGTTTCCCGAACTAACCCAGGTTACTGTCTTATACGGCTCAAACAGAATAACGGCTCAAAACTTAACCGGAACCTGAAATAAAAGCATAGCAGCATATTTAAAAATCACAGGGGCGAAGAATGCGAGGCGCACCGGTGTCACTAAAGGGCCGCGAAAGGCTTTGCGGCAAGGTTCAGCAAGTTGTAAAAGCGAAAACTTCCGCTTTAATTGAAGAAAAGATCAGGAATGGACGATCCGTGATAATGGCTGAACTCAATGTGCTGAAACAGGAAGACATTGACGATCTCGTGCGTCAGTACGAAGGCCGCTCCATTCCCCGTTTCGTCGCCTCGGCGACGCTGGCCAGCGAACTGAAAAGCACGATTCATTACGCCAAGCTCATCGCCATCTCCTCCAAGAACGCTCAGGCCATTACCGCCCGCGCCGGCGAATGGGGACAAGGCTTCAGCGGAATCACTCAATTCATCGAAGAAATCGCCTCCCGCAGTATGGTTTGCGCTGCGGATATCGGCGCCGCCTCCCGAGAGCTGTCCCGCAGCGCCGTCAAACTGATGAACCAACAGAAGTTCGCCTCGGCGTTGAATCGCTCCATGCGCGCCAATCAGGCGAAATCGGAAGAGTTGCGTGAAATTCTGCAGCGTAATCTGAAAGATCAGGCGCAACTGGAAGAGCAAACCAACGGCTACTATCGCAGCGTACGTAAGCTACTGACCGAGATCAGGGACTGCACCCGCGCCCTCAAGTCTATCGTCGCCAACTGCCGTATCGAGGCGTCCCGGGCGGGCCCCTTTCAGGAATCCCTGTTCACCATTGCTGAAAATATAGAAAACGCGGCCGAACGCATCAGCGAACGTATCGCAATCGGCCTGCGCCTGATGGGCCTGCTGACCTGACGCCGACCAGCCTCGGAACACAGCGGGCGTTGAACGACAACAACGCGGAAACGCGCGGGTATGGCGTTTCCTTTAGCAGACAGGTGGAGAACAGCGTCCATGCATTCCGAAGCGCTATGGCAGGGCAAACGCCATAAATGGATTATTTGCGGCCGAGATACCGACAAACCCCAAAAAATCATCGACACCAATCAATACATGGTGCGCACCGATCGCCGCTTGCTGATATTGGAGCCTGGCGGCATTGAGCTGTTTTCCGCCATGCTGGCGTGCGCGCTGGACTGGGCGCCGATACATGAAATCACCGATTTGTTCGCCTCCCACCAGGACCCTGACATCATTTCTTCGTTGGGACTGTGGGATCAGGCGCTGCCCAAAGCGCGCCTGCATGCGCCCTGGATATGGGAAGGCTTCATCCGCCATTTCGGCATGAGCCACATTGAGTACGTCGCGCTGCCGGACGAGGGCGGCGTGCTGGATCTGGACGGCGTCAATCTGCAGTTTATTCCCGCCCACTACATGCACTCTTCCGGCAACTTCAACGTCTATGACCCCGAACTCAAGGTTTTGATGAGCGGCGACATCGGCGCCTCACTGGAGCCGGGGCAACCGCCGCTGTTCGTGGAGAATTTCAAGGAGCACACCCGCTATATGGAGTTGTTCCACAAGCGCTGGATGCCTTCCAATACCGCCAAGAATGATTGGATCAGCCGGGTGCGGCGGCTGAACATCAAGTACATGGCGCCGCAACACGGACGCATTTTCAAAGACGACGATGTGGGCCGCTTCCTGGACTGGCTGGAACAGTTGGAAGTCGGCTCGGCGTTGCGCACCGCTAACCGTTGAGGCGACATAAGCGTCGCCTCAACGCGTTCAATCCAACTCAATCAGCGCTTTGACGGTAGCGTTTTCTCCGTCCAGCTCAAACTCGGAGCACAGCGCTTTGATAAGCGGCAAGCCGCGCCCGAAGGACTCGTCATTGCAATCCAGATCCTCTACTTTGATGGAGAAGCCGGGTCCGCTGTCACTGACTCTCACCATCATCCGCGCCGGACGGGTGTTGGATAAACGCACCTGCAGCCTGACGTAACCATCCTCCAGTTTTTCCAGGCGGGCGCCGCGCTCCTGATAATAGCGGTCAAAACCTTCGTCGTCGTCTTTCAGTGACGACAACAATCCCAACACGCCATGTTCCAATGCATTATTGAACAACTCCGCCAGCACCATGAACACTACTTCCTTGCTGTTACGCACGACTGAGTGGCTGCCCAACCACTGCCGCAATATCATAAGCGGGTCGGAATCACGCAGTTGATCCGGCCCCCAGTGCAACTCCAACTGAAACTCCGGCAGATTGGACTTAGGCGACGTCTCTTCCCCCTTCAACTCCTCATCCGGGGGCGTTTCATATTTCGTCTCGGGCGGCGGCGCGCATTTCAACTCCACCAGGGACAGATCATCCTGTAAATCCGGATCGTCATTAAATTCATGCACCGCGGCGATCAGGGCGTCAAACAGGTTATTCTCGCCAGATTCCAGCACTTGCCGCAGGCGCTCTTCGCCAAACATCTCATTGGCGATATTGGGACACTCAGTGATGCCGTCCGTGTAGATGTAAAGACGGTCCTCCGCCGTGACGGAGATCGTTTCCGTCCAGGATTCAAACTCCTCCATCTCCATAATCCCGAGGGGCATATGAGCGGAATGAATGACTCGACGAATCTTATTGTCGCCGCTGACGATAAAGGCGTCCGGAAGCCCGCCGGCCCACAACTCGATTTTGCTGCGGGTGGAGTTGATCTCCAGCAGACAGGCGGCGAAGAACATGGTGGGGGGCAGAAAGCGCCTCAGTATTTTATTCAGTTCCAGAGAAATCTCGCTCACTGAGAGATTACGCTCACACATCGTGCTGAACGCCTGCGCCACGGGAATAGAACCGACGGACGCCGCCAGCCCGTGGCCGGTGAAGTCCCCCACCAGCACATAGGCGCCGCCGTCGCGCTTTTCTTTCAGCAACACCAGATCGCCGTTGAAGGTGGAGCGGGCGGTGCAATGATAGCGAATGCCGTACACATCCTTGGCGCTGAGTTTGAGCGCCGCCGTCATGATGTGCTGGGTCATCTCGTGCTCGGCCTGCACCTTGGTGTGGAAGTACGCAAGCTCCCGGTTCTGCTCCACCACCTGCCGATTCAGGGCCAGGGTGCGCGAATGCGCGCGAATTTTCGCCTGCAAGGTGACGAAATTGACCGGCTTGCCGAGAAAGTCGTCGCCGATGGACAGACACTCCACCAGGGCGCGGTCATCATCCAGGGCGGTCAGGAAAACGATGGGGATATGGTCCTGTCCGGCTTCCGCCTTGATAATACGCGCCGCTTCATAACCATTCATGCCCGGCATCAGCACATCCATGAGCACCACATCCGCGCCTTGCTCGCGCCAGATTTCCAGCGCCTGCTCGCCAGACTCCGCAAACTCGCACTTGTGACCGCCTTCCTCCAATACGAATCCCATGAGTTGACGACTGTACATATCGTCGTCCACCACCAGAATATTCATATCCATCCCCCTCACAAAGCCGCAATGGCTCAGCTAATGGCGAACTTCTTGTCAAACTTCGCTATCTCCAGAATTTTACGGATGCCGGGGGAGCAATTGACGATTTCGATTTTGACCGCATCGGAGCCCAGATAACTGCGCATATTCAACAACATACCCAGCGCCGAGCTGTCCATATGCTCGGTCTGGCGCATATCGATATAAAAATGCGTCTTTTGCTTGTAGGCCTCATAGGCCTCCCGGAACTGATTCACCACGCTGAAATCAAAACGCCCGCGAATGTAGATAGTGACGGCGGAGCCGTCCGAGGTGATTTTGGTTTCTATGCTCATAACACCCTGTTCCCTGAGGTTGATCTGACTGATCGTTTGCAGACAAACATAGAAGGAAGCTATTTGTCCGCCGGATTAAAACAGTTCAATGTCGGCGCCGGATTCCGCCGCTTTGGTCGAGCCATGCTTGCTGGTGTCGTTATGCAAGGAGCCCAGTCGCTCTCTGACCTTGGCGATATCCGCATACTTGCCGTTCTGACCGCAGACTTCCGTCTGTAAATGCAAGACGTTGTTCAACGCTTCCAGGCGCCCCATCATCCGGCTGCATGTCTGCATGGCGATATCGCCAAACTGCAGGCCGCGCACGCTGGAATCCACGGACTGCTTAATTTCCTTGGTCAGCTGAGTCATGCGGCCCACGGCGCCATTCACTTCATCATTGACTTCCCGCATGGTGTGAAGCATCTGATCGATGTAGCTGCGCGCATTGAGAGCGTCTTTCATGTCCAGCGAAGCCACATCCCCGACAATCGCGCGCACTTTGCTGATAGCGTCTTTGGTTTCGTTGGCCTTGTCCTTGATCTGCGTATTGAGATCGCTGGAAGTACGCGACAGACGTCGCACCTCATCCGCCACCACCGCGAAGCCGCGTCCGGCTTCTCCCGCTCGCGCTGCTTCAATGGCCGCGTTGAGCGCCAGCAGATCAGTCTGATCAGCGATTTCCTGAATATTGCCCAGCAGGGAGAACATCTGGTCGATGTGAGTGACCATATCCTCTATGCGATGCACCGCGTTGACGCTTTTCTCACTGACGCTGACCAACAGATCGACATAGGTTCCGATAACCTGATCCAGGGATTTAGCGAAGAACTCAATACTGATACTATCATCGATCATTTCATTTTTGCCGCCGTGCCTGGCGACTTTCTTGGGATCGCTCTTCTTGCCCTTCATCCGCTCGAAAATTTCTTTGGCCAGCTCATTCTGGTGGTTGGCCAGCTCGCTCAATGAAACAAACGCCTGCCCCAATAATTCGATGTTGTTACTGATGGTGTCCGCCAGATCGCGATTATCCGAACTGATGGAAGCCAACTGCCCATTGGCGTAATTGTCGATTTCCTTCACCGCGTTCTGGAAATCGCGCTCGCTGCTCTGTCGCTGCCGGTCCTCCTCTCCTTTGCTTTCATTCTGCTTGCCGTCGGAAATCAGGCAGGAGGCGAAAAACGACAAACTGGATATCGTAAACAGTCCGGCGGATAGCAATCCGGACGTCAGCCAGCCTGCGCAAAGCGTCGCCATCCCTGTTCCCAGGGCAGCCAATATGATTGGATCTTTCGCCATGAGGTTCTGTGTCATTGCAAGCATAGGGTTCCAGGAAAGCTGTTAGAAGTGGATTTAGTAACTATAGAACAACCTGCCGCCGCCGTTTAAAAAATAGCCCTGGATCAAAATAAAGCAGGGTCGCCAAGTTCAACGCTTCGGCATCAAAGCCAACCCGGAAAAATGCGCTATGCTTCAGAGATAACCATGCGAAAAAGCGGAATACGGATCATCGGCAAGGAGTTTCATATGGGTTTGAAATACGCAGGTCTAGTCATAGGCTCGCTACCCGAGCCCCTGCAGACAGCCAGCCTGAGCCTACTGGAATTGCAACAAAGCGAGCTGAAGGACGCCATTGAAAAGATCAACGGCGGCCAGTGGCATGCGATCATTCTCTGTATAGAGCAACCCCTTAAAGAAGCGCAAATGACCCTCGGCATGTTGCGTCAGGATACGCAGATCGCCGATACCCCACTGATATGCCTGACCTCAGACAACAGTGTCGAAGACACCATTGCGCTGTTCAACTCCGGGGCGGACGACGTCATCCCCACTAACACGCCTTCGGAAGAGTTCATCGCCCGCATCAACAAGGCCATCATCAACCTGATCGCCAACCGTCAGCTCAAGTCGCAATTACAATTCACTCATGATGTCGCCATGTCCGCCATGACTGACAGCGGCGACATGGGCGTCAATATCAACTTCCTGTTGGACTCCGCCGAATGCAACAACTTCGACGAGCTGGGACAACGGCTGTTCCAGGCGCTGAATAATTACGACGTGCGCTGCAGCTTGCAGATACGCGGTCGCTTCGAAGAAAAAAACATGGAGCCCAATGGCCTCTCCCGGGACCTGGAAAGCCGTCTGCTGCGACACTTTCAGGACGCGGGACGATTGCACAGCGCCGGACGCCGTCTGTTCATCAACTTCGACCAAGTCTCGCTGCTGGTGAAAAACATGCCGCTGGGGGACGAAAAACGCTGCGGACGTCTGCGGGATAACCTGTTCTATCTCGTACAGGGCATGGACAGCCGGGTGAAAGCGCTGGACGACCGCCGCACCACCGAACTACAGATGGAAATACTCAAGCAACTGACGTCCAAGGCGGAGAGAGTGCTGGAGGATATCGACAAGCGCTATGCGGACGTCGCGGATAAAATCATCAGCGCCACCGAAAACGCCGCCGAGCAAATGGTCTTCGCTCTGAATACATTAGGGTTATCGGAAGACCAGGAATACTCCATTATGTCGATCATCGACAACGCCATCTTCACCACCAACGACATCTTCCATCAGGGTCTGCGGGTCAATCCGGGGGACCGTCAACTGATTCAGAAGATATCCGAGATTATGAAGCTGCCTCCCGAAAAACTGAACCGCGCCTTGGAGCAGTTCAGCCTGGAGTGATTGGAAATAAAGCCGGGGAAGCGGTTATTCAGACTTACTGGCGCAACTGACGCACAGCTCTGCGAAAGGCAATACCTGCAGGCGGGATTCGGGAATATCCTCCCCGCACGCGACACAGACGCCATACTCTCCCTGCTGTAACCGTTGCAGGGCCTTTTTCACCTGATTGATCTCGATTTCCGTCTCGACTTTAAGCGCATTCAGCACGTCGTCGTTCTCCCGTTCCTGCGCCTGCTCCGCCGAATCCGCCGAATGCTCGGACGTGAGGTCGCGGGTGATGTCTTCCAGACGCGTGATGAGTACAGACAGGTGTTCGGACAATCTGTTCTTGATGTGGGACTGCTGCATAATCTCTCCTTCGCGATGCTTACGGTGGTATCCCAGGCTGGTATTGCTCTCCCTGGCAAGAATGTCATTTAACAGAATATATGGCTTGATTCGTCGCAAACCAACAAGTTTTAATTGCGATTTTGTTTCAACAGAGAGATGTCTATGGAAGTCATCGTAGCCTCCGTCAATCCGGTCAAAGTCAATGCGGCGCGCAACGGCTTCAATCGCTGCTTTCCCGGTTTGCAGATTCAGTGTATCGGCGCGCCAACCGAATCCGGCGTCGCTTCCCAACCCCTCACCGACGACGAAACCCTGCAAGGCGCCTTGAACCGGGTGCAGGCGGCGCGGGAAGTACATCCTTCCGCGGATTACTGGGTGAGCTTTGAAGGCGGCGTCGACCGGATTCGCTCACAACTGTTCGCCGTCGCCTGGGTGGCGGTGGGTCACAGAGACGACATCAGTTACGCGCGCTCTGCAGCGTTGCCGCTACCACAAGCCGTCGTCGAAATGATGGATCAGGGAATGGAGCTGGGAGAAGCCAACGACCGGTTATTTGGAACGCAGAACAGCAAGCAACAGACAGGCGCAATCGGACTGCTGACCCGAGACTTGCTCAGCCGCGAAAGCCTGTACGCAGACACGCTTATCCTGGCGCTGACCCGCTTCACGCTTCCCGAAGTCCGGACTTAATCCATCTCTTCCCGCACGGCCTTACTCTGACAAAGCAGAATCAGGCAAAAATCGGCGTGCAAATACGATGAATTCGCCGACACAAAGAAACCCGCCAAAACCCGGCGCAACGCCGGGTTTGGAAAAGCAAAAGACGCGCTTAGCGGCTCATTCTCCCACCCATGACGAGAGGGAAAGCGGCTGCTACAAAGCATCGCTCAGCAAGGAATAACAATCACCGCCAGACTATGCCTGGCAGGCGGTTATTTTCCTTACGATGACAAATTAATGGCGAGGTCTGAAATTACGCTTTGGCTTTTCTTCCCGGGGACGGGCCTCGTTAACTTTCATGTTACGGCCTTTCAGGTTGCTTTCGTTAAGCTTCTGAATCGCCTCTTCCGCCTGCCCGTTGTCGGACATTTCCACGAAACCGAACCCTTTGGATTGACCGGTATCTCTATCGCGGATGATATTGACGTTGCTGATATCGCCATAGGCCGCAAACGCTTCCCGCAAATCGTCTTCTGTTACCTGGTAGGACAGGTTTCCAACATAAATATTCATCTCACCATCTCATTATTTGTCACGAGCGCCTGTAGCAATCACACTGACGAAAACCAAACGCTCCAATTATCGTCAGTGACTAGCCAACCGCTGGCTAATTCGGTTGCAGGCCCGCTTTCGCGGCTGCGCACAATGCATACAAATCTGGAACAAAAGTGGCAAAACGTCAAATGATTTAACTATGGAACATTCCCATTTCCAATTGATGACATTTCGCCGACGTCAGCCCTTATTCGCCCGTGACGCATACGACAGCGTCAACTTACGCCGCCCCCTTCGCCAGGGGCGTCCAGATCCTTCAGCAACTTGATTTTAAGTAAGCACTTCCTCACCTCAAAGGTGCGGGTATAACCGGGGAAGTTGGGTTCATCCACCGGCACCGAAACAGGACCCGCCGCAGAAGTCAGCGTGACAGTGCGCCCTGACGCATTCTGCTCCGGCACGTTATCAAATTGGTATTCCTTGAAGCACAGGGTTTTCTCGACATCAAACCCTTTGGCGCCCTGCTCAACCGATAACTCTGCGGCGCGCCGAATGGCCAGTTCTTCCACTTCGACCAGTTCATACTTCTTGTAAGTTTCATAACTGACCTGATATCCCCCTTCCGGCAACGCAATTTCAGAATAACCATGGGGACGACCGTCTTCTTTCGCCATATAGTCCGGCAGTTTGGAAAATGCGGAGCAGCCGCCCAGTCCGGCGGTCAGAGATAAAGCTGCGATAATTAACGAAATTCGCGGGAACATTAGGGAATCTCCTTATCAGGAGATTCAATTTATCACAGCGGGAGAGGAATACTCAGACCCAGTTCGAAAATCTCGACTGGCGCACAAAAAAAGACCCGGCCATGAGGCCGGGTACGCGCAAGGAATAATTTGGAAGACGAGAGGATGATTGCGCGATTACCCTTTCACCCCACCTGCAGTGAGTCCACCCACAATCCATTTCTGGCAATAAAGAAAAATCAGCGTGATGGGAAGCCCGGACAGCACCGCCGCCGCCGCAAAATCTCCCCACAAATAGTTCTGCTCATAGAGATACTGCTGAGCGCCCACCGCCAGGGTCAGGTTGTTCACATCCAACAGCAGGATGGAGGCGATCGGGTACTCCATGATGTTCATGACGAAAGCGAGAATGAACACCACCGCCAAAATGGGCACTGACAGTGGCAGCAGGATGTACCTGAACGCCTGCCAGGTGGTGGCGCCGTCGACAATGGCGGCCTCCTCCAGGGAGCGGTCGATGGATTCGAAATATCCCTTGATGGTCCAGATATGCAGCGCCATGCCCCCCAGCGAAGCGAGAATCACCGCGCCGTGCGTATCAATGCCGAGCCAGCTCACGTGGTTGCCGATCTGATCAAACAAGGCGTACAGCGCCACCAGCGACAGCACCGGCGGGAACATCTGGAAGATCAGCATGGACTTCAGGATCACGCCCTTGAACTTGAAGCGCAGACGGGCGAACGCATAAGCGCTGGTGGTGGACAGCAGCAGGATCAGCGCCGATGAGATCACCGCGATCTTGATGGAGTTCCACAACCATAACAACACCGGGAACGGCGGCTGCAATACAGTCCCGTCCGCCTGGGTATAGGGGATGCCCAGGGCCAACGCCCAGTGTTCCAGAGAGGGATGCTCCGGCAGCAGACTGCCGGTTGCGAAGTTGCCGGTGCGGAAGGAGATCGACACCACCATCAGCAGCGGGAACAGGATGATCCCGATAAAACACAGCAGTCCAAAGTGGGTCGCCCAGACCCGATAGCGCACTGAACGCGGCTGCACCATCGCCATAATAACGCTCCTATACCTTTATCTTGGACAACTTGAGGTTGATCAGCGACAGCGAACCCACCAGGATGAAGATCACCGTGGCGATCGCCGCCGCCAGACCGAAGTTCTGTCCGGAATCCTGGAAAGCGATACGGTAGGTATAGCTGACCAGCAGGTCGGTGGTGCCCGCCGGCGTGGTGGCGCCGATGATGTCCGGCGCGCCGCCGGTCAACAGAGCGATCAACACGAAGTTGTTGAAGTTGAATGCAAAGCTGGCGATCAGCAGCGGCATCAGCGGCTTGATGATCTGCGGCAGCGTAATGCGGAACAGATTATCCAGCGGCGTGGCTCCGTCCATGGCGGAGGCTTCATACAGATCCCGGGGAATCGCCTGCAACAGGCCCATGCACAACAGCATCATGTAGGGATAGCCCAGCCAGGTGTTGACGATCAGTATCATGGTGCGCGCCAACGCCGGATCGCTGAACCAGTCCGGACGCACGCCAAACAGATTCTCCAGCACCAGGTTGATCTCGCCGAAGTTCTGGTTGAACAGCCCTTTGAACACCAGGATGGAAATAAAAGCGGGCACCGCATAAGGCAGGATCAGCATCATGCGATAGAAGCCTTTGCCCTTGAGCTGATCCCACTGCAGGATATTGGCCAGCACCAGACCCACCGCCAGAGTAAACAGCACGGTCATGGTGGCGAACGCCAGCGTCCACACGAAGATCTCAATGAAAGGTCCGCGAATACTGGGATCAGTCACCACCTGCACATAGTTCTCCCAGCCGATGGTGACGGTCCAGCCTGGGGACAGGGTTTCGCCCTGAGGGCCTTCGTAGAAGCCGATGTCCTGATTCGGCGCATACACCACGCCGGTCTGCTGGTTCACCAGACTGCCGTCGTCGCGCAGGCCATACAGCGACTGCATGGGCGCGAAATTACGCAGCCCCGCCAGACTCAGGGAAGCGCCGCCCTCTATATTGACGGACAGGCTTTTCAGGTCTTCTTTCAGCTTGATGACGTCTTTGATCGCCAGGGGTTGTGCATCCGGGGCCGCCTGCTCGGCGGGAGCCACCGCCAATGCATTGTTCTGCAGTTCGGAGAAGCTGAATGGCGCGGACGCCCAGCTTTCTCCGGCAGGGCTCTCCAGACGCATGACAAACTTATCATCCGTTGGATAGAGCTTAAAATCGTATCTTTCTTCACCCGTCTGAAAACGCTGGCTGAGCAGCTGCTCAAGAACGCGTTCCTGAGACAACAGATTACTGGCGCTGTAATTGGTGAAACCTATACCGACGGTGTACAACAGGGGAAAAATAATAAACGCCACCATGCCGGCGATGGAGGGATAAATATAGCGGTGTGCATAAGCTTTCGGACTGCTGAAGATATAAGCGGCCGAACCGATTACCACCAGAAACAACAGCGCGAAGGCGGTCTGGTTCTGGGCGTATAGCGCGACAGTCAGATAAAGAGCCAATAACAGTACGGCTCCGACCGCCGCCCACTTGAAAACTGCTTTTGTCATGGGTCGCTTGTTATCTACAACAGGTGACGAAAGGGCGTGAGTTAGCATGTATATAGCCCCTATTGCTACGTCTGATCAATAATGGTCGTGCATGTTCCGGCTTAGCCGAAAAAGGTCGCAACGATTCCGGCGGGACCGGAAAGTGTTTGCGTTGGCCGCGGGCTCATCCATGAACCCGATTGACGGTCTTAGCGAATGATACGCTTCGCCGCCATGTCCAACGCTTCATCCACTGTCTGTCTGCCAGAGGTGATGTTCTGCAGCGCAGGCCCCATGGAGGACCAGAAAGCGCCCATTTCAGGAACGTTCGGCATGGGCTCGCCCATTTCCGCATTCTTGAAGGTGGCGGCGATATTCGGGTCGACGGACAGTTCCTTCATAAAGGCCTTGTTGGCCACCGCGCCCAGAGGCACGTCATCGTTAACCATCTTCAGGCCTTTCAGGTTCAGCATGTAGTTCTCGATGAACTCAATCGCCAGCTCTTTGTTCGGACTGGCGGAGTTGATCGCCGCCGCCAGCACGCCGGTGAAAGGCTTGCCGGGCTCGCCATTGATGGAAGGAATGGTGGTCACGCCAAAGTTGATCCCACTCTTCTTCAGGTTGCCCCAGGCCCAGGGACCATTGATCATCATGGCCACTTCGCCCTTGTTGAACTTGGACTCCATGACGCCATAGTCTGCGCCTTTCGGCATCATGCCCTGATCGATCAATTGCTTGATCAGGTTCGCTGCGGTTTTGGAGCCAGGGTTGTTGACGCCAGTGTCCTTCACGTCATAGCCGGCGCCGTTCTTTTTAAAGGGATAACCGCCATTGGAAGCGAACAGAGGCCAGGAAAAGTAGGTGTTGTTGTAATCCCACAGGATGGCGCGCTTGCCGTCCGCCGCCAGTTTTTTGTCCAACGCCATAACGTCTTCAAATGTAGCGGGAGGAGTGGGAACCAGGTCTTTGTTGTAAATCAGGCCGACCGCTTCCAGCGCGATGGGATAACCATAAACTTTGCCGTTCCAGCTCACCGCGTCCCAAGTGAAATCGACGGTTTCGTCTTTGATTTTCTTGGAAGGATTCAGGGGAGAGATCAAACCGGACTTCGCCCATTCGCCGAAACGGTCGTGGGCCCAAATGAAAATATCAGGCCCGTTGCCGGTAGCGGCGGCCTGTTGGAATTTATCAGTGACATTATCAGGGTGGGCGACGCTCACCTCGATGCCGGTATCTTTCGCAAACCAATCGCCGACTTGCTGTAGTCCGTTATAACCTTTGTCGCCATTTATCCAGACAACCAGTTTCCCTTCTTCAATATCGGCCTGCGCGCTCGAAACCGCTCCGGCCGACACTAGCAATGAGGCTGCGACTGAGCCGACAAGCTTTCGCCAAGCTTTCATTGTATTACCTCTCTGTGGGTTATTGTTGTTGTCCACAAGCCATGTGGGGGCATTATGTGTTTAGGGATACTCCGCCATATGAGTAAGATCCGCATCATCCCTATTTTTAATCCCATAGGCGTATAGGGGGGGAGTAGACTCATCCCCCTAATTCCACCTACTCTCCCGCCGTCTATTCTGCTTCCATTAGGGTCTGTTGAAGACGCCTGAACGTCATCTGGTCCGCCCATCCAAGAATAAAACAAGAGGTTTCCCAACATGGCCAGACCCCGTGTGCTGCTACCCGCCCTGTCTCTATCGACGCTCCTCACCGCTTGCGCCAGTCAACCGCGATCCTCTGATCCAGCGAGCTGGGTGCAGATAAACGGCGGCGCGCCGGTGCGGCTGTTTTTTGAAACGCCCCAACCCGGCCAGAGACTGGCTTACGGCGAATTTGAGCCCGGCGAGTACCGCTTGCGCTTCGGCGCAGGCGAAGCAGAGGCGGAGCCAGTCAGGTTGTATCGAAAAGTGGACCTGGAGCCGGATCTGCATGGGGATTACATCCTGCAAATAGAAACCGCCGGCGTCTACCAGATTTTGCTGAATCAGGGGGATGAGCCGCATTTTCGCGTCATTAAGCGCGCCGCGCCCAAACCGGCCGAAGTAAAAAATACGACCGCCCAGGCCACATCGACCGGGGTTTGCGCTCCCGCCATAGAAGAGCAAAGCATTCAGGTCGCGCCAGTCTTCAAGGAGGGAGAGTGGGTGCGGGACTTCTACTCCGGCCGGCGCGCCCAGGTCATAGACGGCAAGATCAGTCTGACGCCCGCCGCCGACAGCGAGGGCTTGATGCTGCTGGAGGCGGACACAGCGACGCCACAACCCTTCACCTGGGATAACGCCACCGTCTATTTCGCTCTCACCGACCGCTTCGCCAACGGGCGCACGGATAACGACCACAGTTATGGCCGCAAGGCGGATGGCGCAGAGGAAATCGGAACCTTTCATGGCGGCGACTTCGCCGGCCTCACCGCCAAACTCGATTATCTGCAGTCTCTGGGCGTCAATGCGCTGTGGGTTTCTCCTCCCTTCGAGCAGATTCACGGCTGGGTGGGCGGCGGAGATCGCGGCGATTTCCCTCACTATGGCTACCATGGTTACTACATCCTTGATTTCACCCGTCTGGACGCCAACATGGGCACAGAGGCGGAGCTGAAGACATTGATTGAACAGGCCCACAAACGGGGCATTCGAGTGCTGTTCGACGTCGTGATGAACCACCCCGGCTACGCCACCCTGCAGGATATGCAGGATTTCGGCTTCGGCGGCCTGTTCGACGGTTTTGAACAATACCTGCCGCCACGCTGGGGCGACTGGAAATCCAGCGGTAATGAAAACTTCCACGGCTATCACGCCAACATCAATTACGACCACGCCAAATGGGCGGACTGGTGGGGCCGCGACTGGGTGCGGGCGGGTATTTATGATTACGACAGTCCCCCCAACGCAGGCGTCGACCCCATCAAAGGTTCGCTGGCGTTCCTGCCGGACTTTAAAACCGAGTCCGATCAGACCGTCTCCCTTCCTGCTTTTCTGCGCAGCAAGGCCGATACCGGCGCCCGTGATCTTCCCAACGCAACCGTCCGCGACTATCTGGTCAGTTGGCTCACGAAGTGGGTGCGCGATTACGGCCTTGACGGCTTTCGCGTGGACACCGTCAAACATGTGGAGCCGGCGTCCTGGCTGATGTTGAAGCGAGAAGCCGCCGCCGCTTTGACTCAGTATCGCAGCCAGCATGGAGAAAGCGAGGGCTTCAGTGATCCCTTCTGGATGGTGGGCGAAGTATTTCCTCACGACGTCAGTAAGAGCGCCTATTTCGACGCCGGTTTCGACGCGGTGATCAACTTCGATTTCCAACGCAAGCACGCCCGTCAGGGCGCTGACTGCCTATCCAATCTGGAGCCGGTATACAACGATTACGCAGAGAAACTGAACAAAGATCCTGATTTCAACGTCATGAGCTATATCTCCTCCCATGACACGCAATTGTTCAGCACCCTGGCCAGGCAATCGCCGGAGTTGCAAAAGCGTGTCGCCGCCGCGTTATTGCTGGCGCCGGGAGCCGTGCAGATTTACTACGGCGACGAAAGCCTGCGGCGCTTCGGCCCCACCGGCTCCGATCCCAGTCAGGGAACCCGCTCCGATATGAACTGGGCGGATATCGACGCCGGCGCCGTGGACGCCGTACTCTCCCATTGGCGCAAGCTTGGCCAGTTCCGCCACCGACACGCCGCCATTGGCGCAGGCCAACATCAGAAACTCAGCGAAGCGCCTTATGCGTTCGCTCGCACTCACGGCGAAGACCGCGTCATCATTGTCTCCGCAGAAAGGGGACGTTAGCGCCCTTCGCTTCCCTCCCGGCTCCGACGGAAGCAAGACCTTCCGTCGGAGCGGCTAAAAAACCTTACAAATTGCCGCTGATTAATAACCAAGTGGTAATCCCCTGGGGGGAGTTTATGGTCTAGAATGTCCATTACCCCCCGCCGATCCCAATTTACTTATCGGGCGTATTTGCAGTATCAACAGAGCCTAAGGAGCGCAGTTATGCAATTAAGCGATAAAACCCCTACCCGATTGGTCCAGGTTTCATTATTTTTCTCCGCCGCACACTTCCTGTTTGGCGGCGTGACTTGGTCGAACATCCTCCTGTTCCTGGTCTTCACCGGCACCGTCTATATCTCCACCAAGTTGTTCATTATCCTTCAGCAACTACAGATGGCGACCGTTACGGACCTCAGCGAACTCAAGTTATATCTGATGGGCGCCGCCGTGTTGTTCATCGGCATCGCCACATTCGCCTACTCCTACATGTTTGGCGTGTTTTACCTGTTCATCACCGGCGTTTACTTTATCTCGCCCTATGATCGCGCCTGGTTGGCGGGCAAATCACGCATGGTGGTTTACGACAACAAAGTGGAATACCGCGAAGTCTGATTCTGACAGGCCCGCCCGAGGTCAAACAACTTCAGCTGGCGGGCCGCATCCTCTTGCGAGAGAATGCCACAGGCGTTAGCGTGGTGACTCAACCGTTTATAAATCATCAACATACGCCAGAAGGAACAGACCATGAAAATCCTGGGCATTCTGGGCGGAATGAGCTGGGAGTCGACCCAAAGCTACTACCGCCTCATCAATCAGGGAGTTAAAGACGCCCTGGGCGGCCTGCACTCCGCCAAACTCCTGATGCATAGCTTTGATTTTGCTGAAATTGAGCGCCTGCAGGCGCAACAAGACTGGAACAGCCTCGCCGAAATGCTGGCGGAAGCCGCCGCTGGCCTGGAGCGCGCCGGGGCCCAGGCCATGTTGATCGCCACCAACACCATGCATAAAGTAGCGCCGGAAGTAGAGAGACGTCTCACTATTCCTCTGTTGCACATCGCCGATGCCGCTGCTGACGAGCTACAGCGCAACGGCCATAAAAAAGTGGCGCTGCTGGGCACCCGCTACACCATGCAGTTAGACTTCTACAAAACACGTATTCATGACGCCACCGGCATTGCAGTGATCACACCGGAATCGGCGCAACAGGAAGAAATCAACCGCATCATTTATGAAGAACTGTGCCGAGGCGAACTGCTTCCTTCATCCAGAGATTTCTATTATCGCGTCATTGAGAACCTCGCCAGTCAGGGCGCGGAAGGCGTGATACTGGGATGCACCGAAATCGGCTTGCTGGTCAGTCCAGAAGACTGCGTCATTCCGCTCTATGACACCACGAACCTGCATTGCGCCATGGCGGTAAAATGGGCGACTGCATAAAACCTGCCCTCGTTCTGACGCTAGCCTTGTTTCTCAGCAGCTGCGCCGCATTGCGTGAAGATCCCAGCGACTGGCTGGGGAAAGACAAGATTGCGCACTTCACCGCCTCCGCCGCAATCGCCGCGGCAGCCGCCGATCAACTGGACAGCGGCTCTCGCAGCGATTGCGGAAGCGCAGCGTTAAGCGTGGGAGTCGCCATGACGTTCGGCGCGGGAAAAGAATATTACGATGAAAACTATGCAGGGAAGTACTGGAGCTACAAGGATATGGCGGTCAACTTGTTAGGCGCCTTGACCGGCGCGCTGGCCGCATCAAGGTGCCTGTAAGCCTCACGCCAGATTGACGCAAGGCCGCTGGATCAGGCGACGCAGTGGCCGCGAGCCGCTTCCAGCAACGCATACCAATCAGTTCGAGACATCTCATGGCCAACCCCGGCCAAGGCGTCATTAATGCGGGATTCACGCAAAGAGCCCAATACCGGCAATGGCCGTCCGGGAATACGCTTCAGCCAGGATAAGGCTAATCCGGTCTCAGACACGCCAGTTTGCGCCGACATGGCGGCCAAGGCGTCACCCAACGCGGGAACCCGCGAGAATCCGCCGCCGCCTAATGGAGACCACGCCATCGTCTGCACCTGGTCCCGCCGCAGAGCGTCCATGGTTCCATCAAACAAAGATTGGTTCGCCAGCAGGGAAAGCTCTATCTGATTGCACAGCAAAGGAGCATTCAGGTGGTCCGCCAGCAGACGCCAGTGTTCGGGCAGAAAGTTAGACACCCCGATGGACTTGATCTTGCCGGCCATCAGCAGGTCCTCCAGCGCCCGCGCCGTATTCTCCACCGGCATCAGCGGGTCTGGGCGATGCAGCAGGAAACAGTCGATGCTGTCCACTTGCAGACGACGCAAAGAGTCATCCACACACGCCATCACATAGGCGGCTTCCGTGTTGTAATGCTTCACGAAGTCAGAGGAACCGTCCTCGGCGGGAGGAACGATGTCGCACTTGGAGATCAGGCGCACATGCTCCTTCAATTCCGGAGCGGCCTGCAACGCCAAACCAAACAAACGTTCACATTCGCCGCCGCCGTATATATTGGCGTGATCGAATACTTTCAGCCCCTGCTCCAAGCGCGCCTCAATCCACGCCGCCAGCGCGGACGCAGGACAAAGTTCCGGATAATCCAACAGGCGCATCATTCCCAACGCCAAAGGAGCCGCTTGCAGCTCCGCCCGCACCTGATCCACTAATGCACCTCTTGGTTTTTCAATGCTTCCGCTGCGCCGAGCAGCCCGGTGTAAGTTTCCGTCACCACATAAACAGGAATGCCGCCGAGATAATCGCGCATCCGGCCTTTGTCTTCAAAACACTGGCGGAAATCGCTGTCGCGGAAAAACTCAATAAAGCGGGGAATAATGCCTCCACACACGTAAACGCCGCCGAGCGCGCCCAAAGTCAGCGCAGCATTGCCCGTTACGCGTCCGAAAATGGCGCAGAACAGTTTTAATGTCTTATGAGCGATAACGTCACTGTTCGCCAGCGCCGCTTCCGTGACTTGCGAAGGCTGCGTATGCGCCGGCTCTACGCCATCGATCTCGCATAGACTGCGATACAGGTTCAACAAGCCTTCGCCGCACAGAATCCGCTCAACGGATACGCGCCCGAAACGCTCTTTCAGGATTCGCAGCACACTGATTTCCACTTCATCCGTCGGCGCAAAATCAACATGACCGCCTTCCGTGGACAACGGAGCCCAATCCGTCATGGTGCGCACGAGACCAGACACGCCCAATCCTGTACCAGGACCAATCACCAATCTGGCTGCGCCGTCTTTGCCCTCACCGCCGCCGACTTTCTGCAAGCGCTCGTCCGCCACGTGCAGAGTGCCAAGGGCCATAGCGGTGAAATCATTAACGTACTTGAACGTATCAAAGCCCAAACGGGCCTGCATGTCCGCCTTGTTGAAAGTCCAGTGATTGTTGGTCATTTTGATAGTGTCGCCGTGCACCGGACAGGCGAACGCCATACAGGCTTCATGAACTTCAGCTTCTGGATGATGGGCCAGGTAATCCCGCACCGCTTCATCCAGATTGGCGTAATCATTACAAGGAAGCACCTGGATGTGCTCCAGCTCGAAACTATCCCGGGCCACCAGCGCGAAACGCGCATTGGTGCCGCCAATATCGCCCACCAGGGCGTATTGCGCTTTACTCATCGACGCTACTCCAGAAACTAGACGCGCCAGCTTCCGCATGGCTGGCTTGACGGCGCATCATACCGAACAACTCGCGGCCATAGTCAAGTTCATTCGCGCTCAGATTCGCCGTCGCTAACGGACGGGCGTCGAACTCTTCCGCAGGCGTCAGTATCTCCAATACGCCTTTACGCGCGTCCAGACGCACTAGATCGCCATTGCGTACTCTCGCCAGAGGACCGCCGTTAGCGGCCTCCGGATATACGTGGATGGCCGCCGGCACTTTGCCGGAGGCGCCCGACATGCGTCCGTCCGTCACCAGCGCCACCTTGAAGCCCCGGTCCTGCAACACGCCCAGGTAGGGCGTCAGTTTATGCAGCTCCGGCATGCCATTGGCTTTCGGGCCCTGGAAGCGCACGACCACAATGCAGTCTTTATTCAGTTTGCCGCTGCTGAAAGCGTCGCCCAGGTCGTTTTGATCGTCAAACACCACCGCTGGCGCTTCCACCACCCAGTGCTCTTCCGCCACCGCGGACACTTTGATGACGCCGCGTCCCAAATTGCCGGACAACACCTTCAGGCCGCCATTGGGGGAAAACGGCTCCGCCGCCGAGCTCAGTACGGCGGGATTGAGAGTTTCCGCCGGCGCGTCTTTCCATACCAGTGCGTTGTTCTGCAACACCGGTCCTTGCGCATAGCGGCTCAGGCCCTTGCCCACGACAGTTTCCACATCGTCGTGCAATAGACCCGCGCCCAACAGTTCCTTAATAAGGAAAGGCGTTCCGCCCGCTTCATGAAATGCGTTCACATCCGCCTGACCATTCGGATAAATCCGCGTCAGCGAGGGGACCACGTCGGAAAGTTCTGAGAAATCGTCCCAGTTGATAATCACTCCCGCCGCCCGGGCAATCGCCACCCAATGCATAGTGTGGTTGGTGGAGCCGCCAGTAGACAACAAGGCCACCAACGCGTTAACGATGGTCTTTTCGTCCACCATATCCGCCATGCCCAGAGTCCCGCCATTGGGCGCGGACAAGCGCACCGCCTGCTGCGCCGCTTCTTTGGTCAGCGCCTCCCGTAATGGGGTGTTGGGATGAGTAAACGCCGCGCCAGGCAGATGCAGGCCCATGACCTCAACCAGCAACTGGTTGCTGTTGGCTGTGCCATAGAAAGTACAGGTGCCCGGGCTGTGATAAGACTGGCTTTCCGACTCCAGCAGTTCATCTTTGCCCACTTTGCCTTCGGCGTAGAGCTGACGAATACGCTGCTTCTCTTTATTAGGCAGGCCAGACGGCATTGGACCTGCGGGAATCAATATAGAAGGGAGGTAACCAAAGCTCAGTGCGCCGATCAACAGGCCGGGAACGATCTTGTCGCAAATACCTAATAGAAGGACGGAGTCGAACATATTGTGGCTGAGCGCAATCGCCGTGCTCATGGCGATGGTGTCGCGAGAGAACAGACTCAGCTCCATCCCCGGTTGCCCCTGCGTCACGCCGTCGCACATGGCGGGCACGCCGCCGGCGAACTGCGCCACGGAGCCCATTTCCCGCACCGCATTGCGGATTACTTCGGGATAGGTTTCGTAGGGCTGATGCGCGGAGAGCATGTCGTTGTAGGCGGAAACAATTGCGACATTGGCCTGATTCATCAGACGCAGCACATCTTTATCCGACTGCGTACAGGCCGCGAAACCATGCGCCAGATTGCCGCACGCCAGGGTTTTGCGCTGCGGCTTATTGTTTTTCAGGTTCTCCATGCGCTGCAAATAGGCTGCTCGGGTGGCTTTGCTGCGCTCGATAATGCGTCGGGTAACTCTGTCTACAGTCGGGTGCATAGCTGATCGCTCTTTTATATGTTCGTCTGTTTGTCCCAATAGTACGCCGGGCGGCTGCGCTGATACGCAGGTAACTCCAAGCCTGACGAGGAAAAAACCAATTATTTGGTAATATTACAAGATTAATTGATCAAAATCACGACATGACCGTACCATTACGGAAATTATTTTGTTATATTTACTACATGTGAAAACAAAAAATTCCCCACCTGGAGGATTGGCATGACGATTCGAGTTGCTATTAATGGTTTTGGTCGCATTGGACGCAACGTTCTCCGCGCCCTTTATGAAAACAACTATCGCAAAGACATTCAGGTAGTCGCTATCAACGATTTAGGCGACGCCGCCATCAACGCTCACCTGTTCAAGTATGACACAGTTCACGGGCGGTTCTCCGGTGAAGTCAGCCATGACGAAGAGTCCATGACCGTCAATGGCGACCGCATCTCCATCAGCGCGCAAAGAGACCCTAAGCTGCTGCCCTGGAAAGCCCTGAACGTAGACGTGGTCTACGAGTGCACAGGCTTCTTCACCAGCAAGCCCAAGGCCATGGGTCACATTGAAGCCGGCGCCAAGAAAGTGATTATTTCCGCTCCCGGAACTGAAGTAGACGCCACAGTGGTTTTCGGCGTTAACGAAAATGTTCTCAGCGCGGACCATCAGGTGATTTCCAACGCATCATGCACCACCAACTGTCTGGCGCCGGTCGCTCAGGCTCTGCAGGCGGCGGTAGGCATTGAAAGCGGCCTGATGACAACGATTCATTCTTATACTAACGATCAAAAACTCACTGACGTATACCACTCGGACCTGTACCGCGCGCGTTCCGCCACCCAGTCCATGATCCCCACCAAAACCGGCGCCGCTGCGGCGATTGGCCTGGTGTTGCCGGAACTGGAAGGCAAACTGGACGGCATGGCGGTCAGGGTCCCCACCATCAATGTTTCTCTGGTGGACTTTTCTTTCATCGCAGGCAAAGACACCAGCAAAGAAGAAATCAACCAAATCATGCGGGAAGCTGCTGCGAAATCAGCAATTCTCGACTATAACGAAGAGAAACTGGTATCGGCCGACTTCAACCATTCGGCGTTCTCCAGCATCTTTGACGCAGGCCAAACCAAAGTTAAAGGCCGCCATGTAAAAGTCATGGCGTGGTACGACAACGAGTGGGGCTTCTCCAACCGTATGCTGGACAACACGCTGGCTCTGATGAAGGTCGCCAGATAATCCGGTTCATACGAGAGGTAGAGATATGTTACGTCGCACCAAAATAATCGCCACACTGGGTCCAGCCACCAGTTCACCTGAGGCGCTGGAGTCCATCATCAAGGCGGGAGTCGATGTTGTCCGGCTCAACTTTTCCCACGGCGAAGCCGCTGAGCACATCGCCCGTGCGGAACTGGTGCGCGAACTCGCGCGCAAGCAAAATCGTTTTGTCGCCATTCTTGCCGACTTGCAAGGCCCCAAGCTGCGCATCGCTCGATTTGTCGACGGCAAAGTCACCCTGACGCCAGGCCAGCGTTTTGTACTGGACGCTCGCCTGGATAAAGAAGCCGGCGATATTGATCGGGTCGGCATCGACTACGAACAGTTGGTGAATGACGTCGCCGCCGGAGACACTCTCCTGCTGGATGACGGTCGCCTGGAACTGGAAGTCGAGCAGGTTGTCGGACTGGAAATTATCTGTCGCGTGATTATCGGCGGCAAACTGTCCAACAACAAAGGCCTGAACAAGAAAGGCGGTGGACTTTCCGCCAACGCGCTGACGGATAAAGACAAAGCGGACATCAAGACCGCCGCCAAGCTGGGCGCGGACTATGTCGCAGTCTCTTTCGCACGCACCCCGGAAGACATGCACGAAGCGCGCGCGCTGCTGAAGGCGGAAGGCTCTAACGCCAGCCTGATGGCCAAAATTGAACGCGCCGACCTGGTTCATAATCCCGAACAACTGGACGCCGTTATCCTGGCCTCCGACGCGGTCATGGTCGCTCGTGGCGACCTGGCGGTGGAAATCGGCGACGCGGAGCTGGTTGGCGTACAGAAACATATTATCGCCAGGGCCAGAACCCTGAACCGGGTAGTGATCACTGCGACGCAAATGATGGAGTCCATGATCAGCAGCCCCATGCCGACTCGCGCGGAAGTATCCGACATCGCCAACGCGGTGCTGGATTACACCGACGCAGTCATGCTGTCCGCCGAGTCAGCCGTGGGTCAGTATCCGGCGCAGGCGGTGGAAGCCATGGCGCGGATCTGCGTTGGCGCGGAGAAACATCCGTCCACGCATCAGTCCAAACACCGTATTCATGAGGGAATGGCCCGCATTGATGAATCCATCGCCCTGTCGGCGATGTATGCGGCCAACCATCTCAAAGGCGTGAAGGCGATTATTTGTATGACGGAAACCGGCGCTACGCCGCTGTTGATGTCGCGCATCAAATCGCCCCTGCCGATTTACGCGTTCTCGCGCCACCATGAAACCCAGCACAAAGTCGTTCTATACCGCGGCGTGCAGACCATTCCCTTCGATTCGGATCAACATCCCAACGAAGAGATCAACCAATTGGTGGTGAACGAGCTGGTGAAACGCAATGTCGTGACCGACGGCGACCTGGTAATCCTTACCAAGGGCGACTACGTCAACGCACAGGGCGGCACCAATACGATGAAGATCGTGCGCGTAGGCGGTTCTATTCAGTAAGGATGAAGGGTCCCAAACGCTTTTTATCCACTTTAGCAGGAGGCCGCGTCTAACCCGGTCTCCTCATTTTCGATCACACTCTCGCACTCGCAATCTGAGTGATTTAGCAGGGTTCCGGAGTCCCCATTCCACCCTGCTCTTTTTTTGCCTGCAATTTGGGTCTGCAAGCGCAATCTCCTCCACAGCCGTCTTCGCATCCTCCGTCGCCGCCAACGGATGAAAACGAGTTTAAGTTTGCTTTGCGGGCATTTTTTTGTCGACAATCCTGCTATGGTTGTAGGCTGAGATCCGGGAAAAATGTCGCATGCGGAAGGGAGGCATGAAACAGAGAGACGACGCTCATGGCGTCCGCATAGGCGCTTCAGGATGGTCTTATACTCACTGGCGCGGCCCCTTTTATCCTCAAGATCTGCCTGACGGCGAAATGCTTTCATACTATTGCCGTCACTTTGACGCGGTGGAGCTCAACAGCTCGTTTTATCACCTGCTCCCGCAGCGGACATTGCTGCAATGGCGCGACGCCACCCCTCCCGACTTCTTATTCAGCGTCAAAGCCAGCCGGTATATCACTCATATGAAAAAGCTCAAAGACCCTGAGCGTCATGCGCCTCCTTTATTGGAGCGCATCTCTGCCCTGGAAGACAAACTGGGCCCGATATTGTTCCAACTACCGCCGCATTGGCGCTTTAACGGGCGGCGGCTGAAAGAATTTCTACAAGCGCTGAGCCGGGACTTCCGTTACGCCTTCGAGTTCCGCGACCCAATCTGGTATACGCAAGAAACTTACGACCTGCTGGCGGATTACCGCGCGGCGTTTTGTATTCATGATCTGAACGGTTTTCTGGCGCCCGTGAAAGTAACCGCCAATCTGATCTATCTGCGGCTCCACGGACCCGACGGGGCGACCAGGGCGAATATGACGAAGCAGGGCGCGCGCCCAAAAAGCCATGCAATTGCGGGCCGTGTTGACGCAAGGCTAAACAGGCTGGCCCAGGACTAGAAAAGCGGCGCGCAGCGCCGAATTCGCTCCAGACCGCCATATCTCCACTGAGAGCCCGGGTTGAGATAAAAGCAATGTGTTTCAAAAAGGGAGTGTTTGATCATGTTTAAACGTTGGCGCCTTCCCCTCCCAGGCCATCTCCTGAGACAGGCTCTCGGGCAGGTTCGCCAGGAGTCCATCTATGGTCCCTGGCTGTTGTTGGAGTTGCGTGAAGGCGGCCGCAACTCCCCGGAATTCCTGCGCAGCCTGGAGCGCGAACTCGTAGAGTCCGGGCATTGCCTGCACGCCTGGTATATCCCGGAATTGGACCGTCTCGCCGTCAAGCGTGCAAATGCCGGCGAAGAAAGCCGCAAGGCGGCGCTGGAGACGGTGGAAAAGCTGGAGCGCTCCTACGGGCTGCATCGTAACCTCTTCGCAACGGACACGCGTTTTCCGGAAGAAATGACCATCCGCTACCGGGCGTTGCTGGAGCTGGGCCTGGATCTCTCCGCCATGGGCGCGGGGATGACGTTCGGTAAAGTCAGCGGCCGTACTTTTCGCTTTTTCACAGACCTGTCCGCCGTCAGCATTTTACTGGAGCAGACGTCGCCATTGCGCAAGCCGCTGGATCATATGCTTGGTTCGGAAAACACCGAGTTGCTGTTGCGTTTTATGAACGCTGTCGGTGAGTCCTTCAGCCATGGCTGGTCGGGCTCGTTGGTGGACATGGCGCTGCGCTTGCAGCAATGGCGCGCGGAAGAAGCCCGCCAGCAATCCTGGGATCAACTGCGCGACGCCTGTCTGCAGCAGATCGAGCAACTGAGGCGGGGAGCGGAGCCTGCGCCTCAGCGCCCCCGGCCATTACCGGACGGGCCTATCGAAAAATATAAAGATACGGCGGAAAAGCTGGCGCTGGCGGCGTTCAGCGCTGGGATGGCGTTCACCCACGACCTGACGCAGTCCGCATCGACCTTTTTCTCTTCTCTACCACGCCCGGCTCACCGCGGACGCAAAGCATTCTGCCTGGCCCTGGCGCAACGTATGGCGAAGGCGGACATTCTGCTGCTGGAAGAGCCGTCGGTTCTTGAGCGTCTGGATCGCATTGACCGAGTGGCGCTGGATGAAGAATTGTTCCGTACTCAACGCCCGGCGGTAACCGCCACCCGCCACAGCGGCCGGCATCGCACGCCGGTGGCGGTGCTTGACGGACTCCTGACGGAGCCCGCTGTCGAATGGAAAGGCCGCACCTACCAATGGCGCACACCAGAACAGGAACAAGAGGTCCCCCCACGCCTGCGCGAATGGTGGAGGGCGACCTCCCAGCCACTGGACAGCCTGCGTATAGTGACTCGCGATAATCGCATCTGCGCCGCCGTCCTGGTACAGGAGGTGACCGACCATACCCTGGAATCGGTATTGTCCAGAATGCGCGCCCTGGAACTAAAAGTGACTGTTTTGAACCCCGACAAGGAGCCGGTCCGCGAGCGTATCCGTGAATATCAACGCCGCGGCGAGTCGGTGATGGCGATCGGAGGCTCCGCGTTGCTGCCGGAAGCCGATCTCGCGGTCGGCTTGCTTAAAGAAGGAGAACCCTGGCCCTTCGGCGCCCATATATTGACGTCTACGCCTCTGGATACGATATGGCGGCTGCTATCCGCTATCGCCCAGACCCGCACAATGGCGGCGCAAAGCGTGGAATTGGCCAAGATCGACGCTTTCAGCGGTTTGATCCTGTCGCTGGAAAAAATGGACCGGCGCATGCTTAAACGGGTGCGTCTGGCCGCCAGTCTGGCCTCCCTCTGCGCCATGTTGAACAGCTATCGCCTGGCGCGAAACGTATCTGAACTGCCGCTGAGTCTGAGACATGACAGCACGCCCTGGCACGCAATGGACGCGGAAGCCGTATTGGAACGACTGCAACAGCGGGAGCCGCTGCCTGTGGCGCTGGAGCAAAGCGCCGCGCCGCAACCCCTATGGCGGTTATGGCTGGAGGAAATGACCACTCCCCTGGTTCCGATACTGCTCACTGGCGCAGGGCTGGCGATATTTACCGGGGCGGTCGGAGACGCGCTGCTGATTGGGACCGTGGTAGGTTTGAATGGGTTGATAGGCGGATTGCAACGCCGCAAGACCGAGCAGCAATTGCAACAATTAGGCATGAGCGCCGCGCAACTCTATACCTTCCAGCGCGGCGAAGAGTACCTGGAAGGACCAGCGAAAGCGTTGCGCCCCGGAGATGTGCTGACCCTCACCGCAGGCGATGTGGCGCCGGCGGACGCGCGTATATTGAAGGCTGAGGCCTTGGAAATGGATGAGTCCTCGCTGACGGGAGAATCTCTGCCGGTAAAAAAACACACTGCGCCCAGTTTCAGTCCCAACCTGGCGGAGCGCTCGTCCATGCTGTTCGAAGGCGCCACCGTGGTGCAAGGGACAGTGGAAGCCGTAGTGGTGACGGAGCGCTCCCGCTCCGAAGCGCGCCGCAGCCATTACTTGACGGAGCCCCCCAGCAATGGCGTGGAAAAGCGTCTGGATCAGCTCACTGACATGACGCTGCCTATCGCCGCTTTCTCCGGCATCGCCCTGTTGCTGGCGGGACTTTCCCGGCGACGACCGGTGAAGGAAGTGATAGGCTCCGGCGTCAGTCTGGCGGTGGCGGCTGTACCGGAAGGCCTTCCAATTATGGCCACCCTGGCGCAGTTGGCTTCCGCCAGCCGCCTTGGAGAAAAAGGAGCCCTGGCCCGCAATCCTCGCGCGATCGAGGCGCTGGGGCGCATGACCGTATTGTGCGCAGATAAAACCGGCACTCTCACTGAAGGCTCGCTGGCGCTCAGGTTGGTGGCCATCGACGAGGAAATCGTCTCCGTTGAGGACCTCAACGATCTCGCCCGCGAGGTGCTGCTCATCGCAATGCTGGCCAGCCCGCACGGCAGCGGTGACGAAGACACTGCGCATGTCACCGATCGCGTGATCGGCGAAGCGGTGTTGACTCATGCTCCCTCCCTGCGCGAAGCGATGCATGAGTGGAACCGCGTCAAAGAGATGCCGTTCAAGTCCGAGCGTGGTTATCACGCCACACTGTACCAACAGGACAAAAACAAACGCCTGTGCGTCAAAGGCGCGCCGGAAATTGTGCTGGAGCGCTGCAACCGCTGGCGGCAGCCGGATGGCCGTATCACCGTCCTCGACGACGAAAACCGCAAGAAGCTGACTGAACTGGCCTATTCGCTGGCAAGCCGCGGCTATCGCATTCTGGCGGTGGCGGAACGTCCGGCGCGCAGTCTTACTCTCAACCGGGACAAAGTCTCACGCCTCATATTTCGCGGCTTTCTGGCGCTGGCGGACCCGGTCCGCGAGAGCGCCAGAGACGCTCTCAATCTGTTGCGGGAAGCCGGCGTCAAAGTAAAAATGATTACCGGCGACCATCCGGTGACGGCGGAAGCCATCGCCCGCGACCTGCATATGGACGGCCGCGACGCCGTGCTCACCGGAGCTCAGATAGATGCTATGGACGATCAGGAACTGGCGCAGACGGCGTCGCAGGTATCCGTGTTCGCCCGCGTTTCTCCCGCGCAGAAAGCGCGCATCGTCACCGCTCTGCAGAGCTGCGGCGAAGTGGTTGGCATGACCGGAGACGGCGCCAACGACGCCGCGGCGATCCGGCTGGCGGAAGTCGGCATCGCCCTGGGCGCGGAGTGCAGTGTGGCCGCCCAACAAGCGGCGGACCTGTTGGTGGTGGATGGCCGTATAGAAACCATCGTCACCGCAGTGCTGGAGGGACGCGCTTTATGGACCGCCGTGCGCGATGCAGTAAGCCTGATGGTCGGAGGCAATCTGGGAGAGATCGGCTTTACCTTGATCGCCGGGCTGCTGGAAGGACGCTCGCCATTAAATGCGCGGCAACTATTACTGATCAATCTATTGACCGATTCCGTCCCGGCTCTCGCAGTAGCTCTGCGCAAACCCACCAAATTGAAAGCGCGCCAGTTATTGGAAGAAGGCCCGGAAGCATCCCTGGGCGTCGCGCTGACCCGGGAAATTCAATGGCGCGCAGGCTTGACCGGCGGCGTCACCGTCGTCACCTGGGCTGTCGACCGTCTGCTGCGGGGACCGGATCATGCGTCGACCGTCGCTCTGCTGACGTTGATCGGCTCACAACTCACGCAAACCATTATGGCCGGCAAAGGCTCGCGCAAAGTCGCCTTGGCGTCGATCAGCGCTGCGGCAATGCTGGTGGCGATAGTGGAAATTCCCGGTTTGGCGAGAGTGTTCGGCTGTGTCCGTCCAGGCGTCACCGGCTGGCTCAGCGTAATTGCCTCGCTGGGCGCCTCCCTGGTGGGCGCAAAATTCCTGCCGAAGCTGGAGCAAGCAAGTGTGGAGGCGGAGCAGGAAATCGCGGAGAAAGTGCGCGACTGGCTGACGGAAAACAATGTCGAGACGCAGAACGTCGAGGCGAAAGCGGGATAAGGGGGCGCTTACGCGAGAAAGGCGGAAAGCTCTAACGCCCGGTCCAGCCCCCTGATTTTACTTTTGCGCTTCCCCGCGTTTCCTCAGACGTAAGCGAATATCTCCGCCTCCAAACCGCTCCAGCGCCTGACGCACAACACACTCTGAGCGCATAAACGGGCAAACAAAGTCAGTAGGCAGGCGGCCTAACAATAGTTTTTCGCGTATCGCTTTATGCGCCCTGCAAATATGAAAACGCTTGTCGAACACATCCAGGTAAATCTCATGATTCACCAAATACTCATAGAACTCTCTGTTTGGGTAATCCAACTCCAACTCTGCATCTTGCTCATTTTCTTCATGCAGCCTGCTAACGACCAAATATTCCCTGACGTTGGCGATAGTCTTCTGCAAAGGCGAGTCTGCATCTCCCTGCCAAAAAGCAATAATTTCGCTTTGTAAAGAATCGCCCAATCGAGCCCACCAATCCTCAACCTCCCCGTGCCTTGCTGGAACCACACCCTCAAGAAAAAATAAGGGCGCAGACGTACTGCTTTTCATGATCTCAATCTCCTCCACAACCGCCTCCGCATCCTCCGTCGCCGCCATCGCTATCTCCGCCGCCGGCGCAACCGGAGCCGCAGCCAATATGACTGGCGCAATAGCCCACGCCGCCCGGACCTTTGCAGTTGAGGCTGTAGACAAAGCCATCAGGAATCTGTAAATCGTGATCCATTGAGAAAATCATCGGTAATCGGTTTGGGTTACGACGATCAATGCCTTCCTTATGGCAGGCCAACCGCCATGCGGTCTTGATGCCGCTCTGCGCCTGGGTGGGGCTTTGCATGGCTTCGGCGGGCGTATGATGTAAAAACCGGCCGAAACACTTCTGGCAAAACTGCTCGTAAGCGCGGGTGAACAATATGAACTCGTGCCAAGCCACGTCCACTGCCTGCGAGGGCATCGCCACCATGCGCCGACCGCCAAGCTGGCAGAGCGCAAAATACTCCTTCAGCCCCGTCATAACCATCTCTAACTGCGAGTCATTCAGATGCTGGTATTTGTTCTGGACTTTGCTCTTTATGCTACGGGGAAACTGAAATGCCTGCAGGGCTTGTCGTCGCGCCCGACTAAGCAGCACACGATAGAGTATAAAGACAATAACCGCTCCCGCCGCCAACCACCCCATGACGCTTACCTCTTACGTTGAGGATAGGACGAAGCCTCCTGCGTCGCGCCTTCCCGTTTTAATGAATGACAAGAAAAGTTTAGACGTAGCTTCCTTATCCTGTGCGGATACTTTCATTTCAGTCATGGCCCGCAGAGAAATCATTCTAAAAATGCGTGTTCGCCTTGCCGTAGAATACCGGGCTCCATCACCTGGGCATATACGCCGAAATTAAACTGCATAAGCTCGCCAATCGTCCTGGTGATCATAAGATCATCGGGCAAATCTGACTGCCGCATTCCCGTCATGACGCACCGTTCAGTCAGTCCGGTAATGTGCAGACGCAGCCCGCCGGCAAAGGAAAGAGTCTTACCCAGCCAGTCGTGCTCAATCACGCCAACGCCAGAGGTCGACAGTATAATATTAGGACGAAAACGTCGCTCGTCGATAAAAGACTCAGGCAGTAGTCCTCGCAACCAATTAAGCGCAGAAGTGGAAATCAGGTGTACAGGCCCCGCATCAAGGTGCGATACAGCCGCTTCTCGCACCAACTCTACCTCCTGATCCAATACTGAGGAAAGAGCCTGATTCAGATCGGGATGGTCGTTCGACATGACCCGGCCATCAGCTAGTCGCAACGACACCGAGCCGGCGTCCCAACTCGCGCTCATCGTCAAAAGCCCTTCCATTCTGGCGAAGCGTCTGGTGTTCTTGCCGCTGCCAAATTTACCTGCCGCATTGCGGACAGCGAATATGCGGTCGCCGACCACACCGCGTCCATCAAGCGCCAGAGCATCGAGTTTTTCTCCCAGAAGGGATTTAACCGGATAGCGCCACAAGGATGACGCAGTTCCAATTGACTGCATGCCAAGGTTCCTTATTTGAGAATGAGTCGGAATGTAAGACTGATGCGCTCCCCCACGCCCGGCATTTTGGGAATCGCATGCATCCAGCGGTCCTGTACGCCCTTGTCCATATACAGTAACGCGCCATGTTCAAGCATATAGGTTACAACATGCGCCTTATCCGCTTTACTTCGATAGGAAATGCGCCGCTCGGCGCCCAAAGAAATAATCGCCACGCCGGTTCCCGGCGCCAACTCTTCCGCCGAATCGGAGTGATACCCCATGGATGAGTCGCCGTCAGGGTAGTAGTTGAGCAAACAGTTATTGGGGCGAAAGCCGAGGGCCGTCTCAATATCACGGCATATCGACGCCAAGCTTTCCGGCATTTCCGTTTGTGGATAGGTCATGCCCGAATAATCATAGGAAACGCCATAACTGGCGGTTTTTCTCGCTTTAATGCGCTCATCCCAACACACGTTATTTTTCAGTTCGCCGAACAGCGCGTCTGGGTTCGCCACAAAGGCTGACTTTAAAATGAGATCGGGGGGCATCGGGTTACAGTCCTACCCATGTCTCGTCGCCGCGGTTAGCACTCCGGCGCCGACCAGCAGGGAGCCGCCCACACGGTTGAAACGTTGCAAGGCTTTAGGGTTGCGCAGCATGGAGCGTAACTTGCCGGCGAACAGCGCATACATAGCGGCGTTAAGTACGCCCAGCACCAGGAAAGTCGCGCCGAGTATGAAGAATTGCGGAACCAGTGCAGCCTCAGTGGAAACAAACTGCGGTACGAAAGCGATAAAAAAGATAATGCTTTTGGGGTTAAGCGCTGTGGTGATGAATGCGCTGATGAACTGGCTGCGTCCGCTCGCATCGGCGACCTGTCCGTCTTCAGCAGTCAGTGAGCTTGAAGCGCGAAACATTTTCACGCCCAAATAGGCCAGATACAGTGCGCCGACCCATTTCAAAATAGTAAACGTCAGGGCGGAAGCCGCCAGAATGGCGCCAAGCCCGAGAAAGGATAGCGTCATAGCGACCAGATCTCCCAACCCCACGCCCGCCGCCAAAGGCGTGACAGAGCCTTTCCCTGACGACAACGCCTGACTGACCACCAGCATGACGGAAGGTCCGGGGATCATCACCACGATCAAAGAGGCCGCCACAAACATCAAATAAGAATCCAGACTCATACGCCACCGCCATAACGCTGTAAATCAAATATCGCTGCAGGCAATGTACCCCGCTCACGCTCAAAGGGTCAATGCAGTAGAAAATAGCTGGGATAGAGAAGTATCTGGAGGCCATCGCCCCGCATAAAATGTGCGGCGGCGATGGCTGAGGTAAGTTTGATTTTGCGCGCTTGTCGACATCAAGGTCGCAAGCGCCTGCTTAGCGGAAATAGTCGTCTCGGTTAACGCCGTCGAAAGCAACCTGACTTAAGACAACATTGCTTGAAATAACCTCCGTGAGCCACAGGGACAGGGATCATTTCTCCCCAGCTTCTCATGCAGATCTTTGTCTCCATGAACGACTCTGTAGCCGCGCTTCACCTGCGTTTCAGATGGATAGCCTTTTCTGCGCTTACTGGTGACCTCGAAAGCACAGCATTTCTTCGTATTTGGTACGCATGACACACCTCCATTGATGTTTCCGTCATTGTTGTTCCTCCGCCTAACGGCGGGGAGGCGGCATCATAACATCAGAACCGTTAGCGACAAAGTAGCCACTAAAAAAGACGCAGACGGGTGGGACAGGTCAGCACAAGATAACGCTGTTGCTTACTACTTACTATTTAGATAGGGAAGAGAAGGTATTGAGAATATTAATGAGAGGTCGCAGGGCCTGCTGATCACAGAGCCCTGCTTAAAATGCGCTGTACTACAGAATTACAGACGACGATGGATACGCGCCGTTTCCTTGGTGCGCTGATCCAAACGCGCCATGATCTCGCGCATCTCTTTAGCCTCATCAGAAGCCTGGTTACGCTTTTGCGCTTCCAATTCCGCTTTCTCAGCCGCAATCGCTTCACGAATGCGTTTTTCCTTCGCAGCGGAGCCCGTACGGCCTTCAGACAGCTTGGGACGGCTGACTGGGGCAGCGTTTTCAGCTGCGCCAGACGCAGACTTGGCCGCTTTCGCCAGACCAGCGGCGCCAGCTTTCTTCGCCGCCTTTTGCCCCGCTTTGGTCCCACCGCGACGGCGGGCCTCGATACCGGCGATCAATGCGCGCATCTCTTCCGCCTCACGGGTGGAAGCGGTGTGACGCAGTGGTTTCGGTTCCGCTTTAGGGACAGTCTTGGGAGCTTCCGGCTTAACCACAGCCTCTTTCTTCTTCGGCGTATAGTCGGGATCGTCAGAGCCGTCCGACATTTCCTGTTTCAATGCTTCCAACTCTTTCATCAGGTCCATTGATGGTTTGGATTTGTTCTCTGGCCGAGTCAGTGTGACTTTGATTGCCCTGGCGCCCAGCGCTTCCATCGCTTCAGCCAACATTTCCCGAAGTTCTTTAGGGTTGTCAGAGTAGCCCCACTCTTCCATTTTGAAAGAGTCCGCGCCGCTGGACCGCAGAGTTTCAAAGAACTCTCCCATCGCGCCTTCGGATTCCTGGACTAACAAATGCCCCCAATGATCCTCCAATGACCTGCGGGTGCTGCCCGCAAAAACTTTCCCCGTAACTTGATCGGTAGCAGTAAAAACTATCACCAAAAACCTCAAATTCGTTGCCGCACACTCTTCGTTTTCCTGCTCGAAGACACACCTCCGAGAGGGCCGAACATTATAAAGAGATAACCGAAAATTATAAGGGCTGACAAACAGTCTCAAATGTGCATGGCGGGAAAAATTTTGTGAAATCAGACCTCGATTTCGGGCTCTCCCGCGCAGTCAAAGGTCATTTCAAAGGCGTCCGTGGTAACGACAATCTTTTGTTGCGCGCCTTTCTGCGCACTTAATACGCCAATGACAGTGGGCATGTAATCAGCATCGCCGACAGCGTCAAAATAATCTGTCTTGCACGTGGTGACGCCGGAAAAAATCGCTCTGCGGGTAACGATGCCGGATTCCGGCTCTGGCGTGAGATCCAGACACAATTTTGCGGTCAAAGGAGAATAATCGATTCTGACGACCCAAAATGGGTCCACGCCAATCAACTTCCTTTCAAGAAGATTCGTCATTTTCATGGTCAGTCCCACGCAACGGTTCAATAGTTGAACGAACCATCATATAGGAAAGACGCCCATTTAGACTGACGTTAGTTGATTAAAAATTGGTTAATTCCAGAAGGCAGGCAACGGATGTTTGCAGTATTTCAACCAACTCTGGGTCCATGTACTGATAGTCATCGGGAATATCAAGGACATGCACCTGCTTGTGCTGCAACAAACGGCCATAGTCGGCCATTAAGCGATGCTTATGCTTATCTTCCATGACCAAAATAACATCGGCCCAACGAAGATCCGCTGGGCCAATCGTTTTACGGGCCTTGGGACTGGTCCCCGCCGAGCGTACGCTCAGCTCTGGATGCCTGCGCCAAACCTGCTCTGCAGTAGGGCTGCGCCACTGGTTACGACTGCAAACAAATAGGATATTTCTCAAGAAGTATTTAAACCTGGTGAAACCGTGAACAGCTCTTTATTCAGCAGCTGATGAGTGATGCGCATAGCCTAACGCTTTTCTCCGCAGGCGACGCAGGACCCACTATTTAACCCGCCGCGCCTGCCAGAAATGATTGGCCCAGTAACCGTTATGTATATAGGCCAGTTCCACTCCGTTACTGGTCGATGCATGCAGGAAGCGGTTGTTTTCCACGTAAATGCCCACGTGCAGGCCTTTCCAGCCGCCGGGTTTGAAGAACACCAGATCGCCGGGTTGCAGTTCTTTGCGACTCACCTGACGCCCTTTTTGCGCCAGTCCCTTAGTGGTTCTGGGCAATTTGGCGTCGAAGCGCTCCTGAAAGGTGAGATACACCAGGCCTGAGCAGTCGACTCCGGACTTATCAAGGCCCCCATAGCGGTAGTCCACGCCGCGCCACTCGTCATACTGGTCATAAAGCGCGGCGGCGACAGGGCTGGATATCTGGTCGGGAGACGGCGTCGCCGCTGGCGGATGGTTAACCCGCACCGAGCTACACCCGGAGGCGAGCGCCATTAAGATGGTGATTAATATTAACCCCGGTATACGCATCGGCCGATCCTCTATACTTACGCTGACAGGCGAAACGTTAAACCGACTTACATTAACCCATGCTTAATGGCGTATTTCGTTAATTCCGCCGTGGAGCTAAGTCCCAGTTTCGCCTTGATATTCTGCCTGTGAGTTTCCACTGTACGCACGCTGATGGCAAGCTCTTCCGCGATCGCCTTGTTGCTCTTGCCCTCCGCCACTTTCTTCAACACCGACGCCTCCCGGTGAGTCAGACTGGCGGAAGACTCGCCGCGCAATTGCGGCTGCGAGAACAATGCCGCCGAGGCTCCGCTGCTGATGTAGGTGCCGCCTTCATAAACCGTGCGGATGGCGCGAATCATTTCATCCACAGACACATCTTTAAGAATATATCCCTTGGCGCCTTTGTGCAGAATCTGCGACACATACTCTTTATTGTTATGCATGCTGAGGATCAACACGCGGGTATCGGGGAAGTGCTGCGCCATATACTCAGTGGCGTCGATACCGTTCATACGCGGCATGCTCACGTCCATCATTACGACATCCGGCTGATGCTCCGCCACTGCGTCTATGGCCTGCTTACCGTCCGTGGCCTGCGCCACCACATCGATATCCGGCTCCTGTTCCAGCCGGGCGCGGATGCCTTCCAGCACCAGAATATGATCGTCAACCAATACCAGTCTTATCATTCTTGTCTCTTTATCCCATGAAGGTCACCTGAATGCAGGTCCCTTTGCCTTCTTCCGAATGTACACTGAAACTACCGCCAAGAAACTCCACTCGCTCGCGCATATTGCGAATGCCGATGCCTCTGCCATGTCCCAGGCGGCGCAATGAGAATCCGACTCCATCGTCCTTCACTTCCAGAAACAGCCCTTCAGCGTCCTGTTCCAGTCGTAGCGTCACCTGTTTGGCTGAAGCGTGTTTCTCCACGTTATACAACGCTTCCTGGGCGATGCGGTATAGAGTCGTGGCGATATCTTCATCCAGTCTGGTTTCCGACACTTGCAGATACACCGACACCTCAATGCCGGAGCGCTCTTCGAAATCTTCGCCCAGATGCTCCAACGCCGCCACCAGGCCTAAATCGTCTAAAATGCTGGGACGTAAGTCGTGGCTGATGCGACGGGCTTCCTGAATCGCCTGCTTCAAGGTTTCGCGCCCTTTCAGCAGTGGTTCACGCAAGGTTTGCTGGCCTTCCTGCAGCAGGCCAAGCACCGTCTCGATACGATATTTCACCGACACCAGCAGCTGATTGATGCCGTCATGCAGCTCCCGCGACACCCGGCGGCGCTCTTCCTCCTGTAACTGCACGGTTTTATGGCTGAGTTCCTTCAGGCTTTGATCCGCCAGCCGATGCTCATGCACATTGAACCAGATAGAAGCGACCAGCACGCCCATCACCGCCAGCAAGGCTATGATGACAAAGGTCAGCAGCGCATCCGCCACGTTCTCGTCCACGCCGTCTTTGATCAGCTCCATTTCCTGTTGAATGTCGTCCAGATACAGTCCCGTGCCGAACATCCAGTTCCAGGGCGGCAACGATTCCACATAGCTGATCTTGTCCACCGTCACCCGGGAGGTCGGTTTCTGCCAGAGATAATTGTGAAAGCCGCCGCCTTCCGTGGCGCGCGCCAGCAAGTTTCGAATTACGTAATTACTGTTGTTGTCCTGAATATTCAGCAGATCCATGCCCACCAGTCCGGGCTGGGTGGCGTGCACCAGATTCACGCCGCTGGGAGTATAGGCGAAGAAATAGCCGTCCTCGCTGAAGTGCATGCGTTGCATCAGTTCCTGGATGCTGCGTTGCGCCTCCTCGTCGGAATCCGCTTTCTCAACCAGATAACCGGCGGTGATGCGCATGATGCTGACATAACTCTTCAGCGCCGTTTCCTTAGAGCGCAACAAGTTATTCTCAAAGGTTTCCAGCTCACGCTGCGCCAGCTCATCCGCCAGATTCACCATCGCCAGCGCAAACGCGATGGAGATCAACAACAGCGGCGCTAACGCCAACAGAACAACTTTAGTGCGCAGCGTCATGACGCAAGCCTCCAGCAGATAAACAGGATCTGGCGGAGCGCCTCCCTGCGCGTCGCCTCAATCAGACCTCAAAGCCGAACCACCCCGGCGCGACCAGCAGTACTATCAGCACCAGCGCCTGCAGGATGATAAATGGCGTAACGCCCCGGTAGATGTCCATCGTGGTCACCTCTTTCGGAGCGACCCCTTTAAGATAGAACAAACTGAACCCGAACGGCGGCGTCAGGAAGCTGGTTTGCAGGTTCATGGCGATCAGCACCGCAAACCAGACCATACTGATGCCCAGCGATTCCGCCACCGGCGCCAGGATCGGCACAATAATAAAAGAGATCTCCACGAAATCGATGAAGAACCCCAACACCAGAATAACCAGCATAGTGAGGATCAGGAAGCCCCACTTTTCGCCGGGCAGCTGCGTCATCCAATGCTCCACCAGGGTGTCGCCCCCCGTGTAGGTGAAGGTCATTGAGAACGCGGTCGCGCCCAACAGGATCGCAAACACCATGGCGGTGACGGTGACGGTTTCGCGGCTGCACTCCCACACCATTTTCCAGGAAAACTGGCGATAACACACCGCCAGCAGCAACGCGCCGACGCCGCCCAGCGCGGAGGACTCCGTGGGCGTCGCCACGCCGGTGAAAATAGAGCCCAGCACCACCAGGATCAACGCCAATGGCGGCAGGATGGAGAACAGCGCAATTTTCACCTGCTGCGCGCGGTTATCGCCATTATCCGGCAGCGCCGGCGCCATTTTCGGATTCAGCCAGGCGACAATCAGAATGTAGGCGATATAAGCGCCGATCAGCACCACGCCCGGAACCACCGCCGCCTGAAACAGGTCGCCCACAGGGATGCCCATCACATCGCCAAGAATAATCAGAATGATGGAAGGCGGAATAATCTGCCCCAGAGTGCCGGAAGCGCAGATTGTTCCAGTGCTCAACCCTTTGTGATAGCCATACTTCAACATGACCGGCAGGGAAATCAGCCCCATGGCGACCACGCTGGCGCCGACGACGCCCGTGGAGGCCGCCAGCAAGGCGCCGACCAATACGGTGGAAATAGCGAGTCCGCCGCGCACGCCGCCAAACAGCCGGCCCATGGATTCCAGCAATTGCTCCGCCAGCCGGGTTTTCTGCAACACCAAGCCCATGAAAATAAACATGGGGATCGCCATCATCACGGTATTTTCCATGATGCTTTGAATGCGGTAAGGCATGAATGCGAACAGCTCGGGGCCCTGAGCGATCAAACCGAACACCAGCGCCACGCCGCCAAAAGTGAATGCGACGGGGAAGCCGAACATCAACATCAGCAACGCCACCGCGAACATAATAATGCCAATCACGCCAAGCCCTCCTTCGCATGAGACTCTGCGTACTTCTCTCCCAACAGCAGCACTCTCAGCGCCTGAGTGATCATGCCCAGGCCGGACAGTAAAATCAGCAGTGAGGACAGAGGAATCAATGACTTAATGATCCAGCGATAAGGTAAACCGCCGGGATCGCCGCTGCCTTCCATCAGATTGAAAGCATCCACGGTGAAGCCAAAACCGAAATACATCACCAGCAGAGAGAATGGCGTGACGAACGCAATCGCCCCCACCATATTGACGATGGCTTTCAGCCGGTCAGACCAGCCTTCGTACAGCACATCCACCCGCACATGACCGTCGGTACGCAGCGCATAAGGGACGCCCAGCAAGAAGACGGCGGCGAACAGATGCCACTCCAATTCCTGCATACCGATAGACACCTGATTAAACAGGTATCGCATCACCACGTCGTAAAACACGTTGACCAGCATCAGCAGGAAACAGCCCGCGGCGATAAGGCCGCAGATGTGAGACGCCCGTTCGAACAGGCGATCGAAGAACTTAATCCACTGCATATTCCACTCCAGCCCGGGCGCAGGACAGTCCCCCCAGCGCACTTCTTCAGCACGCAGCGCGCCCTCAAGCCCGCCTGCTGCAGGCCGACTTCCGCAAACGCCGGCGTGAAGAATCCGCCGGAGGCGCGCTCTGTCTGAGCGGCCCCGGGATTATCTGCGATTAGCCTTGGGGTTGGCTGTTGAGGTAGGCGAGATCGGAAATCTCAGTCCAGCGACGCGCTTTCAGCATGTAATCGTGCTGCGACTTGAGGATCTCCGCCGCCATGGGATCGGTAGTGGCCTTTTCCGCCAGCAGCTCATCGTTCGCTTTACGCATGGCGGCGATAACCTCTTTGGGGAAAGTGCGCAGTTTGACGTTGGGGAATTCCGTTTGAATGGTCGCCCAATTCACAGCGCTTTCATGAGTGGACTGGATATACATGTCGTAGGCGGCTGTGCGCATGGACACCCGCAAAATCTCCTGCAGATCCGCAGGCAGTTTCTCCCAGGATGCCTTATTGATCATGAACTGCAACTCGGTCGCAGGCTCATGCCAACCGGTGTAGTAATAAGGCGCGATTTTGTGGAAGCCCATACGCAAGTCCAGAGAGGGACCGACCCACTCCAGAGCGTCGATGGTGCCGCGCTCCAACGCGGTATATAGCTCGCCGGAAGGGATATTGGTGGGGCTCACGCCGATTTTGGCCAATACTTCGCCGGCGAATCCGGGAATACGCATTTTCAGACCCTGCAGGTCCTGCAATGAGTTGATTTCTTTCTGGAACCAACCGCCCATCTGGTTGCCGGTATTACCGCCTGGGAACGAAAGTATGTTGTGCCTGGCGTAGACTTTCTCCATCAAATCCATGCCCCCGCCGTAGTAAAACCAGGCGTATTGCTCCGGCGCAATCATGCCGAAAGGCATGGTGGTGAAGTAAAGCGTCTCAGGCACTTTGCCCTTCCAGTAATAGGAAGCGGAGTGGCCCATGTCATACTGGCCGGTCTTGACCATATCGAACACGCCGAAGGGCGCTTTATGCTTGTTGGCGGAATCAATGGTGATTTTCAGCCGTCCATTGGACATTTTCTCCGCCATCGCCGCCATATTACGGGGCGCGTCGCCGAATACCGGGAAGTTGGGCTGCCAGGTTTCCGCCATTCTCAGGGTGTAGACCTGTTCCGGCTTTTTGGCTTCTGGAGAGGCGGCCTGCGCACTGGCGGCCGGACTGGATTCGTTGCATCCGGAGATTCCGAAAGCCAACAAAACAGATACGGGAAGGATTCTCAGGAATCGCTTAAGAGTCATATTGTGTACCTTTCTTATATTTATTTTCGCGTAATAACCGCCATCGCCGTGGACGGCAACGGGCTCGCGTCGCACTCGTACCCGGGCGCTTCACAAAATGCTCTCTTTTTGACTGATCAAATTCTATCCGTATTAGCGCCGTTAGGCGGTGGGCGAATACGCCCGCATAACTACGGACTCAATCTAAGTAATAATACGTAGACAGTAGGGTGGCTTTATTGGGATAAGGCGCGCGCATGCTCTATCACCCAACGCCTCTGGGCGTCGGTATCCGGCACTTCTACACCGCGCTTCAAGCTGATTTCCGCGAAAGCCTGCTCTGGGCTCCAGCCATGACGCACCAGCAGTGAGGCGGCGATCGTGCCGGTGCGTCCGATGCCCGCGCGGCAGTGAATAACCAGATGCTCGCCCGCCAACACCGCGGGATAAATAGCGTCCAGCAGCGTGGCGACGTCCCGCACGGACCTGGGCAACCCGAAATCGGGAATGGGGAAATGGGTAAACGCCATGCCCAAGCGGCGACACAGCTCCGGCGCCTGCGTCAGTCCCAGCTCGCGAATTTCCTGAGTCTCCAGTAGAGACAGCATTCTGGTGACGCCGCTGCGGGCGATGCCCGCGAACTCCTCTTCCATCCACTCCCCGGCGACCGGTTTGGCCATGACGAAAAGCCGTCCGCTGCCGATAGGTTGGACGGGATAAATAGTGCTGACGAGCACGTTATGACTCCTTATCTTGCGAATACGCGAAAGGGGCTATTTTTACTCAGCCCCCACATACTCGTAAAACAATTCGCAGTAATCCACGTCTTTGTCCGCGCCGGCGCGCAGGCGCTGTTTCAGTTTCTGAGTCGTAGCGTGGTTGGCGGCGTAGTCTTTGAGTTCGCCCTGAAACTCGTAGTTCATCGCTTCCACCAGTTCGCAGAGCAACCGGTGATCGCAGTGGTCGATAAAACCCAGGGACTTGTCCAGGGCGCGCTTGAAATCCTTGGTCAGAAGGGAGCCCAGCGCGGAGGCTTTCAGCCATTTATCCGCCTGCGCATCATCCAGTATATGCTCGCTTAACTCGATGGTTTTAGGGTGATTGCGGATGGCGAGCTCGACAAGAGCGGAGTTGGCGCAGGAAGGTTTGGATTGATAATCTTGGACTAATTCTATCAGGGTATTTTCCTGAAGCGCCGTCCAATCCTGCTCATGGGGAAAAGTCTTCTGAATATCGTGGAAGTCGGTCATTCCTGCTTTCTCGCTGATTATTATTCCTTTCGCGCCCACTCCAACGCGCCTGCATCAGAGCGGACGACTTGTCACATCAGCAGCTTACCAGTCTCGCCACTCGCTGGCGATACCCTCCCCGTCGCCATAATTTTCCGGATCGATGCCAGCCGCTACCGCGATGGCGTCAAACAGATCGCACAGCTCTTCCCTTTCCGCCGTTTCGATCAAGTCCCCGCCCACTGTGTCGTTAAGGTAGTTAAGCGACTCCACGGCGACTTCAAACTGTTTGACCTTCACCTTTTCCGTCGCGCCTTCACCCAGCTCCAGCAGAGCTTGCAGCAGATTGTCCATAATCCGTCTGGCGGCGTCGTTATTCTCGTCCGTATATTGCTCCAACCCATCCTGGAAGCGCTCCGCCCAAAGATCGAAAGGATACTCTTTCTGGGTGCGTCGCAATCGCTGTTCATATGACAAATCAATGTCCTCCTGTCGACAGAGTGGGTGAACATGGCGAGTAAAGAGGGCGCTAGCTTAACCCTGAGCGTCTCGGCTCCCCTTCCTCACGCAGACGCAAATTGTAAACATCGAAACGACAGGAACTCGCTGCCCCCTTGACCCGCCCCGTTGCCAGCCTGTTCGTGACATTTTGACTCGTTTTTTCACTGATATACTGTAAAAAAGTCAAATAGCGTCATTTTTAAAAAGAGTGTAAAAAGACAAACGCTGGGAGCGCGCCGGAATTGAAATAGACCATGGCCGGACATATTTTAGATTGGTGAAAATTTGCCCAGCGCGAGGTTGTGCGGCGATGCTCTCCTAAACAAGCACTCGCCGCGGAGCGCCAGGCCTGACGATAATTGTTGATTTGGTTGCGAGCATACGGGTAGGTCCTATTGAGTACCGTCTTTTTACGTAGAGTGGCGTCTTGGTTACTGGTCAGCGCAGGACTATGGACAACCTCCTCTTCCGCCGACAGCGCCATCAATCTGGCCTGCAATTACTTTCCTCCTCAAAAAATCGACTCTCCCGAGAACACGGACCGGCCGGGTTATGATATCGAGCTGTTACAGGCCGCCTTTCAACAGGTCGGCATTGCGGTCACTTTTCGTTATTTTCCCTGGAATCGCGCACTGGAACTGGCCAAAACCGGAGCCTACGATGGTCTCTGCAGCTGCTCCTATCTACCGGAAAGAGAAAGCTTTCTATATTTTTCCGACGAACTTGGCGCGCTGGAGAAAGGCTTTTTCACGCTAAACGGACGCAAAATAAATAAAATCGGCGCCCTCAGTGATATGAAGCCCTACAAGCTGGCGGTTGTGCGCGGCTATAACCTGGAGACGGAGTTGGAAAAAGCGGGGCTGGAAAACATCGAAACCGTGGGGACAGACAAGTTGCTGCTCAATATGCTCATCTTTCAACGCGTAGACGCCATTTATTCCTTCGCCGACACGATTCAGTACGAGGCGCAACAGATGGAGAACCCTCCCGAGTTGAACTTCATCAACATGACCAGCGCGCCCTACTACACCTGCTTCAGCAAACGACACCCAATGAGTCTGGACACTATGCTGAAGTTCAACAAAGGGCTGCGCATGATTCGCGAGTCCGGCGAGTACAACCGCATTCGCCAGAAATATCTGGGCGCCGCCGCCCTGACGCCGCGCGACGGCATCGCTCCCTGAATACAGCGCAATGGGCGGCGATCCCCTCTATTCTTCCCCGTTAGTTGCAACATTGCCGCAATAATTCAGTGGGACACTCCCAGCTCCGATAACAACGAACTTCAACACTCAAATTCACTGTGGAGCATGTCTTATGGCGCCTTTTCCTCTAACGCGCGCGAGCGCGGTTTTGTGCGCGACGATCGCACTCGCCGCCTGCAGCGACAGCAATAACAGCAATGGCGACGACGATTCCGGGTTCAGCCTGAGCATTCTGCACATTAACGATCACCACTCTCATCTCGCCGCTTCCACGTTCAGTTACGACGTCAGCGCGCTGGGGCTGCAAACCAAGACCGACGGTGGAGCCGACATCGGTTCGGTGACTGTGTCCTACGGCGGTTTTCCCATGCTGACCAGCCTGGCCGACAGATTGGCGGACGAGAAGCGCAATGTCCTGAAACTGCACTCTGGCGACGCGGTCACCGGCACGTTGTATTTCACCTTGTTCGGCGGAGAAGCGGATGCGGAAATGATGAACCGCATTTGTTTTGACGCCTTCGCCCTGGGTAATCATGAGTTTGACAACGGCGACGCCGGGCTGGCTTCATTCCTGAACTATCTGGCGGCGGATGACTGCGCGACGGAGGTGCTGGCGGCCAACGTCGCCCCTGGCGACGCTTCGCCTATCGCCCAGGGTTACATCAAACCCTACGTGATTAAGGAAGTAGGCGGCCAGAAAATTGGACTCATCGGCATCGATATCGCCCAGAAGACACAAGAGTCCAGCCGCCCCGACGCCGGCACCACGCTACTCGACGAAACCGCCACGGCGCAGAAATACATTGATGAAATCAGCGCTCAGGGCGTCAACAAAATCATTCTGATGACCCACTACACCTATACCAACGATCAGACTCTGGCCGCGAACCTGACCGGGGTGGACGTCATTGTCGGCGGCGACTCCCACACCCTGATGGGCGGAGAAACATTCACCCAGCTGGGCTTCAACGTCGTCAGCGATTATCCGAAAAAAGCCACGGACAAAGCCGGAGACGCGGTTTGCATCGTACACGCCTGGGAATATGCGCATCTGCTGGGCGCTTTGGACGTCACATTCGATGACAACGGAAAAATCACCGCCTGTAGCGGTAACCCCTACATGCCCGTCGCCAAGACGTTTACCTACGCAGCCGCGGACAAAGTGACCAACCCCCTGCCCGCTGCTGACGCCGACCGGGTGACGCAGGCCCTGACCAGCCACAAGGAGATCCTGTCCACCACGCCCGACGCCATTTCAGAACGCCTGCTGGCGATTTATGACGATGAAGTGGATACCCTGAAGCAGACCGTGATCGGCACGGTATCTGAAAATCTGTGTTTGGTGCGCTGGCCCGGCGAATCGCGCTCCAGCCTGTGCGACGTCTCGGAGAACTATGTTAACGGCAGCGACATCTCCAATATTGTCGCCAAAGCCTTCCTGACCGTGACGCCCACCGCCGATATCGCTATCCAGAACGGCGGCGGCGTGCGAACGGACATCCCCATGGGCGATTTCACTGTGGCGGACGCCTATACTCTACTGCCCTTCTCCAACACCCTGGTGACGCTGCAAATGACCGGACGACAAATTGTCGACGTGCTGGAGGATGCGCTGTCCAATACCCTGGATAACAATGGTTCTTCCGGGTCTTATCCTTACGCCGCCGGCCTGCGTTTCAACGTAGACGCCTCACAGACCAAGGGCGCGCGCCTGTCCAATGTGGAGGTGAACTCACGGGTGGCGGGGGATTGGAACGCCATCGACCTGAACGCGACCTACACCGTGGTCACTAACGACTTCATCGCCTCCGGCCAGGACGGCTACACCACTTTCGCCACGCCTTATAACGCCGGGCTGTATGTGGATACGTTCACCGAGTATGCGCAGGGGTTCGTGGACTATGTGGACGCCCTCACCGAAGACGGCATGACCGTGGATAAACTGCCGATCGCCGAGTACAGCACTCAGCATTACATTGGCCGCGACGGCTGCAATCACAGCTTATCGGCGGATTGCGAGAACTATTAATCAGGCTAGCCGCCGCGCAGGCGCATCCATGCGCCTGATTACTAACATGCCAATATCATTGCCATGTTAATAATATAAATCAGTCGTAACGGCTCACCCGCCCGCGGGCGGATTTGACCTTGGCGCGCTTGGTCTTGCCTTCCAGACGTCGGGTTTGCGAGCCTTTGGTGGGCTTGGTGGCGATGCGCTTTTTGCGCGTCGCCATCGCCGCCACGATGACTTCCTTCAACCGCATTAATGCATCCTCGCGATTTTGCTCCTGGGTGCGATACTGCTGGGCTTTAATGACGATAACGCCGTCTTTGGTGATGCGTTGGTCGCTCAGCTCCAGCAGCCTTTCCTTGTATATCTCCGGCAACGACGACGCGTTGATATCGAAGCGCAGATGCACGGCGGAGGACACTTTGTTGACGTTCTGCCCCCCTGCGCCCTGGGCGCGGATGGCCTGCATATCAATTTCATGATCGGGGATGCTGACTTTGTTGGAAATCTCCAGCACGATGACTAAGCCTCCGGGTCCGTGTAGGTGGTGAGCCGGTTTTTCCATCCCGGCAGCCATTTTTCCTTTTCGATAGGGTTTGCGGCGTTATTCGCCCGCCGTTCCAGTACGAAGATCGCCGCCATGCGAAACGCCAGCAGAGGCGTGCGCCCCTGCTCAAAGCGATCCATCTCCTCCAGCACCTGCTTCAGGCCCCAGCCCTCGCCTTTGTAGCGCTCGGTTTCCAACAGACCATCGCCTTTGAAATTGACGTAATCAATCAGCGCATAGGCGCCGCCGCGAGTTTCGCTTAAACGCATTATCCGCAGACGAATGGTTTCATGACTGCCAGCGGGAGCGGATGCAATGATTGCCTCCAACGAAGCCGTCGCCCGCTGAAACATGAAAGCGGCCTGCTGCGCTTTAGTGCGCTCCAGGAAGCCACGTAGCTCCTCCACCTGCGGGCTGTTCTGAACGGCCAGAAACGCCTGTCGGGTTGGCCAGGGGGCGTCGAGCGGGTCCAGTTCCAATATCCAGGAGGGAGCGACCACGCCTTGCGTCAGCATGTATTGAAACAGCAGAGGAAAGCTTTCCTTGAACTTCTCCTCGACACCCGCGGGATACCAGATGAAATGACCAATTCCCAGGGATGGAAACGCCTCTCCCTGATTCCAGGTCACCAGACATTCGCGTTTACCCGCGCATTCATTTTGAAAAACTTTGCGCCCCACCCACTCCAGATCCGCATTGCTAAGACGCAATTGCGGACTGGATGTAGTCTCAGCGCAAGCGGAAAGGAGCACTGTCACGGCTAAAATCAGCGGTCGCAAATACCCGCCCAAAACTCTACTCAGCATAAAACGTACGATCAATAACCAGCCCTAAATACTCACTTTACTGATATGCGGCGGGAAATGGTATCAGGGAAAGGTTGAAGGCGCTTTGCATCAGCCTTTCAGCACTGGCTTAATCTCCTCAGTTTCAATAGCGGGCAGCACAAACGCCTTGATCGCCGGTGTTAACTTGTCTTCCCACACAGGCTCTTTAAGGATCGCCAGAACCTCATGGTCGATACGCCCCAGGCTATCGCCGTCCTCCAGCGGCTTGCCCCGCTCGCCGCGCAGGAACTTTTTCCAGTTATGCAGCCCCTTCTCACCAAGCTGGTCAGGACGATCGTTGGCGTATTCCATCGCAAACAACGCAACCATCATGGGATAGGCGAGAGGTCTGCGCTTATCGCTGAGACCAGGCGCTTCCTCCTCCGTCTGCAACCAGTCTTCCCGCAGACAGGCGCGCAACAGGTTATAACCGTTATACAACCGCTTTATTTGCCTGGGATTGCTTAGCTCGAAATGCTCCAGCCAGTAGTAAAACGCTTGTTTTTGCTGGGGAGACATGCCTTCCTCATTCGCACGAGCCGGGGAATCGGGCAGCAATTTATGGATCGCCATGTGGGGCGTTTCCTGTCGCTGGTCCGCCTGGGCGCCGCAAACACTTCCCAAATAGCGGGTCACGGCGGCGGCGTCCGGCTCACTGAGGGTAATGGGCGCATGCATGACTTTCGCCAGATAGTCCCGCGCAATCGCTTGCGGATTCTGCCATTTGTGTTGCGGCGCCAGCTTTTCGTAGTGCATCGCCAGCGCCGTCAGGGCGATTTGCTGATTGATGGCGATAATCACGGTGACGCGGGGAATATTCATCACCAGGCGCAGGGTCTCAAAGGTTTTGACGATGTTTTCATAACTGCAGCGATCCAAATCCTCCACAACCAGCAGAAAGCGGCTTTGCGGTCCTTTTTTCGGATTCAGCCGCAACTCGCAGAGCGATTGCAGATGATTGTGCATGACAGGAGCGGTTCCCAGATAATGGCCATAGGTGGGCAGGCGCAGATAAGTGTTAAGTTCCGGCGCCATGGGGCTCGCCCAAACCGTCTGGAAATACTTGTATGAGCCCGCCAGCAGCAATGCGGGAATATGCGCGGCGATTTTGCCGAGCCCTGAGGAAAACACGGAAGTGTCGTCCGTCCTGAGGCTGCTAGTACCGGCACGTACTGACATAAACTATTGATTTTTCGCTCGTCACGATCTCATTTATGCACGTACTAACTCCTTTGGGTGGACACTTTGTGGACTCTACAGCGTGGCTAAAGGGTTTCGAGTTACTGCATCTGCCAAATGTTTTGGAGCGAGCTTAGCGTAACGGATAGTCATAGATAGTGTTTTGTGCCCGAGGATATCTTTTAACTTTAGAATGTTTCCATCATTGATCATGTAGTGGCTAGCAAACGTATGTCTGAGTACGTGGGTCATTTGACCATCGGGTAAGTTGATGCCTGAGCGCTCTACTGCAAGGCGAAAGGCTTGTTTTGATGTACCCGGGAACAGTCGGCCAAATCTAGGACGCCCTGCTATTATTTCTTTTGAAAGCTCGTCTGAAATGGGTACAGCTCGGGACTTACTGTTTTTAGTTTTAATAAAGTGGATTTTGCCTTGTTTCACTTGTTGAGCCTGAAGTGATTCAGCTTCACCCCACCGCGCGCCTGTAGACAAACATATCTTTGAAATCACTAACACATTAGGGTTTTTTGACTCCTTTAGGGATGCCAACAATGCCCTTATTTCATCCTGTTCCAGATAAACAAGTGCTGGCTCATCGATCGTAAGTTTTGAGAGTCCTTTCAATGGATTATCAAGCTTCCAGTTTTTAATCTTAATTAATTTGCTAAATACAGCAAAGAGATAGGCATGCTCATGATTTACAGTATTTGGCTCCACAAGCTTATCCCTGTGCTCATGCTTTTGTGTCAGTCTAAATCTTCGGTATTCAAGAAAGTCTTCTCCAGTGAAGTTTTTTGCTATAGGGTCTCCTAATCTATTCACTAGGGCCGTTAGTGATCTCAAGCGATTATCGCAATCCTTTAAAGTATGCCCATGTAAGTCATACCAAGTGTTCACTAAATCAGAGAGCTTGCGGCGGTCTTTGTTTGGTGGGCTCCACTCGCCAGCGTTAGCCTTTGCCTTTTGGTCTATCTGCCACTGTTCAGCTTGCCGTTTGGTTGGAAAAGTTTTTCTTATTCTTTTCCCATAAACCCCTTCTGGTCGGATGTCTACTTTCCACCCGTTGGCTACTTTCTTCACTGCCATTACTTAAATTTTTCCTCCAAAAAATAACCTTCTGGAATCTGTCCAGCTTCAAACCTTGCTGCAATTAGGCGGCAAAGTTTCTGCTCACTTGATCTTAATGCCTCTAGAGAAATGTCACCTTCGTACGCAAACCAAGGAATTACTTCAGGGAATAGCAAACCAAGCTTTTCATATTCATCTTCTGCGACCCTAGCTCTTAGCTTTTCTAGATTCGTCAACCGGATAAGCTCGATATTTGTGATGCTTGAAAACTCTTGTCGAGTAAATCCCGCTAATTCACGAAGCGCTTTAAGTCTTTCACCAGCCTTAAGTCTCATTTCTTACCCTCTGTAACGACAAATACGTGCTCATATCGGCACATTTTTACACTTTTGGGGGCAGAAATTGCAACAAAAAGGATGAAATAAAAATAGCTAATGTGTTGATACGTGCCTGTATGTGCTCGTATGTGCCGATTAACAGGCATTATATGCCTGATTGAAGGCATATTTCCGTTGACACACCAATTGCGAAGGGTAAATAATGCCCTGGTGCAAGCACATACAAGCACAAAACAGGCATAAAGGATGTATTTAGCATGAAAGAAAAAATCATATTCCCCTCTCCACTCATGACCAAAAGAGCTTTTGCTGAGCTCTCAGGACTTCGCGAAGACCAGGTGAGAGGGCAAATCGCAAGAGGATATTTACCCGTTAGGCATATTGGGCGGTTGGTATTAATAAATGTGGCTCGTTTAGCGCAAGAGTGCATCGAAGAAAGCGAAAAACGTAAGTGAGTCTGGGGCGATCAATGCAAACTTTCGATAACAGAAACGAAATAGCGGAGGCGCTGGCCAGCGATGGCCAGTTCGCTTTCAAGCGTGTAGGGGAATACTTACAGCAGGGCAAATGCCCAAACTGCGGAAAGAAAGAGCTTTTCGTCAGCATGAAAGAGCCCTGGCGCGTCAGCTGTAACCGGCTAAAACATTGCGGCTATAGCGAGACAACCCGGGAAATATACCCGGAACTTTTCAATAACTACTCCGAACGCTTCCCCACCACGGAGGCAAACCCGAACGCCACGGCGGACGCCTACCTGGCGCACAATCGCCGCTTTCCTCTTAGTGAAATGGTGGGCTGGTATGAGCAAGGCAGCTATAAGCTGCCCAAGTCTCAGGAGTGGTGTAATACGGTCCGTTTCTATCTGAACAGCGACCGGACCCTTTATTGGGAACGGTTGATCGACAAGCAGAAGGACGACGGCCAGCGCATCAACTTCAGCGGCAAACGCCATAACGTCAATGGGCGATGGGTGTTGGTTGATCCGGTTAAGGGCAAGTGGTGGATGCCTCCGACCCAGGAGCTTAAACAAGGTGATCGCGTTTATATCGTGGAAGGTATCTTCCACGCCTTGGCGCTGCACTTCTCCGAGCGTAAGGCGGTGGCGATCCTGGCCGCCGGCTACTACCCAAGCGAGGCGATAAAACCCTATTTAGGGAAAAAAATCACTTGGGTGCTGGCGTTGGATGATGACGCAGCGGGCCGCAAGAGCATGAAATCCCACTACACCAAGCTCCAGATGGCGGGTGAAAAAGTCGAGATCTCTCTAACTGGGACCAGCAAGGACTGGGACGACCTTTACCGCCTGGACATGATCCACAATACGTTTCTGGAGGAAGCGCAGTACCGGGGGAAAATGTTCACGGCGAAAAACGTGATGTGGAAGGCGTACGCATACTATTTGTGGAAGAGCCATTCTCACTTCGTTATCGACTTTGATAACCGGCTGCATTCCGTATCAGTGGACGTGACTAAGCTATATGAAGCACTGGAAGGTGCAGTATTGACGCTAGGTAAAGGCTACGACTCGTTTAGCCAGCACTGCACAGCCTTCCCGATCAGTAACTTTGTGCCGGAACTGCTTTATGCGGAGCGGGACGAGATCCTGGACGAAAAATTCTATGTGTTCCGGGTGCAGTACAGCAGCAATAACGCGGATGCGTTAATCCAGTTGGACGGGAGCAACATCGACACGCCGTCTAGCTTTCATAAGGCGATGATCACCAAAGGCTATGGCGCGTTTTCCGGTAGCTCCAAAGACATGGCCATGCTGCATGAGCAGTGGTTAAACCGTAAGGTCAAAGAGATTCAATCCATTCCGTATGTGGGTTACCACGCCGACAGCCAAGCCTACGTCTACCAGACCTTTGCTTTCAGCAAAGGCAAACAACTGGAACTGAATGCGGAGGGGTATTTTGAACTGGAGCGGAGCGGCATCAAAACCAGCTTCAAGGGCTTTCGGGTGCAGCCTGGGGAGTTCAACCCGGAGTGGATCGACAACTTTATAACGACCTTTTCCTGGCAGGGATTAACGGCGCTGGCCTTCTGGCTGGGCTCGTTGTTCGTTCAGCAGATCCGGGCGAAGCACAAGAGCTTCCCCTTTCTTGAACTGACGGGCGATCCGGGCGCCGGTAAATCCACGCTGATTGAGTTTCTTTGGAAACTCTTGGGCCGCGACGACTACGAAGGATTCGACGCCATGAAGTCAACGGCCGCCGGACGCCGGCGCGCATTTACGCAAAGCTCTAATATGCCCCTGGTGTTGATCGAATCCGACCGGGGCGACGAGCCGGACGTGAAAAAGAAGCAGTTTGATTTCGACGAGTTTAAACCCTTCTTTAACGGGCGCGCGGTCGGAACGTTGGGCGTCGCCAAGCGCGGCAACGACACGGAAGAACCGCTCTTTTTAGGCGGCTTGGTGTTTGCGCAAAATGCCGAGGTGGACGGATCGCCGCCCTTGCTGCAACGGATTGTCCATTGCCACTGTACGACGGAACACCACACACCTGGCACGCGAAAGCTGGCGCAGTGGTTCGAACGGCAAGGCGTCGACCAGATGGCGGGCTTTCTGCGTAAGGCGCTGGAGAATGAAACGCAGATCCTAAACACGTTCTTCAACGAGTTTAATCACTATGAGGAAGTCTTCACCAGCCGCGGGGAAATTAAAACCAGCCTGCTGCGTTTGGTGAAAAACCACGCCCAGTTAATGGCGGCTGCAAAAGCGTTGCGGCATATCTTCCCAACTCTTAATGAAAGCGTTTTCAGTGGTTTGAGCGATTATCTGTATGGGCGTGCTCTCAGTCGTCAGGAGCGCCTGGCGGACGACCATCCGGCGGTGGCGGAGTTCTGGGATTCATACGAGTACTTGAACCAGCAACCGGACCCGCAGGCGTACCACCAAAGCGCTATGGTGGAGATGCTTAACCACCTGGTCGGAACGGGCGGGATCGCTATCAACCTGAACCATTTTGATGAGATGTGCCGCAACCATGGCCAGCGATCCCTGGACCTTAAGATGTTGAAAAAGCTGTTGCCGAATAGCCGGCGCTACAAGTACTCCGACACCCGAAAAGTGAAAAGCAAATTGCTCGGAAAGACCATTCATTGTTGGGTTTTTAAGCGCTAACTAAATATGTAAATACGTGCGCCTATGTGCGCGTTAAGCATGGGAAGCCCGTTTTTTCAGGGGGGTGTCGGGAATTGGTAACTTTGGTAACCACTATTAAAAAAGTACTGAATTTATTAATTAATACAATGACTTATAGAGAAAATAAAAAAGTAACTTTTAGGTAACTTTTTAGTAACCGAGGTTACCTTTTGAAGCTCTGAAAAGTTACTCGCAGGTTCCCTTTTTCAAAAATGGAAAATCGTTATAAATCAACGTGGTAACTTTTTAGGTTACCTTCTAGTTACCTTTTAGTTACCAAATCGCGGAGGCTGAAAAACACTTTAAAAACATAGGTTTAAATTACTTTTTCGGAACTTGGTTACCAAAGTTACCAATTCCCGACACCCCCCACCCAATTATCGGGGGAGATTCAGGCCCGGGGCTGACCCGGAATCAATGTAAAGGAGTTAACACCATGATGAATAAAGGGGCGATTGCGCCCACTTTAGAGGCCCCCTTATGCCCAATGGAAACCTGGGCGGCGGGGATCTGCAACGGCCTGGCGATTGCGCCGGGCATGTCGAAAACCCTTAATTCGCGGCAGGCGCTGCGCTGTTGGGTGCATGAGGCGAAAACAAAAGGCCGGCTCGCCGTGCTCGAAACCCTGGGCAAGCGCCACTACAGAGCGCCGCACGAACTTCCCCAGGCGACCCCGGCTTTTTTCTTCTACTGGAGCCAAGCCGTCGAACTGCTGGGGGAAAGCGCCTTTGCTATCCAAACCATGAAAGAACGCTACAAGGGCGTTAGCCGTCTGGAGCAAATCGGTTTGAGATCCCCGGCGGCGCTAAATGCGGCATTGCTCAACGCCAAGCGCCGCGACCAGATTTTACTGGCGACCATGGCCAGCCTGTTAAAGCCCGTCTGGGGAACGCTACTTGTCGCCAGCCATGGCGTATGTAGCCAAAGCGATCTGGCCGGAGGCGTGCTGGATAGCTATTACGAGTCGGTTATAGAGGGGTTGCTGATATGAATGACTTTAAAGGAGCACTGACAGCAGAACTTGACCGGGACGCTGTCAGCCGCACAAGCATTAGTCCTGACAACCCGCACCAGGCCGACAAGTCGGCACCGCTACGCGCCCATGCGTTAGCCCGAGTGTGATTCTACGTGGTGAAACGTGCAGAGGAAAGCGCCGGCAATGGAACGCAAACACCCCAAACACAACGGCCACGTCATCGCCTGGCTGAAGCATCAAGTGAAAGGCGGCAAGGGCCGCCGCTGGTTAAGAGACAGGAACGAACGAGCAAAGCAGACGACAAGCGAAAACAACGACGTTTCGCCAGTTAATAATGGCGATATGAATTAATCAAATGGAAGCACAAGCAGAGAGCCGCAACCGTTCGCCCTCTGCTTATTAGGACACTGTAAAAATGAATATCGGATTAGAACTTTTTAAAGAATGGCTAACAAGCTCCCGCGTGGTGGTGTTGGACACGGAAACCACGGGGCTGGACGATCAGGCGGAAGTGATAGAAATCAGCGTCATGGACATGCGTGGAAATGTATTGTTTGACCAGTTGGTGCGCCCGCTTAATCCAGTGCCGCCGGAAGCCGCTGAGATTCACGGCGTTACCAACGAAAAACTGGCGAACAAGCCAAACTTTCCAGACGTGTATATTTCACTTTGGCGAGCGATCGGCGGTAGAACAGTGGTGGCTTACAATGCCGACTTTGACCGTCGGCTATTAAAGCAGACCTGCGCCGCCTACAGATTGCCGATGATTGAAGCAAACTGGCAATGCGCTATGAATGCTTACGCCAGATATCGGAAAGAGCCCGACGCGAAACGAGGCGGCTATAGAAGGCAGAGCTTAGCCAAGGCCGCCGCGCAAATGGGGATAGAAGTGTATGGCGCCCACCGGGCTGTGGCGGATTGCTTCACCACGGTGGAGGTGATTAGAGCCGTCGCCGCACTATCTGAGCCAGCACATCATAACACTAATCTATAGCCTTCCCGTTTAATATCAGCCCTATCCTCCAGTCAGTGGGTAAACCTACTGGCTGGCCCTTTCCCGTCGTTTCACTCGGTAGAATTGACCAGAAAAATTTATGCCATTAGGCTGATTCAGCGTTTGCCTGGACTTGGCTACTATACGGCCAGTTTTACCTTTCAGAGACACCCTAAATAAGGAGATTTATCCCGTATGAATGCGCCCGCCGCCGAACTTACTCGCACAAGCTTGAGCCAACCGAGCCTGATAAACCACGGCTTTAAACGATCATATGGAAATGCGGCCTCTGGCTACATGCTAATGTTTGATGGCGTAGGAAATGAGTCGGGAAGAAAAATTTATGTTCCTGGCGGGGAAGTCGGTCGCCGCTTTGCCTACCTGCTTACAGTGGGAGGTAAGGAAAATCTTGTCTTGTCTCGCCTGTCTCGCCTCAGATCATGCGCAGGCGGTTTTCAATCCTATTCCAACAAGCGCAACGCCTTTGAGCATGTGGATTTGGTGGAAAATCTGCGTATCAGCTATGTAATCCGTCAAGACAGCGTCGGCGGGCTCTCTCCTGGGGTGTACATAACCGACGTTGAGTTAGTGGAACACGCGGAAGGACATCAACCGGGGTTTTACCATGTGCGGTATAGGAGGGATCAGTGGCATTTGTCCCCATCCCCGTCAAACCACTTACTTAATAAATATGCGGCTATTAATGGGCATTGTGACAATCTGAAAGAGGCGGCGACAAACATAATGCCCCCCATTATTGAAGATGCCTATTCCGGTTCCACGGATACCCTTGAAAGCAATGGTTACACTATTGCTTATAACCCGCCGCCTTTGTACCGGGGCGGCACGGAATGGACCACTCCCGAGCAGAAGCAAACATCCGCCAACTTTACAGCCACTATGCTCGCTCAAGGGATTTACAAGGCGCAAAAGATCGGACGCGAGATTAACTGGACCATTACCGGGAACGGCTCGGAGTTGATGCTGGCCGCCTTGCGACAACTGCCGCCTGATTTACAATTAGACAAACACACTGTATTTATCGGTGCGCCTGGAATGGCGGCAAATCCATTGCTGCTGGAAATGCAGAGGCGGGGAATGTCTTTGGCGAAAGACGTCACCAAGACGCAAACGGACGACTGGACTTGTGTAAGGTCTAAAATGCTTGAGCAATTTAAAACAGCGGGCATTTTAGAGCAGTGGGGAGGGGCTCCCGCAGAAGTCGCGGAGAAAATTCGTGTTCAGGCGCGAATAGACGGCGCGTGGGGCTTTGGACTTACTGCTTCCGCCTTTGGGACGGGCTTTAAGATAGGCTCAATTGCAATGGGGGCTCCCATAATTTCAACTTTTGGAGGCGCCGCCGCCGTTACTGTTACCGCCATCGGCGTTTTGTTTGGCGCCTCTAAAATAAGAAACATCATTGCCAATAGCTCAAAAAGTACAGTGCTTAACCCACACTATCATCCGACAAAGAGCAACGTGGATTTTAATACTCAAGTTATTAAACAGTCAGGAGGATATAAAGAATCCTTCATGGCGTTAATGCGTGAGATGAGGCCGAAATGGTAATGCGCTGGATTAAGCGCTTTCGTGCATCCATAGCAAACCCGCTACGGCCTGATTTCAAATCAGCCCCCATCATTCGTTTTGACTTATCCGGAACGATATTAGAGTTTAAATGTCCGCCTAATGAAAAAACGACAAGCGTTCTTAGAACGCCTTTCAAGGTGGATATTTATAAAGATAGTGAATTTAAGGTTTGGAGCGATAAGAAGGGAATGTCTATTAATTTACTTCGCAGGGGGTGGAAATATTGGGATAAGCCTTTCGGCGAGGGAGCAATAGGCAGCTTAACCGTAGATATAAAGTTGAGGAGGCGTACTCCGCAAAACCGTGATATTGACAGCCTGTTTTTATCATCCGATATGAAAAAATGGCTGCTGGATCACAGCAAGGAAATATGGGGAGAGGCGAACACTTATTTATGGACACACAGGGGAGACTATGCAGTTCCCATTGATCCAGAGGTTCACTTTTGGACGTACCCCACGTCTGATGAAGATGTAAAGATAATAAACATCAATCAACTTGCCTGGTATCAGATAGTTGCGAGCCACCCTCAGCAACCTTATGAAATCGAATATCATCTCCCTATATCTGATGATCACGAGATAGCCATAATGTTTAGTCCAGACGCATTAAACAGAGAGTTTAATAATCCTTCACATAATATTGCTGAGATCGCCAGGGAGTCGATAGATGAGTTCATGTCGTTTGTAAACGTTAGGCTCTCTCCTGAGTATCAAAAGCGGTTTGAAGAAGCAAAGGGGATAAAACCTTCAAGCCCCATTAAACTCGATTAACCTGTCCTCCTTTTCGCATGGCGCTGAAAGGCGCTATGTGCCTCTCGTTCTACTCCTCCCTTCTACCTTAAAGGTCTCTCGACTCCCTAACTCTGTAGAACTGATTACTGTGTTTAGTAAATGAGCAAACAGAAACAAAATGTGACGCAATTCACAAAACGGAAAAGATTTGACAAAGATTCGTTACACACCGTTCTCACAAAAAAGTGATATAAAAATAACTGTATTTATATACAGTTACCTGAAAATTTTAATGTGAAATCTGATCTTTTTATAGCCAGAAAGACAGAAGAGGTTCTGAGGCATAAAAGGAAGTATTTGGGAGTTATCGAGTTTTGTTACACAGGACGAAAAATATTATTGATGCTTTGGAGTGCTTGGCTGAAAGTCAGCAAATATTGGAATTCGTGCAACTTTCAGTGAAAGAAAGGTCTCGACACGCGATAAGCGAACAATATCAGTTAGGGTGCGACTTGGTTATTGAGCTAATAATGGAAAAGTTAGAGGAGGCACGGAAAGCGATCAAAGCGGACACTAAATAACACTCATATCGTTTCGAGCCTGGGCCAGCAGTTCCAACTGTTCGGCCCGATCCATTCCCCTTAACATTTCCACCATCATTTTTTTAGCCTGAAACGACGACGGGCTGAGCGTATGGCTAAACGCCAGATTCATGACAAAGCTGTGTCCGCACTCCGCGTTTTTGCAGACGCAGTATAAGTTCGCCAGCTTAGGGTCCAAGGCTTGGCGGCTGGTGATAATGGCTTTGTTTCCACACTCGGTACAATTTACTTGCATTGTTGCTTTCCTCTTTCGTGAAAGAAAATATTACCATAGTACCCGTTTACAGATAAATAATGCCCTATTTAGGGCTAATTATCTCTACGAAGCGGATTTGCTTCTGCGCCTGTAGGCCATCATTAAGTTTTAAAAACACATGCTGCATGGGGACCACTTCGTTTTCATAGTAAACGCGGCTGATCTTTTCGATGTCTCCAAAGCCTCCAGTATTCTCCGGCATGATGCCGGCCAGCGCCGGCTGAATACGCCACATGCTTAATACATCGTTACGGCTTAGATTCTTTACCCGCTCGAATTCGTCCTTGGTGGCGATATCGCCCACGGGAATGATCTTCACGGAGTCGGGTTTTCCGCCGGGTATGTTGATGTACAGGCTTCTAAAATTGCCCACGCCTTTGCTGGCGCGGATTTGTTCTTTTAGGGATTGCTCGTCCTCGGGGTCCAACTGGGCGTCGGCGGTGTAGAAGATGAAGCCCATGTGCGCGCCGTTGTTGTAGTACTTCCTCCGAAATAGCGTTGCGCTCTCATTCAGTAAAACGGATTGTAGCCCGCCCAGGTACTGGGGAACGCCATAGATTTGCTGATTCACGTCGTACTCTTTTAACTGAATGATTTCCCCCGGACGAAACGCCAACGGGTCCGCCTGGTTTGGCTGCAACAAACAGAACTGATCCGGGGCTTTCATGCGCCGCATATTCAACGCCGGAATGTGTTTCAGGCGGACGATCTGACCAAGGCGGTTAAAGAGCTTTTGAAAGTAGCACATGCCAAACACCAGGTAATCGAAGCCGGCGTTCTCCAGATCCGTGGCGCTGAGCACGGGCGACGGCACGTAAAACTTACGCAGCATGTTGCGCTTAAAATAGGGAATGGTCCCGTGATGGGCGTTGGCGCGCAGCAGTTTGGCCAGCCCGGTAAGACTGACCGGCGGCGCGTAATAGTCGCCATGGGGATTTAAAAACACGCCCAGGTAAGAGGTCAGCGTCGTGTCTAAAACAGCCTCGGGCGCGCCAAAGCTAAACGCCATGGGCGAAGTCGATTTACTCATTTTCTAATGCTCACTTATCCGGCCATGGCGATGGAGCCACGACGCTGCTTACGGTCCAAAGGTTCGTTGCTAAGCGCATGCATGATCGACCAAGCCACGTCCGCGTGGCCGGTTTTGCTGCTGCGGTCGGCCACATAGGTGACCAGGTCGTTGCCCGTGGTGGTCTGCTTCACCTGGAGGAACGCCTGGGGAATGTCGGTGTGTTCCGCATCCCATTCAATGCGGGCGTTTTCGATTACGTCCATGGCTTTCAACACCAGGGCGGTTTTGGCGTTCAGGCTGTAGTGAATGGGCGTGGCGCGAGGGTAAAAAGCTTTCACCTGCTCAAATACGCCCAGGCCCGGGCCGGTGCAGTCGATGCCGACAAACTGCACGTTGTAGCGTCCCAGCAAATCCTTGATGCGGTTGGCTTGGTAGCTGAACGCGCCTTTTAACTGGATCTTTTCCAGCACGCGGAACTTGCCGGCGGGATGCATCGGCGGCGCTACCACCACCACGGTGGAGCGGTCCCCCGTGCGCGCCGGATCGTAGCCTAACCACACGGGATAGTTTGCAAACGGGCGCGGCTGCCTGGGCTTGAAGTCGGGCCAGACGTCGCTGCTGCATACCGCGCAGCTCAACAAATCGTCCAGCTTGAACACGGAGAGGCCCGCTTCCATGAACGCGCACATAAACAGGTTGTTGAATTCCGCCTCCGTGTATTCCTGCTTCAGCTCGTCTATGTCGAACAGATCGCAGCCCTGGTTTGCGGCATCCTCAACGGTAACCACATTACGCCAGACCTTATCCGGTCCCAGCTGGCCCTCCCGTAACGCCGCCCGCGACAGATCAAACTCGACCTTATGGCGGCGGCTCTCGTTGTAACGCTCGCCGCTCCACAAGGTGTACGCGCCATGGCTTTTCACCGACGGCGTAGAGAAATAGGTTTTTCGCCATTTCTTATGCGCCGCCATGCCGCTGGCCAGCTTGTTGAGCCGGTCAAAGTCGGGAATCCAGAACACTTCATCAATGTATAAATGACCGTGGTAACCCTGGGCGGTGCGGCCATTGGTGGAGACGAAGCGTAACTCCGCGCCGTTGCTGAGCGGGATCACGTCCACGCCTTTCAATTCCGTGTCGAAATACTCGCGCGCGAACTTGAGGATATAGGCTTTAAATATGTCCGCCTGGGAGCGGCTGGCGGATAAAAAGATCTGGTTATCGCCGGACGTGATGGCGTCCTGGAAGGCCTCCCAGGCAAAGTAATAGGTCGCGCCGATCTGGCGTGACTTCAGAATAAAACGCGTGCGCTGGCTTTTGTTATCGTGCCAGCGGTGCTGGTAGTCATAAAACAATTCCTTGCGGATCGTCTCCAGACGCTCCGGGGTAATCCCGCTCACGTCATTTTTCACGCCACGCTTTTTCTTCTTGCGGTTGCCGCCCGCGTCGCCGTGTTCCGACTGCGCTTTCTCACGGGCGGTTTTGGCTTTCTTTAAATCAATGCCCGCCAGCTTATCCAACAGGTTACTGAGCCGGTCTATCTCCTGGTAATCGACCGCCACCTTATTGGTTTTTTCCACCAAATGAATTAACCGGCGGGCGGTGGCCTGCTCGACGGTTTCGTGTTGCAGCATGTCTTTCCAGTTGTGCCGTTCAATCCACTGGTAAATAACGCGGACGTTATTAATCCCCAGCTGCTGCTGGATTTCCGCCGGCGTGATATGGCGAAGAAAAAGGCCCTTCGCCGCTTCGATGATTTCAGGGGGGTAACGTGATGACATGCGGCCCAGTGTAAGGGCTTTTTGGTGGCGTTAATCCTTGTTTAACTCCTTGTTATTCCTACTAAAAACGACAAGGAAAGACGCGTATTCAAAGCCTTTGCCGGGGCCGGTGGGAATGCCTATCTTGGCGTCATCGCAACGACTGACGGACCCGAACCCATGCCCCGCACCCTGCATACCGATTTTGTCAAAGTGGCCACCAGTGGACCCACGATTGACGGGCGCAACATCGCCGCCCAGGACATCATCGACATGGCAACCAATTACGACCCCGCCGAATACACGGCGAACATCTGGTACGAGCACATTCGCATTTTCGGCAATCTCGGCCAGGTGGTGGACGTGAAGCACGAACAGGACGACAAAGGCCGGGAGTGTCTGTTCGCCAGAATCGCCCCCTCGGACCAACTGATTTTGATGAACACCAGCGGACAAAAGCTGTTTACCTCTATCGAGATCCAGCCGAATTTCGCGGGAACCGGCAAAGCCTATCTGGCGGGCCTGGCGGTGACCGATTCACCCGCCAGCCTGGGCACGTCGGAACTGCGCTTTAACGCCCGGGCGCAACACCCGGACAACCTGTTTACCGCCCCGATTGAACTAGCGCCGCTGCGCGTGGACAACCCGACCAGCCTGTTTTCCCGGCTCATGGGTAAGTTTGCGCGCACGGACACCAACCACGAACCCAACGAACAAGAGCACGCCATGACGGAAGACCAATTCAAGCAGCTTAACAGCGCTCTGGCGGAGGGCTTCGCCAGCCTCGCGGACAAGCTAAACGCCAAACACGAGGACGCACCAAAAGAACCGGAAACCCCAGATCTGGCGCAAGCCCTGGCGGAGATCAAAGCCGAGTTCGCCGACCTGAAGACCGCGCACGACAGTTTAAAGGCCGAGTTCAGCGCCGCCCTGGAAGAAGCGCCCGGCACCCTGACCCCGGAAGGCGTCGGCGACGCCGCGCCGCGCGTGCTGTAACTCCAACCACCTACGAGCGGACCGAATGAACTTTAAAACGAAACAACTATTCAATGACATGTGCGCCGCCATGGCGGCCACCTATGGCGTAGGCTCCGTCGCGGAGCAGTTCAATGTAGAGCCCACTATCGCCCAGGAGTTGCAGGACAAGATCACCGAAAGTTCGGAGTTCTTGCAGCTGATTAACGTGGTGGCGGTGGACGAGCTGAAAGGGGAAAAGGTGATCGGCAGCGTGACCGGCTTTGTGCCCAAACGCACCGACACTGACAGCGCCGACCGCCAGACCAGCGACGTGCTGGCCCTGGGCAGTAAAGGCTATGAGCTGCACCCGGTGGAATACGACACCCACATTAAATACAAAACCATCGATTCCTGGGCCAAGTTTCCCGACTTCCAAGCCCGTTACGGCGGATGGGTGCGCAAGGCGATCAGTCTTTCCAAGCTCCGTGTGGGCTGGCTGGGCACCAGTTGCGCCTTGCCCGCCACTAAGCCTGGCGACCACCCCAACGGCGAGGATGTGAACAAAGGCTGGTTGCAGCAACTACGAGAATTTAAATCCGGTTCGCAGTGGTTCGTCGAAGGCGCGACCGCCGGCCAGATCCGCATTGGCGAGGGCGGCGACTTCGCCAACCTGGACGCCGCCGTTCACGCCTGCTTACAGATGGTGGACGAACTGCATCGCGACGGCGGCGACCTGGTGGTGATCATGGGGCGGGATCTGCTGGCGGAGGACAAAGCGCAGCTGTACGCGGCGCAAGGTCACAAGCCAACGGAAAAAGAGCGCCTGGAGAATCAGGCCATTATCCGCACCTATGGCGGTTTACCTGCGATCACCGCGCCCTTTTTCCCGGCCCGAGGCCTGCTGATCACCAGCCTGGATAACCTGAGCCTTTACTACCAGGCCGACAGCCTGCGCCGTCAGGTGATCGACAACCCGAAACGCAACCGCGTGGAAGACTTCAACAGCCTAAACGAAGGCTATGTGATCGAGGACGAAACCAAGGCCGCCGGCTTTGAGTTCGCCAACGTGAAGTTGCCCACGGGCGCCGGCGACTGGGCTTAACCCATGCCGTTGCTGACCGTCCAACATAAACAGCGCCGTCTTGCGAAGCAGGCCGCCAACGACGCCATAACCGCGGCGGAGGTAGCGCGCAATTCGTCAGTAATGAATAGCGCCCTGTCGCCCCGGGTGCGGGGCGATTACCAGGTGGCGCTGGCTGCGTTGACGCAATGCCGGGAGCAGCTGGCTGAGCTGGACGGCATCCCCGACAAGGTCGCGTTAAAGGCGCGCGTGCTGCCCCAGTTCATGGACTTTTTGCAGACCTACCAGGACAGCGGCCAGCGTTACCCCAACGAGGTGCTGGTGTTCTGCATCATCTGGTTGTTCGACGTGGGCGACATCGAAAGCGCCATGGCCTGGGCGGGCCTCGCCATCGAACAACAGCAATGTATGCCCCGCCACTTTAAACGGGATCTGCCTACCTATGTGCTGGAAGAGGTCCACGACTGGGCGGAGCGTCAGTTCAAAGCAGGCGACAGCGCCAGTCCCTACCTGGACGACGCGGCGGCGAAGCTGACAGACCAAATCTGGCCCACGGCGAACGACATTGTCGCCGGCAAGCTGTACCGCCAGTGCGGTCTGAATGCGGAGCAAAACGGCGACCTGAACGCGGCGCTTAATTACTTCGAACAGGCGCAGGCGGCCAACCCGGCGGCGGGCTGTAAAACCCGCATCGCCAAACTACAGGCCAAGCTAGGACTGGCCTAACCGACTACCCACCCAGGCGGGCGCCTGGGGGCGCTGCCGGCCTCGCGCCGCGTCAGCTTAACCCAGTGCGCGCCGCCTTCTTATTCGGAGGCTGCGACCATGAGTTTCAGCGGTAAAAGTAACGCCGTTATAGAGGCGACGCTGGCTAATGACGGCTTTTTCCCGGACCTGTCTTTGGCGGAATTCCAACGGGTCTACCGCATCCCGGCGGAGTATCACGGCGACATGGTCGCGGCCCATGTGCGCCAGGCCATGCTGGACATTAATTTCAGCCTGGCGATGCGTAAGGCGGAATGGCTGGGCGGCGGGTTTAAAACCTTGGACGCGGTCGGCGCAGAGCAGCTGGACGGGCATAACGTGCTGGTCCTGTATTACCTGCGCGCGGTGTCCTGCCGGGCCAAAGCGTCGCTGCTGAACGCCTTCGCCACCATGAACCGACGGGCGCAGGCGGAGAACCTGGCCAAAGAGTCGGACGACACCGAGCAAAGCCTGTTAAGCGACAGCGTGCGCGCCCTGCGTCGGTTGTTGGGCGCGGCCACGGGCATTACGGCGGAGTTGCTGTAATGGCGTTGGCGAAGCTGCGCGAGCTGACCCGCTTTCTGCTGTCCCAGGAGCTGGCGCCGGCGGAACAGTGGGACAGCTGGATGGAAAACGGAACTCTGGAGGCGGCGGATAAGCGCCTGGGCGCGGGGGTGCGCGTGTGCCGGCTGAAGTATGACGCGGTGTTGGTGGTCGAGCGCTACAGCGGCCCGCCGCAATTACTGATCGCCCATGTGGTGACCTGGCTCATGGACCACGACCCGCAACGGGAGCGGGACGGCCTGGGCCATCCCGATATCGACGTGGACGTGAACGGCGACGATACCGCCGACATAGAAATCCGCATCGGCTTTTACGAGAACCTGGACTTGGTCGTGGACGCCGCCGGCGCGATCCAGTTTGGCGGCGCACGCTGGCGGGTGGAAAGCGTCCCCGTGTACGAGCCCGACGCGGTCGGCGTGGGCGACGACCAGGCCCAGCCCACGGATGCGCCCTATGTCCGTAAAGATTGAGGTTGGCGGCCACCTGAAGCTACAGCGCCAGCTGGACCTTTTGAAACTGCCGGCGGCCAAGCGCAAGCGGATATTGGGACAGATCGGGCGCCAGGTGCGGACCCAGTCGCGCAAGCGCCTGCGCAGCCAGACCGGCCTGGACGGTCAGCCCTGGCAAGCACGCAAACAGGGCAATAAAAAAATGCTGCGGGGCTTGAGCAAACGCCTGGCGGTGTTCGCCGGCGCGGACCGGGTGACGATCACCTTTAAAAACACCCTAGTCGGACGGATCGCGCGAGCGCAGCAAGAGGGCGTCACGGAAATCATGACCCGCGCCCGCATGCAACAGCGCCACGGCCACCCCGACTACGCCGCCCCGGCCACCCGGGGCCAGGCCAGGCAGTTGCGCGAAGCCGGATTCACCCTCCCGCGCGGCCAGGGACGCGGACGCAAACGCCCCACGCTGAAGTGGGTCACGCAGAACCTGACTTTCGGCCAGGCCGGCGCTGTGCTGCGCGCGCTGACCGACAAACCGCGCCAGGGGCGCTGGCTGATTCCTCTGCCGGCGCGGAGCTTTTTAGGGGCGACGCAGCACGACATCGACGCGTTCATTGATCGCATTTTTGAGCAGACATTCAAGCAGGCAACAAAGGGTTAACCATGGCGCAAGGCAAGGTCACCATCAATAACTTGAACCTCTCGCAAGGGAACTTCCCCGAGGTGGAGCGCAAGGCGCTGTTTATCGGCGTAGGCGTTAAGAATCTGGGACGGGTGCTGTCCCTCAACACCCAAAGCAACCTGGACGAGATCCTGGGCGCGGACGACAGCGCCCTAAAAACCAACGTCGCGGCGGCCAAGGCCAATGGCGGCGAGAACTGGCAAGCCTACGCGGCGCCGATCAACAGCGGCGATCCCTGGGAGGCGGCCTTAGATCAGGCCATGTTGACCGTATCGCCGGAACTGGTGGCGCTGTGTTCGCCGGCGGCGGACGCCGCCGCCATTGAGGCGATGCAGACCAAGGCGGAATTGATCCGCACGACCATCGGGCGGCGCGTCATTGTGCTGACCGCCAGCGCCGGCGTGGACTCTGAAACGCAAAGCTGGAGCGACTACGAAGCGGCCCAGGCGGCGATCACCCACGGCGCGGCCTGTCCTCGCGTCGCCGTGGTCCCACTGCTGCATCGCAACGACTTAGGCGTGCTGGTGGGGCGCTTGTGTAATCGGGCGGTGAGTATCGCCGATAGCCCGATGCGCGTCGCTACCGGGTCCGTGTTGGGTCTGGGGGACGCCCCTGTGGATCGAGACGGCGTAGAGCTGCCGGACGCCACCCTGGCGACCCTGGACGCCAACCGCCTGTCCTGCGTGCAGCGTTACCCGGATTACCCGGGGACCTACTGGGGCGACTGCAATCTGTTGGACGTGCCAGCCGGCGATTACCAGGTGATTGAAAACCTGCGTGTGGTGGACAAGGCCGCGCGCGCGATTCGCATTCTGGCCATCGCCCGGGTGGCGAACCGTTCGCTGAATTCCACCCCGGTCAGCATCGCCGCCAATAAAACCTATTTCATGCGCCCGCTGCGTGAGATGAGCAAAAGCGTCGTTTTTGCGGGCGAACATTTTCCCGGGGAGATCAAAAGCCCCAAGGACGAGAGCATCGAGATTGTTTGGCCCACAAAAACCCGGGTGGAGGTGTACTTAAAAGTACAGCCGTACAACTGCCCCAAGGACATTACCGCCAACATCATTTTGGATCTGTCCCACTAAGGACACGGAGCAACAACCATGAGTCAAAAGCGCCTCTCCGGCAAAGACATAGACGTGATGATCGGCGACATGCTGGTGCATGTGGAGGAAGTCACTTTGAGCATTGAGGACGCCACGGCGGTGACCAAAACGCGCGGCATTCCTAACGGATACGTAGACGGCGAAGTCAGCGCCTCGGGCGATATCACGGTGGACACCACCAACCTGCAAACCATTTTAGACGCGGCCAAGGCCGCCGGCAGCTTCCGCGCCCTGGAGCCCTTCGACCAGGTGTTTAACGGCGCCACCAGCGGCGGCGAACTGCGCATAGAGGCGTTCGGCTGCAAGTTAAGAATTTCGGATCTCCTCAACGCCAAAGCCAGCGGCGGCGAGCAGCTGACCCACAAACTGGCATATGACGTGACGGACCCGGACTTTGTGCGCATTAACGGCGTGCCCTACGTGGACGCGTCGGAAACGGAAAAGCTGGTGTAAGTCATGGCAAGGGACATCTTAGACCAGGCCGCCGAACTGCAAGAACGACTTAATGCGTCCGCACTGGCCCGGCAGCGGGCCGGCTCCGCCTTGGGCCAACCCAGCCGCGCTCATTGCATCGACTGCGAGGACGCGATTCCGCCGCTACGCCAGCAACTCGGCGGCGTCTCCCGCTGTGTGGAATGCGAAGACTACTACCAACATGCGCAACGGCAAATACGCCAAAGGGGGCGCGGATGATGGCTATCAACTATGAACAACTGCGCGCGGCGGTGCGTAACCAAGGCCACCGGTTTTTTGAAACGGGCGATTACAACCTGAACCTGGTGGGCGTGCGCGCCCAGGATCGCCACGCCGACACCTTTAACGATTTGCTCTGTGTGGCGTTTCAGATCCAAGGGCAAACCCACTGCTTTAGTTTCCCCGCGACCACGGACCCGGGCGTTTATTGGCGGGAGCATTTGGCGAACCCCGCCGGCGCGGCGATTGTGAAACCTGGCCAGTATCCCAGCGTGTGGGCGTTGGGCAAACACCAGGGCAAATACGAGGCGTTAGTGCAGCGCGCACCGATCACGGTCTATCGCGACGCTAACCGGGATGCGTATTTGCAGACCGGCGACAAGGTGGAAACCGGCCTGTTTGGCATTAACTGCCACCGCGCCACTGACGCGGGTCAAAGCCTTCGCGTAGATCGCTGGTCAGCGGGCTGCCAGGTCATTGCAGACAGCGCCGACTTTGATGTGCTGATGGCCTTGTGTCGCAAGGCGGCGGGGCTGTACGGCAATCGTTTCACTTACACCCTGCTGGATGAGGGGGATCTATGAGCCTGTTAAGCAAAGTGGTGGACGTAGTGACCGGCGGCCTGGCGGACAGGGCTTACCAGGTCGTTAAAGACTATTTCCCGCCAGACATGAGCGAGGCGCAGCGCGCCAATGTGCAGCTGGCGCTGCAAAACCTGGAGCTGGAAAAAAAGCGCCAGGCCGAGCTAGCGCGCCAGGCGGCGGAAAAGCAGTTAACCGAGCGCATCAAGGAACTGGAAGGCAGCGCCAAGGACTTGTTGCGCCTGCCGATCCTGGGGCCGCTCATGTTGTTTCTGCGAGGCTGTCAGCGCCCGGTCTGGGGCTTCGCCACCCTGTATCTGGACTGGATGTGGTTCAGCGCCTGGACCCTGGACGAGCAGCAACAAACCGCGCTGATCACCATCAACGTGCTGGTGTTGGGATTCCTGTTTGGCGAGCGCGCGCTGGCCAACGCCGCGCCCCGCATCCTGCACTTTATGAAAGCCCGTAAAAGGGGGTGAGCCATGCACGACAAAGCCGCGTCAGCGGCGGCTTACGCCAGCTCCGCCGTGGCGACCTTATTCGGCTTGAGCCTGAGCCAGGTGGTCGCCCTGGGCGGGCTGCTGATCGCCGCCGCCACCTTCGTGATGAACTGGTATTACAAACAAAAGCATTTAGACCTGGCCCGCGAACAGGCCAGCAAACAACGCAACGGAGTTAACCAAGATGAGCAACCCAACCACCCAACTGATTGACGTTACGGCCGCCGGCCAGGACTTCAGTTTTAACGTGACCCGCGAGGCGTACAACAAATACGTCAACGCGGTGACGCCTAACAACAAGATCGCCCCCAGCCATAACTTTCTGGTCGGGACCATCGCCCAGGAGCAGCGCGACGCCCTGGTGAAACTAATCAGAGAAACGCCAGGCGCGGAGGTGCAGCTGGCCGGCGCGGTGCTGGAGGAGTACACCCCGGATCTGGGCATCGTGGCAAAAAAGCGCAGCGCATAGCGGACCAGATCGCCGCCAACGGCTACGACCAGCTACGCGCCTACGCCGCCAAGTGGCTGTCCGCGCAGGAGCCCAACGAGGACGCCCTGGGACTCGCGTTATTTTTAGAGCGCGATTACTGGAGTAAACACGAAATCGCCGTGGCGAATGGCATCGCCAAAGCCTTGAAAGGGTAACGACTCAATGAGCAACAAACTCGAAAAGCTGATGTTCAGCGTCTCGCTGATCGACCGGGCGAGCGGCGTCGCGGGCAAGATCCAGCATAGCCTGGATAAGCTCACCCAGCACGCCACCCGGGGCTTTGTGCAGATGGCCGCCGGCGCGACGGGTTTGCTGGGCGCGGGCGTGGCCCTGGAGAGCATGCTGGGGCCGGCCATCGAGATGGATCGCGCGTTGGGGGAAGTCAAAAGCCTGGGTGTAGCCAATGAGGCCTTGCGCACCCTGGAGGAAACCGCCTTGCGCTTTTCCATTCGCTACGGCGAGGCCGCCGACGACTTCGTGCGCTCCAGTTACGACATTCAAAGCGCGATTGCCGGGCTGAGCGGTCGCGAGCTGGCCGCCTTCACCGAGGCCGGCGGCGTGCTGGCCAAGGCCACCAAATCCGACAGCGCCACGATCACCAATTACATGGGCACCATGTATGGCGTGTTTCAGCGCACGGCGGAGCAGATGGGCAAGGCGCAATGGGTGCAACGCCTGGCCGGGCAGACCGCCAGCGCGGTGCAGATGTTCAAAACCACCGGCGCGGAGATGGCGGCGGCTTTTGGCAATCTGGGCGCGGAAGCGCAAAGCCAGGGCGTGACCATGGCGGAACAAATGGCGGTGTTGGGATCGCTGCAAGCGACCATGAGCGGGACCGAAGCCGGCACCAAATACAAGGCGTTCTTAGCCGGTGTTGGCAACGCCCAGAAAGCGCTGGGCCTGGCGTTCACGGATAGCCAAGGCCGTCTGCTGCCTATGGTGGAGATCCTGACCCGCATTCAAGGCAAGTTCGGCGACATCGACACGGTGGCCAAAGCGGATCTATTGAAACAGGCCTTTGGCTCCACGGAAGCGGTCGGCCTGGTCAAACTGCTGATGCAGAACACCCAGGGCCTGGCCGGCGCCATTGACCAGCTGGGGGCGCAGACCGGCATGGACAAAGCGCGGACCATGGCCGAGGCCATGATAGATCCCTGGCAGCGCTGGGCGGCGGGCGTCAATGCGGTCAAGGTCAGTTTGGGGCGGGCGTTCCTGCCTTTGCTGCAACCGCTGTTAGATCGGATGACCGCCGGCGCGGACACCCTGACGCGTTGGACTCGGCTGTTTCCGAACCTCACCCGCCTGGTGGCGATCGCCACTTTAACCGTGATCGGGTTGGTGGCGGCGGCTTCCGCCTTCGCCCTGGCCGCTGGGGTCGCCCAGCTGGTCCTGGCGGGCTGGCACGCGGTGCTGTTGCTGGGAGCGGGAGCCATGCGCGCCTGGTCGCTGGCGGTCAGCGCCGGACGCGCGGCGCTGTTTCTTTTGCAGATCGGAACCTATCTGGCGGCGGGGGCGTTCACTGCGATGCGGGCGGCCCTGCTGACTGGCGCGGCGGCGACCTGGGCGTTTTCCACGGCGCTGCTGGCCAACCCCATTACCTGGATCGTGTTGGGCGTGGTGGCGCTGATCGCGGCCCTGGCCGCCCTGGTGATCTATTGGGACGAAGTCAGCGCGGCGGCTTCCGCCGCCCTGGGCTGGATCGTGGAAAAGTGGACCGGCTTACGCAGCCTGATCGAGGACAACGCCTTTTTAAGCGCGGTATTCGCGCCCCTGTTGGCGGCGGCGGATCTGGCGGGATGGGTGATTGATTCGTTTGGCAAGATCCCCGACTGGTGGGCGCAGTTTACGGACTGGCTGGCGCAGCTGGACCCCTTCGCGGTGATCGGCGCCGGCGTGGATTGGTTGATAGACAAAATCAACGCCATTCCCGGGATCGACCTCGGCGACGGCGGCGAGATCCAGCTTTCGGAAAAAGTGCGCCAGGAGCGCGAAAGCATCCAGCGCTTTGCGCCGGCGCTGGACGAAGGCCGGGTGAACCAGACGCCGCCCGGGGGCTTTCTGCAGCAAGTCAGCAATGCGAATACGACGACCAACAGAGGCGTGACCGTGGAGAAACTGGAGGTGAACGCCAACGGGCCGGTAAACGGCTTCATGCTGGCGGACGAACTGAGCATGGCGGCGGGGTAAATCATGGCGGACTTTATCGACCTGCACATCGTTAACAACGATATCAGCCTGGACGCTATCGGCGTGCCGCAGGAGATCAGCGGGCGCGCGTCCATCGCCCAGGATATCAAACACATGATCCGCGACAGCGGCCTGCTGGTGGAGCTGATCGGCGAGCGCAACCCGGAAAAAGTGGCGTTGAACCTGAGCCGGATTGAAACCCGGGTGGAGAACGACGCGCGGATTACGCCTGGCACGGCGAAGGTCACGCGAACGGATCTGGAAACGTTTTATATCACCGCCAAAACCCTGAAATACGGACACATCGAGTTTTACCTATGAACGATCACCACGCGGACTTTGCGCGCCTAGTCAAAGAGGCGGGCATTCCGACTACCGAGGCGGAGCTAAAAACCGTCTGGGAAAATGAAGTCGCCGCCCAGGGTGTGGCGTTCAGCAACAACAGCGAGTATTCGCCCTGGTGGCGCATTGTGTCGGCGCTGGTGACTATGCCCGTGCTATGGCTGGTGGACCTGCTGATGACCGGCGTCCTCCCGCAAATGTTCGTGAAGACGGCCAGCGGCTCCGCCCTGGATCTGCTGGCCTGGGGCGTGGCGGTGGAACGCAAGCAGGCGGCCAAAGCGCGCGGACGCGTGCAGTTCACCCGGGGCGACCTGTCCGGTCAGCTGGAGATACGCGCGGGAACTGTCATACAGAGCGCGAGCATCAACGGCAGAATCTACCGCCTGCACACCACCCAGGCGCGACGTTTTTCTGATGGAGAAGCCACGTTACTGGTGGACGTGGAGGCGGTGGACACGGGCAGCGGCTACAACCTGGCGGCGGGTTATTACGCCGTCCTACAAACTCCCATTCCCGGGGTAACGGTCACCAACCTGGACAACTGGTTATTGCATCCAGGCGCGGATCGCGAGACCGACGACGCCTTGCGCTTGAGGGTGCGCAACCAGTTCAGCGCGGTGAATCAGTGGCACACCGACGCGGTGTATACGGCGATTATCGCCGGCTTTGACGGCGTCAGCGTGGATAACGTGTTTTTTGAGCATGAAGCGCCGCGCGGTCCGGGGACGGCAAACGCCTTTATCTTGTTTGAAACCGGAACGCCGGACGCGGCCTTTTTGGCGCGCATCCAGGCGCGGATTTCCGACGAAGGCAACCACGGCCACGGCGACGATCTGCAAGTGTTCGCCATGCCGGAAACCCTGCACGACGTCAGCGCGGATCTGTGGGCGGTCAGTCATCTGGACGCCGCCGCGCGGGAGCAGTTAAAGCAGGCGGTGACGCAGTTTATCCGGGCGGCGTTTCGGGAGAATCAGGACTACCAGCCGACGCGGACCTTTCCGTTTAGCCGGTTTTCCTTCAGCCGCCTGGCGCAGGAGCTACACACGGCGTTTCCGGCGCTGGCGTCTATTGATTTTAAAACCAGCGATATCACCAGCCAGATGGATATTCCCCGGCTGAAGTCGCTGACGGTGACCCTGCCATGATCGAGATTAAATTGCCGTTTTGGCTCGGCGGGGAGCAGCTGGCCAAGCTGTCCCGCGCCGCCCGCCGTTACTGGGAGCGGGTGGAACACTGGCTGCGTTGGCCGTTGCGTCAGACCGACGCGGAAACCTGCGCCCTGGGCGTGCTGGATCTGCTCGCCTGGCAGCGCAATATCGCGCGCTTTACCGGCGAGCCGGAAAGCCTCTATCGGCTGCGGGTGAAGTACGCCTACGCCAATGCGGTGGACGCTGGCAGCGTGGCCGGCTTCAAACGTATTTTGCAGCGCCTGGGGGTGGGCTATGTGGAGATCGAGGAACGCGCCCCGGGACGGGACTGGGACGTCATCACCCTGCGTCTGTCCGACGGTCAGCTGAGCGCCAACCCGGAGCTATTGCGCATCATCCTGCAAATGTACGGGCGCACCTGTCGCCGTTACGAATTTGAACTGATTACCCCAGTCACCCTCGCCGTGTCCGCCGGGACGTTCGACTGGGACCAGCACACCCTGACGGCGACCTTGCCTAACAGCCTGCGCCTGACCTTACGTCTGGCGGAGCCTCACCACGATTCACAACTGTTCGTCGCACGACTTTAAAGGAGTTTTTACCATGCCTGTGATCACCCTCGCCGGGGAACGTCTGATCGCCCAGAAACAAGCGGCGGGCGAACCGCTGACCATAGACGCCTTTGTGCTGGCCAACGTGCCGTGGCTGGACCCCGCCGCGCCCATCGACCGTCACGAAGGCTTGCCGGAAGACAGCCGCCAGGTGTTTAGCGGCGGCGTCACCCAGGTGGGTTACGTCAATCCTAACCTGGTGGTGTATTCGTTGAGCCTGGACAGCACCCAGGGCGACTTTGCGTTTAACTGGATCGGCCTGGTGTCCCGCACCAACGATAATGCGGTGGTGGCCATCGCCCATGTGCCGCTGCAACAGAAACGCAAAACCCAGGGCAGCGTCACCGGCAACAATATCACCCGCAACTTTATGCTGGAGTTCAGCGGCGCGCAGTCGTTGACGGATATCAGCGTCAGCGCTGACACCTGGCAGATTGATTTCACCGCCCGCCTGCTGGGCATCGACGAACGCGAGCGCCTGAGCAATCAGGACCTCTACGGCCCGGCGGCGTTTATACAGAACGGCTTCAAGCTGGTGAAATCGGGCTCTCGTTACGAATTACAGCCTGGCGTCGGCTATGTGGGCGGCGTGCGCATCGAGCAGACGGAACCGCTGTTTATCACGGTCCCGCAAGCACCCGCCAGCGTATGGGTGGACGCCGCCCTGGTGGGCGACGTGAGCGGCGTGGAGGCGCGCTTTGAAGTAATCGTCGCGGACCAGATCGAAGGCGGCCCCGACGCCCACGGCGTGCGCCATTACGTGGCGAAGCTGGCGGACATTGCCCAGGACGGCGGCGTGACGGATCGCCGCACCACGTCGGCGGCGGCGATTCAGGCCGCGCTGGAGGCGCACCAGGCGACGCCTGACCCGCACCCGCAATACCTGCGTCAGACGCAATACAGCGATCTGAAATCCGGGCGTAAAAATCTGCTGATCAATCCCTTTTGCGCGGTGTGGCAAACCGGCCCCCAGGTATTGGCCCCGATCCAGGGAACCTACCTGGCGGACGGCTGGAAGCTGCACCGGCTGAGTGAATTCAACGGCCAGTTCAACGCGCATCTGCTTGACGACAAAATCGGCCTGGCGCTGACCTGCACCGCCACGGCGTCATCGCGGGCGCTGGTGAGCGTGGCCCAGTTCGTCGAGGCCACGACCTTGCAGCCGCTGACCTACCTTAACAAGACCGACAAAGTAAGCCTGGTGTTTAAAATCCGCTTCAGCGCCAATTACCGGGGCAAGCTGGCCCTGGCGGCGCACAACCATGACACCAGTATTTTGCTGGGCTGGAAGGCGGTGGAGGTGGCCGGCGATGCGTCGTTTCCCTACCAGGAAGCGGAAATCGCCTTTGAATTCGGCGACTGGCACCTGGACCCCAAAAGAACCGGCGCGGGGCTGATTGTCTCAGTGCATTTTGAGGACGCGTCGGATTACGGCTTCAGCGCCGCAATCAATCACCAGCTGCGCCTGCATGCGTTGCAATTGGAGCAAGGCCACCGCTCCACCGACTTCGAACTGATTTCATTGCATGAAGCCCTGGCGCAATGCCAACGCTATTACCGCGCGCTGACGATTCCCTACTTGCAAGGATGGACCACCGACAAGGAGCGCTTCACGGTGGGTAGCCTATGGTATCCCACCATGCGCGTGTCGCCGGCGGTCAGTTTGTTGGACCTGTCTTACGACGGCGGCGACTGGGCGCAGGCGGAAGGGATCTCCGATAAAAATTGTTATATCACGATGCAGCCTAACGGCAGCGGACACACCGCGATCAGGCATGGCCGCGCCATTTTGGACGCCCGCTTTTAAGGAGTCAGTCACGAAGATGAAACGCTATATAGAAAACCAGTTTGGCGAGTTTATATGTCAGGCCACCACCTATCCGCGCCGGCATCGCCGCCAGATCCTGGCCGAGGTGGACGGGGGCAAGGCGACGCTGATTCCCTTCGATCATGACGCGGCGGCGCTGGCCGCCCAAATGAGCGCGGAACGCGCCTGGCGCGACGCCGAGCTGAAACGGGCGGACATTGAATTATTCAAAGTGGAGGACCGCGACAGCGATGGCCAGGCGCAGCGCTGGCGGGCGTATCGCTGCGCCTTGCGCGACTATCCCCAGCAGGCGGACTTTCCGCAGTGCGTGCGGCCCAGTGCGCCGGATCGTTCCTGATGCGTTGGCGACTGACCGCGTTCAACGCGTCAAACACCGAGGCGCAAACCGTCGCCCTGGCGTCGCCGATCCTGGACGGCGCGGACGCATCCCTGGCAGAGGCCAGCGAGCGGATACAAGGCGTGTCTTTATCCTATGTGCGAAATCCTTTGGCGACGCAGGCGAGCGAAGCGGCGGCAGCACGGGAAAGCTACCAGGCGTTAATGCGTTATGAAGGCCGCGTGTTGTGCGTGCATCCGTTTCAGGAAGGCGTGGGCGACGGCGGCGGACTCTATCGTTACTTGTCCGCGCCCAATGCGGCGGCGCGCCTGGCGGCCAAACTGACCGACGCCCAAGACGCGGGCCGGCCCCGTGGCCTGCTGGACGCGGTGGCCGTGTTGATCGTGGCGCGGGATCTGGCGGGCTTCGCCGAACGCTTGGCGGCCTTTAATGCGGTATTCCCCACGCCGGAACTGCAACTGGCGCAGCGGCGGGCGGCGCAGCTGGCCACCCTGGAACAGGAAAAATGGATCCTACCGGATGCGCCCCTGACGCCGCTTTGGGTAGCGCGCGACGGCGTGCAGATCCCGCGCCTGGCGCAACACGGGCGCGCGGTCGGGGCGCAGCTGGCCACGGCGCAAGGTTACGCAGCGGAAACACCAAGCCCGGTGGCAGAGCTGCAAGCCGTCATTGAACGAAAGCGCCAACGCCTGCAACAGCTGCAAAGTCACTACGACCAGTTAAAAGGCCAGCTGACTGGTCAGGCAGGTCATGCGCTTTACGCCCAGGGCGATGCGTCAGCCATAGCGGCGCAGTTACAGGCAGGTGCGCCGGGGCATGAATTCGTGCTGACGGCGGGAGCGTTGTTTGTTGCCGGCGTGGGTCAGCTCACCTTTTTAAAAGAGAATTTCGGGTTATGAGACTCAACGACTTTACCGTCCCCGGGACCGAGTTAACGGTGACGGGCAATCTGCGCATCGAGACCGAGGATCTGGGCGGCCAGACCAGCGGCACGGATCGCGCTAACAAAGGCATCAAGCCGAAAACGCTGACGGTGTCCCTGCTGATTCTGAAGAAACACGCCAAAGATTTAACCGACCTAGTGAAAGTGGCGGAAGCGGAGGACGGCGCCGGCAAGCTGCGCGTTTACGACATTGTGGAAGACACGGCGCGAGCGATGAACGTGCGCCAGGTGCAATTTACGGGGGCGTTTGTGTGCAAGGATCTGTCCCCCAGCCAGGCCTGGCGCGTCAGTTTTACCCTGGCGGAATATCTGAGCGTGGCGGAGAAAACCGAACAGCGCCGCGACCTGAGCCAGGCGGAGGCGCAACAGGCGACCGGGGAAACCATCGCCGCCCAGGAAGAGACGCCCGCCGAAGGGGAAACCCTGACCGGCTTTGAAACGTTCCTGAGCAAGGTGGACAGGGCGCTGGCATGAAGTTGCATAAATCCCTGAGCGTGGGCGGAACGCCGCTTAAATTGGTCTCTGAAGACGTGCGCCTGGCGTTGTTCAGTCCTGGGCGGGCGGTGTTTACCGTGCAGGCGGACGCCCCCTTGTCGGGTCTGGTCCAGTTCGCCCTGGGCTATGACCCCAACGCCTTACAGCGTTTTTTTATCGGATACGTGGAAAGCTGCACGTCATTAGACAACCAACAACAGCGGGTTTTCTGTCGGGAACTGACCGCCACCTTAAACCGACGCTTAGCGCTCAATCTGCGGCACGTCACGCTAAACGAAACCCTGGCGGCAATCAGTCAGGACAGCGGGCTGATCTTCGTGACGCCCCCGGAACCCTACGCCAACACCAAAGCGCCGGTGTTTTATTCCTGGGGCGGCGGCTATCACTGCATGGACGCCTTGGCGGAGGTGTACGCCATCCCGCAGATGATCTGGCAACAGCAAGGCGACGGCGCGGTCTACGTGGGAAGCTGGGCGCATAGCTACTGGGCGGCGCGGCCTGTAGAGATCCCAACCCATTTACTAAACGGCTTCGGCGTGGCAAACCGCGCCCGCCTGCCAGCAGCGCCAAAGCTCCGCCCGGGCGTCTGGCTAAACCAAACCCATTACGTCACCCAGGTGTGCCTGGCTGACAATCATATGAACCTGACCTGGAGCGCTGCGCCGTGGACGAAGAGATTAAAAAGATAGTATTGCGAATGTTCCCGGAGCTAAGCGGGAATCTGCATTTGCCGCGCCTGGCCAAGGTGGTGGCGATCAGCGACCCACTGCAAAAGCCGGAACTCTGCGACCGCTTCCGCCCCCGCTACGCCGTAGACGTGCGTGTGCTGTCGCCCCAGGGCGAGGAAGACCCAGAACTTCCCCTTTATCGTTGCTTGCCGTTGCCGGCGTCCTATGGCGGCATCGAGCGCGGGCAGTATGGTTTCCCGGAACCCGGGACCATCGTAGAGGTGGCGTTCGCTTACGGCCTGCCGGATCAGCCCTTTATCCGCACGGTGTTGGGACAGGGTTTAGGCGCGCCTGGCGTCCAGCCGGGTGACCTGGTGTGGCAGCAATCCGAAGCGGTGCGCCAGCGTGTGAGCGCCAAAGGCGACTGGCTGCGCGAGACGCACGGGGATATAACCGACACCAGCGCCCGCCGGCGCGTGGACGCCCTGGACAACCAGGAGCGCTACCAAGACAGCCAGATCGAGGTCAGCGAACATAGCGTGGAACAGGTGGGCGGCGTGAAGACAGTAGAAGCCCTGGGCGCGTTAAAACTGCTGACCGGCGGCCACGCCAACCTGTCTGCGGCGGATAACCTAAACCTGACCACCGCCGCCGACCTTAACCAGGCGGTCGCACGGGACCGACACGCGTCGATCCAAGGCGACGACAGCGCCACCGTGGGCGGCTCGCGCTCCGCAACGATCAGCGGCAACGACACGCAAACCAGCGCCAGCAAAACCATAACCGTTAAGGGAAGCCATACGGATATCGCCAGCGCCGCCAGGAAGATCCAGGCGCAAATCATCGAATTAAAAGCCAGCGCCGCCGTGACCATCCAAGCGCCGGCCATCGCTATAGGCGGCGGGGGCGTGGATGTGTTGCAGGTGATTGCGGATCTGATCGGGGTGGTTCAAGAATTGGCGGCTACAGCAGCGAGTCACACACACGGAGGAAGCGGAACGCCATCAAGCAGTGGGAGCCATAGCAGTCAGGCGAGCCGCGCAGAAGGGTTAAAGGGCCAAATATCAAGCATTATGCCGTGATTATATCAGCTATCAATCGCATGATTATTAAAGATAAAAATCATTGTTATAGCTCTTTCTATTGATGATTTTATAAAGACGCCCATCAAAAACACTTTCAATATTTAATGAAGAACGATAGAGGATTGAGATTTTCTTTTTTGCCACATCATTAATGAGACTGCAATAAAAATCATGGTCTATATCCAGAAGTTTAGCAATGAACACTTTGCATTCAGCAACCTTGTTATTTAATGGGAAATCATTTTTTATCTCTAAAAATCTATCTGGATGCTTTATTTCAAGCTCTTTTATGATGTGCAGTGTAAGAAAGCGAATGGCATTATTTGATTCATGTACGTCATAAGTAGTCATTGCAACACCTCTTTCAGTGCTGGACCATTCTTATGTTATACACTGCAATTATGGCCTTTATTAGGGCGGATTATGGCGAATAGTGTCTTATTTTGAACACGACCACCGCCGCTAATCTTAACCAGACGGCCGCACGGAACCGGAAAGCGTCAGTCCAAGGTGACGACAGCGCCACGGTGGGCGGTTCGCGTTCAGCAACGATCAAAGAGAGCGACAAGCAGACCAACGCCAACAAAACCATAACCGTTCAGGGACGCCACACGGACATCGCCAGCGCGGCCAGGAAGATCCATGCGCCGGCCATGGGCGGCGGTGGCGTGGACGTGTTGCAGGTGATTGCGGATCTGATCGGAGTGGTTCAGGAGTGGGGACTACGACGGCGATTCATACCCATGACGAAAGCGGCATTCCATCAAGTCATGACAATCAGCAAACCCATGTAGACTATGCCGCTTCTTTAGCTGAACAGATAGCCCAAATTATGCTATAGGAAACATTAATAAAAACTTCAAATACATACCTTTACTCATAACAATAATTCAAAATTTCTCAGCATTTATGCTATGATTGCATCCAACAAAAGATAAGCGCCAGGGTTTCAAAATTGTTATTTTTAAAATAATTTTTGACAAGCTAAAAAATTAAACGATAATTTAATGCAAAAGTATCCTTATATATGAGAAACAACAAGAAAATATAAGTTTAACTGCAAGCGACAAAAATTTATTTGATTTTGGCAATAATAAATAAAAATTGTTTTGGATAATTTATTGATATATGGTTACCTTGTTTTTTCCTTCTCTTTTTGATTGATATAGTGCTCTATCAGCCTGATTTATTATATCCTTTAAATCAAGGTGATGTGATGCATCAACTAATTTTACACCTATGCTGGTGGTGATCGACAAAACAACATCTGAATTAATTTGTATTGTTAAATCCCGAATTCCCATTAAAAGCCTTAGTGTTACCTTGTCAGCATCAGACTCATTATTGAGCGCCATCGCAAATGCGAATTCCTCTCCACCATATCGACAAATTGCATCATCCGATCTGAAGAAACCGTAAAAATACCTTGCTAGCTCCTTGAGAACGATATCTCCACCATCATGCCCATATGAGTCATTCAATATCTTAAAGTTATCTATATCAATAAGCCCAAGCGCGAAGACCAATCCCCTTCTATTACAAAACTTCATCAACTTATTAGTTTGATCAATGAAATAACGTCTATTTGGTATATTAGTTAGCGGATCAAAAAAAGCCATTTTTTCAAGCTTAGCGTTTGCCTTTTGTAGCTCAATAGTCCTCTCTTTAACAAGCTTCTCCAGGTCTCTTTTCAGTATTTTTAAGTCATTATTTCTTTTTTCTAGTTGTTCAATATGAAACTTACGCTCTGAAACATCCCGTTCGATAGCTGCAAAATGAGTAACATCACCATATTTGTTCTTCAAAGGAATAATATTCATTTCTATCCAGTACGGCCGACCTTTTATATCATAATTCAACAAAGTTTCACTGGCAGATTGATTGCTTTTTAGCGCAGAGTGGATTCGACCTTTTGACGTCTTATCAGTAAGCACCCCTTGCAGTATACGTGGCGTTTCTCCTATAGCATCCTTGCGCTTGTATCCCGTTAACGTTTCAAATGCTTTATTTACATATACTATTTTAGGCCCTGTTGGATAGTCTATTTCTCCCGCCTCTGTTACAATTACAACATCTTGCGTATTTTCAACAATGTCCTGAAATGAAAATAATTTTTTAGAATCTGAAACATCACTAAATGTAACTATTATAAAACAGTCGTCACTGCCAGCTTCACCTTCATGGTACGCATTAATCATAAACCAGCTCACGTCTTCTTTTGAACCATCAATCACACCTATAACTTCATTTGAAAGATGATGTTTCATCCTTTTCACTTTATTAACAGGATAATCTTCAACTAGAAGACTTTTCCCTGAATCATCTAGAAAGGCCCACTGCGGATCAAATGCATCTTTGCCAATAATTTGTTCATACGATAAGCGGAGAAGGCGTAATGCAGCCGGGTTTGCGTAAACAATTGATGTATCCCACCGGTGAATGACGACTCCAATATGAGCATGCTCAAGGAGCCTTTTTAAGTCTAGCTCAGTAATATTGTGCGACATCATCATTTCTGCCTTTTTCTATAGCTCAAATTAAAGTGTAGATTAGAAATACGGTACGGCTCTTCAATAGTGATAAACTCACTCCTCCCCACGCCTGCGAGCTTTGCAGAATCTTTTCCGTGGTGAAATCAGAAAGTCGGGCTAAAGCGCGCGCCACAGGGAGTAGCGATCAACACGTGATTTCGTATTTTGAAAGGGTTTGAGAAGAACTGAAGCTAGTCAACGGGTATTGGATGATTAGGCGATAGGCTGCCGTCCCTAGTACCTGCGAGCCTGTGAAAGATACTATCCAACTATTTTGCCAGTAAGCAGATGCACGGACTTTTTTGAGGGAGGGTGGTGGTCAGTGCCCATAATTACAATCTGTATGGACACTTTGTGGACACTTTTGCACTCAATATCACGAATCTTATTTTTTAAATAATACAACTCATTGTTTTTAAAGTTAAAATTATCACAAAATAAGAGCATAAACCCCGAAATACACGGAAGTGTCGTCCGTGTATTGCATGCACCAGAATACGATCTGCAATCCCAATACGGCGGCGAAGATACAAATGCGCTCTGACTTCAGTTTCCACCCGAACTTGAATGTCAGCAGCAGTTTTTGGCGATTGTGATAGGCCAGATACAGCAAATACAGGATGGAAGAGGCCGCCAGTATGACGCTGGCGGACATCAGCCAGGACAGCATGCCGTCGCCGGTCAAATCCGTCACCCAGGTGCTGAATCCGGCATAGCCTTTTAGCAAATGCAGCGCTCCGAGCAGGAGAACAAGCATGGCAGCCAGGGAAAACACGGCCTTCCCTACCTGACTATGTTTCAGGGACGGTGATCCGCCATTTCCTGCAGCGACGTGAAACGCTGACAGCGCTTTAATCGTCTCTTGCGCCAGACCTGCCTGCGGGCTTTCCGTATGTTCGTATTTCCAGGCGTTATATTCGCCGAAGATAAAGGGCTGTTTGTCACCGTGCTTTTCCCGCAGCGTCTTTTTCAACTGCTGTATAAACGAGGTTTTGCCGACGCCCCAATCTCCCATGAGACCAATGGTTTGATGATCATTGTTTGCGGACGCAGCCAGAAAGCTTGCGAGCGTATCCGCCAGAGACGAACGGTTGAGAAGATCCTCGTCGCTGCTGCTCTCTGACGCGATTTTACTGGAAGGACTGCAGGCGGATGGAGACGCTTTATTCATCGTCGACGCGCCCCCAACGGCCTGCACCTGCGCCTCTGAAGTACTCCCGCTCATATCCGTATCCCTGCTCTGAAAGGCTGATGCTGAAAGTGTAGCAGAGGGAAAGAGCCGTTCGGTTATTGTTGACGGGACAGGCCGCTGAAGTAAGCCCCGTTGGGCGACCGTCGCCCGACATTTTTACAGCGCTTGAACTGACCACTTTCAGGAATACAAAATCCGTTCCGGGCGTACAAAAAATCATCGACTTGCTCACTTAATTTACCGAAATACATGGAAAAAACGGCTCACTTGTAATACAACTGTCAGAGTAAATGTATTTCATATAGCACTGGAACGTGCCTAATTGACGAAAGATCAGAGGTGTCCATGTATCCCATGGTACTCAAGATAACGCCGTCAGGACTTCCTCAGTGTTGGCTGGATGTTTACGCCGCCGTGACTGAGATCGTGTGCGATAGGGCGTTATATACATTTGGAGAAATATGCTCCACCCTGCATGGCGGATACAACTCGCAAGGAGTTCAGTCCACTATTGACGTGCCGCAGATCATCGTCGGCCGCAAGGACCCCAAAGAACTGCGCAGCATTCCTCCCCTCCTCAACCGCTACCTTTTTTCCCGAGACAGCTTCCGCTGCATGTACTGCGGCGAAAAATTCCACCACAGCCTGCTGAGCCGCGACCACATAGTGCCCTTGAGCCGAGGCGGTCGTAACGTGTGGACCAATGTGGTGACGGCCTGCAAACGCTGCAACGGGCATAAAGGCGCGCGATTGTTGAGCGAGTGCAACATGGAGTTACTGGCGGTGCCTTATACGCCGAATCGCTATGAGTATCTGTATCTGGCCAATCGACGCATTCTGGCGGATCAGATGGAGTATTTGAAAAAAGGCTTCCGCAACCTGGTGGCGTAACAGCGGAAGCGCCCCTCAATTTGCTTCAGGTCCCAGAGCACCTGTGGCTTTGATCGCCCAAAAGATGCCTGCGCAGCGCCATGGGCGCGGCGAAGGAAGAGCCTTTCAACGGCGGCCAGGGCCTGGTCGGATAATCCGTACGTTCAGGAGAATAGCCTGTGAGGCAGGTTACCGGCACGTCGGCGCAATCGTCTCCGTCCACATCGTAACCTACCGGAGCGCCGGTAACGTCCAGCACCAGTCGGAAGAAATACGCAGCTTGATCGTGAGTGTCCACCAATTCATTGTCGGCGATGAAGTCTCCCAGCTCTTCCTCCACCGCGCCCACCGTCACCACGCCATCCGCAAAGGAATAGGTGTTGACCATGCCGCGCCCGCCATTGCCGGCGATGGTGTAGACCTGCACGCCTGTTTCCGCCAGATCCTCCATTAGACGAATGATGCGATAGCTAAGGCTCCATACCGGATCATGCTCCGCCCAGCTGCGCACGACCGCTTTGTAGCTTTCCACATTTTCCGAACGCAGGGGCTTTTCAAAAGCGCTAATCAAAGTGGAGGACTCCCAGGACAACACCACCGCGTCAATGGGCTCGCCCCAGAAGACATGTTTGCGCACTTCCGCCAGCTGGCGCAGGATTTCTGCCTGCGCAGGCTGGCCGGGAGTCAGGGGATAGGGCGTCACCGCCACTTGCGGGGCGGAAGCCAGAAGGCTGACGATGTCGCCATGATAAAGCGGTTCACGCTTGCGGTCGCGATCCAGATCGACCATGCCGTTAAGCCAACCGTCCATGTCCTTATCTTCTTCGGAAGCGAAGGACTCATCGCCAGGGTAAAAACGGTCAATCACCGCCACCCTGTATAAAGGCTGCGTAAGCTCTGGCGGCTCCAGACTGCATGAAGCGCTCAACACCGCCGCAACAATGAAATATGAGAATCCCATAATCCGGCTCCCGAATATTTCAATTCTGTCACAATTAATTTAACTATAGCCCATGTCCTGCGGGTTCCATGGCGGGATCAGATTCCAGCCGGCCCGTCTATCGCGTCATTTTCTTCACGAAAACGACAACAAATAGCGCCAGGGTGAAACTGCCGACAAAGGCTTCAGTCGCGGCGAATGCGCGGGTAAGGCCCACCGGGGCGATGTCTCCATAGCCCAGGGTGGTGAAGGTGACGACGCTGAAATACAGACAGCTCAGAAAATACTGCAATTCCGACCACAGATTGGCGCCGCCGCCGGCGTATAGCGCCTGCTCTCCTTCGCGGATGCCCAGGGTGAAATAGATCAGAGAGAAGGCCAATACGATAAGACAGGAAAAGATAATGACGCGGTCGGGGCGCTCCCCATATCCGCAGAATAAATCCACCAGTTTGGAGACGAAACGCGCGCCGGAGAATGGCGGCAACTGAAAGCGACGCATCAGCATCTCTTTCTGGAAAAAATGGCCGGCGGTTTCGAACAGGCCTTGTTGCTCCGCGACTTTGCGCAGATGCCGGTAGATTTCCTCCGCCTGCTGATACAAATCCAGCTTTTGCTCGCGATTGGCGGCCTTTTCCGCCAGCTTCTCCTGCAACAGCTTCTCGCCCCACTGAATGTGTTCAATTTTGGTCTGCTCAAACACCGCGCCCAGCAAATTACAGTCCTGCAGATTGGCGCAGTGTAAATTCGCCTTGCTGAGGTTGGCCTTCATCAGGGAAGAACCCCGTAAATCCAGATGAAAACAATGGGCGCCCTCCAGATTCGCGCGATAGAGGTCGGACTCCACCAGTTGGTATCCGGTTTTGGAGTTGCGTCGCACCAGATCAATCCCAGACAGTTCCGCCCGGCTCAACTTGAACCCGCGCATGGGTTCGCCCGTACGCGCGCGTTGCTCCAGCTGAAACTTCAACTCATCGCTTTCTTCGCGATCGGCGTCGCGCCAAAAACTGTCGTCAGGGGGTTGGGTGTCAGCGGTCATAGCCTGGTTCTCCACCGCAATCAGCCTGTGCGTCACATTCATATAGAAGTAAAAGACGCTTTGATTTACAGAACAATCTCAGTGTAGATCAGTGTGGAGAATTCAGCTGCGCCGCCGCTCAGATTCAAGGCTAGACCGTTGCCTCGGCGGCTCCTGATTTGATTAAATGTCCGCTTACGGCGGCCCTTAGATCCATTGCCCAGCAATATCTATAGAACCCCGTTTGTCAGTATGGATTTACAGGAAACAGCATGCGCATGTCTCATTCCGCTCAATTCTTCCGGGCCGGGTTTCTCGTCGCTGCGCTGACCCTGCTGTCGGCGTGTTCCGAGATCAAATACGGCCTGTACGAACTCGCCATGGACTTCGAGCGTTCCCAGGCGGGGGTCACTCCCAAAAGCCTGGAGACCCAGGGGCGTCATTTCGCTTATCTGCAGAATCAGGCTGCGCCGGACGCCGAAACTATCCTGCTGCTGCATGGCTTCGGCGCCAGCAAAGAGAACTGGCTGCGCTTCATACGCCACCTTCCTGCGCGCTATCACATTGTCGCCGTCGACCTGTTGGGCCATGGCGACAGCAGCAAGGACCCCAGCATTCCCTATGATATTGACGATCAGGTCGGCTACGTGCGCGCCTTTACCGAAGCCGCCGGGCTGACCCGTTTTCATTTGATGGGGAATTCAATGGGCGGCGCAATTTCCTCCATGTACGCCGCCGAGTATCCAGATACTGTCGCTTCTTTGGTGTTGATTGATCCAGCAGGCGTTTACGAGTTTTCCAGCGAATTGGAAACGCGCCTGCAAAAGGGAGAAAATCCGCTGATAGTGAGAAAGCCGGAGGATTTTGGCGTTCTTATGGATTTCGCCATGGAGGACAAGCCGTTCATTCCCTGGCCGATTACCTCCGTGCTCACGGAAAAAGCCATCGCCAATACCGCCATATACGATCATATATTCGCGGAGCTGGTGAGGGATCGCCACGATTATGACTTCAAGCAAGTGTTGCAGAACGTCAAGTGTCCGACCCTGGTGCTGTGGGGGAAAGAAGATCGGGTGATCAACTACCGCAATGCGGAGGTATTCACCCGGCTGATCACTAACTCACGCAAGATGATCATTGATGGCGTCGGCCACGCGCCAATGATCGAAGCGCCGGAGAAAACCGCGGAGATCACCCAGATTTTCATGCGCCTGCTGGAAGCGGAAAAGGGCTGATCGCTTAGTCCTGCCAGCCCGGCCCCATAGCTTTACCGAAACGGGGAAACCAACGGGGGGCTCGCTCGCAGTATCGCTCATAGGCTTGACCGAATGTACGTCGCAGAGCGGCCTCCTCCAGTCTCGTCTGAATGGCGATCATTCCGGCGCCGATAATCAGACAGGCCAGGGTGAACAACGACGGCAGGGCCAGGAACAGACCGATCTGTCCGATATACACGCCGGCGAACAGCGGATTGCGGCAATAGCGGAAAGGGCCCTGGGTTAACAACTGCGCCTTGCCGTCCGCGTCGATGCCGGAGCGCCAGTCCGTGTGCATGTAGGAATGCACATAGTCAATCAATCCAAAGGAACATAGCAGCAGGCCAATTCCCGTCCACAATACCACCGGCGTGTATAAGGCGGGAAATACGCCAAGATAGGCGTCCACATTGGGATAGAATACCCGCGCCACCGTTACCGCCAGGATCAATAAACGAAACAGATTGAACACCCACCGCACAAACCAGCTTTTGCTGACGGCGGCGCCGTAATGAATGTGACTGACGCCGGTGCGTTTACGCAGCCCCAGGCTACGGCAGGTGTAATGCACGCCAATCATAGTGAAAAAAATAGCCAGAAAGTGGCTGACGATTACGTCCGTGGACATCGTGTTGTTCTCCATATCACTTGGTGAAGGTCGCCTCAGGAACGCGGGACCTGTCGTCACAGGCCGAAGCAACTACGATTCAACTCCCGAAAAGCGTTATCCAATACATTTTCTTCTATCAGGCGCAGTTTGCCACTGCGTTTTAGTTTTTTTATCTCAATTTCCCGGCGGCTTGCGCTGGCGCGATCATGCCCCACCTCCGCATACAGCAGACGCACTGGCTTACGCCCGCGAAAATACTTCGCTCCGCTCCCCTGCAAGTGATCCCGGAAACGTTTCGCCGGGTTATTGGTGATGCCCGTATAAAGCGAGTTATCGCTGACCAACAACATATACACACACCAACTCATGGCGGCGACTTCATTTTCCGACACCGGTCTGATCACCTGTAGTTTTATTTGGTTTGCCGCCGTCTCTGCTTTAAAGATGACGAGTTAAGGAGTTTACCCCAGGCCACTGGGATTTGTTGACTGAACATCTCGCCATGAAAGAATCTTTTCAGGATGCGCACTTTTTGACCTTTGCGTCAGAAAATGCACTTTTGTTGATCGCATGGTCAAATTATAAACAGATTTTTTTCTCTATCCCGGATTAGTCCCTCCCACTTCGGCAAACTCAGGCTTTCGCTTCATAAACTATTGATTTGCCGCTTATTAAACTCGTTTTGTTTTGATACCACAGTGCCCCTAAGGGAGTAGGTACTTTTATTTATTGTAACCAAGTCACATTACGCCATTTCCCCGCCTTGATCGTGGCATAACGCTTGCTCTAAGCTCTCGTCCGGTTATATCTGGCTGGAGTCAGAGCAGTATTGGCCGGACGCACTTTATACAATCCTGGTTGTAACTCGGAAATAATTAAAATGAAATATCCTGAAAACAGCAGACGCCGCGCCCTCATGGCGGCGATGATCACCGCGTTCCCACTCTCCGCTCAGGCGGGCCTCATCATTTCGGAATACGTGGAAGGTTCTTCCAACAATAAAGCCCTGGAGTTCTACAACACCGGCAGCGACGCCGTAGAGCTCAGCGCCTATGAGATCGCCCGTTTCAAAGACGGCGCAGAAACCCCTAACGCTTTTATGACCCTGCCTTCGTTTTCCCTGGCGGCCGGCGCGGTATATGTTCACGCTAACAGCGGCGCTAATGATGGCTTGAAAGCGCTGGCCAACAGCACCTCAACTGACGACGCCATCGGCTTTAATGGCGGCGATTCCGTCGTGTTGCGCCTGGTTGGCGGCGATATTGTCGACCGTGTGGGAACGCTTAAAGAAGGCTCAAGCTCCTACCTGAAAGATGTCACTCTGTCCCGCACAGATACGACTCCCAACCCAGATTTTAACCAGGATCAGTGGCGAACACTGGCGAAAGACACCTTCAGCGGGCTGGGCAAAGCCCCTGGCGCGGACGGAGGAGACAGTGGAGATGGCGGCGATCCTGCGCCGACTCTGGGCGCCTGCGGCGAAGCGGCCACGCTGATCAGCGCCGTACAAGGCAGTGCTGACGCTGTGGCCATGAAAGACCAAACCGTTACGGTAGAAGGCATCGTCACCGGGTTTCGCAACAATGGATTCTTCGTGCAGGAAGAACCTTCTGACGAAGACGGTAATCCCCAGACCTCTGAAGGCATCTTCGCATTCAGCAATGGCGGCGGCGCTCTGACCCTGGGCAATCTGGTGCGTATAAAAGGCGCCGTTTCCGACTATCACGGCAACAGCCAGATCAGCGTCTCTGAACTGGCGGATTGCGGCGCTACCGACGCCGTCGCCAGCGTGACGCCCATTACTTTGCCGTTCGCCGCGGATCTTAACCTTGAAGCGCTGGAAGGCATGGTCGTCAGCGTGTCCAACGCGGTGGTCGCCAATACTTACGGCCTGGGCCGCTATGGTGAAATCACCATTAGCGACAAGCTGAAATGGACCCCCACCGACGTCGCCATTCCCGGCAGCGCGGAATACAACGCCGTCATTACGGAAAACAAAGCCAACCTGCTTTATATCGAAGACAATTCCTCCAGCCAGAACACCGCCAGCGTCAGCTTCTATCCTGAATTTGGCTACGACAATCCCATTCTGCTGGGCGATCTGGTGTCCGCCACCGGTCCGCTGAACTTCTCCTACGATGTGTACCGCATCAACCCGATGGCCCCGATCAGCGTCACCTCCCCCGGCCGCACCGCAACGCCGGAAGCCGCGTTGGGCAATCTGGCGGTGGCCAGCTTCAACGTCCTGAACTATTTCAACGGCGTGAAAAAAGACGACGGTTCCATCGACTACTCCGCCAACCCACGGGGCGCTACGACAGAAGAAGAGTTCCTGTTGCAACAGGCGCGCATCGTCAAAGCGTTGAAAACCCTGGACGCCGATGTCGTGGGCCTGATGGAGCTGGAGAACGACGGCTTCGGCGATGATTCCGCCATCAACACTCTGGTGACGGCGCTGAACAATGAAATCGGCGAAGACGCCTATACTTACGTGTCAACGAAGGACGGCGGCAAGCCTGGGACGGATCAAATCACCGTCGCCCTGATTTATCGCGCCGCCAACGTCACCCCCAAAGGCGACGCCATTGTGATCGACATGCCTGAGCAGACGCTTGGCTCAGAAACCGCCGCCATGCGTCCTTCTTTGGTGCAGGCCTTCACTCACAAGGCTTCCGGTCAAAGCTTTGCGGTATCCATCAACCACTTCAAATCCAAGCGTTCCAGCAGCGCCTGTGATAACAGCGGACCAACGGATATCGATCAGATGCAGGGCAACTGCAACCCATTGCGCGTCTCCGCCGCGGTCACCCTGGGCGAAGCCCTGGCGACGCTGGGCCTGCCTGAGCGCATTCTGATTCTGGGGGACCTGAACGCCTACTCCAAGGAAGACCCCATTTCCGTGCTGACCGACTACAACCCGGCCACCCACGGCTACACCATTAAAACCGCCGCCAACACCGGCATGGACGCCGGCGCCGCAGTGGAAGTAAGCAAAAACTATGGCTATGCTTTGGTAGCGGAAACCCATGATGCGGAAGGGTTCTCTTATACCTACGACGGCGCGCAGGGCAGCCTCGACCATATCCTGGCCAGCAGCGCCGCCATGGAGGATATCGTGGATCTCGATCACTGGAACGTTAACTCCATTGAAGCCTACGCCCTGCAGGCGGACGGCCTGTTCAAATACTACAAAGACTCCACCGGTTACTTCGGCGTCGGCCCTTATCGCAGCTCCGACCATGATCCGGTTGTGGTGACGTTAAACCTGGAAGCCGTCGACGACAACGACGGAAATGACGACTCCGACGAAGGAAACAGCGGAGGCGACACCAACAAAGGCAAGGATGACGGGGGCGGCAGCCTGGGTCTGCTGAGCATTCTGGCTCTGCTGACCATGCGGTTCGCACGCCGCCGCCCGATGTAAGTAGTTCAAGGGGGTGGAACTTCGGTTCCGCCCCCTTTTTGCAGTTCGCTCCGATAAAACGACCAACTATACAGGAGTCAAAATGCGCTTAATCATCTCGGTCATCTCATTCATCTTCCTTTCCCTGGCGAGCTACGCCAGATCCGAACAGCTCATCTTCAACTCTGCGGAATTCAGTCCATTCGTTTACCAGGAAAACGGCAAGATGGGCGGTCCCGTCACCGACGTCATCCTGCTCACCTGCAAGAAAATCAATGTAGACTGCAATATCAAACAAGAATCTTTCAGCAAGTCGGAAGAGCAGGTAAAAGCCGGCGCCGTTAATGGCGTTTACCTGGTGAGCTGGAGCGAAAGCCGCGCAGAGTGGATGTACTACACCCTGCCAGTGCTGCGCACCAGCTGGGGATTCTTCGTGCCGGCGACGGACAAGAAAGATTACCTGACCCTGTCCAGTTTCAGCGGCCATCGGGTGGGCGTCTTCGGACCATCCAGCAGCTCCAAGACGCTGGATCGCATCAATCCAGTGGTGAACATGGACATACAATTGTCCAAAGACGATCTGGGCAACCTGAAAAAACTGATTCAGGGACAACTCGACTCTGTTTATATCAATCGCGACGTGGGCCTCGACCTGATGCGGCAAAGCGGGCTGACGGACAAAGTGCGTTTCGCCTGGACCCACACGGAACGCAACTACCATATTGGATTCAGCAAAAAAACCGGACGCAAACTGGTGAACCAGTTCAACAAGGCGCTGCGTAAAACCTATGAATCCGGCGAGGCGCGGGAAATTCTCGCTCAGCGCGGCCTGGAATCCGTCATGTAAGCCCCTTCCGCCGGACCGCGCTGACGTCGCTCCGGCTTTTCCTTTACGCCGAACTGTCCAATAATGGGCCGGATTCCTAGGGAGCCTCTGAAAAACGTCGGCGAGGCCGCCAGTGCAAGGAAAGAGTCGGCGAAAAAGCGCAGCTTATCGTGAATAAATGAGCATTTTGAGCCGACTTTTGACGCCGCAATGGCGCCGCAGGTAGTTTTTCAGAGGTTCCCTGGTTTCATCGAAACATGCATTGGGTCCGAGTATGACAGCGCTGCGCGCGGAGTTTATCGACAGCATTGAAGCCGTCCCAGCCGTTCAGTGGAACCGGTTGAGCGGCGTAGATAATCCTTTTACCCGTTACGAGTTCCTGCACGCGCTGGAAACAACCGGCTGCGTCGTCGAAGCAACCGGCTGGCGACCTCAACATTTACTGATCCGCGACGAACGGGACGTTTTGCTTGGCGCAGCCCCCTGCTACCTGAAAACCCATTCCTATGGGGAATACGTGTTCGACTGGGCCTGGGCTGACGCCTACCATCGCCATGGCCTGGAGTATTATCCGAAATTACTCACTGCGATCCCCTTCACGCCGTCTGTAGGACCGCGTGTGTTGGTCTCCGCCGGCGCTGACCGGAAGCGCATCTCGCAGGCGGTCAGTCACGCCATGGCCGAACGTGCGCATCACACCGGCGCCTCCTCCTGGCACTTGCTGTTTCCAGACGAACCAACTCGGAAAAGTCTGGGTGCAGACTCCTCCCTATTATTGCGTCACGGAACCCAGTTCCATTGGCTCAATGAAGGCTACGCTTCCTTTGATGGTTTTTTGCAGGCGCTGGCCTCACGCAAACGTAAAAACATCCGTAAAGAGCGCCAGGCAGTGCTCAGCCAGGGCATTGCATTCAAGCTGATCGAAGGAGCGGATGTAGGCGAGCCTGAACTGGAGGCGTTTTATGACTTCTACCAGCTAACTTACCTGAAACGAGGACAGCGCCCTTATCTCAGCGACGCCTTTTTCCAACGCCTGATCGCGGTTATGCCGGAACAAGTATTTCTCATTCTGGCGCAGCGGGAGCAACGCTTCGTCGCCGGCGCTTTGTTTCTGAAAAACCACTCAACGTTGTTCGGCCGCTATTGGGGCTGTACTGAAGAGTTTAATCATCTGCATTTTGAGACCTGCTATTACCAGGGCATCGATTACTGCATTGAACATAAACTGCTGCGATTCGACGCCGGCGCTCAGGGAGAGCACAAGCTGCTGCGGGGATTTCGGCCCACGCCCACCTACTCCCTGCATAGAATCGAGCATCCCGCTTTCCGTCAGGCCATCGCCAACTTTCTTGATGAAGAGAGGGCGGGCGTCAGTGAATACATGCGCGACGCCAACGCCCACCTTCCTTTCAAACAGGTGGAATAGAATGCTCTCGCCAGACGCTTTTTGGGCGCTGAAGTTTCGCCCCCGGAAAAGTTAGCCTACTTTATTAATCAGGCAGACAAATAGCTTCCTTCTGTTTGTCTGCAACGACAGGGCCTGCGCATGTCAGGCCTTGTCTCCCGCAGCTAGCCGCCGCGCAGGCGCATCCATGCGTCTGGTTATTAACATGCCAATATCATCGCCATGTTAATGATTAGAAAAAAGGCGGCTGAAAGGCGCTCGCTGGAGAACTCGCAGATATGGGGCGACATGTTGATAAGGCGCAGTTCAGCGCCCAGGAATATGCGGACTTCCAACAAAGATTGCAGGAGAACCTGGCGACTTTGCGCAAATTGCTGGATGACCCCGATTTCGGCGTCGGACCTGCCTCATTCGGCGCGGAGCTGGAGTTGTACATCATCGATAAACAGGGACGCCCCAGCGCCAAAAACCAGGAAATCCTGGCCGCCGTCAACGATCCCAACCTCACTCTGGAGCTGAACCGCTTCAACCTTGAGTATAACCTGGAGCCAACCCCTGCATCCGGGGCCTCCTTCAGCGCTCTGCAGAGACAGATCGACAGCGTACTGCGAACACTGCAGGGCCATGCGGCTTCCCATGAGGCGTCACTGTTGCCCATAGGCATTCTGCCGACATTGAAGTCAGAGGACATGGGACCGGACGCCATCACCGACAGCCCCCGTTATCAAGCGCTGGCGCGCCAACTGAGGGAGAAGCGCGGAGAGGACTTTCATATCAGCATCAAGGGTCGCGATACACTGGATCTGTATTGGCAGGACGTCTCCCTGGAAGGCGCCAATACGTCATTCCAGTTTCATTATCGCGTGAACCCGGCGGATTTCGCTGATGCGTTTAACGCCGCGCAACTGGTCACGCCGCTGGCGGTCGCCCTGGCGGCCAACTCCCCGTTGTTTCTGGGACGTCGATTGTGGCATGAAACCCGCGTCGCCCTGTTCAAACAGGCCACGGACTATCGCATAGAAACACCCTTGCGGCTAAGGCTTCCCGCGCGGGTGTTGTTCGGCAACGGCTGGGTGCGCAAAGACGCCCATGAGGTATTCTGCGAAGGCGTTTCTCTGTTCGAGCCTTTGCTGCCTATTTGCGGCGATGGGGCCGCGCTCCGTCCCGGGCAGGCGCCGCCATTGGATGAGCTGCGCTTGCATCAAGGCAGTATCTGGGCCTGGAATCGCCCTATTTATGATCCGGCGGACGGCGGCCATATCCGTATTGAAATCCGCGCGCTACCGGCGGGTCCCAGCACCACGGACATGCTCGCCAACGCGGCTTTGACGGTGGGCTTGATCGAAGGACTGCGTCCAGCCATGCATGACATGCTTCCCGCCATACCTTTTCGCTACTGCGAATACAATTTTTACCGCGCAGCCAAATACGGGCTTCGCGCCAAGCTGTTCTGGCCGGGTCAGGGCGGCGCAGGCTTGCAGGAGCGGCCGGTGTTGGACATTCTGGAAGATATGCTGCCTGTGGCGGAGCAAGGGCTTCATGCTCTCGCCATTGCGCCGACGGACGTTCGTCATTATCTGGACGTATGCGCTGAAAATCTGGCGCAACCGGTCAACGGCGCTCTCTGGCAGTTGCGAATGCTGGAGAGATTGCGCCCTCACCGCAGCGACGAAGAAGCGTTGAGAGAGCTGGTCATTCGCTATCAGGAGAATTACCTCAGTGGAGAACCCGTGCATCAGTGGACGTATTGAGCATGTGGCGTCCGCCGCGACAGACCATTACCCAAGGGGCTGAACACTATGCCGCTCAAGGTTATTGACGGTATTCGCAACTTAACTTTCGAGGAGGATCTCTCCGCCTTTCTACAACAACTGGGCGGACCGACCCTGATCCGGCTACAAGGCCGCGACAGTTCACGCCGCCGCGCTTTCTGCACCCTGCTGCACGGCAATGAACCCTCCGGCGCGCGCGCCTTATATGCTTATCTGCGCTCCGGCGAAACGCCAGCGGTAGACCTCGACCTCATTATCGCTTCCATTCCCGCGGCACTGGCTCCTCCTGCGTTCAGTCAGCGCATGCTGCCCGGCCAGCGTGATCTCAACCGCTGCTTTCGCCCGCCGTTCGACGACAGCCAGGGCAAGCTGGCGGAAGCGATTCTGCGTTTTCTGCACGACAGCAAACCTGAGTGCCTCATTGATCTGCACAATACCTCAGGCAGCGGTCCCGCCTTTGGCGTCGCCATCCGCTGTGACGCCGACCATCGCGCATTGACTTCACTCTGGACCAACGACCTGATCGTCACGGATTTACGGCTGGGGGCCCTGATGGAAATCAGTGAGCTGGATGTGCCGACGGTGACGATAGAATGCGGCGGGGCGCAGGATGAAACCTCTCTGTTGATCGCCCGGGAAGGCATGCAGCGTTATTTCAGCAGCGAACAGGTGTTGGCCGCCGCCGGACACGATTATGGCGTCAATCGCTTCCGCAACCCTATCCGCATGGAGTTGAAACCCGGGCGCAGAGTCCACTATGGCGACGACGCCGATCCCGACGCGGCGCTGACGCTGCCGTTGGACGCCGCCCGTTTCAACTACGGCTCCGTGCCTGCCGGGGAGAGGCTGGCCATTCTGGGTAAAGCGGGGCTGGACGCCTTGACCGCCAAAGATCATCTGGGAAAAGAGCGTCTGCATGATCACTTCGCCGCCATCAATGGCAGGCTATCCCCCAAACATCCATTGAAGTTGTTCATGGTGACCACCAATCCCATCATCGCCACCACCGATTGTCTGTTTTACTTCATCGACTGCGCCAACACATGACGCAGCCTGGAAGGGCGCTCTCAATACGTCAGCTCAGAAATAAAAAAACCCGCCAGGCGACGGGTGAAAATATATTGCTAATGCAATGAGGGAGGGTCGTTGCTATCGATAAAGAGAATCCTTGTCCGCCGTCAGATAGCGGCCAGACTCTCTTCAGCAATAGTCCGGATCTGCCGCCAATCGCCTGCGGTGATGGCGTCCTTGGGGGTTAACCAGGAGCCGCCCACCGCCAGTACGTTCGGCAGGGCAAGATATTCTTTCGCTTTTTCCCGGGTGATGCCGCCGGTCGGGCAGAACTTCACATTCGGGAAAGGACCGGAGAAAGCCTTCAGCGCGGATACGCCGCCAGCCACTTCCGCCGGGAAAAACTTAAATGCGCGGTATCCAAGGCGATAACCTTCCATGACTTCAGACAGTGAAGACACGCCCGGCAACATCGGAATTTTCGCCGTCAGGCCATATTCCAACAGTTCTTTGGTGGAGCCCGGCGTAATCACGAACTGAGCGCCGGCGTCTTCCGCCGCCTTGAATTGCTCAACCGTCGCGACAGTGCCTACGCCAACCCAAACTTCGGGAAGCGCGGCTCGCAAATCCGTGATCGCCTGCAGGGCGTGCGGCGTGCGCAGAGTGATTTCCAGAATACGGACGCCGCCTTCCACCAGGGCTTTCCCGAGCGGTAACGCGTCTTCCGGACGATCGATAGTGATGACCGGCACCAACGGGCAACTGCTTACGATAGCGTCCAGTTGTTTTTGCAACGCTTCAGGATAGGTCTGGGATGTCATAGGTTTCTATTCTCTCTATTACTCTCAAGTTCCTTCTCAAGGACTCCAAAATACATTGAGGCCTGGGCGGATGAATCCGCGCACGGGCATCTCCGCCACCGCGTCCAGCTTGGCCAGCACCTTGTTAAGAGTGGTCAGCTTGTCTTCGCCAGTGATATGCAGCGCCTGATGCCTGGCCGCCGCCAATGCGTTATAGGAAAGCGTCATGCGCGGATGCAGCGCCGTGACCGGATGCATCGGGGCGCATTTGTCCGTCGTGTCGAGGCCGTGCGCCAGCTCTTTCGCCCCCGGGAACAGAGAGGCGGTATGTCCATCCGCGCCCATTCCCAAAATCAATACGTCGATAGGCCAGGACAGCTCAGCCAGTCTGGCCTCCAACTGCTCGCAGCCTTCCTCAGGCGTGGCGGCTGAATTTTTCAGCGGCAGGAAGTTCGCCTCCGCCGCCGGCCCCTGTATAAGAAACTCTTTTACCAGCGCGGCGTTGCTGTCGTCGTGGGTTTCATCGACCCAACGTTCATCCGCCAGCGTTATATCCACCTTGCTCCAGGACAGCTCCTGCTGCGCCAGCGATTTGAAAAAAGCCACTGGCGTGCGGCCGCCGGAAATCACCAACAAGGCGCGCTCTTTCTCCTGCAGCGCGGCGCGCAGCCACTCTGCGGTCTGCAACGCCAGCTTGTGAGCCAACGCCGCTCGTTCTTCTTCAACTTGCAGGGTGACGCCCTGCGGCCAGGATAGTTCAAGCATCTTCGTACCAGCTCCTTCCGTCCCGGGTGATCATGGCGATGGAAGCCACGGGGCCCCAGCTTCCTGCAGGATATTTCTTCGGCGGCAGACCCAGTTCGGCCCAGCCTTCGATGACCTGATCAATCCAGCGCCACGCGTACTCCACCTCATCGCGGCGTACGAACAGGTACTGGTTGCCTTTGATGACTTCCCACAGCAAACGCTCGTAGGCGTCGGGCACGCGGCCTGTGTTAAACGCTTCAGAAAAACTTAACTGCAGCGGCCCCTGACGCAGACGCATGCCTTTATCCAGGCCCTGGTCTTTGGTCAGCACCTGCAGGGAAATGCCTTCATCCGGTTGCAGACGGATTATCAGTTTGTTGTTGGCCAGATGTTTCTGGTCCGGATCAAATATGTAGTGCGGCGCCGGCTTGAAGTGAATAATGATTTCCGACAGCTTCTGCGGCATACGCTTACCGGTGCGCATATAGAAGGGCACGCCCGCCCAGCGCCAGTTGCAGATTTCCGCCTTGATGGCGACAAAGCTTTCCGTGGAGCTGCCCTCGTTGGCGCCCTCTTCGTCCAGATAGCCTGGAACCGGTTTGCCATCGATGTTGCCGGCGGTGTATTGCCCGCGCACCATGTGGGTTTCCATCAGATCCGGCGTAATCGGCTTCAGCGCCTTCAGCACTTTCACCTTTTCATCGCGAATACTGCCGGCGGACAAATCAGAAGGCGGGTCCATGGCGATGAGACACAAAAGTTGCAGCAAATGGTTCTGCACCATATCGCGCAGCTGACCAGCCTTGTCAAAGTAGCCCCAGCGGCCTTCGATGCCGACTTTCTCCGCCACGGTGATTTCCACGTGGGAGATATAACGTTGATTCCATTGCGTCGCGAACAGGTTGTTGGCGAAACGCAGCGCAATCAGGTTCTGTACGGTTTCTTTACCCAGATAATGATCGATGCGGTATAGCTGGGATTCATCAAAGAATTCAGCCAGACGATCGTTGATCTCGAAAGAAGACTCCAGATTATGACCGATAGGCTTCTCCACCACTACGCGGGTGGATGGCTGAATGCAGTCGGCGCCTTTCAGGTTTTCCCCGATCATGCCGTAGATCGCAGGAGGCGTCGCCATGTAGACGATCAGTGGGTCTTCAGAATCCCCGCGCCATTCATTGATGCGGCGATAGCCCTCGGCGTCGCCGAAATCGAGCTGCTGGAAGCGTACCTTGCCGAAGAAGCGCTTCAGCGCGGCGTCGTCCAGATCGTTCTTGGGCAGTAACGCCTTGAAACGCTCCAACGTCTGCGCCTTGAAGGCCTCTTCGTCAACTTCCTGTCTGGCCAGCGCGAGAATGCGAGTCTGCGGATGTAGCAGTTTGGCCCGCTCCAGTTGAAATAGCGCCGGAAACAACTTGCGTTGCGCCAGATCGCCCAGCGCGCCGAAGAGCGCCAAGTCACATTGTGTAGATGCTGCTCGATTCATAGTTTTCATATTTGGTAGTAATTATTCGTAATTTTGAGACAAAAAAATGGTATTTTCAACCTGAAACGGCAAATATTGTGATAATTTTACTACATTTTCCGTATTCAACTGATTTCCCTTCCACTTATTGACTAGTGGCCAACCGACCGTTCGGCTGGCGACCCAGTGTGCGCAGAGTTATATTAGGGGCGATAACAAAATGTGTAGTAATTTCACTACAACAATAAATAAATCGCTCCCGGAATCCATACAGATAATGAATGAAACCATAACCCACCAGAATCTGCTGGAGGTGATCCGGCAGAGGCTCAACGATTTGAATAAATCCGAGCGCAAAGTCGCCGAAGTCATCCTGCGCGACCCCAAAGCCGCTACTCGCTACAGTATAGCCGCACTGGCGCGCGCCTCCGACGTCAGTGAACCGACCGTCAACCGCTTTTGTCGTAACTTCGCGGCCAGCGGATTTCCCGATTTCAAGATCCAATTGGCGCAAAGTCTGGCCAGCGGCACGCCTTACGTAAGCCAGAGCGTCGAGTCGAGCGATACCGTTGAGGAATACAGCGATAAAATAATCCTCAGCACCATCGCCGATCTCGACAAAGCCAGACAGTCACTGAACACCACCGCCATTTCCAAAGCGGTGGACTACCTGATCCAGGCCAAGCAAATTTCGTTTTTCGGCATGGGCGCTTCCGCCGCCGTGGCCATCGACGCCCAGCACAAGTTCTTCCGCTTCAATATCCCGGTTACCGCCTACGACGATTTTCTCATGCAGCGTATGGTCGCCGCCGCCGCGCATACGGGCGACGCTATCGTCGCCATTTCCTATACCGGGCGTACGCGGGAAATGGTGGAAGTCGCCAAAATCGCCCGCGAGCAGGGCGCCGTTGTAATAGGCATCACGGCTCCGGATTCCCCTCTGGCCCGGGAATGCACCGTGGCGTTGGACGTTATTGCGCCGGAAGATACGGACGTATATATGCCGATGACTTCCAGAATCGTCCATCTGGCGGTGATCGATATTCTGGCCACCGGCGTCACGCTTAAGCGTGGAGCGGACTTCCATTCGCATCTGAAGCGCATCAAGGACAGCCTGCGCGATACCCGTTATCCTCACGATGACGGCGTCTAAGCCTCCGCCCTGATTCTTCCTCTATTTCTGCAGTAATAACCCGGAGAGCGAAAGCTTCTCTCCGGGCGCTCTCACTTTGCGCCCGCAAGCGCCTGAATAGCGCTCGCTATCAGCCTGACGCTCACCATTACTACCTTTCTCCTCCCCCCTCCCCCTGACTCCTCCCCCCCCAAAACTTTCCTAACGGAGGATGTGCCATATCAGGCGTTCACTGAGTATGAGACCCAGCAAATAACAATTTGTCCCATCGACAAAGCGCCTCCGTTTTCCGGGCGTACGCAAAGGCCCGGCCTGGCGAGTCCTTTAACAACAAGAGCAGGAAAAAACGATGACAGACAAGAACAACAAGCGCCTCTTCAAAGTAGCCCCTCTGGCGACCGCCATCGCGGCTTCTTTGTTCACCGTGAATGCGAGCGCCGTTGAGTGGCACGGCTATGCGCGCTCCGGTATCGGCATGAGCGACAACGGCGACCAGCAGTGCATTAACAAGCAGGCGGTTGGCCGTTTGGGCAACGAATGCGAAACTTATGCGGAGCTGGACCTTCAGCAAGAGCTTTTCAACCGCGACGGCAAAACATTCAAAGTTGAAACCATGCTCAGTTACAAATCCAACCAGGACGGAGACTACGAGGCCCTGAACAGCGAAGACGATGAAATTGCGCTTCGCCAGATGAACGTTCAGGCCAAAGGGGTGCTGGGTTTCGCCCCTGAAGCGACGCTGTGGGCGGGTAAACGCTACTATCAGCGCCACGATATCCACCATCTGGATCTTTTCTACTGGGACGTGTCAGGTCCTGGGGCCGGTATTGAAGGCATCGATGCAGGCGCAGGCAAATTCTCCGCAGCCTGGACCAGAGGCTACGGCAACATAAACATCCTCGACTTCCGTTATTCCGGCATTCAAGTCGGCGCCAGCTCGCTGGAAGTCGGCCTGGACCTGGCCAAACCAAGACTGACTGACGCCCAGAAAGACGCCGGCGCAGCAGACGATCTGAGCACGCTGTTCACCGCGGAACTGTCCACGCCAATCATGGATGGTTTCAACAAAATCGTGTTCCAGTACGGAACGGAAGGCTACGCTTCCCCCATGCGCAACTTCGGCGGCGGGCAATGGAATGGGACATTGGATAAAGGCGGCAAAGGTTTCCGTCTGATCGACTGGGGCGTGGTGAAACCCAGCGCCAATATCGAGCTCAGCTATGCCGCCATGTACGGCGTCTTTGAAGACGACGACATGAACGACGACTCTTCTTTCTACAGCATTTCCGCCCGTCCAGCGTATAAGTGGTCCGACTACATGCGCACTTATCTGGAAGTAGGCTACTTCGCAGCGGATGACGATGGCGTCGACTCCCAATTGGACAAGATCACCATCGCACAAGCCTGGTCCGCTGGCCCCAGTTTCTGGGCGCGTCCGGAAATCCGGGTTTTCGCCAGCTACATTAACGACGGCGAAGGTACGCCGTTTGAAGGCGGCGAAGACAGCGTGCTGAACTTCGGCGTGCAAATGGAAGCCTGGTGGTAAGCCGCTACCCATTCCCCAATCTCAACCCAAGTGTTCGGGCCGGTTAACCGGCCCTTTTTTTTGCCTGTCGGGTTTCACTCCCGCCAAACGCCGTCTGGTCTTTGTCGATCACGGCTGCGCCTGCTATTTTTTATTGATAAGTATCACAAAACTACAGGGTGCCTTTTGTCCGCCAGAGCCTCTTATCACTTGTTACTATCGCTCCTCGTATTTTGCCTGGGCTTTACAATGACGTTGTCCTTATGGTCGCGTATTGATATTGAAACCAGCGAGAGGCGGCAGCACGCTCTGGATTACCAGGCCGAATTTCTCAGCAAGCGCATTACCCGCCAGTTTCTGGAACAAGTGAACGCGCTCAAGCGTCTGGCCGCTTACTGGGACCACAATGGCGGCTTCAACAAGGAAACCTGGCGCAAAAACGCAGAGGAATTGCATAAAGACTTTCCTAACTTTAAAGCCATTGAATGGACGGACAAGAATTACGTTATCCAGTGGATCGAGCCGATGGCCGGTAATGAACAGGCGCTGGGATTCAACGTGGCCTTCAACGAGAGCCGGCGCCGGGCGCTGGACTCCGCCCGCGCGCAGGGCGACATCAACTCCACGCCAGTGATCACCTTACAACAAGGAGGCCAAGGCGTGGTCGTATACGTTCCTATCAGTAAAGGTGAGAATTTTCAGGGATTTATAGTCGGCGTTTTTCTGGTGGAGCAACTACTGGGCAGCCTTATCTCGCCGCGGGAAGAAGAACATTTTCATGTGCGCGTATATGAGGGAGATAAGCTGATATTCAGCAACAGCGCCACCGACGTCAGCCCCGACATCACCGCGGCGGCCGACTGGAAACCTCTGCAGTTCTCCTGGCGTCTGAGCGTCCAGCCTAAATCTGGCTGGCTGCACAATTACTCTTCCCCTCTTCCCGCCTTCGTCATGAGCGCAGGAACCATACTGTCAGCGCTGCTGGCCTGGGTCTGCTATCTCGCCATGTCTCTCGGGCGTCAACGCCGCTCACTGCTGAGCGCCAACGAAGCGCTGCAAAGCGAGGTCGCCAGTAGACAGGAAGTTGAGCAGACGCTGTCTCATGTCATCACTCATGACGCATTGACGGGGTTGCCCAATCGATCATTTTTCCAGGAGGATCTGGCTCAGGCGATTCTCCGCGCCCAGCGCGCAAACAAATATCTCGCTGTCATGCTGGTGGATCTGGATCAGTTCAAGAAAATCAATGACACCCTCACTCACAGCGCCGGAGACCAATTAGTAGTGGCGTTGACCAAGCGCTTCAATACACTGCTGGAAAACGAAATCAGCATCGCCCGGGCCGGTGGCGACGAGTTCATGATGCTGCTGGAAAACCCCGAGTCCGTGGATGAGGTGATTGCCATCGCCAATCGCATCATGGCCTGTATGAAACAGCCCTTTACGCTTAACGATGAAGAGGTCTTCATCACCTGCAGCATCGGCATCGCCGTTTATCCAGAAGGAGGCGTCAGCGCCGAGGACTTGATCCGCAACGCCGACGCCGCGCTCTACCGAGCGAAAGCGGCGGGGCGTAACGGCTATCATTTCTACACCACAGGCATGCATGCGGAAGCGCTCAAACGTCTGGAGCTGGACCGCTGGCTACGCGAAGCGATAGAGCGCAACGAACTCAGCCTCGCGTTTCAACCTAAAGTGAACCTGAAGACGCGTGACTACACCGGGGCCGAAGTGCTGCTGCGCTGGTATCGTCCGGAACAGGGCTTTATCTCCCCGGCGGAATTTATTCCCCTGGCGGAAGAAACTGGCTTAATCAAAGAATTGGGCATGTGGGTAGTGCGCCGGGCCTGTCAGCAATTATCGGAATGGCGAGGCACCCCGCTGAGCCATATCCGGCTCGCGATCAATTTATCCGCCATCCAGTTGGAAGATAAAGAGCTGGTCCATAAGATTGACAACCTTCTACGAGAGTTCGACGTCCCGCCGAGGCAATTGGAGTTTGAACTGACAGAGGAAGTTTTCATCCAGAACATCGAATCCAACATGGCTCACCTCAACGAGCTGATCAAAATGGGCTTCCGTCTATCCATCGACGACTTTGGCGTCGGCTACTCCTCCCTCGCCTATCTCAAGCATTTCCCTATCTCTTGCATCAAAATCGACCGCAGCTTTGTGTCGCAATTGGAAACGAACGCGGATGATCGGGTCATCATTAATGCAGTCATCGCCATGGCTCACAACCTTAATCTGAGTGTAGTGGCGGAAGGCGTGGAAACAGAAGCGCAAGCCGCCTATCTGCAAAAACAGGGCTGCGATGAAGCCCAGGGATACCTGTTCGCCAAACCTTTGCCCCCGGATCAGTTGTACAAACTGGCCACGTCGCTGAGAAACGGGACCAGCCTGCAGCAGGGATAGCGGCTTTATTTATTAGCCGGCTCAACGTAAACCACCGGCTGTTCGCCGCTGTTATCCAGATAAAAGCTGTACACCCCGGTTTCGGGCGGATTGAATTTGAAGTTTTCAAAAACGGATGAGCAATTGGCTTTGGACTTCTTGCCGAACTCCAGCATTTGGTCTTCCTGGGACAGGAAGCCGCAGTTGGTTCCCGCACTCCAGGCTGCGTCGCCGAATTTCAGTTCATAGGGCTGACCGTCCGCCTTCAGTTCCACGCTGGCGACATAAAGATCAGGTCCGGCTTTTTTGACCTTGTATTCATCCAACGCATCCCACCAGGCAAACTGCCCACGCAAGTATAAAGACTGGCTTAGATCGCGCTTACCGCCTGTGGAAGCACAGCCGCTCAGCAATATCGTAGCGGCCAAAGCGGAAATAAGGATTGGCTTTTGCATTCTTGTTCTCCTGCAAAGTTGTTATTGGAAGTGTCGCAGTCAGAACCAAAATGCTCGTTGAAACCGATTCAAGGCGCATCATCTATAACGCCACAGGAAGGGGCGTAGCATCAGGAAGGAGAGGGAGTAGATTGAAGTTACGGCGCAAGGGCCGAAGAACAAAGAAGAAGAAAAGAGTCTAGATATACGCAGACGCCGCTCAAAGCGGCGTTGCGGAAGCGTCCAGAATTGCGGTCTTATCGCCGTCATCATTAACGACAACCACTGTGACCGTTTGTTCAGCGAAGGAAAAACCCTGGTCATTCAGCTCTGGATTGTCTTTGGGATTACAGCTATACGCCAAGCGGTAAGCCCCGTTGTCCGGATTCCAGATAACCGCCCTGTACATGCCATTTTCCGGGTTCGCTGTACTGGACAGCACGGCAGTCGCCACCGGGTCTTTATCGTCACCGTCGATATCATCCAAAACTGCGTGCGCGCCAGCGAACATATATATCGCGCCAGCATACTGGCCGGAATTGTCACAGTTAGCCGCCAGCAATTCAGGCGCAACATTGACGGTTAAGGAGCGCACGCTGCTCAGATCCACCGTTTTCAATACCGGCTTCAACTTGAATTGGCGGTTGTTCTCAATGATGGAGCGTCTCAAATCCAGGTCGATAAGAAAACCTTTTGGCTGTCCGGCGCGGACCATGAACTCCCGATCAATTTTTAGCCCATCCAGATTTTCTTCGGAAATGGCCAGCTCATAGCGAGAACCATCCGCTAACTCAATGTAGGAGTCGAAAACACCATCCAGACGAGCATTCACCATCAGTCTCAGCCATGAATATGCGCCAATGCCAAGCTCGCCCTGCAACAGGGAAATGCGATTTCCAGCCAGGGATTCTGACAACAAATCTATACTGCGCGGCTCTGCATACTCGTAAACGGAACGACCGTTTGATTGAGACTGGATCTCTACTCCGGTGAATTCAATGACCACCTTGGTCGCTCCATCCACCGGCGCATCGGTGATTTCGAGAGAGAACGGAGCCTTGTCCGCAGCGCTTTCATCCTGCCCACAACCGAACAGGCCTAGCGCGCCGACAAGAAACAAAAATTTAAGCACGAGTTTCAACATCGTCATTCTCCCCGCTCAAACTCCGGAGAAACGAAACCGGCCCGATTTCTGGGTTCTTCCATAGAATCTATCTAACCTTTTCTGCAAAACATTCGCGTTTGCGGCGGAAAAAGCGCCGGCGACCCTGGCGACCAATACTGAAACCTATCCTGCTTACACGCGAACCATCCAACAAGCGGCGTATTTAACCCCATGATTGATGAAATTACGACCATCCATATGGACTATTTGGACGATCGTACCGCCTACATACTCTGGATTAGCATTAATAATGGTCATGATTATCAGCAGGTTATAAAATAACGCCATTATTAATTCACCGCAAAGTCATGAACTTTGACGCATCATGGAAGGGCGTAATGCCATTTGCAGATACATATTCATTTCTATATATATCGTTATTACATTTGGAGTGCAGGACGCACTTATTCCATTAAGACAAGAAAAATTAATAATGAAGAAAGGGCTGTTTTTCACAGAGGGCGATAGCGACCGTCGCCAGTGTCACTATCGCTTAGAAAGTCAAACGCGACTATTGCTTCATAAATAGATAGTGCCCTACCTGCCATTCTGCGCCAGAGCGGTAGTTAAACAGCTCCGCACAGGCCATGAAAAACATACGCCAGCGTTGTGTCCAAAGCTCGGCGCTGTCCTCTCCGTAGGCCTCAGCAAAGATTCGTCTTACTGCAGCCTCATTGGCGTCCAGGTTGCTTAGCCAGGCTTCCGCCGTCGCGCCATAGTGGCGACCGTCCAGCATCCATTGCTGCATCAGGCGCAGATTCTGCTGGAAATGGCCAAATGTGCCCGCCGCCGGCATCAGCCCTCCCGTAAAGAAATATCTGCCCATCCAGTTACTGGCGCCTTCCGTTTCAAAGGGATAGAGCAGTTTGCGATGACAGAATATGTGAGCGAAAAACAAACCCGCTGGCGTCAGCCACTGTCCGATACGCTCAAATAAGGCCTGATAGTTACGCACATGCTCCAGCATTTCGACCGAAACAATGCGATCGAATGTTGTAGTGGGGCAAAACACATTCACATCGCATGTCAGAATTTTAAGATTGCTCAGACCGCGCAGCGCCGCCTGCTCCTCAATGTAACTACGCTGCGATGAGGAATTGGACACGCCAGTAATCTCCGCCTTGGGGAAGGTCTCCGCCAGCCATAGACTCAGAGATCCCCAACCGCACCCCAGATCAAGTATCCGTTGTCCATCGGCCAGCTGAGCCCGCTCTGCGTATATAGCCAGCATTGCTTCCTCCGCTGCGGCAAGATCGCTTACCTCTTTCCCCCACCAGCAGGCGCTGTACTTCAAGCGCGGCCCTAAGACCAGGCGATAAAACTCAGCGGGAACCTCATAATGCTGCTCGTTCGCCGCCCGTGTCTCAATGGCGATGGGACCGTCGAGGTAGCGGGCGATTCTCTCAAGCTCGCCGCCGCCACGCTTGCGCTCCTGCGTCAGACGCTCGCGACACAGGCGACGAATGCCAAAGCGAATCAGGGCGTCAGGCAACCAGCCTTTTTCCGCCAGTTCAATCATGCTCATGACTTGGGCCTCCAGGGAATAAACATAGGGGTGCGGCGTTGATAATCCCGGTAATCCTCTCCTCGTGAACGCAACGCCTGTCGTTCGGTGAACGGAATGCCGGTAATGAAATACAGGAAGACAAACATCAGCGCTGGCGCGAGCCATAACCAGAGATTCCAGGCGGAAGCGGCGCCCAATAGCGGATAGGCGAACCAGTGCAGCCATTCAAAAAAGTAATTGGGGTGCCGCGAATAGCGCCATAGACCTTGTCGGCAGGTTTTACCCTGGTTTTGCGAATCGGCTTTAAACGTCGCCAACTGCCGGTCCGCCAGCGCTTCGCCCATCCAGGCGGCGACTACCAGCGCCAGCGCAGCCGCATATAGAGGCGCAGGCGGCGTCTGCGCCTGACTAAGCACCCAGGCGGGCAAAGTGAAAATCCACACCCAGGAGGCCTGCATCATATACAGCCCGAGAAATACGCTGCGCCAGCGATCTCCCGCCCATGCACGCAGAGCAGCGTATCGACCGTCCTCCTCCGTGTGGGAAATTCGGTTCGCCAAATGCCACGCCAGACGTCCAAACCAGACCAGATAGATCACCGCCACGGTCAGACGTAACGCCAGTTCGCCCGTTCCCACTAACGCGTATAAAGCCCCAGTGACGCCAACGCCCGCCGCCCACCAGACATCGACCCATCCCGCATTCCGACTGCGAGTCTGCACCAGGTATCCCAACAGGAAGACGGCCGCCAGACAGGCCGGCGACCACCACAGCAGCATTAGATTCACAGCCATTGCCCGCGCCGACTATCCGGTTTGGCGAACAGCATCTGCACATTGGAGATTGCCCGCTCGCGGAAGCCGCCTTCGCAATAGCAAAGGTAAAACTCCCACATGCGAATGAAACGCTCGTCAAATCCCTGCGCGCGTACTTGCGGCAGACTTTTTAGAAAGCGACTGCGCCATTCCTGCAAAGTGAGGGCGTAGCTTTCGCCGATATCCTCCAGATTAAACAGGCGCAAACCGGCATTGGCGGCGCTCTGCGTCAGCACCGACACACAGGGGATAAAGCTGCCGGGGAAGATATAGCGCTTGATGAAGTCCACGTGTCGCAGCGCTTTCTCATAACGATTGTCATCAATGGTGATCGCTTGAATCAGCCCCAGACCATCGTCCTTCAACAGGCCGCTGATTTGACGGAAGTAGCCATCCAGAAACTGATGCCCCACCGCCTCCACCATTTCAATGGAGACCACCTTGTCATAGCGGCCTTCCAGTTTGCGATAGTCCTGCAACAGCACGGTCACCCGATCTTGCAGCCCCGCCTGCCGAACCTGCTCAACTACGGCTGTGTGCTGCTCAATGGAAATGGTCGCCGTGGTGACCTTGCAGCCATATTCCCGGGCGGCGTACAAGGCCATGCCTCCCCAACCTGAACCAATTTCAAGCAGGTGATCGTTAGGCGTTAACGCCAGCTTGCGGCAAATTCGCTCCAATTTGGCTTTCGAGGCCTGTTCTAGGGATTCCTCGCCGGTGACGTATACCGCAGAGGAATACATCATGCTTTCATCCAGAAACAGGTGGAAGAAATCATTACCGAGGTCATAGTGCGCCGCAATGTTTTTGCGGGAGCCCTGCAGCGTATTGCGGTTGAAGCTGTGCCAAAGCTTACTCAGTGCCCCCGGCAGGCGCGCCATGCCGGATTCCAACTGCTCCAGTCGCGCGCGATTGCGCAACAACAAGCGCACCAGCGCAGTCAGGTCCGGCGACGTCCAGGCGCCCGCCATCCAGGCTTCTGACAACCCGTTGACGCCACCTGTCAACGCGATGCGATAAAAGTCAGGGTTTGCGACGTCGATCCTGGCCCGCAAAGCGTCCCGTCCCGGCGCGCCGAAAACGCGACTTTCTCCGTCGCCGCGCAGCTCCAGTTCTCCGCCTTGTATACCCGAGCACAAACGGTATAAAGCTTGTTTCCAAAAACGTTCGGGCAACAATAAGGGTTTGCTGATTGCACTCGCCCACATAGTTATTTCTCCAGCTATTTGAACTATCGAGGCTTAACGCCGTATTAAACTGTCTCCTGCTCCATCTGCTTCCTCTCCCTTCGTGACTTTTTATTGGGATGGGGATAGAAAGGAACGCCTTTACGCCAAAGCGAGAACGCCTGCCGATATATCGCTATCGCCACGGCCATGCACATAAAGGGAAATTTAAGCGGCGCACGCCATGCGCTGGCGGCGGTCAGAGGTTTCTTGACCAGACCCAGACTGGCGTCAAACACCACTGCGCCGCGCTCCAATAACCGCATGTGCGTCCACACCCGTTTCTCGTCGAGACGGAATCGCCATTCGTATTGCAACGCCATCGGCATAAACGGCGACACATGAAACGCCTTATCAAAGCTGAACGTCAGCGCCTGTCCCTGCAACCGTTGCGGCGTCACTGGCAACACGTAGGAATGACGTTCGTTCCAGGGCGTGTTGTTAATCTCCGCGACGATTGCGTACAACTCATCCTGGAGGTTAAAACAGAAGTAGAACGACACGGGGTTGAAACAAAAGCCCCAGGAACGCAGATGGGTAAGCAAGCGAACGGAGCCTGGTTGCGGCGTGACGCCGCCTTCCTGCAACCGCTCGTATACCGCCTGCCGTAAATCCGGAACCTCTGGGCGAAGATAATCCGAGCGCCGGAATTGCATCAGGTTAAATCGACGGCTGGACCAGAGCGGCAATGCGTTGATTTCATCCAACTCATCCAGATCCAGCCAGGTCATGCTGATTCGGTAATCAAAACAATGCGACGCCGGTGCATAGCGGCGATGTCGCACTTTACCTTCGCAGATTGCGCTATGCCGCAACGCCATATCGCCTCCGCTGGATCAGGGACACGACATCCAACGCGCTGCGCACGCCGTCTTCGTGAAAGCCCCAGCCCCAATAGGCGCCGCAATAGTAGGTATTGCGGCGGCCATTGATTTCCTCACGTCGCGCCTGGGCCATCAGCGTCTCATGAGTGTAAACGGGATGCGCATATGTGCGACGGGCGTATACTTTTTCAGGGGCGATCGGGAAGGTAGGATTCAAGGTCACAATCACGGGAGTCGGGCAAGTCAGGCCTTGTAGCGAATTCATCCAATAGCTGACGGAGCAATGCTGAGTCGCTTGCTGTGGAATAAAGGCGTTCCAGCTCGCCCAGGCGGCGCGTTTCGAGGGCATGGCGCGTATGTCGGAATGCACCACCGCGAGATTTTCCTGATAAGGAATCGCGCCCAATACGTCACGCTCCGTACTGTCAGAATCCTTGAGTAAAGCCAACGCCTGATCGCTGTGACAGGCGAAGGCCACGGCGTCATAATTTTCAGCGCCATACCGCTCCGAGTGCACCATCACGGAGTCGCCGCAGCGAGACACCACGGAGACAGGACAGGACAGACGCACGCGACGCCCAAGCGCGGCCTGAATACGTTGCACATACTTCTGCGAGCCGCCCTCCACCACTTTCCATTGCGGTCGTCCGCGCAATTGCAGCATACGGTGATTGTCCATGAAGGAGATGAAGAACCGGAACGGGAAAGCCTCAATCATCCGCGCAGACGCAGACCATAAGGCGCAAGCCATGGGAACAATGTGGTTGTCGATAAACGCGCGACTATATCCATCCTGACGCAAAAATTCGCCCAATGTCAGATCCGCCTCCACTTCCAACGCGCGTTCCGGCGCTTCTTTGTAAAAACGTATGAGATCTTTAAGCATCAAGTAAAAATCCAGTCGCAACAGATTGCGCTTCTGCGCCAACAGTCGACTTAGCCCCGCCGCGCCATACTCCATGCCTGTCGCCTCGTTCACCGCGCTGAAACTCATGTCGCTGTCTCGCCACTGCACGCCTAATTCTCGCAACATGTCGCAGAATCTGGGGTAATTGCGTTCATTAAATACGATAAAACCGGAGTCGACCGCCACCTCCTGACCGTCCAGACTTAGAATGTGCGTATCAGTGTGGCCGCCTGGACGCCCATTCGCTTCATACAGCGTGACGTCATGGTTTTTATGCAGGTAATAGGCTGCAGTAAGGCCGGAAACGCCGGCGCCGATAATCGCGATGTTCATCTGCGCTCCCCGCTCAGCGTCATGGCCTGGATTTCAGGCTTATGCGCCCACTTCTTATGTTCAGGAACATCTCGGAGATCCCAGATCAAACCTAACGCCGACAGGATACGCAGCAGGTAATAACTCAGATCCAACTCCCACCAAAAGAACCCCTGCCGCGCACTTCCTGAGTAGTGATGATGGTTGTTGTGCCAGCCTTCCCCCAGGGTCAGCAGCGCCAAAATGAAGTTATTACGGGAATCATCTCCCGTTTCGTAACGGCGCGCGCCCCAGCGGTGGGCCAGAGAGTTGATCGCCAAGGTCGCGTGAATCAGCGCCACCGTGGAAATAAAGTAGCCCCACACCAACATTTGCCAACCATTGGTTTGCAGGTGGGGAGCCACATATGCAAGCCACTCGCCCAGGAGCCACATACCAACGCCGAATGCCAGAGGTACGCACAAATCAAACCGATCAATCCAGCGCAATTCGGGATACTGACTGAAATCTTTCACTAAGTTCAGCGGAGCCTTGAAGTGTTTGCCCCCCAGAAACCACCCTGCATGACTGCGCCAAAAGCCATGTCTGGGTGAGTGCGGGTCTGCTTCGGTATCGGAGGTGCGATGATGTTGGCGATGGTGCGCCGCCCACCAAAGTGGACCCCGTTGGGTGGCGGAGGCCCCTAATACCGCGAAGAGGAACTGCATGGGGCGACTGGTGCGAAAGGTCTTGTGAGCAAAGTAACGATGATAAAACGCCGTAATGGCGAACATTCTCACCAGATAAGCGATAACGGCAACCCACACCGCAACGGGACTCCACCCGACCCACAACGCCGCCAGACAAGCCAAGTGAATGCCCACGAACGGCCAGACTCTGCGCCAGTCCACAGCGTCCCGACCTACATCTACCAACATTCCTTTGCGGTCATTATCAATCCAGCTCAATAACCTGCCCAAGCCTTGCATATTAAAAACAGTCCTCAGTTGAGAGAGTCGCAGCCGTCATCGCCAATATCTTACGAACGAAGAAGCGGATTGGTTTGCAGGCGGGATTTTATAACTGTGTTGGTCAGGTTCGGCGAGAGTTCAACTTCATCATCGCCGGCCATGGCAAAACTGAATCTCGTCCAGCGTCGTAAAGCTTAGCATCAAGTACACGAAAACCTTTCAGGAAACCACGTTATGGCCCTTCTTCGCACCAGCTTGACCGCCGCTTTCGCAAGTCTACTAAGCGCCTGCTCCAGTTCAGGTCCTTTGACGCCTCACCAGGATTACTTGAAAGCAGCGGGGACCGAAACCTTCTCTTCCATTGAGCAGGAGCCACGGCTGCAAGGCTTTGTGGCGCTTATGAACGATTTCACGCCTGACAACATCCCAAACGCCGTCGAGCGCGCTTATGCGGAATCGTTTTATTTCAATGACACCTTCCACAGCTTGCAGGAACGGGAGGAGCTTACACGCTATTTCGCCGCGATGGCGGAGAAAGCCTCCACGTCAGTGCAGTTTCTTGACTTTGCTTCGACAGGCGACGACATCCTGCTGCGCTGGACCATGACCTTAAAGTTCAAAGTCTGGTGGAAACAGGTCGAAGTCACATCCATCGGGATCTCTCATCTGCGTTTTAATGATCAAGGAAAGATCGTTCTCCACCAGGATTACTGGGACAGTGCGGAAGGCTTTTACAACCATCTTCCACTGGTGGGAGGCGTCCTGCAGAAAATTCGCAGCGGCGTGGGCGCAGACCAGTGAAAGCCTTTCTGCTGCTCATCCTGGCGCTGTGCGCTTCCAAAACATGGGCTTCAGACACAGGCAGCTTTCCGTCAACGCAACAGATCGCTGACGCGACCTTGCAACGCTGCGGCGTTGCAGAGTTAAAGGCCTATCGCCTTTTCACCGTTGGCGCCGCCGCTCTCTACCGTGAAAACTGCGCCGCTACATGGAGGCAGGATACAAAGGAAAGTCGCGTGATGTTATTTCGCTATGAACGAAACATCCCCGCTCATGCTTTTACCGAAAGTGCGGAAGCCTTGCTGCGGCGCAACCAGACCTTGCCTGCAAACACTAGCGCCCTGCGCCAATTCCATTCCAGCTATCGCGATGTGGCCGCCGGAGATCTGTATCGGCTGGAGTATCAAGCCGACGAGGGTCTACGCCTGCTGCTCAACGATCAGGAGCTGTCGCGCCTGCGGGAGGAGCCGCTGGCGCACGCCTACTTCGGCATCTGGCTAGGCCGACGTCCCTTCGATGAGGCGCTGAAACAGCGGTTACTCGGACTGGACTAGCTTGACCACTTCCTCGGCGTATTCCGGGCGCACTTGACGGGTTGGGAACAAGGTCTCCAAGGACGTGGAGAAACTGCTGTCGGTGATGATATGGGCGTGATAGCGACGCAGCTCTCTGGGTTCGCGCACGCCGCAGGAGTGGGCGATAACTCCAACCTCATAAGCCATTTTCTTGGCGTAGTTGGCGACGCGCACGGCTTTATTAGCGGGGTCGAGACCTTTCTGCAACTCTGGATCATGGGTGGTGACCCCGGTCGGACAGGTATTCTTGTTGCATTGCAGCGCCTGAATGCATCCCAAGGCGAACATGTAGCCGCGCGCGGAAACGATAAAATCCGCCCCCATGCACAAGGCCCAGGCGACGCCGGAAGGCGTGATGAGCTTACCTGAACAAATGACTTTAATACGATGTCGCAAGCCGTATTCCATCAGCTTATCCACCACCAAAGGCAGACTTTCCTTGATGGTCAGTCCCACATAGTCAATCAGGCTCTGCGGCGCAGCGCCCGTGCCGCCGTCCGCACTATCAATGGTGATAAAGTCCGGCGCATACTCAAGCCCGCGTTCATGGATACGCTTGAACAAGGTATCGAGGAAGCCATAAGCGCCAATCACCGCTTTGAAACCAACGGGCTTGCCAGTGACTTCGCGAATGTGATGAATCATATCGATCAGATCGTCCACATTGCGGATTTCCGGATGGCCGTTGGGGCTGATAGAAGATTTGCCTTCCGGAATACCCCGGATAGCAGCGATCTCTTGCGTTACTTTCCCGCCTGGAAGAATGCCGCCTTTACCGGGCTTGGCGCCTTGGCTCATCTTGATTTCAAACATTCTTACCTGCTCGTGCGCGGCGATCTGAACCAGCTTCTCATCGCTCAGCGCTCCCTCTTCAGTACGTGCGCCGTATTTTGCCGTGCCGATTTGAAACACCAGATCGCAGCCGCCTTCCAAATGGTATTTAGTGAGCCCGCCTTCCCCAGTATTCATCCATACGCCCGCTTCTTTGGCACCGTGTGACAACGCCAGCACCGCCGGACGGGAAATTGCGCCATAGCTCATTCCGGAGATATTGAAAATGGAGCTGGTGCTGTAGGGCGTACGCGCAAAACCCTCTCCCAAGGTGATTTCCCTTGGCGGCACCGCGTCTTCCTCCAGCGTAGGAAAGGGGCAGTTCAAAAATATCACTTCGCCCGCATGAGTGAGATTGCGTGTAGAGCCAAACGCCACCGTGTTATCCACGTTTTTGGCGGAGCGATAAACCCAGGCGCGCTCCGCACGATTGAAGGGCAATTCTTCCCGGTCCATGGCGAAGAAATACTGCCGAAAAAATTCTCCAAGATGCTCGAAGAAATAGCGGAATCGTCCGATCACGGGAAAGTTACGGCGGATCGCGTGTTTCTTCTGAGTAATATCAATGACATAGGCGATCGCCACCCAGACCACTAATATGGCGACCACCGCCGCCCCGAAGAAGGTGGCGATTTCAACCAGGGTGAAAGTCAGGTTTCGGATTGCATCGGGCATCGCAGCAGTCTCCATATTCGGCGGGTCGCGTGGTAGCGCCTGATTTTAGCAGCAAGAGGGAACCGTTCACGGTTATTGGACAAATTATGCAACGCGACGGCTCCCCTCGCCACCGAATCACATCCTCTGAAAAACCAAGGTAAATCCGAGCTTGCCAGTCAGGGCTTTCATCAGCATAGTAACCAGTCCCTACCTTTGCCTCTGCAGGAACCCATGAGCGCATCGTCTACACAACCATCTTCATCCACCGGCGCCTTAGCCGCGTTGGGAGCCTTCCTCCTTTGGGGCTTCATGCCCATTTATTTCAAGCAACTGAGCCACATGCCCGCTCTGGAAATCCTGGGGCATCGCATTGTCTGGTCCAGTGTGTTGACTGTATTGCTGTGCGCCGTAAGCGGGCGCCTGATGGCTGTGCGCGCGGGTCTGCTCGAATGGCGCAAATTACGGTGGCTGGCATTGTCGGCGTTATTGGTAGGGGGCAACTGGCTGTTGTTCATCTGGGCCGTAAACAACAATCATATGACCGAGGCGAGCCTGGGGTATTACATCAACCCACTGGTTAATATGCTATTGGGCTATCTGTTTCTGGGCGAACGCCTGACTTTCCTGCAACGCATCGCCGCCGCCCTCGCTGTAGGTGGCGTTTTACTCGAAATCATCGCCTTCGGCTCCCTGCCCTGGATCGCCATTGTGCTGGCGCTTTCCTTCGGCTTCTACGGCTTACTGCGTAAGCAGGTCGCGGTGGACGCCGTCAGCGGACTGTGTGTGGAGACCTGCCTGTTGGCGCCGGCTGCGCTGATTTATATGTGGGCCTCAGCGTCCTCCGCCAGCAACATGCTCACTAACGACACGTACCACAATCTATTGCTACTCGCAGCAGGCCCCGCGACCACCTTGCCGCTGTTGTTGTTCATCATCGCCAGCCGCAGACTGACTCTGACCATCCTCGGCTTCTTCCAGTATCTCGGCCCCAGCATCATGTTCATCCTGGCGATTACGCTCTACCAGGAGCCTGTGCCCCAGGGTAAATGGACCACGTTTGTCATTATCTGGTGCGCCTTGGCGCTGGTGTCCTGGGATGCAGTCATGCGCTATCGCTCACGGCGACTGGCGCCGGCGGCGTGAGACCGCTCTGCGTATAGAAAAAGGGAGGCGACAGAGAGAAGATAAGTAGGCGGCGGGCGGCGAGTCGCCCGCTGCGACAAGCGGAATTCTTAGTTAATGCGCACCAGAGAGTTACGCTCTGCATCTGACAGCTGGTCGATGGACACGATAGTCAGGTCGCCGTTGTTCTGTGTTGAAGCATACCTATCCTCCAGGACCGTCGCCTTTCCATCTGGCAACTTCCACATTGCGCCAGTAATAGGGTCAACTATTAACATACCAATCAATCCGCCTAACAATATATTGCCGAAATACCAGCCATCCAGCGTACTTTCCAGCATGACGGTTTTATCCACGTAGCCATCTTTGTGGAACGTCACCCGATATTTCGCTTTTTGAAAGTAGCTTCCACCTGCGCTAAGCGTCACTGTTGCGGGAGTATGCCCTGCATGGATTTCATTGCCGTTTAAATCTTCGATGACAAACTGCGCATTAGAAGGCGAACTGCTTATCGCGACCGGATAGCTGCTTTCACTAACAATACTTGCGCAACCTGTGGAAAGAATAAAGGAAGTTAAAACCGACGCTACCACTACCTTTTTCATAGATATCCCTGAGATGACTTATGCACGAATGCTATTTGATAATCCGCCATACAACCGACCACGCCAGCGGTGAAAACCACCCGTTATCATCAAAAGCTGCAGGCAACCGTTAAATGCGCCCTCCACCTCGGTCAAACCAGATGAAGCGACAACACGGAGGCCATTATGGAGATACAAGCTGAATTGAAACTGAACAGCGTATTTTTATCAGGAATCGATCAATTTCTGTGGTATGCGCTCTATTAAATTAATAAAAAATGAGAGAAGAATAATTTCTATTTCTTACCACATTGGAATGGCCCAAAGTGTTTGCCAATCACTGGTAGCTGACATTCCAAAAGTGCAGACGGGCCTTCAATAAAGAAATATTCGAAAACAATACTAATATGAGTATCCTCGACAATCACTTCTTCCACAAAAGCTCCGCTTGAATCCTTCAGGCTCAGCGTTTCAGAACCATACGGCAGCTCCCCGGCGGTCAACGTCTGTATGGGCTCAAAGTCAGGGCGTGATAATATTTCGAACTGAATGATGGGATTAATCTCCATATTGTGCTGAACAATCCTAACAACTTGGCCATTCACAGTCTCGGTCTGAACCTGACTTACTGAAGCTGGGACACCAGTAGTCTCAGCCAAGGCTGAGCGAACAATAAAAGCCAGAAGAAAAAAGCATAATGATCTGGTCATACCCTATTAACCTGAGTTTATTTAGCATAGTTGGCAAAAAATACAATCCGATACAATCTCCGCCCTTAAATTTTAACGCCACATAATGTACAGAACTTTCACTATTAATTCTTAACTTACCCGTTCAAACGTCATCATAACCCCCTTATTTATCATTTAGATAAAAAGTATTTTGACCGTAGGTTCAGCATACTTTATAGAAGTTTAGACACCCCATTAAAAACACCATCAACCACCATCGCCATACGCTCATAATCCAGCGTATCCCAGGTGTCCTGATCCGTATGGTAGGCGGGATTACGATAGAAAGCCGTGTCGGTCACCATGACTGCTGGGTAATCGTGATACCAATAATTGATGTGGTCGGAGAAATCCACGCCACTCAGGAAAGCGGGGCCAATCATCGACTCCACAGGAAGAGGCGTGGCTTGTAGCATGCCGGTTTTCAATGCGCGGACGTCGCTGTGTCCGCCAAGATTGGAGACAACGGCGATAAAATTCGCCTTGTCCGGGTACAGCGTATTCAATCTGGCTAAAGGGTATCGTTGACTGCCGGCTTGGTCGGAGAAATAGCCGATCATTTCCAGACAGATCATCAATCTGACTTCCGCACCCTTCTCCCTCAGAGACTGACCGTGATGAAAACTCCCCATATCGTCAGTGCGAAAGTACGGCGGTTCCTCCAAAGCGTACGCGACTAGTTCTACCTGGATAGGCGGCGGTTGAGCGGCGAATAGTCTGGCCAGCTCAAGTAGTCCGGCGACGCCGCTGGCGTTGTCGTCTGCGCCGGGTAAGCCCTTGAATGCATCGTAATGAGCGCCAATGACGATAACTGCTCCATTATCGTCGTCAGGACCGAACTTCGCCGATATATTTTGATATTCGATTCCCCACACGCCGTAGGGTTGCTCTTCAACTCTATCCGTATGCAGTTGAAATTGCGCCCGGATATAATCCGCAGACGCCGCCAGTTCATCAGCGTCCTCAGAGCGGGGAGGCAACTCCTCAGAAAGCGTTCTTACATGCCGTCGCAATGTGACAGCGCTGGCCATCGGCTGGTAGCTCTCGGGCGACGAAACAAAGAAGACGGGAACAGTAATGAAATACCAAAGCGCAAACAGCGAAGCAGCCAGCGCCACCACGAAACACAGTAGACGTTTCATAAACGAAATAACTTCATGCCTTGAAGAGAAAATATCAGAATGCGGGCCCTACTCCGACTCACGAAAATCCTGACGGCTGATGCCGTATTTTTTCATCTTGTCATACAGGGTTTTCCGCGGCAGACCAAGCGCAACAAGAGAGTCCTTGATACTGCCGTGATGGGCGGCCAAGGCTTCGCGGATGAGCGTCTGTTCGTATAGCTCCACCTTTTCCGTCAATGTACGGCGGCTTTGTATCTCAGGTTCGCCGAGCATGTGCTCCATATCAAAGGAGCACTCTTCCCCCATAATGACGTAACGCTCCGCCAAATTGCGCAGTTCCCGCACATTGCCCGGCCAGTTGTGAGTCAACAGGCGATGTCGTTGTTCAGGCTTTAACGGCACGATTTCCTGTTGATAGCGGGCGGCGGCGACTAACGCAAAGTGTTCGAACAAAAGGGGCACATCTTCAAGCCGATCCTGCAAGGAGGGAATTTCCACCGCCACCGTATTGAGCCGGTAATACAAATCGCTACGGAACTCACCTCTATCCGCCATTTCCTTCAAACTGATTTTAGTGGCGGCGATTACGCGCAAATCCAAAGGAATCAACGTATTGGAGCCTAGACGCTCCACTTTGCGCTCTTCCAGCACCCGTAGAATTTTGACCTGCAGGGACAGCGGCATACTTTCTATTTCATCCAGAAACAGGGTTCCGCCATTGGCGTGCTCAAATTTGCCGATACGGCGCTTATCCGCGCCGGTAAACGCGCCCGCTTCATGGCCGAACAGTTCGCTTTCAATGAGATTCTCCGGCACCGCGCCGCAATTAATGGCCACAAAGTTGTGCTCGCGCCGGTTGCTGTGCTCGTGCAGGTAACGCGCCACCAGCTCTTTGCCGACGCCGGTTTCGCCAAACAACAGAATATCCGCTGGCGTGTTCATGATCTGTTGCAGTACACGTCGTAATCGTTGAATCGCTGGAGTGCGTCCCAGAATGCGCGGCCCAGGAGCGTTCTGCTCCTGCAACTCTCTGCGCAGGTCACGGTTCTCCAGCGTCAGACGACGCTTATCCATGGCCCGTCGAATCGTATCCAGCAGACGTTCGTTGCTGAAGGGCTTTTCAATAAAGTCATAGGCCCCCTCGCGCATGGCGGATACAGCCGTTGAAATATCGCCGTGCCCGGTCACCAGAATCACCGGCGTCTCGGAATCCACTTTCTGCAGCGCCTGCATCAACTGCAATCCATCCATTCCCGGCATATTGATATCGCTGACCAGCACGCCGGGCCAGTCGGTCTGCAGATTTCGCAGCGCCTCTTCCGCACTGAGAAAGGTTTCCACCTGCAGGCCTTCCAGCTCCAATGTCTGGCCGACGGACTGCAGAATATGGCGGTCATCGTCGATGAAATACACCATCAGTTCGGCGCCTGACGCGCCCGCATTCTCTGACTGCAAAGTCTTACTCCTCATTTTCGCCGCCAACAGATTGCAGGGCGGCTTGCGAGTCGTGAACATTGGAGACGTCCGCCTGAGCCAGCGGCAGCTCAATCATAAACAGCGCGCCCCCTTCCTCATTGTTGGCGGCGCGCAATTCGCCCTTCATCGACTCGATGATTCGGTATGAAATAGAAAGACCCAATCCCAGGCCCTGACCTCTGTTTTTGGTCGTATAAAATGGCTCGAAGATGTGCTGCATTACATGCTCAGGGATGCCTGAGCCGGTATCGCGAACCTGAATCCGCACCTTGTCCTCCAGATTGAGGCATTGAATGCGCAACTGCTTTTCCTGACTGCCGGACATGGCGTGCAATGCGTTGGTGATCAGGTTGATCAGCACCTGCTCCAAACGCACCATATCTCCCTGGACATAAATATCGTCCGCCGCGGCGTCTACGCGCCAATTCACATGTGCGCGGCGCAATTCCGGTTCGGTGATTTTCAAGGCCGCGTCGATACAACTGTTCACGTGCACCGGTCCAGACACATTGGCTTCTTTGCGGGCGAAGATTTTCAGTTGCCCGATGATGGAAGCCATGTGGTCAGTGAGGCCAACAATTTCCCGTAAGTTCAACTGCGCCTTCTCCGGCATATTACGCTCAATGAAAGCCTGCGCATTCTGCGCATAGGTGCGCAGCGCCGTCAGCGGTTGATTAAGCTCGTGATTGATGCCCGCGGATAACTGCCCCAGCAGAGCTAGTTTAGCGGCTTGAATCAGCTCGTCCTGGGTCAGTTTAAGCTCTTTCTCCGCCCGCTCACGCTCCTCCACCTCTTCAAGCAGCCGCGCATTAGCCTCAGAAAGATCACGGGTGCGATGTTGCACGCGCGCCTCCAGCAGATCGCGGGCGGCGCGCAACGCCCGTTCCCGTCGCGCGCGCTCCACTAAAAGCAACGCCAGTAGCACAATGATAAAAATCATCGACAGGCTGAGCAGCAGGACGTTGCTGATTTCTTTTTTCACCCGCTCCATAGGCAAAAGGACCCGTACCCTCCACCCGGCCTGCGGCATGTCTGCGGATTTGGTCAGATAGGTCTGTGCGCCATCGTCATTCAGACCCGCGCGGACAAATTGCGTGGCGGAGTCGAGCAGCTGACCCGACGCCTGCGTTTGCGTCAGCAACATGGGTTTCAACAGCTCCGGATCATAACGCTGCTCTCTTTCTATCTCCTGAGCTTCCGCAGCGCCGAGCGGACGGGTGAGCCGGAAACGCCATTCCGCGCGGGTGGATATAAACACCACGCCATAATTATCCGTGACCAGCACTTCGTAGGCGTTTTTCCCCCAAGGGCTGCCCCAACGCTGCTCAACGGCGGAGAGATCGATTTTGACCACGATGACGCCCAGAATGACATCGTCATCGGACACCGGAAAAGAGAAATAGAAGCCCCGAACGCCAGAGGTCGTCCCCAGTGCGAAGTACTGCCCGGAGCGTCCCTGCATGGCGTCTGAATAATATGGCCGATAGGAAAAGTTGTGTCCGAGAAAGGTTCTCGGCAAGCGCCAATTACTGGCCGCAATAGTGTCCCCTCGCGCATTCAGCAGATATACATCCGCCGCGCCGCCAATAAAGTTGATGGATTCAAGATAGGCGTTAGTACGGTTGGTCAGTTCAGCATTCGTCGGATCCTGCAACAACGCCAGCAAACGGGGATCTACAGCGAGAATATGGGGCAGGGATTCATATTTACTCAGCAACGCTTGCAGGCTGGAAACGGAGCGCTGCAATTCATTAGCGGCGTCCTGCTCCAGCTCCCGAACAGCAGAGGCCCTGGCCCAGTCTTCAGTGACATAAATCATACCGCTGAAAAGCAAACATAAAACCAAAACAAAAATACCGCTGCGCAAATAACGCATACCGCCGGCGCCAGAGCCTGGCGTCATCTGCTGCTTGGACGCTTGTCGCTTAATCCCGCTTTTAAATATGACCATTTATTAATAAATCTGATTAAGCATATTTAGTCGACACACCCTTAATTATCGTTCGTTTCGCGAGAACAGGGAGAATATTAGGCAGCGATTATGGGAGCGTCCACTGAAACGCCCTGTTATAGAGCATAAATAAATTGATATCTGAGCAGAACTTACTAATTAATTATTCCGATTAGCATTTATACTTAATGGCTTTAAAACCCGATGCAGTCTAATTAAACTAACCCGGCGCTTTGGACCTCCGGTTCAAAGTCACAACAGATTATCATTACCCATAAAAAAGGGGGAAACCTCAATGAAAAAACTTCTAGTTTCAGGGATCGTTATGTCTTCGTTGCTTGCCGGTGGTTGCGCCAGCTTGACTGAGCAAGACCGTCAAGCCCTCGACGCCGCCACGACTACTGCGAACAACGCAGAGCAAGCTGTTTCCGGTGCGCAAAACACTGCCGATACAGCTCTGTCCCGCGCTAACGAAGCTTACGCCAAAGCTGAAGAAGCTTTAGCTGCAGCTCTGGCTGCTCAAAAAGCGGCTAACGAAGCAAACGAACGCGCGCGTCGCATGCTGGAAAGAGCCAGCATGAAGTAATCCGGTTCATTACGAACCGGATGACATGCTTGCGGCCAGGGACGGCTGCAGCTCTCCAACAGGCGAGGGAAGGCCAGTCAATTCCGCCAGTGCTTTCGTCACCTTCTCTTCGTCCACCATCACACTGACGCCAGTCGACTGTAGCTTAAGCAGTTGATAGGCATACTCTTCCCGTAACTGTTGTTCAGTGACGTCAGCCTCCGCATGCACTTCCATCCAGAGTTTGCCGCCATCCACCGCCAGCTTGACGGACTGGTTGATGACCTTAACCGGCGTATTGTCCGGCACCATCGACATCATCTGTTTGATATCCCAGTTATACAGTCGGATACAGCCATGACTGACGCGCATCCCGATGCCAACGCCTTTATTGGTGCCATGAATCAGATAGCTGTCCGCATCCAGTTTGAACGCATAGGCTCCCAATGGGTTATCCGGCCCGGCGGGAACCGCTCGCGGCAATTGCTCGCCATACTCATCCAACTGTCTCTGACGAATGGATTCTGGCGGGTACCATGTGGGATTTTTCATTCGTGTGACGATCTTGGTGTCCATGATCGGCGTGGGGAAATCGACGGTGCCGATGCCAATAGGCACGGTATACAGACGCTTCTTATCCGGCTGAAAATAGTAAAGGCGGTACTCAGCCAGATTAATCAGGATGCCATTGCGTAATCCCGGCGGCAGGATAAAACGGCCAGGAATGACTATTTGGTCGCCCTCCGCCGGCAACCAGGCGTCTACGCCGGGGTTGGCGCTAACCAGTTCATTAAACCCAAAATTGTACTGCTCACCGAGATCGACGAATGTGTATTCTTTTTTCGCGACCAGCCTATGTTCTCTACCGACGATATCCTGCTTGGGATTCCACGTCAGCTCAAGCGCCCCGGCCGAACCGCTTAACGCCTGGATGCTCACTGCGCCAACTAATCCAATCAGGGCTGCTTTCAGCTTCATTATTCGAATTCCTGTAACGAGACTAAATAGGTTCGTTCTTTTGAGGTTGTCATCTGAGCGGCATTTTAGCACTAACCCCCGACAATCCCAGAGCGGGGTGTACCTATCTCAATCTGGTGATTACTCACGCAAACTTTCCGCTCCATTGCATATACGCCGCATAACTTATGCGCTATATACAATAATCTATTCATTCAAAATTAAAAATCCACTCACGTGGCGCCGCCGCGTCAAGTCATTTCTATTTAAACACAAACAAATAAACCTCTCCGCCACACTGAAACTGAGGCGCCGAAAAGGTATACTTGCCCACATTAAATAACGTTTAAATAACTCAAAAGAATAATACTCACCTGCAGTGAGGCCGTCTTTAGAGGTTGTTCACAGGAGGTATTTCCCCCATGAAGATCGTCCAGATAAGTGAATTTGGCGACCCGTCCACTTTACGATTGACCGAAGCGAAAATCCCAACGCCCACCCCTAATCAAGCACTGATAAAAGTGCGCGCCTGCGGCGTCAACCCCATTGATTTTAAAACTCGCAGAGGCTTGGGATTCGTGGCGGAGAAGGTCAAAACCCGTATGCCCTGGACGCCCGGATACGATATCGCAGGCGAGATTGTTGAAGTGAATGGCGCAGGCCTGTCCTTTGGGCCCGGCGACCGGGTTTGCGGTCTGGTTAACTTCCCTTTGCCCGCCGGGGGATACAGTGAATATATCGCCCTACCCACCGATAATCTGGTCAAAATTCCTGCAGAACTTTCTTATGTGCAAGCCGCCGCGTTACCTTTGGCCGGCCTGACCGCCTGGCAGGGCCTGTTCGAAGTGGGCGCGCTATGCGCAGGGCAAAAAGTCGTTATTCTGGCCGCAGCAGGCGGCGTTGGGCATCTCGCTGCGCAACTGGCGAAAAGCAAGAGCGCCTATGTATGGGGGACGGCTTCAAAGTCCCACCATGATTTCCTCAGCAGTATGGGAATCACTCCCGTGGACTACCACAATCCGCATGAGCTGGAAAAATTGCGCAATATGGATTTCATTTTTGACGCCGTGGGCGGAGAAACCGGTTTGGCGGCTTTGGACTTTCTCTCACCCAAAGGCGCATTGGTGACATTGCCGACCATCAGCGCGCCCTATATTTGCGACGCCGCAAAAGTTCAGGGGAAACAGGCCAGCGGCTATACCGTGCATCCCGATCCGCGCCGTTTACAGACATTGTTGACGTCCGCCGCCAAGGAAAAACTACATGTGGAAGTACAAGCGACCTTTCCGCTTGAGCAGGCTGCGGAAGCCCATCGCCTTCTGGAAGGCGGCCACGTGCGTGGAAAAGTCGTACTGACGATGAACGACTAAGGAACGCCAATCAGGTGTATGCGCCCAGTATGCGTTGCACCTGCCCGGAGTAACCGCCTCCAAATAAGTTGAGATGGTTCAATAAATGATAAAGGTTGTAGATGTCGACCCTGTCGCGCCAGCTTTTTTCCAATGGATACGCCGCTTCATAGGCGGCGTAGAACGCCTCTCCAAATCCGCCGAACAACATAGTCATGCCCAGCTCCGCCTCGCGCCAACCGTAATAGCAGGCGGGATCGATCAACACCGGAGCGCCATTTTCATCCTGATGCGCATTGCCGGACCATAAATCGCCATGCAGCAACGATGGCGGCTGCTGTGGAACCAGTTCCGGAAGCTTGCGGCAAAGGGCTTCCAAACGCCACATGGAGCCACTTTCCAGTTTACCGCTGTCGTAAGCGAGCTGCCCCTGAAACAGCAAACGCTGCTGTGCGAAGAAAACATATCCATCGGTGTAATTATCATTGGGCTGCAAGGTCGTTCCGCAGTAGGTGGCGAAGCCAAAGCCAAATTCCGGCGCGACGACCTGATGCTGCTTCGCCAGCCCTTCACCAAAGCGGGCCCAGTAATCCGGGGCTCTCTCGCGGGGCTCCACCCACTCCAACAACAGATAATGCTCGGCATTGGCGATGACTACTGGAACGCGCACGCCTCTGGCTTCACGCAAAATATCCAACGAACGCGCCTCCACCGAAAACATACCCACCGGCGGCGAGCCATGATACTTCAGAAAAAACCGCTCTTTGTGGCTGGTGTGAATCTCCAGGGTTTGATTAATACACCCTCCCCCCACGGACTGAGACGATTCAAGTTCGCCATATCCGTTCTCCGACAGCCACGCGCTAACCTCCTGAGTGAAGCTCATAGTCATTTCCATGTAAGCTGGGCGCCGTCGCCTGCGCCATATTTTCAATATGGGATTGCATGACAGCGTGGATCTGCCAGGCTTCCTGCCAGAGCTGACGCATCCTGATCGAAACGTCATCGCTGAGATCTTTTTCCGACAGGCGAGGATGATAAAGTCGGAACATCACATTCAGATTACTGAGCTTGCGTGGGAAGCAGGGAATGCTGAGCATTCGCGAGTCCCGCAGCCGCAGCTCCATATTTCTGGGCAACACTCTCCCCACGCCCAACAGCCACGGGGGAATGCGCACAGCTTTGGCCCAGGACTCCGCTCCCTGATGCAGACACAGTAACAATGGCGCGCGAGCCCGCAAGGAAAGCTCAATAAAACGCGGACTCAGGAAAGGCTGCACGTTCAGACCGTCGCCAAAGCTGCAGTTCTCGCCCTCCGGCATGATCAGGCAGTCCGTATAGCGACTGGCTCGCATCAATCGCAACACATCATTGAACGACAACGCGCGATCAACCTGCGTCAATAACGTGAATAACTGCTTAAACACGGGAACCTGATAATAACCCCGCCACGTCAATGCAAAAGGCACGCGCTCTTCGCCGCCACTACGTAAGTAGGCGTGCATCAGAGCAATGGCGGCGGCCAAAGCGCCCAGCGCCGGGCCGTGGTTCATCGCCACCACCAATTTAGGATGCTGTTCGAGAATGGCGGATAAATCTTCAGAGTCAGGATGCAACGTGAGTTTTTTCACGTACGCCCATTTCATCAATTCACTCGCCAGCGCAAGTTCTTCAATCGTACGCACGGCCGGAATCTCCTCTACGCTTTGGAGCGCCAGCTTAATTAGTTATTTTTAATGGGTTTCTCCGATACCTATGAGCATAGTCAAGCCGCTTCGCTCTGTCACTGCGCCAGTATTTTCCCCGGGCCTGACCGCGGGTTTATTAAGCGGCCGGGTCGTTTTATACTCAAACGAGGTTATGGCCCGTCTTTAGTGCGGGATATACCCTCTAACGCGGGTCCTTAGTTTCTTACAGCAAAGCGCATCCGCACAAAATAAAAAAGCGCGTTTCCTCTGTTGACGCGAGGTTATCACCTTTCACGGCTCCAGCCAGGCGCGGCGGCCACAAGCCTCCTTTCCCCTTAGCTGCAGCGTGAGTTTTTAAGAGGAGTGCAGTCATGTTTGATCTGCTCGACAAATATCGAGTCAACGAATTGCATGTCAGAGACGATGCAGACAGTGGGCTCAAAGCGATTATCGCTATTCACAATACCCGGTTCGGCCCCGCCTTGGGCGGATGCCGTTTTATCTCTTACGATTCCACGGAAGCGGCGCTTCTGGACGCCGTTAGGCTCGCCAGAGGCATGAGCTACAAAGCTGTACTGGCGGGCGTGGAGCAGGGCGGCGGCAAGTCCGTTATCCTGAAGCCCAAAGGCGCTTACGATGCGGAAAAACTTTTCCGCACCTTCGGCCGCTTTATTGAATCTATTAACGGACGTTACATCACCGCAATCGATTCCGGCACCAGCGCCCGGGAGATGGATTATATCCGACGCGAAACCAACCACGTCACCAGCACCAGTGACGAGGACAATCCCTCTTTATATACCGCCAGGGGCGTGTTCGAGGGCATCAAAGCCGCCGTGGCCTATAAACTCAAACGCGACTTGAGCGGCGTAAAGGTCGCCGTGCAGGGGGTCGGCAATGTCGGTTACCTTCTATGCAAGTTTCTGTACCAGGCCGGCGCCAGACTGATCGTCACGGATATCGATTCCGCGCGTATCCAGCGCGTAAAGGAAGAATTCAATGCGGAGGCGGCGAGTCCGGCTGACATCTATCGTACGCCTTGCGACGTCTTCGCTCCCTGCGGCCTTGGCGGAGTTATCAATGACAAAACGCTTGCGCATCTTCATTGCGCTATCGTCGCCGGTTCAGCGAATAACCAGCTGGGCGAGACTCGCCACGGCGACGCCCTCCACCAACGCGGAATTCTGTATGCGCCGGACTATGTTATCAACGCCGGAGGGCTGATTTACGCCTCACTGCACCATAGCGGTAATAAACAGTTACTCATTGACGACAAAACGGCGCGAATCGCCAACACCTTGACGGAAATCTTTACTCAATCAGAACAACAGCGCGCGCCAACCAGCGAAATCGCAGACCAATTGGCGGAAATGCGGCTTTATCAAGGACTTTCCGAAGCTGCTTAAACTGAAATAGAGCTGCGCTAGAACACAAATTCGCATAAAACGGGAAAAATACGGAGTCAATTCCCCGTCCGCCCGCGAATGACGGGGCGAACGGGGAATTTCCCAGATGGTAAATGACCGGGAACGGTCTACACTGGTTTATAAGGACGCCCCCTATTGAGCGTCAGACACTGGCGATTGCTCTCGTTCGTGTGTAGTCGACGTGCAAGGGAACGTTCTTTATCTGCTGCGCTTGCGGAGCCGGATGCGGCTCCGCTTTTTTTTGCCTGAAGCATTTATAGAAACGCGCAGTCTGCTTCAGGGGTATCGGCGCCGTTTCATATAACTTTAAGTTATTTATTGAGAACGCTTTGTTATCCGTTAAAACCGTAATCCGCCCGCAGGTTACGGCTTCTGCGGTTTTCTTCAAGCAATTTCTATGCAACCATTAGCGCCCTGTAACCCTATCCCATCTTTCGTTCGCCCGCACCGGGGTATAAATGACGTTCAAACCCAAGGAGACGCTGACCGAACAGGTCGCCCAGCATTTGGAAGATCTCATCGTGCTCGGCCAGCTGCAGTCCGGCCAAAGAATCTTTGAGAACGCCATGTCCAAGGAACTGGAAGTCAGCCACGGCTCCATCCGAGAAGCCCTTTTGTTACTGGAAAAGCGTTATCTTGTAACCAACGTGCCCCGCAAAGGCGCTTTCGTTACCGAGCTGAACGAACACTTCGTCGATAGCCTGTATGAAACCCTGCTGCTGATATTGAGTCACACCGGCGTCAAACTGGTGTGTAGCTGGCGGCCTCATGATATGGAGCGTCTGGAATCGCTTTATACGCAGATGAAAACATGCTTCGAAAAAGGCGATCTGCTGAATTTTCATAAGATCGGCGTCGAATACACGCAAGCCTCATTGGTCTATGCAGACAACTATTTCATTATCAATATGGTCAACGACCTCTGGCCCTCCGCCAAGCGCTGCAGCTTTATGGCCCTGCGTCAGGGACCCAAAATAATTGAAGACAACCTGTCTTATATGCGCAGCTCGTTGGACGCCATCCATCAACGTGACGAGCGCAGCCTGCAATCCATCCTGACTTCCTATGCGGAAAGCCAGCGCCAGCAAGTTATTGAGTGTCTGAGAGCGCAGACGCGGCGGTGAGAACAGAGCAAATGACCGGCTGTTTACCGCGGCCTTATTCTTCCTGTCATGGAAAAGTGTTGCCGCTGATGCTCGGCTTAGCGCTGCTGGCTGGCTGCGCCGGACAAACCACGCCACCCGTCATACCCGAACCGCAGGCTGAAACGCCAACGTTCGAAGATATGCAGCCCACTCCTGAAGCAGAGGCGCCTGAGCCTAAACCGCCCACTCGCAAGACCAAACCAAAGCAGAAGGAAACCTGCGTCTTCAGGCCGCTAAAAGGCGTAGCGGAAGTATTGGAGACCTATCCCCGCCAATGGCTAATGAACTTTTATCCCGGGGATCTGGAGTTTATCTACCCAACGCCGCCAGGAACGCCCAGCCCCCAGCCGGGAGAGGAGTTTCGGGCGATTCGCTATAAAAAATACAGCGGCCCCTGCCCTGAAGAATTCTACGAGCTAATGGGACCTTTGCACTAAACAGGGGCGCTTGTATGGGGAAAACCCTATTTGCGGGGTTCTTCCAGCTTGATGTGGCTGGTGTCCGGGGCTGGCGGCGGCGGACCTTTTTTCTTCTGGCCAAGATCGCTGCCGGCAGGGGCCAGCTGCAGATGCGACAAGTCCGGTTCAGGTAAAGGCAAGGTCTCATGATGTTCGGACATGACAGACCCGACTGGAGCGATATCCCAATCCACCTCTGACAGAATGTCATCCACCTTCTCGCCGGCGACAGGCAGACCGCCTGTTGGCGCAGAGGATTTAACCGGCTTGGCGGCGGTCGTGGCCGCCTGCGGTGTGGGCTCACGCACAACGGGTTGAACTGGCGCAGACGAAACGGCGGTTGGCGCTGGCTCGTTGACCTCCGGCGCTCCCATTTCACGAATCAGGCAAACGGCGCCGTTCTTATGCAGCACCGCTTTGTATTTCTGGGCGGTAACGTCATCCAGTCGGTTACGCAGCACCACCGCCTTGCCTGAGAACATCTGGTCCACTTGCGCGGGGGACGCCTTAAATAACTTAGCGACATTTTCTTTAACCTGGTCCAGCGAAAAACCGTCCGCCAAGCCGCCAGTAAACACTAATTCGTATTGCGCCACTCATATCTCCTTCAGTTTCTTTTTAATGGTAAACTCTACCCGTCAGCCTTGCCAGTCAATACGCCAAATTCCCCCAGGAAAACAAAGAAGGAGACTACAATGGCCCTGACCTCTTCCACCATGCTCGCACTGGGCTCCCGCGCGCCGAACTTCAATCTTAGCGATACTCAGGGACGCCACTGGTCGCTGGCGGATTTCAGTGACGATCCGGCGCTGCTGGTGATGTTCATCTGCAATCACTGCCCCTATGTCATCCACCTGAAAACAGCGCTGGCGGATTTCGCCCGCGACTACGCCGCCAAGGGCCTTGGCGTCATCGCCGTCAACGCCAACGACGCCAGCGCCTACCCGGCGGACTCCCCGGAAAATATGGCGCTGGAAGTGGCGCGCTACAAATATGTGTTCCCCTACGTGTACGACGAGACGCAGGAAATCGCCAAAGCCTATCATGCCGCCTGTACTCCGGACTTTTTCCTGTTCGACGCCCAACGCCGTCTGGTCTATCGGGGGCAATTCGACGATAGCCGCCCCGGCGCCGACAAGCCCGTTACGGGAAAAGATTTACGCCAAGCGGTGGACGCGCTATTAAACGGCGGCGAAATTGCCTCCGATCAACGTCCAAGTATGGGGTGCAATATAAAGTGGCGCGACGCTTAACGGTTGTAACGCCTTAGTATCGACAACTTGGAAGAAGGCGAAGGGATAAACAATGTGGCGGGTGATTTTTTCTCACGGTCGGGATAGCGGTCCTTGGGGCGGAAAAATTCAGTATTTATCGGATATCGCAGGGCGCCTGGGTTTCTCCATCACCAGCGTGGATTACCGCGGCATGCCTGACCCTGATGAGCGGGCGGAGCATTTGTTAAAACATCTGCCTGACGACGAACGTTTAATCCTGGTGGGCTCCAGTATGGGCGCTTACGTCTCGCTGAAAGTTTCCAAAGAACATCCCGTCGAAGGGCTGTTTTTATTGGCGCCGGCGATCGGTTTGCCAGGCTATGCAGACCCCTGGCTGGAGCCGTCAGCGCCGCATACGGAAGTAGTGCATGGCTGGCGGGACCATCTGATTGAGCCGCAAAATGTGCTCAAATGGGGAAGCCAGCATCGTTGCACCCTGCATTTTGTCGATGACAACCATCGTTTGTTGATCAGCCTGCCGCAGATTGGCGGCTGGTTCGAGGATTTCCTGACAGCGCGGCTGCGTGACGTCGAAAACAGGCTGCAAGCGACCTGTTATAGCGCCGCCAAAGCATACTATTAATCAGGCAGACAAATAGCTTCCTTCTATTTGTCTGCAACGACAGGGCCTGCACATGTCAGGCCCTGTCTCCCGCGGCTAGCCGCGCTGGCGCATTCATGCGCCTGATTATTAACATGCCAATATCATTGCCATATTGATAACCATCGGAACATAAAGCTATGACCCTTTCTACCCAAGACGTAGCCGGCATTATTCAACATATGAACGACGACCACGCAGAAACGCTCTGTAATTACGTTCGCTACTATGGCGGCGTCCATGACGTGGTGTCCGCGGAGCTCACTGAGATCACCAGCCACGAGCTTTATTTGCAGGTGATCGCCCACAGTCTCTCCTGCAAACTGTCCGTCCCCCTGATTCGCTCTATTCACTCAACTGAGGAAGCGCGACAAGTCTTGGTGGAAATGGCCAAACAGGCCAAAGCCGGACTCGCCAGTGAGAAGAGTTACTAGAGGCTGGACTCCATAGAAACGCGTCATTCCAAAGCCGGTTTTTCGTCTGTATTTATCAGAGTTCCTCTATGGATATCCTGATCTTGCAGGCAGCCAAGGTTGTCACGACGGTGGCGACAGTAATGGTCCTGGCCTGGGTCGCCGAGAGAGTAAGTACTCGCACCGCCGGACTACTGTCCGGTTTTCCCCTGGGCACCGCTATCGCCTTGGCGTTCATAGCGATAGAGCAGGGGCCGGAGTTCGCCGCCGCCAGCGCCTCCCACGCTTTGCTTGGCTTCCTGGCGGCGCTGGCGATGACGACCGCCTATTTGTTCTGCCTCAAACTATCCTCTTCCGCAATCTGGGCGCCTCTGGCGGGCATTCTTGCGTTTATTGCGGCGAATGGCGGACTAAGCCTGATCAGTGGGGGCTTATGGCGTAATCTGGCGGTCGCTGGCGCCGGCGTCGCGCTGATCGCCATCGCCTACAAAAATATCCCTTCGGTGAATATCGCCGCCTCCGTACGTCTGACCTACCCGGTACTATTTTTGCGCGGCTTTCTATCCTCCACGCTGGTGCTTGCTGTTACAGCTATAGCCTATCTCGGCAATACGTTATTGGCGGGGCTGTTTGCAGCATTCCCGGTGACCTTTCTTCCCCTTCTGCTCATCGTTCACTTAAGCTACGGTCCAGAGCCGGCCAGCACGCTTATCAAATTCTATCCTATTGGACTCGGATCTCTGCTCGCCTACACTCTGACTGTGGCGTTGACCTACGACAATCTTGGCGCTCTCACGGGCACCCTCGCCGGCTTCGTCGTCGCCGTCCTTTATCTCGCACTGCTGGGCCTCATACGCCAGCGGGCGGAGCAGAAGACCTGATAAATCCAAATGCGCTTGCTTAAGCGCATTTTTTGATCTATCACTTAAATACCTATCTGTATTTGCCCGAGAAAGTAGAAATGTTGCGTTACTGTGAGGTTTCCTGTCCTTATTGCGGAGAAACCCAGACTGTCGCTGTCGACTGTTCCACCGAGATTCAGGATTATTACGAAGATTGCCGTATCTGCTGCCGCTCTATGTCCATGCATGTAACTTGCAGCTATGAAGGGGAAGTGCTGGACCTGAGCGTAAGAAGCGAGGATGAGGCGTAGCCGGCGCTTACACGCCGGCGACGTAAATCAGAGACAATCGAACTGCTCAGCTTCGTCGAAGGCCACTGAGACCATTTCGTATCCCATTGAGGACAGGTCCTTCAGCAGGACGGGATTATCAAGCACCCTGCGGCAAATGCGCCGCACTTGGGCGTCGGTATCCTTGTGCGCCAACTGCCCGGCGAATCGAAAGTCCAACACCATGTACTTCTTTACACCATATTGATCAGGCTGACTGAGCTCCACGCTCTGATAACCAATGAAATACATATCCGAGCTGATTCTCTCCATGTCAGCAAGAGCCAGGTGCAGGTGCCGGGTGGGCGATTCTGCGAAAACGGCTGGGGCGCAACCGATGGAAACCATCAAAACAAAGAACCATTGACGTACCATTGACCTTCTCCCCTGAAGCGTTCACATGAACACTGCATAATTATTAGCCAAACTTGTTTATCGCATCGCCCCGAACCAACGGGTTTTTCATTGGTTTACAAAGGCGACGCAAACTTGACTGCAAGAGAATATAAAACTTCGTCAATCTCCCGTCAGTTAGGATGTTTACATCAGGTTATGCGGTATTTTTGACTCCATCCTCCGTTTCCGACATCAGCTTTTCCACCTCCTGCGGATAAGCCGCCAACTGCGCCTGCAATCCCTGCAGATCAAACTGAGTCGCCAATGTCGACAGCGAGCGGGCGTACTCCTCCAATCCTTCATGGGCATAAGTCTCAGCCATGGCGCTGAGACGACTGGCGAACTCCTGCACGCGCTGCAGATCGCCACTGTCTTTCAAGTCTTCCCAATCCGTCCACAGCTCCTGCTTCAGTTCCGACGCCAATTTCTGCTGCGCCATGGAGTTCATTTGCGCTTCAGTCGCCAGCTTCACCTTGGCCTCCGGTTTCGCGCGCTCGCGCGTCGACGGACTATCAGCCCTCGTTTTTTTGGTTTTTACTACCGCCAGATAATGGGTCAGCACGTTAAACAGTAAAGCGCGTTCAATCGGTTTGCGCAGCGCGTCCGAGAAACCAAGCTGGTCGATGCGCACAAACTCATCCGCCAGTGTGGAGCCAGTCAAAGCGATGACGGGAATCTTGGCGGTGAGCGGATGTTGCTTGAGCAAACGAGTCGCCTCGTAACCGTCCATGCGCGGCATACGCAAGTCCATCAGAATCAGATCCGGCTTCTCCTGTCGCGCCAATGTTAGCGCTTCACGTCCGTCACAGGCTTCCATAATGATCAACTCCGTACCGCTGAAGAACTCCTTGATCAATTTGCGATTTGTCTCCACATCGTCCACCAGCAGGATTCTCGCCGGACGGAAGCGCGGCGCCTTAGCGGAGCGCAACTCGTATTTGTTCTCTTCTTTACGCTGACTGACAGAGACGTGATGCAGGCGAATTTCAAAGCGAGAGCCTTTACCCAGCTCGCTTTTAAGGCCGATTTCACCATTCATCATCTCCACCAGCTTTTTGCTGATAGCCAAGCCAAGTCCCGTACCGCCATACTGGCGGTTACTCTGCCCTTCGTGCTGCTCAAACGCATTGAATATCCGCGCCTGCTGATCCTGCGCAATACCAATACCGCTATCCTCTACCGCAATTTCCAGCTCAATGTGATCGTCATCCCCTGGAATTGAAGACGCTTTAGCGCACAGGGAAATGTAACCCTCATGAGTGAATTTGATTGCGTTGCCCACCAGATTGAATATCACCTGCCGCAAACGCACTTCATCCAGCACCAGGGAGTGCGGCAACTGATCATCCAGCACAATGCGCAAATCCAGCTTCTTCTGAGAAATGCGGGCGGAAAATATCTGCGCCACATCCTGTAATAGACGATGCGGGTCCAAAGGCGCGTATTCAATGCGCAACTTGCCGGACTCCACTTTGGACAGATCAAGAATATCGTTGATGATGGTCAACAGAGCCCGGCTGCCTTTCTTAATGGCGTCCAGATAGGATTTCTGTTTGGCGTCATGAATCAGCCCTTCCAACAGTTCGGTATAACCAATGACGGCATTCATCGGCGTACGAATCTCATGAGACATGTTGGCGAGGAATTCGCTTTTCGCTTTATTGGCTGAGTCCGCGGCTTTCGCCAGATGTTCAGCATGTTTCATCGCCGCTCGCAGGCGCTCTTCGCTCTTGCGCAGCGCCTCTTCAGAACGAATCCGCTCCGCCACTTCCCGAGATAATTTACGGTTCCAATACAGAAAGATGATGATTACCACTACCGCTACAGTGGTGATGCGCCATACCAGCGCGTAGTCGATTTTCTCCTCGTAGCTGAAAGTGATCCACTTCTTGTAAATCGCCTCCTGCTCTTCCGTGGTGATAGTGTTGAGGCCTTTATCCAGAATCCGCGTCAGTATCGGCCAATCCGACCGTACGCCAATAGCGATGTCATAAGTGTATGGAGTGATGCCGGTCAACTTGATATTGCTGACGCCAAGATGGTTGACCAAATAACTGATGCTGGGAATATTGCTGATCAGAACATCAATATCGCCGTTGGAAACACCGAGTAGTCCTTCTTCCAAAGTATCCACGAACACCAGATTCAGGTTGGGGTGGTTGATCAACAGAAAATCCTGGCTGGCGTAATCCTTAACGACGGCGACGCGCTCCCGGTCAAGTTCTTCCAGAGAACCAATAAAGCGCATCTCATCACGAACCGCCATCACAATCGGATAAGAAAGGTAATGTTCGGAGAACAACATACGCCCTTCTCGGCGGGGCGTCACCGCTACGGCGGCGATAACGTCCAGCTCCCGGGTCTGCATGGCGCCGAGGGTGGCGGTCCAGTTCTCCCGTCGGGTGCGCTCAAAACGATAATTCAAGCGTTGCTCCAGCAGCTGAATATAGTCCGCTACAATGCCCTGGTAATTGCCTTCCTCATCAATCATTTCAAAAGGGGGCCAGTGAGGGTCGCCAGCGATGCGGATGTTGGGGTGCGCCTGCAACCAGGAACGCTCAAACGGGGTCAAAATGTCTGCCGGGCCTTCATCCGCGCTCGCCGGCGCCAGACAGCCGCATAACAGGAACAAAAGCGCCACGCCCAGGCGCGCCAACCAGTGCTGTTGACGAACAACGCATGGTTTCGCCTTCATGCCGACAAGCCTGTGCAGAACAATAGATGTGAATAAAAACGGATCGTCACCCGCCCAGTCCCCTTGTGATGGCGCCCGACTCAGAATATGACGGCGAAGCCCTACGGCCGGAGCGGGTAACATTATGGCATGATTGAGCATTATTGACAGCCGCCCGCAATTGCTCGCACTTCGCCTATACTTTGAGAGCTGCTGCGGACAAATTGAGACGCTGATCACAGGCTCAACATAAACTTAAAGAGGAGATGTCTGATGGATACATCGACACACAACATGAACACCCTCTTCGCCCAACTTGGCCTGGAAAACGACCCAGCCCAAGTAAAACAATGGATTAGCAGTCACAGCCCACTAAACAGCGCGGTTTCCCTGGCTAACGCGCCCTTCTGGAATGAAGCGCAACGCGATTTCATCATGCAAGCCTGGGAAGAAGACTCTGACTGGTGCGAGGCGATCGACGAACTCGATGCGCTGCTTCGCCACTAGGTAGAGGCTTGCCTGGAAAGAACTTTTTATCACTTTACATGGCGCCAGTTTGATGCAACGTTTTATTTTCAAAACAGCCGCCTAGGCCGCGCCAGACGGGCCTAGTCCAAACGGGTTGGGAGATTAATTCTTGCCGACAGACGTAGTATCATGCGTAATTCGCCGGCTTTGTTTGTAATCGGCCGCGGTTTTCCCGCACACATCTTCAACGCCTTGATCGACTGTCATGGCGAGCGTTTCGAGGCTGCGCCTCCATAATTATTTTGCGCTATAAGAAGTTGACCGGATTACACAATGCCACTCCCAATTCACAGCTCAGCGCGGCGCCAGGATGAATCTCAATAATCAGCAATACATTTCGCATCGGCTAAGGCGCAGAACCCTGTTGGCCTATCTGTTGTTCGGCATGTTACTGGCCTGCGTCATGCTGGCGTTGAGCTGGCTGACGCTGGAACAGAAGTGGCGTAGCGCCATGAATAACAGCGTCTCCATCATCCAGGACGATTTAGCCGCAGCGTTGGCCGCTAAAAACGAGTCGCAAGCTATCGCCACTCTGCAGACTCTTAATAAGTTACTGCCACTGCGGGAAGCCATTCTTAGGGAAAAACAGGGCGCGGTATTACTGCGCTACGAAATAGAGAGAAAAGAGGGCGCGCCCTGGCACGCCGTATTCGGCTTCTTACCCACTATCGGCGCCCAACTCTTTGAGTTGCCAACCACCGCCACCGCTCCGCAAAGCGCGGCGAAAGGAGAACTTTGGGTAGAGCTGCAACCCGCTGTATTGATGGAAGAGCTCGCTCAACAGACACTGCCTCTTTGGAGCACGGGCCTGGCCTGTCTCATCATTCTGTACTTATTTCACAGCATCCAGTTGAGCCAGGCCATTGAACGTCCGCTGCACGGTATCCTGCAGCGTCTGGCGCAGATCAACTACAATCGCCCCGCCAGACATTTGTTGCCGTTACGCGGAGCCCTGCGAATTCAGGATGAGCTGGACGTACTCGCGTCGCATATTAACCAGATGTTGTTAGGCATTGATTCACAGTTGCGACGCCGCAAAGAAATTGAAGACGAAATAAAAACCCACCGCCGTCATTTGGAAAAGTTGGTGCATGAGCGCACTTCCGAACTGGTGGAGCTGAACAAAAAGTTTGTGCAACAGCAGTTCGACGCCAAAGCCTCCGCACTGGCGGCCAAACAGGCGCGCTGGGAGGCGGAGAAAGCCAACCAGGACAAAACCCGCTTCCTGGCTGCGGCCAGTCACGATCTACGGCAGCCACTGCACGCCATGAGCTTATTTATCGAAGCCCTGCAGCCGCAACTGACCACCAGACAAGCGCAGGAAATCCATCGCAATTTGGCGCGCTCGCTGGAAACCATGAAAGAGTTGTTCAATTCGCTCCTGGACATCTCCAAGCTTGAAGCCGGCGTGCTCAAGCCGAAGAAAGAGCACTTCCCCCTACAGCGTATTTATGACCGCCTGGAAGTGGTGTTCCGTCAGCAGGCGATGGACAAAGGTCTGGACTTGCGTATTGTTCCCAGCCGCTCATTCATCTATTCCGATCCGCATTTGCTTGAACAGGTGTTGGTGAACCTGGTCTCCAACGCGATTAAGTACACTGAAAGCGGATTTATCTTTATTGGCTGCAAGCGGGAAGGAAAACGAGCTCGCTTGCTGGTTTGGGATAGCGGCCCCGGCATTCCACCGGATGACCAAGGCTCTGTGTTTAAAGAGTTCGTGCAGTTGAGCAATCCTGAGCGTGATCGCAGTAAAGGCTTGGGGCTTGGACTATCCATCGTCAAGCGCACCTGTCAGCTGTTGAATCATCCAATCCGCTTCTCTTCACAGTTGGAGCAAGGCACCCGCTTTGAGATTATCGCGCCGCTTGGATTGAACAAGTCACAGCGCCCCACACCGCCCAAGGCGACTGTTGCGCCCTTGCGCTATGAAAGAGTGTTAGTGATCGACGATGATGCTTCCATCCTGCTGGGAATGAAAGCGCTTCTGGAATCATGGCAGTTGCAACCCATACTTGCGAAATCCATCGAAGAAGCGTTAGATCTTTGTAAATCCTATAAGCAAAAGCCGGATCTGATTATCAGCGACCTGCGTCTACAGGCTGGCGTCACCGGTCTTGACGCCATTCAACGCATGCACCAGCACTTCCGCTCCAATATCCCTTCCCTGTTGATTACAGGCGATACAGCGCCAGACAGGGTGAAACTAGCTTACGACTCGCCTTATCCTCTGCTGCACAAGCCGATCAAACCCGCGCAATTACGCTCGGTTTGCATGTCCGTATTGAAAATGGGCGCGCCTCAGACTTCTTGATAACGTCCTGAATCAGGAAGTCCCTTTGGGCTTCCTGATTCCCGATCACCATCATCCTCCACGATAAATTTATATCGTACTGGCGAGAACTAATGGCTGTGGCAGGCGATTTAGAGTGGGGAGAAGATGAGTGAAAATAACAGCTACCCGCAGCCCTGCAGGAACACAAAGGCTACGGGAAGCGTATGGCTCAGAGATGTTGTTAGAGTAACTTCAGTTCTCTGGCGCGATGAACCGCCTGTGTACGATTAGCGGCGTTCAGTTCTCTGAAAATAGCTGCGATATGCGCCTTGATAGTCCCTGGCGCAATGCTGAGTTTGGTGCCGATTTGCTTGTTCGACATCCCTTCCGCCAACAATCCCAAGACTTCATGCTGACGCGGAGTCAAGCAGATGTCGCCTGTGGGCATGCCTTCATCGTGTCCGGTCCGCAGCAATTCGTGCGGAATATAAACACCGCCGGAAAGCATTAGCTGAATCGCACTGGCGATAACCGCATTGGAAGAGGATTTGGGGACATAACCCAGCGCGCCCAATTGAATTGCGCCCTGAATCAAAGCCGCTTCCTCACTGGCGGAAATAACAGCGAAGGGAGTCATGACAAACTCTTGTTTGAGTTTGCGTAACAGCTCAAGTCCCTGGCTATCCGGCATGCTGAGATCCAGCAACACCAAATCCACGTCAGTGTTGGCGTTCAGCAACCGAAACACTTCCGATCCCGAGGCGGCTTCCAGGATTTCTGCATCAGGATACAGACCACTAATGATCAGTTTTAAACCACTGCGAAAAATGCCGTGGTCATCAGTAATTACGAATCTGTTGTTCATGGTTACTTGGCGTTGAATTAAGGGTTCAGACAAACAGCAGTATGCTTGCTTATGCGAGTATTGCCTATGCGTATCGGACACATACCTAAACTATAGCAAACTCCCGTTTGTGACTAATAACTAATCTATCGTTTTTTGACCTGTTCGATGTCTTAAGCGGCATCTAACTCATCCTTGGCCGCAACTCTGGACAACTTGTCCAGTAATCTCGACTCCCAGTTCCCACGCTCCTTGCTGGTCTGGGAACTGTCGGGCGCCATTTCCAGTCCCACTAGCACTGGCGCATCATAGATCGAGTCGAATTCGCTAACGACCTCGATACATTTATCCTCGTCCTGTATCTGTACGAGCCAACTGGTTACTTCCTTGGAGCCATTTAATAACAGACAGCACTCCCTGGCGTCCGGCGAGCAGCTTACCGGCACGTGGTAGCCCTTGCGACTAAGAAAGCGTCGTAGAACCAAACGCTGCTCATCGTCATCGACCACCAGTCCCAGCACACCGCGCACCGCCGGTTTGGCGACATTCGCCGAAAGCCGACAGTATTTGCTTAACATATCCTGCAAGCCATATAAGTTGAACGGCTTGAGCAGAAAGTCGTTGATCTCCAGCCAGGGATGAGAGACATGCTCTAACTCCCTATCGTCTTCCGCCATCAACACAATGGGGGATTCAGTAAGCTGTTCGTTACGGCGAATCCAAGTCGCCAACCGCGCCCATTCCATGTCTGGAAGGGCCGCATCAACCAAAATCAAAGCAGGCTTGATTGTATTTATGAGGCGTTGCGCTTCAGCGCCGCTGCGCGCAGACACCAAACGCACGCCCATATGTTCGAATAATTTGTCGAGCGTAGCATGCAGGTTGTCGGAGCCATCCACCACCATGACAGACTGCGCGTCCGACCTCACGGCTTGTTTGGCCGGCGTCATGGCCGGTTGTGACGCCGATATTTCGGTATGAGCCGCCGGTTTCAATGTTTCGCTTTGCGAAGAAACCAGTTTACTTGTGGCCGCTGGTGAGGCGTAGCCAAGCGTACTCACCCGCAACGCCTCCATGGCGCTCATTTCCCAATTGAGTTCATAGTTGATTTGGGCTCCATCCCGACCGCCAGAACGACCACTCGCTAATCCAAGCTTTGACAAGAGTCTTTTAAACAGACCTGCGTCTTGATGTTTGGAGGACTCGCGTGACATGGGGAAACCCTATATGCAACATTAGATTAATGCTAACTATCCACTTAGCTAATCACAAAATGTTACATAAGTTTACGACCCAAACAATAAGCCCGAAGGATGATTCATCCCGTTTATCCTAACCCGAAAAGACTAGACCATTAGCAGAACCGTGACGGAGTATGCATTAAAAACTAACGCCTATCACTAACCGGCTATTGCAAAAGGCAAAGTACTTACGCTTCATACCCCCGCAATCTGCACCTGATTGCGGCCACTGCGCTTGGCTTTGTAAAGCGCCTGATCCGCCTTTTCAAATACCCCCTGCACTGTTGCGTCACCGTGAAACTCGCAAACGCCAAATGACATGGTAATGCGGACTTTTTCATTACGAAAATGAAAGGGTAGCCGGGAAATCATTTCCCGGGTCTTATCCATTACTTCCGCAGCAATGCTGGCCGGGGTCTCCGGCAATAGTACGACAAACTCTTCACCGCCATAACGGGCGATAAAATCCGTTTTACGTATTCTGCGCGAGACTTCCTTGCCTATCAGTTGAATAACTTTGTCTCCCGCCAGATGCCCGAACTTATCATTCACCTCTTTAAAACGGTCGATGTCCGCCACCACCAGCGTCAGAGGGTTGCCGTAACGCCGCCAGCGCTCAAACTCATCGCGCACGCGGTTCTCATAGGCTTCCCTGTTTGGAAGCGCTGTAAGAGCGTCTGTAAGCGCCCTGGCGCGTTCTATCTCCAACCGTTCGCGCACTTCGCCGGATTCACTCTCCAATTCACGCAGGCGGTGATGCAGCAATTCAACTTCTTCGCTAAGACGCGCTTCTCGATCAGCCTCTTTATGCATGAAGCGATCGATGGAAGATATCAGAGTGTCCAGATTGTGTTGCACTGAGCATTTCAACGAATCTATATCCGTCGCTCCCCGCACATTCTCCTGCATGGAAGTCACTTGCTCACGCACGCTTTTTTCCAGCTCCGCATTATTGTCTCGCGACTCCTGAACATTGGCTTGGCTTCCCTGGAGAAAATTCTGAATACTCGCCAAGCGTTCATCCAATGCCTTCAGGAAACTCTCAAACTCTCGTTGCCCCCGGCCGACCGCCGCAATCGCCAGCGCAGCCACATCGTCCAGGGTTGGAGCCAGCTCATACCAGTTCAGGCCTCCGCTGATTTTATTCTTTAGTTTCTCAGAATCCCCCAGCATGTTTGGCGGCAATACCAGCTGATCAATCAGATGATTCAAAGATATGCACACATGATCGGCAATTGCAGAAAAGCCTGGTTCGAAGTTTCCGCCGTCCAAAGTGGAAGCCGCTGCATCCTGACCTACTTCCAACGCATAGCGACTCTCTTCAGCATCCTGAGATTGCGGCGGCGGGGCTTCAATATCTTCCTCCAACTCCTCTTGGACGACGCTCTCGCCGCCTTCGCGATTGGCGAATAACCGACTTAAAAAGCCCTCTTTCTTATCCTTACGCCCATCTGAATCACTGAACAGCTCCTGTAGCACCGCCGCTTGGAGCTGAGAAAACTCCTTCAATAGCTGCGGGTAATGTCGTAGATCCTCCACCCGATTTTTGAGTTGTTTGCCATATTTCTTTAACTGCTTACGCGCTTCTCGTGAAATATTTTGTTGTGACAACTGCTCTATTAATTCTCCCAGGGCCTCCAGCACGCCGCCTGAAATCGCCTGCTTGTGCTGATCCAGCGCCAGCACCTTTTTTTCTATACTATCCAGTTGTTGGTTCAGTTCACGGGAGCTTCCGTTTTCCCTTCTCAGAATATTGCGTAGCGCTTCCAGCTCCCGGTCCAGATCTTTGTCCACGCCTTCCGCCGCCAAGCTGACGCGGACAACTATGCGCTCCAGTACATGAATGCGCTCTTTAAGACCGGACTCCACCTGCTCGAACTCATCCAGTTTGTCGAAATACTTTTTTTTCCAGCGATCGTTTTCAGAAGCCATGAAGAAAGGATTTTATTTTCAGGATGTTAGCAATGCATTCAGCGTTCATTGAACACTTGGACACCGAACGTAAAGTAAAGCCGGCGTCGGGCAGGCAATCATCAATGCCGACCCGGTTCACTATGAGTATAGGCGGTTTCTAAAACATTGAACGCCAACAGAGAGGCTGACAAACACGGAGGTTTAACGGCGTTAGGGGACGATTTATGCGTGAAGGCTAATCCTTCTTACGCTTGCGCGCGCGAGGATGGGCTTTATCGTAGACTTCCGCCAGATGTTGAAAATTCAAATGGGTATATATCTGCGTAGTGGAGATGTCAGCATGTCCGAGTAACTCCTGCACCGCCCGCAGATCGCCGCTGGACTCCAATAGATGGCTGGCGCAAGAGTGGCGAAATAAGTGGGGGTACAAGCGACCGCTGAAGCCTTTCTTTTGCGCCCATTGGCGCAGACGCTCCTGAATGCTGCGTCGGGACAAGCGCCCGCCTCGCAGACTGACGAACACAGCGGGCTCTCCCGCCACCGCGAGAGAAGCTCTCGCCTGCAACCAATCTCGCAGCGCCTTGCGCGCCTGACCGCCAACGGGAACTAAACGCTCTTTGCCGCCTTTCCCCAACACCCTGGCCAAGCCCTCGCTTAAATCCAAATGCGCCAGGTCCAACCCCGCCAGCTCGCTTAGACGGATGCCGGACGTATAAAATAGTTCGGCGATCGCCTGATCGCGTATTTCCAGTTCTTCTTCCTCCACTGGGGAATCCAGCAACTGCTTAGCCTGATCAACGTCCATAGTCGCCGGTAAACGCTTGGTCATTTTAGGGGCGCGTACGCCATTGGCGGGGTTTTCGTATACGAGGCGCTCTCGCAAGAGATACTCATAGAAACGTCGGACTGTAGACAGCAAGCGGTGCAACGAGCGGCTGCCGAGTCCACGTCGATGAAACTCGCTGAGAGCCTGGCGGAGCTGTGGCGTATGCAGGTCTTTCCAGCTAGCAACGCCATTGGCGTCACAGTATGCAACGACGCGTCGTAAATCCCGATTGTAGCTGCTGACGGTATGCACGGAGTAACGGCGTTCGCTATGCAGATAGGCAATAAACGCCTCCACTTGCGTGGACAAACTCATTGAAGGCTCTCCAAGACTCGCAACCAATCGCTAATCCGGGAAATGCTCGTCTCCCCGCCCCTCTTTAGCCAATAAAGGCGGAAGCATACGGCTAAGAGACTCACTGATGTATGACAGGAACAGCGATCCCATGCCGGTATTGAAATAACGCTCATTGCGACTGCCGATGCTCAACATCCCCAGCAAATCGCCGTATCTAAGGGGAATAACCGCGCAGGACGCAATGTCAGCATGATTGTGAGGAAATAGAACCTGCAGCTGCCTGGCTTCCAGATTGCCGCAAACCGCCTTGACGCTGTTAAGCAGTTCTTCGCCCAGCGCATCGGAACATTCCATCAGTGAAGCAGTGGAAACATTGCTGATCGGGAAGTCTTTATGCTCGGCGAACAACACCAGGCTACAGAAATCCACCTGGAAGTCGCCGGTGAAACTGTCCTCCAGCACAATCACCACTTCGTCCAGCGAACGTGCTTCCAGCAAGTTCATCAGCAAACGTTTGCTTTTTTCAAAGAAGCGGTCGTTCTGACGCGCCGTATCAATCAAATCGTACAGTTGCCGCTCATAATGATCGCGTTGTTCCCGAAACAGGCTGATTTGTCGCTCAACCAGGGAAATCGCCGCGCCGGACCGGTGCGGCAGCCTTATTTCATTGAGCAGTTCTTCATGCTCAACAAAAAAGTTGGGGTGCTCACGCAGGTAAGCCACCACAGCTTCTGCTGTCAGCGCCGGATTTTCGTCACTGCGCTTTGCCTGATTATTCATTCACCACTCCACTGCCGGAACTCTACTTAAGCGCCCATCAGGGCTTGTGAGTTCCGGTTGTATGCCTGACGTTTGTATTAATAGTCCGTCTATTTTATTCCTGTCAGTATCCCTGCCGAGTTATATCCTTACCTGACCGTCAAAAACGCGCACCGCCGGCCCTGTCATCATGACCGGGTGGCCTTCGCCTTCCCAGCTTATCTTGAGGTTGCCGCCCGGCAGCTTGATTTCCACCTTGCGATCCAACAGGCCGCGCAGCCTGCCCGCCACCACCGCCGCACAGGCGCCGGTACCGCAGGCCAGGGTTTCTCCCGCGCCTCTCTCGAACACTCTAAGCTTAGCAAAGCGGCGGTGAACCACCTGTAAAAATCCAATATTGGCGCGTTCTGGAAAGCGAGGGTGATTTTCCAACGCTTTACCCAGTTTATGCACTGGGGCTTTGTTAACGTCATCCACCACCAATACGCCATGCGGATTACCCATGGAAACCGCGCTGATTTCATACATTACGCCGTTGACTTCAATCGGATAAATCGCCTCCTGCGTCTCGGCGACAAAAGGAATATCCGCCGGAGCCAGTCTGGGCGCGCCCATATCCACGGTCACCAAACCATCCTTGTTGACGATCAGTTCGATAATTCCCTTTTTGGTCTCCACACGGATGTTTTTCTTGTTGGTCAGACGGTTTTCTTTAACAAAGCGCGCAAAACAACGTGCGCCATTGCCGCACTGCTCCACTTCCGAGCCATCGGCATTGAAAATCCGGTATCTGAAATCCGCATCGGGGCGTCCTGGCGGTTCGACGATCAGCAACTGATCGAAGCCTACGCCAAAGTTGCGATCAGCCAGTCTGCGTACTTGTTCCGGACGAAAGTGCGCATGCTGGGAGATGAGATCGACAACCATGAAGTCGTTGCCCAAACCATGCATTTTGGTGAACTTTATTAACATTTCAGCTCACTTTTATGCAGGTTTTACCGAAGCGCTCTCCGGCAGCGCGCACTCTCCCGCGAACAACTCTTCGATAGTTTCACGACGACGCACAAGGTAATGCTTGTCGCCATCCACCATCACCTCTGCGGCGCGACCGCGAGAGTTGTAGTTGGAACTCATGACGAAACCATAGGCTCCTGCGGAACGCACCGCCAGCAGATCCCCCGGCTTCAGGTTCAAAAGACGCTCTTTACCAATGAAGTCGCCAGTTTCGCATACCGGCCCGACAATATCATAACGCGCTTCTTTGCCTTCGCTGTGCTGCCTCACCGGCACGATATTCTGCCAGGCGCCGTACAGAGATGGGCGGATCAGGTCGTTCATCGCCGCGTCGACGATGGCGAAGTCTTTGTGGCCGTTATGCTTCAGGTACTCTACGCGGGTGACCATCAGGCCAGCATTGGCGGCGATAGAACGCCCCGGCTCCAGCACCAGCGTCAGGCCGCTGCCCTTCAGGCGCTCCATGACGGCGCGGGCGTACTCGTTGGGGTGCGGAGGCGTTTCCTGGTTATAGGTGACGCCCAGGCCGCCGCCCAGATCCAAATGCTTGAGGCGAATACCTTCGTTGCGCAAAGTCTCGATGATGTTCAGCACGCGCTCCAGCGCATCCAGGAACGGGCTTATCTGAGTCAGTTGCGAACCAATATGGCAGTCAATACCGATAACGTCCAAGTGCGGCGACACGGCGGCGGAGTGATACAGCTCCAGCGCTTCATCAATGCTGACGCCAAACTTGTTTTCTTTAAGTCCGGTGGAGATGTAGGGATGCGTTTGCGGGTCCACATCCGGATTGACGCGAATGGAGATTGGCGCTTTTTTGCCCATATCCGCGGCGACCTGCTGCAATCTTTCCAGCTCAGGCGCGGACTCCACATTGAAGCAATGCACGCCGACTTCCAGCGCGCGACGCATTTCATGCTCCAGCTTGCCAACGCCGGAGAACACAATTCGCTCCGGCTTGCCGCCCGCCGCCAACACCCGCTCCATTTCTCCCACAGAAACGATGTCGAAACCCGCGCCCAGTCGCGCCAGGACATTCAACACTGCAAGATTGGAGTTTGCTTTGACGGCGTAGCAGATCATGTGGGGGTAGCCGTCCATCGCAGTCTGATAGGCTTTCAGATGCCTTTCCAGCGTGGCCCGGGAGTAGATATAGCAAGGCGTGCCGTAATGCTCGGCGATTTCCTGAACGGAAAGGTCTTCAGCGAAGAGCTGATGATTGCGATATTCAAAGTGGTCCATAGGTCAACTCAAGCTGCGGAACGGGTGTCGCTCTGGCCCCTGACGACGCAGCGGCCGGACCTGATCCTGATCAGGGTCAATACCCCGACGGCGCTTTCAACTCAATGCGGACGTCCCCGCTCCGCCATGTCTGTTGGTCAGGTAGTTGCAAAGGACCTTTCTGACCGCAGGACATTAACCAAGTAGAAGCGTATACCAACAAGATCACGCCGATTGCGCGCATAACCCATCCCGGAATTAATCAAATTCCGCCAGTATAACGGCGCAGTAACACAATAGAAACAGTCCTGAACACAATAGAACCGCCGCCGGGCGGCAGCGTTGCGAGGAAAATAAATAACACTGTAGCAAAACCCGCCTGCGCCGCTTACCTGGCCGCGGCGGGATTCATATTGGGCAACGCCGCCGCGCCGCCGTCAGTGCGGGCCGCGCGTATCTCGCGCTCCAGCACCGCTTTATATTGCAGATACTGAGTGGTTTGCAGATGGCTCTGATATTCCTCACGCTCCAGATCGTGAGGCAAGCTGAGATCGATGATATATCCTGGCAATGCGGCGCTGTTACGAAAGCGGCTGCTTAAATAATGCGCCAGCGCCGCCGCTACCCGTCCTCCATGCTCCAGCACCGTGAATTCTTTGTGCTCACAGTAGAGGTTGAAATCCAGTTCGCGACCATTCTCATAAGCGCCGATCGCCTGTATTTCCACGTAATCGCCAAACCCTTTATGCAGACTGATATCCCGTTTTTCAGTCCGGTATTCCGGTTTCCCCGGCTGTAGTTGATAGAATTCCACTTCAAGGAATCCGGCGCCATCGTCCGCCAGGGAGTCATGCATCTGCTTGCGTTCCTGCACCCCCAGCAGAAATTGCTTCAATGATCCCAACAGCACATTGATGTCAGAACCTGTTTCCCGATAAACCAACAGCGAGCCTTTCTCGTCAATCACGTAGATATCGGTAATGCGCCCCTGATTCAGATAAAACACCTGCACCGCATGGGGACGCATACGGGCGAACACCGCGCGCAGCACATCTTCGCTCAATGCGTAGTCATCCACGACAATCGAGCTGTAATGTTTTTGCGGCTGCGCCAGAAATTCACATAACCCGACGTAGTCCTCCAAAGCCGTGAAACGGGGTTGATCATCGACAAACTGCAGCACGAAGTAACGGTCTTCCATCTGCAGAATATAGCGGCTGCGCGCACGCTCTTTGTCGCTGAAATAGCAGAACACCACTTGCTGAAACAACTGGTTGACCCGCTGCGCGATCGCCCCCGCCCGAGTAGGGCAATAACAGAGCACGGACAGTTGCGGCAGCCCTTCGCCGAACTGCTCGCTTTCGGCCAGCGCGGCAAGGTAGTTTTTCAGGCACTGCACCAGGGTGTCGCCGGACTCATAACGCTGCACCATCACCTCATTCCAACTGTTGATGATGACCTGATCCAGCGTCACCACCAGATTGGCGCGCTCGGAAGCGTAGCCCAGCGCATCATTGCGGTTGCTGAGCTTGTGCAGACCGCGGCGACTCAGATCCGCCATAGGGTCGACGCCGACGTTCACATAGACCAGGGTCGCCCGCAGTCTGGCTTTGGCGCGATAATCCTGTTGCGTCACGGCCGGCAACGGCAGGCTTATCAGCGAACGCAAACTGGAAATGATTTGTTGCAACTCATATTGACTGGCGTGGCTTTCTCCTGAGGCCAGGCTAACGCTGGTGCTACGGTCCAACAGGCCATTGCAATACGCCCAGACCAGCAACTCAATGAGGCTGTTTGAGCGTTTGACCGCGGGATTGAAAGCCGCGTCCATAGGGTTGGACAGATTTCGATACAACAGCCAACCGTTGCCAGCGGCGCCGATGGCCTGGCTGCTGAGATGATGAAACGCCAGATTATCCTCCGACAGATTCGGGGCAATGCCGGGGTTGATCATCTCAACTTTGCCGGCCTTACGCTGGAATGCCGCATAGAGCTTACGGCCCAGCAAGTTAATATCGCGGGCGCTGATCGCCGCCGCTAACCCCTTCTCCCTCGCATAGGAGGACAGGAACCGGTAACAGCCGGTGAGTTCATTGACCACTGCGCGTTTCTCCTGAATCACCTGATCCACTTTCCATGCGCTGCGGCCATCCAGGTAACGCAATTCCCGCTCTGACCACTCCCATTCATGAGTCAGCTTTTCCATGACTTTGCGACGCCAGGACTTTTCTCTTTCTGGAACGAAAACCGACAGGCGCTCGCCAATTTTCAAGTAGAAGCTACGTCGCACCAGTTCCAGACGTCCTTGTTCGCGCCGGGATTGCAAGGACTGTTCAAGACGCCGATAGACCATGACGTAGGGGTCCAGCTCATCGGGATCAAGCCTGTCTGCGAAGATGGCCTGCTTATACGCCAGACTGAGATTGGGCAGCGTATCCTCCTCCTTCGCGTAGGACTCCACCAGCATCAGTTTAAGCACCGACTTATAAGGAGAGTCGATGCCTTTATACAGCTGCCACATGCCGGCGCCGACAAATTCGTTGGAAGGAATCCGGGCGCAGCCGCCAAAGTCGATATAGTCCTTGGGCTTGATGAATCGCTTTTCCAGCAATAGTTCCGCCAGATCAGCATAGCTCGCTTCCTGGTCGGGCGGAATCAACCACCACAGAGGGTAGGCGCCGCCCAACCAGATTCCGGTTCGGTAAAACTCATCCAGTAACAAATAATGCTGGGCGGTGCCGCAATCTTCAGAGTCGGCGGCGGCGTCATGACGGCCGCTGCGAAACGCCTCCGCGTCCATCAGGAAGATGTGCATCTCCGAGCCCATCTCCATCGCCCATTGGCACACCAGGTCCGCTTTGCGCTGCAGCTCCATTAACGCCATTGCGTCCAGATCAGGTCGATGGCAAAGCCAAACATCAAAATCGCTGCCCCCGGAATGGGCGATCGAGCCCGTGCTGCCCATTAAATAGAGGCTGGCGATATCTCCATGATGGCGCGCCGGCTCCCGGTAATTAAAAGAGCGGCTGAGACGCTGCGCCTGCGCGACGACGTTCTTGTCCGGCTCATAGTTAACCAGTCGATGGGGCGTGGTGCGGGAAACATAGCCAGGCAACAAAGGGTGATTGACATGAAAAAGCAGCGGCAATAGCTCCAACACAACCTGCTGCCGTGGCGTCAACGCCAGGCGGGTGCGTTGTAAACGATGTTCCACCAAAGTAATGAAACGCTGACATAGCGTTTTCAGGACTTTACGGTCCACGCCTTCGGTGTAATCGGGATTTAAGCTGCGCCGGTAACTCATGCATAGAGTATAGCGGGGGCGGCGCGTTGCGTTTGCGACGGTCGGTATTTATTAGGCAAAGGAATGTAAAGGCCCGGGTCGGTTAGACCGCCCGGGCGAAACTGCGATAAAACGCGGGAGATTTACATCTCAGTGTTGCGTTTGAGCCATTCCCGAGTACGGACCACAGCGGCGCGCACCTGTTCCGGCGCCGTACCGCCAATGTGATTACGAGCATTGACGGAACCTTCTAACGTCAGTACCTCGAACACATCCACCTCAATGTCCGCACTGAACTCGCGCAACTCCTCCAGGCTCATTTCGCTCAGGTCTCTGCCGCTGGATACGCCCAGCGCCACCGCCTTGCCGACCACTTCATGGGCGTCGCGGAATGGCAAACCTTTGCGCACAAGATAATCCGCCAGATCCGTTGCAGTGGAAAAACCGCGACGCGCCGATTCCGCCATGGCGTCACGATTGACCGACACCGCCGGCATCATATCGCCATAGGCTTTCAGACAGCCTTTGACCGTATCGATGGCGTCGAACAGCGGCTCTTTGTCTTCCTGGTTGTCTTTGTTGTAAGCCAGCGGCTGGCTTTTCATCAACATCAGCAGACTGATGAGATGACCGCTGACACGACCGCTCTTACCGCGAATCAGCTCTGGCACATCCGGATTTTTCTTCTGCGGCATGATGGAGGAGCCTGTGCAGAAACGGTCCGGCAGATTGATGAAGTTGAACTGGGCGGAAGTCCACAGCACCAACTCCTCAGAGAAACGAGACAGATGCATCATCAACAAACTGGCGAAGCTGCAGAACTCAATAGCGAAATCGCGATCGCTGACCGCATCCAGGGAGTTCTCCGCCGGCCCGTTGAAGCCCAGCAGTTCGCTGGTGTACTGACGATCGATGGAATAAGTGGTGCCCGCCAGCGCAGCCGCGCCCAAGGGAGATACGTTGAAACGCTCGCGACAGTCCGCCAGGCGGCTGAAGTCGCGTTTCAGCATTTCCGCCCAGGCCAGCATGTGGTGGCCGAACGTCACCGGTTGCGCAGTCTGTAAGTGAGTGAAGCCAGGCATAATGGCGTCCGCCTCACGTTCGGCCAGATCCGCCAGGGCGGCGATCAAACGCAACAGCTCAGCGGCGATGACATCGACTTCGTCGCGCAGATAAAGACGAATATCCGTCGCTACCTGGTCATTGCGCGAACGTCCGGTATGCAGTTTTTTACCGGTAATGCCTATTTTCTGGGTCAGGCGCGCCTCGATGTTCATGTGCACGTCTTCCAGCTTGACCGACCACTCAAAAGCGCCGGCTTCGATTTCCGCTTCAATTTCGCGCAACCCATTGATGATCTGGTCGCGCTCTTCTTCAGTCAGCACCCCGACTTTGGCCAGCATCGTAGCGTGAGCGATGGAGCCGCGGATGTCGTGATGATACATGCGCCTGTCAAAATCCACGGAGGCCGTGAAACGTTCTACGAAGGCGTCGGTGGCTTCTGTGAAGCGGCCGCCCCAGAGCTTATCGGTAGTGTCCTGCTTTGTCATGATGGTCAAGTTGCCTCATACTTGGAAATGAATCGAAGCGCACGGAACCCATGCCCAACCTGTGGCATGATAGGTAAAGGCCCGCGATTATAACAGTTTCCCGCGCTCTGTAGACATGCAAGGCGAAGGGGCGGGGCGTTTGTATTCGCCAACCAGGTTTGACGGCATAAAAATGGAGCAGTCCCCCAAGTCTTCGTCCCCTCCAGGGGTGTTTTTACCAGAGCTTTGCAATGTTCAGGCGGTCCTCTTGATGGTGATCGCCACGGGGCTTTGCGCGCTGTTGTTTACGCTTATCTATGCAGGGCCCGGTCATTTCGACTGGGATTATTTCGCGCTCACCTCGCTCTTCATGCTATGGGTGGTGCTGACCAGCGCGCTGATTCTGTGTCGTCTGCGCATACTCGGCGCAGGCTGGAGCATGTCCCGCCAGGCCCTGGTTGCTTACCTTATAGCGCCGGCGATTACGCTGATCTACGCCATACTCGCTAACGCCCTCTTCCGCAAAGGCGCGCTGGAGGAGCCCGGATCAGGCTTCTGGTTCGTGGTGCAGGCGGTGGCGATCAGCGCCATCTTAACCGGGATCATTCTGCGTTACTTCTATCTCCAGCACCTCTGGCACTTGCAGCAGAAATCCGAACTGGAGTCCAGAGTGCAGGCCTTGCAGGCGAGAATCCGTCCGCACTTTCTGTTCAACAGCATGAACTCCATCGCAGGTCTGATTCCGATAAATCCCAACGAGGCGGAAGAAGCCGTGCTGGATTTGGCCGAGCTGTTTCGGGCCGCGCTAAAAGAGTCTTCATCCCTGGCGCCGCTCAAAGAGGAACTGGCGCTATGTGAGCGTTATCTGCGCATTGAGCAACTGCGGCTGGGCGATCGACTCACAGTAAAATGGGACATGCGTAATATCTCCGACGCCGCGCGAGTGCCCCCGCTGAGCATTCAACCTTTGGTGGAAAACGCGGTTTATCATGGCGTGCAACCCTCAGCGGAAGGCGGGCTCATCACCATCACCGCCTACGAACAAGGGTCCTGGCTGTATGTATTGATCAGTAATCCCGTCCATAACGGCGATCCCAGCCAGGGACATAAAGGCAATCGCATCGCCATGCAAAACATACGCAGTCGTCTGCAGGCGTTTTTCGGCGATCAGGCGGTGCTGAAAACCAGTCAGATGGACGGCCGCTTCACCGCCACCATGCGCGCGCCTTTACATAAAAAAGGGTGAGCGGCTATAACATGCAACTCTTTGAATACATGAATGCGATATGACGAAAGTGATCATCGTCGACGACGAGCCCCTGGCTAGAGAACGCCTGAAACGATTGCTGCTGGACACACACTATGAGGTCTGCGCGGAAGCCTCCGGCGGGGATGAAGCCCTTGAACGCATCCGCCTCCACTCGCCGGATATCGTCCTGCTTGATATCCGCATGCCCGGCAAGGACGGTTTGGAAGTGGCGGCGGAGCTGGCGCAACATCCCCAACCGCCCGCCGTGATCTTCACCACCGCCTACGATGAATACGCCATCCAGGCGTTCCGGGTGCGCGCCCAGGACTATCTGCTCAAACCCATCCGTCGCGAAGACCTGATGCGCGCCCTGCAAAACGTCACGCAAGTGAATCGCGCCCAGCTGCAAAGCCTGAAGCAAGAGATCAACGGGCAGGACGAGGCGCCGGCGGTGGTGGTGTGCCGCAGCAGTCGAGGAATGGAACGCATTAAAATCAGCGACATCCTTTACTTGCAAGCAGAACACAAGTACGTGACGGTATTTCATGCTCAGGGAGAGACGCTCAGCGATCAACCATTGAAAGAGCTGGAACAGGCTTTACATCCTCATTTTCTGCGCATCCATCGCAATACGCTGATCAACCGCCACTACATAGAAATACTGCAACGTCGCCACGACGGCCATTACGAGGTGCGCCTGCGGGGCGTCAGAGAGGCGCTTCCAGTCAGCCGGCGTCTGGTGACAGAGGTCAAACAATTTCTGGCGCAGCCGACCTGATCGACCTCCGGCAAAGACAAGCGGCGGGAAAATGAGTATGCTAGCGCCTGCGGTTGGATTTACGTGTAATTTCAACTGACTTTTTCGCCGGATACGACACAATTAGCGCAATTTTAAACTATGCCGAAACAGCACCTTGTGATCGCCACACGTCAAAGCGCGCTCGCGCTATGGCAGGCGGAGCACGTCAAGCAACGCCTTGAAGCGTTACACCCCGGATTGACCGTCGAATTGCTCGGATTAACCACCAAAGGCGATATCATTCTCGATACGCCACTCGCCAAAGTCGGCGGCAAAGGGCTCTTCGTCAAGGAGCTGGAGACAGCCATGCTGGAGGGACGCGCCGATATCGCCGTACACTCCATGAAAGACGTGCCGATGGAGTTCCCCCCCGGACTGGGCCTTGGGGCGATTCTGGAGCGGGAAACTCCAATGGACGCTTTTGTCAGCAATCAGTACGCCAGCCTGGATGAGCTGCCTGAAGGCGCTGTCGTGGGCACCTCCAGCCTGCGTCGTCAGTGCCAGCTGTCCGAGCGGCGGCCAGACCTGAAAATCCTGTCTCTGCGCGGCAACGTCAATACACGATTGGCCAAGCTCGACGCCGGCGACTTCGACGCCATTATCCTCGCGGCCTCCGGGCTGAAACGCCTGGGCTTTTCTGGTCGCATCCGCGAAGAGCTGACGCCGGAAGTCAGTTTGCCCGCCGTCGGACAGGGAGCGCTTGGTATTGAATGCCGTCTCGACGACCCTGAAGCTATGGCGCTTATCGCACAGTTACAGGATGCGGAAACCACTGCGCGGGTGTCAGCGGAAAGAGCCATGAATCACCGTCTGCAAGGGGGATGTCAGGTTCCCATCGCCGGCTATGCGGAAATTACTGGCGACCAAATGAGATTACGCGGCTTAGTAGGCAGCCCGGACGGCGCGCAAGTGCTCCGGGATGAAGTAGAAGGGCCTGTCGCCGCAGCGGAAGCCCTCGGCACGGAGCTGGCCGAGCGTCTATTGCAACAAGGAGCAGGAAAAATTCTGGAAGCCGTGTATGGAAACCACTCTTAGTCAGGAGCTGAGCGGCCTCAGAGTGCTGTTGACCCGCCCTCAGGGAGAAAACGATTCCTTGCGCGCGCTGTTGGAGCAAAACAGCGCGGAAGTTCGGGTGTTGCCGGCCATCGCCATTGAGCCCTTGCCCGAAACGCAAGCCATAAAAGACTGCATCCTCGATCTGGATCGCTATACTCATGTGATCTGCGTGAGTAAACATGCATCGCGTCTGCTGTTGGAACTGATAGACGCTTACTGGCCGCAAGCGCCACAGGGCGTGCGCTGGTTCGCTATCGGCGAAAGCAGCGCTGCGCCGCTACGCAGCTACGGACTGACGGTTAATACCCCAGAGCAGGGCTGCGCCTCCGAGCAATTGCTGGAACACCCCGGTCTGCAGGCGCGCAACGAAGACGAGCCCCCCATGCGCGTGTTGATTGTGAAAGGCTGCGGCGGACGCGAATTGTTGACGGAAACCATGCAGGAGCGTGGCGCGCATGTCGCTACATTGGAGTTATATGAGCGTAAAACGCTGGAATATGACCCCAATGAATTAAACGAAGCCCTCAAGCAATGGCGTCCAGAGGTTGTCGTCACCTTATCCGGCGAGACTCTGCTGCACCTTTGCCAACTGGGCCAGAATATCGGTTACGCCTGGGGCGACACGCTGTTCGTCATCCCCAGCGCCAGAGTCGCCACCCTGGCGCAGGAGAACCGTCTGAATTACAAAATCGCGCCGGAGTTATCCGACGAGGCCTTACTGGCCCTCCTCAAAACGGCATGTTAACCCTCTCCACCAAAGAGGGTCGCCGTTGCCTGCAGGCGCGTTGATTACTTAGATTACTGGGTAGGAACGAGTGTGACGGAAGAATCAAAACCAAACAAACCAGAACAGCCAGAGCAAGATAAGTCCGCTCTGGAACAGGAGCCCTCGACTTCTCCTGAACCCGGAATGGAACCCGCCAACGCCAAGGAAAGCGCAGCAGAGTCTACGCCTGACGCAAGCTTATCCGCCTCATTTACTTTGTCTCGACCGGAAGCCAGCGCAGAAAAGGATAGCGTGGCGACGCCTAAAACCGAGCCCAACACATCCGAACTGGAACAACCCTCAACGAAAGCGGAAGAGCCTGTCAAAGAGTCCTCTCCCAATCCAGCTCCGCCTCCGTTGTCTCCCCCGCCACCCGCAACACCGCCTGTAGCGGCTAAGACGCCTAAAACCGGGCCGTTATGGCTGGCGATTCTTGTTCTACTGGTCGTCATGGCCGTTGGCGCCGGTTGGTTTTGGACTTACATGCAGACTTGGCAAGCCAAGTTAGATCGCGCCATGGATCAAAGCCAGGCGGGAAAACAGCTTGCTGACGAAGTTGGGCTCCGTTACCAGGATCGCCTGGACAAGCTGGACGCCGCCGTCGCCAAGCAGCGCGAAAGCCAGACGCAGTTGCAGCAGATGATGGATCAAACCGCCAGAAACTTATTGAGTAAAGGGGAAACCGGTCGAGTCGACTGGCTGTTCGCCGAAGCCGAATATCTGTTGCGTCTCGCCAATCAGCGCCTGCATATGGAGAAAGACTACGTCGGCTCGCTCGCTATTCTGCAGGCCGCCGACCAAGTGCTGGCGGAAACCAAAGAAGTCGCCGCCTATCCCGTACGTAAGGCTTTGGCGGAAGAAATCGTCAGCCTCCAGGCGATTGCGGACATTGACCGTCAAGGCATCTACCTGCGTCTGGAAGCGTTGATCAATCAGGTGGAAAACCTGGATCAGCGCCTGTTCCTGAAAGACACGACCATGCTGAGCGATAATCCGGTTCCCGAGGAAAACCCTGCTCCCAGTGGAGAAAGCCACTGGTACGACAGCGCTCTGGCTTCCATGAGCAAACTGGAAAAATACTTCTCCATCCGCCGTCTGGATGCTCCGGTGGAGCCGCTGCTGGCGCCAGAACAAATTTACTACCTGCGCCAGAATCTCCGCATGATGCTGGAGCAGGCGGAGCTCGCACTGCTGGAGAAAAACCAGGACGTTTACGTGCACAGCCTCGAGAAAGCGGAAAAGTGGGTGGCGGATTATTTCGTCATCAACAACGCCTCCGCCAAAGCTCTGCTGGAAAACCTGCAACAGCTGAAAAAAGAGCCTATCGACCCGGAATTACCGGATATCTCCTCCTCCTTGCGTATGCTGAAGAATCTGATGGAGTCCCTGTACAAGCGCGGCGGTAAGCCTGCAACCGGCTCGCTTACCCTGGACGACAAGGAGCTGGCCTCATGAATTTCTATGCGCTGGTGCTGCTGATATCCCTCGCCATCGGCGTGGCGCTGGGCTTTTTGGTGCAATTGGACGCAGGTTATGTGCGCGTCTCCTGGCTGAACTGGCTGCTGGAGACCAACGTCTGGATCGCTCTCGCCCTGCTGATAGGGTTTTACTTCGCCCTGCACTATTTATTCAGAACGCTATCGACCACGCTTGCTGTCAGAGCTGGCTGGCGACAATGGCGTAAGAAGCGCAAATACAGCCGGGCGCAGCAGAATACCATTCGCGGTTTGCTGCACTACGCAGAGGGCAACTGGAAACAGGCGCAGAAGTTTTTGTCCGGCAGCGCGGAACAGTCCGACACCCCGCTGATCAACTACCTCGCCTCCGCTCAGGCCGCCAATGAACTGGGCAATGAAAAAGAGAGCGACTTATTCTTGAAGAAAGCGTTCGACAACACCCCTGGCGGCGATGTCGCCATCGGCGTGACTCAGGCGCAACTGCAGCTGGCCCGCGGGCAGTTGGAACAGTGCCTGTCCACCTTGTTGAACCTGCGTAAGAAGACGCCTCATCACCCATTCGTACTGAAGTTGTTGCAACAGGTTTACACCCGCCTGAACGACTGGCAAAAAATGAGTGAGATCTTACCGGAGCTGCGCAAATACAAAGTGCTGAAAGACGACGAGGTGGAAAAGCTGGAGCTGGAAACCTGGCTCAATCTGCTGCGCCATGCTTGCGACGAAGCACTCCGGGGCCGTAAAGGGGATTTCAACAGCGAACCTCTGAACGCGATCTGGGATCGAATGCCCGCCAACCTGCGCAAGAACCCTCACGTCATCTACGCCTATGCCTCGCAACTGATGCGGCTTGGCGCCAGCGGCCAGGCGGAAACGCTTTTACGCAAGGCATTGAAGCAGCACTGGAGCGACATCCTGATCGACCTGTATGGCCAGATCGCAGGAGCGAATGTGGCGGAGCAGTTGCTGGCCGCGGAACACTGGCTGAAAGAACGTCCCAATGACGCTGGCTTACTGCTGGCTCTGGGGCGTCTGTGCCTGAGAAATGAACGCTGGAGCAAAGCCAAAGAGTATTTTGAAGCGAGCCTGAAGCTAAAACGTCGCCGGGAAACGTACTATGAACTGGCGCGCTTGCTGGCCGCCATGGATCAACCTCAAGCCAGCAACGACTACTTTATTCAGGCCTTACAGGACAGCGCCAAACTGCCTGACCTGCCTTCGCCGAAATCCCAACGGCGCAGCGCCTGATCCAACCTAACCCAGGGGCGTTCAGCCCCTGGGCGCATACTCCAGCACATCCGAAAAGAACTGCTCGCCGGGCAATCCCAGCGGGGCCAGCGCATCCATCGCGGTATACACCATTGTCGGCGAACCGCTCACATACACCAGACTGTTGTCCCAATGCCGCCGCTCAGCCAGCACCGCACGCACCAGTTCCGCATGATGGCCTTGCCATTCATTATCACGATTATCCGCCATCACTGGCGTGAAAGAGACATTCTCGTGACGTTCAGCCCAGGCTTCAGACAGAGCGCGAGCATACATCTCCTGTGACTGTCTTACGCCCCAATATATCGACAGCTTACGCTCAAACCCTTGCGCCAGCAGATATTCAACGATGGACTTGATTTGCGCAAACCCAGTGCCTGCGGCGATCAGGGAGACATCCATATCGGGAACGCCAGAAATGAAACACTTCCCCAACGGCAATCGGGCGCGCACGACCGACTCTGAAGTCAAATACTGATAGATGGCCAGGGCGCTGCGACTTTCCTGATGGACCTGGATGTGCAGTTCAACTTCCCTCGTTCCTGGCGCGTTGGCGATAGAGAAGAAAGCCGCCTCAACGCCCGGCGCCAATAGCTCCAGGTATTGTCCGGCGAAAAACTCCGGCAAAGCGCCGGCGGGCGCCAGCAATTGCACTTGATATACATCGTCGGACAGCGCAGTGACCGCCTTGATTTGAAACGCCAGTGTTTTTGTTTCCAATTCGTTTGGTCCCCAAATCCGTCTTAATTCAAACTCACAATCGCCCTCAGGCGTCGCTTTGCATAATAAAACTTCATCCGCGCCCAGGCGCCGACGCCCCGATTCTCCAACGCCGCCTGCAACATTCCCTTTAAGAAGCCTGGCCGCGCAAATATGACAGACGCCATTATCACACGCATGGAGAATCTTGTATCCCTGTCGCAACGCCGCCGCCAATATCGTCTCCCCTTCCGCGGCGTCAAACTCATGACCGGAGGGTTGAAAGCGCAGGTGGCGACGCATCAGCAGATCCTTAGTCAATACCCAGCTGCGACCAGAGGTCATCGACGCGCGCTTTGACGTCCGCATCCATCTGAATGGTGCGCCCCCACTCCCGCTGTGTTTCGCCGGGCCATTTGTTAGTGGCGTCCAAGCCCATTTTGGAGCCCAATCCGGAGACGGGAGAAGCAAAGTCCAGATAATCAATAGGCGTATTCTCCACCATGACGGTGTCCCGCGCCGGGTCCATGCGCGTCGTAATAGCCCAGATGACGTCCTTCCAGTCACGGGCGTTGACGTCGTCGTCAGTGACGATCACAAACTTGGTGTACATGAATTGTCGCAGAAACGACCAGACGCCCATCATTACCCGTTTAGCGTGACCGGGATACTGCTTCTTCATGGTCACTACCGCCATGCGATAAGAGCAGCCTTCCGGCGGCAGATAGAAATCGACAATTTCCGGAAACTGTTTCTGCAAAATTGGCACGAACACCTCGTTCAGAGCGACGCCCAATACCGCAGGCTCATCTGGCGGACGTCCAGTATAGGTACTGTGATAAATCGGCTTTTTCCGCTGCGTAATGCGCTCAACGGTGAACACAGGAAAACGATCCACCTCGTTGTAGTAACCTGTGTGATCGCCAAAGGGACCTTCCGGCGCCATTTCTCCCGGATGAATCACTCCCTCCAGCACAATCTCCGCGCTGGCGGGCGCTTGCAAATCGCTACCGATACAACGCACCACCTCGGTCTTATTGCCTCGCAATAGTCCCGCAAATGCGTACTCGGACAGGGTATCAGGCACTGGCGTCACTGCGCCCAGAATCGTCGCTGGGTCCGCGCCCAAAGCCACTGCGACCGGGAATGGCTCCATGGGATGGGCTTCCCGCCACTCGCGGTAGTCGAGAGCGCCGCCCCGGTGCGACAGCCAGCGCATAATCAGTTTGTTGCGGCCAATCAGTTGCTGCCGGTAAATTCCCAGGTTCTGCCGCGCCTTGTTGGGACCACGGGTGATCACCAAGGGCCAGGTCACCAACGGACCGGCGTCTCCCGGCCAGCAGGTTTGAATCGGATATTGATAGAGGTCGACGTCATCGCCTTCAATAATCACTTCCTGACAAGACGCGGAGCTGACTTCTTTCGGCCCCATATTCATTACTTGCTTGAAGATCGGCAGCTTGCTCCAGGCATCCCGCAGGCCCTTGGGCGGCTCCGGCTCTTTCAAAAAGGCTAATAGCTTGCCAATTTCCCGCAAACTCTCGACGCTCTCCGCGCCCATGCCCAAAGCCACGCGCCCAGGCGTGCCAAACAGGTTGCCAAGAACAGGAATTGAATAGCCCCGAGGGTTTTCAAACAATAAAGCGGGACCTTCACGCCGTAGCGTACGGTCACAGATTTCGGTCATTTCCAGATGGGGGTCGACTTCCGCGGTAATGCGTTTCAGCTCGCCGCGTTGTTCCAATATGCGGATGAAGTCTCGCAGATCTCGGTATTGCAGACTCATAAGATTCGATTTAGACAGGCTGGGGTCGATTGATTCATAGGCGCACAATATAGGCGCGGCGGATAAAAGAAAACCCCTGCGCCGATTGGCGACAGGGGCTTAAACTCATCTCAGGTCAGCCATGCGCTTAGCGCTTTTTCATGGCCTGGAAGAATTCGTCGTTGGTCTTGGTGTCCTTCAACTTATCCAGCAGGAACTCCACCGCGGCAATATCGTCTTCCATAGAGTGCAGCAGCTTGCGCAGAATCCACACTCTTTGCAGCTCTTCCTCAGACATCAGCAGCTCTTCACGACGAGTGCCGGAGCGACGGATGTTAATCGCAGGGAAGACGCGTTTTTCAGAAATTCTACGGTCCAAGTGCACTTCCAGGTTACCGGTGCCCTTGAACTCTTCGTAAATCACTTCGTCCATTTTGGAGCCAGTGTCAATCAACGCCGTCGCGACGATGGTCAGGCTGCCGCCTTCCTCGACATTCCGCGCGGCGCCGAAAAAGCGCTTGGGACGTTCCAGCGCATGGGCGTCCACACCACCGGTCAGTACTTTGCCGGAGGACGGGATAATAGTGTTGTATGCGCGCGCCAGACGCGTGATGGAATCCAGCAGGATCACTACGTCTTTCTTGTGCTCAACCAGACGTTTGGCTTTTTCGATAACCATCTCAGCAACCTGAACGTGACGGGCCGGCGGCTCGTCGAAGGTGCTCGCAACCACTTCACCACGCACGGTGCGCTGCATCTCGGTCACCTCTTCAGGGCGTTCGTCGATCAGCAGAACCATTAAATGAGTTTCTGGGTTGTTGCGGGTGATGGATTGGGCGATGTTCTGCATGAGGAGGGTTTTACCGGCTTTCGGCGGCGACACGATCAAACCGCGCTGCCCTTTACCGATAGGCGCGACCAAATCCAGAATACGCGCTGACAAATCTTCCGTACTGCCGTTGCCGGCTTCCAAACGCAACCTTTCCTGTGGGAACAAGGGCGTCAGGTTTTCAAACAGGATTTTGTTGCGGGCGTTTTCAGGTTTGTCGAAGTTGATCTCATTCACTTTCAACAGTGCGAAATAACGCTCGCCGTCTTTCGGCGGTCGAATCTTACCGGCGATTGTATCGCCCGTTCTGAGGTTGAAACGGCGGATTTGACTGGGTGAGACGTAGATGTCGTCAGGGCCGGCCAGATAAGAACTGTCCGCGGAACGCAAGAAGCCGAAGCCATCCTGCAGAATTTCCAGAACGCCATCGCCGTAGATGTCTTCGCCGCTTTTGGCGTGCTTTTTCAGAATACTGAAAATCACATCCTGTTTGCGGGAGCGAGCCATATTTTCCAGGCCCATTTCTTCGGCGATGGTTAATAGCTCAGGAACGGGTTTCTTTTTTAATTCAGTAAGATTCATAGGATCGAAAAACAGTTGACCTGATTGGAGAGGGTTAGGTTATAGATGGAAGAGTTTATCGTTTTACTTATTAATCCAGCGAAAGGAGGACTATCGCCAAAAAGTTGAAAGCAAAATCAGTATAGGTTGAATTATAGCCTTCGTCCAGAAAATTACGCGCATTTTGAGCAGGGGTCAGACCCCCGCTCACAGAAGGCGTATATTAAAGGTTGCTGTCCAGGAAAGCCGTCAGCTGGGACTTGGATAAAGCGCCTACTTTGGTCGCATCTACAGCGCCATTTTTGAACAACATCAGGGTTGGAATACCACGGATGCTGAACTTGGGCGGAGTCTTTTCATTTTCGTCGATGTTCAGTTTGCAGATTTTCAGACGATCGCCATATTCTTCCGCAATCTCTTCCAACACCGGCGCAATCATCTTACAGGGACCGCACCACTCAGCCCAGTAATCCACCAGCACAGGGCCATCGGCCTTCAAGACTTCACTTTCAAAAGAGTCATCAGTTACGTTAACAATTCGGCTGCTCATTATTTAATCCTGGCTAAGAGGTGAATGCTTTTACCGACTACTATATAAGGTGGGCCTGGTAAAAATAACCTTAAAATCCGGTTAGGAAAATGACTTTGACGTCCTGTGAAAGAAGTGGTTCCATTCTCCGCCGGCTTATTTCGGTCGGCTGACCTTAATATTGGAGCAATCAGTACAACTGAAAATTGACCGCTTAGGTCGACTAATTCAGCAAGCAAGTTGACAATCTAAAACGAGATTTCCTAAATATAAGGTTTAGCGCAAGGATTTCAAGAGAGTTCATGACAATATCATCCACCACCCCGGCGGACGCCGTCTCTCCGGCGCCTTCTTCTCCAGAACTGATCGCCGCCATCGATATGGGCTCGAACAGTTTCCATATGGTCGTCGCCCAGCTGGTCCACAATGAAATCCGGCCGCTGGAGAAACTAGGCGAAAAAGTCCAGCTCGCAGCCGGTCTGGACGAACGCAATTTTCTCGACGAAGCCTCCCAGCATCGGGCGTTAGCCTGTCTGGAGCGTTTCGCGCAGCGCATCAGCGGCATGCCCCGCGGCGCAGTACAGATTGTAGGCACCAACGCTTTACGGGTGGCGAAAAACGCCCGCGCCTTTATACGCAAGGCGGAAAAACTCATCGGCCACCCCATCTCAGTGATAAGCGGACGGGAAGAAGCGCGACTCATTTACCTAGGCGTCGCCCACTCTCTTTCCGACGACGCCGACAACCGGCTGGTGATCGACATCGGCGGCGGCAGTACGGAGTTCATCATCGGTCAGCGATTTGAAACCAAGGAGCTGGAAAGTTTGCACATGGGGTGCGTGTCCTACCGGGATCGCTTTTTCGGCGATGGCAAGATCACTCAGCTGCAATTCGCCCGCGCTTTTGTAGAAGCCTCCCGTGAACTGCTCAACATCCGCAACCGCTACCGCAGCGTCGGCTGGCATCATTGCGTGGGCTCTTCGGGTTCCATCAAGGCCATTGAGCAAGTGCTCGCGCACAATCAATGGGGAACGCACAAAATCACTCCGGATGGCTTGGTTAAGCTCAAGGATGAAGTCGTGCGTCTGGGCAAAATCAGCCAGCTTACCAAGCTTGGCGTGCGCAAAGACCGGCTGTCGATTTTCCCGGCTGGACTGGCGATATTGATGGCGGCGTTTGATGTGCTGCAAATCGAAGAGATGGAATTCTGCGATGGGGCCCTGCGCGAAGGCCTGCTTTATGACATGATCGGCCGCATCCATCATGAGGATGTACGAGAGCGCACCATCAACAGCCTGCAGGAGCGCTATCATATCGACCGCGAGCATGCCGCCGCCGTCGAGGGGACCGCCATAGCGTTATGGAAACAGCTCGCGGAGCAGTGGAAATTGCCGAGCGAGGAACTGACAGAGTTATTACGCTGGGCGTCGCGTCTGCATGAGGTTGGTCTGGCTATCTCCCATACTCAATTCCACAAACATGGCGCCTACCTGATTCGCTACTCCGATTTGGCGGGCTTTTCCCGGCAGACTCAGCAATCGCTGGCGATGCTGATCCGCGTTCATCGCCGGAAAATTCTGGATACCGTTTTTGATGAGTATGCGCTGGAAGATGCTGATCCATTGAAGCAATTAGCTGTGGCGCTGCGGCTTGCGGTGGTCCTGCAACACTCTCGTAACGGCGAAGTGCTGGATTCCATTAAAGTGAAAGCGAACAAAAGGTCGTTAACGCTGATTTTTCCGAAGGACTGGCTGCAATCCCGCCCTCTGACCTGCGCGGATCTGGAAGCAGAAAAAGGGCTGCTCACCAAATTCGGCATTGATATGGAATTTAAGGAAGAGGATAGCTGAACGCCCGGCTCTTCTTTCCGCTGGCTGCGCAGTGTTTAGGAAGTATATAACAGAGGATAAATAGAGGAGCGCCGAATGGACGCCCCTCTTATACTCACCAAATTACAGCGGCGTGGAAGTGCCGTCTTGATGCCAGGTGAACAAACCGAACTCAAAGCCTTCGAGATCGCCTTTGTCATCCCAGGTCAGAGGACCCATCGACGTATTGATGGTGTTTTCGCGCAGGTAATCAGCAACTTTCTCAGTATCGCCATCGCCGACTTTGTTCATCGCTTCAACCAGTGACTGCACGGCTGCGACGCTGGTCCACACGAACGGGCCTGTAGGGTCCTGTCCTTTGGACTTCATCAACGCCACGACATCCGCGTTACTCTCGTTCAGGTCGTATCTGGCGGGCAAAGTCACAATCAAGCCTTCTGAAGCAGGACCGGCGATAGAGGAAATCTCTTTGTTGCCAACTGCTTCGGGCCCCATGAACTGCGGCTTAAAGCCAGCGTCGTTGCTTTGTCTCAGGATCAGGCCCAGTTCCGGGTGGTAACCACCGTAGTAAACCAGATCCACATTCTCTTTCTTCAGTTTCGCGATCAGTGAAGAGAAGTCTTTGTCGCCTGCGGTCACGCCTTCAAACGCAACGACGTTGACGCCCATGCTTTCCAGCGTGCTTTTCACAGAACTCGCGATGCCTTCGCCGTACTGTTGTTTATCGTGAATGACCGCGACGCGCTTGGGCTTGAGATGTTCAGCGATATATTTACCGGCGGTGGGTCCTTGCGCGGAGTCCAGACCGATGGTGCGGAAGATGTAGCGGAAACCGCGTTCGGTGATCGAGGGGTTGGTGGAGCAGGTCACCGCGAGAATGCCTTCGTCTTCATAAACATCAGTGGCGGGTTGGGTGGAGCCGGAGCACAAATGCCCGACTACATACTGCACGCCATCGTTGACGACTTTGTTGGCGACCGCCACGGCCTGCTTGGGTTCGCAAGCGTCGTCATATTCAACTGCTTCCAGCATTTTGCCCTTGACGCCTCCTGCTTTGTTGATCAGGTCAATGGCTGCGTGCACGCCGTTAAACTGCATCTCGCCATATTGGGCGACCGACCCGGATTGGGGTCCTGCAATGGCGATTTTGATAGTTTCAGCGGCTTGAAGAGCGGAGGAGAGACACAGGCCAACGGCCAGCCCGGTCAGGGTGCGTTTCCACAGTTTCATGGGAATACTCCTTGCGAATATATTGTGATTATCGTGGTTGCAAGGACTCTAACTAAACTCCGTAGCGGCGAAGCGGTCTATAGGCATATATACGCATAGAGAGATAGGCCGATCAGAGCAGTCCTTCCAACTCCTCATTCAACTCCAGCCAGGTCTCCTCCGCCTCAGACAGACTTTGGCGGTTCACCCGCTGGGATTCCAGAAGCGCTTTCAGTTGTTCCTTGTTCTTGTCCTCGTAAAGATCTCCTTCTCCCAATTGCGCTTCAATCTCCTGCAGTTTGCCCTGCAACTTTTCTATCTCAGCTTCCAGTGTAGCTATTTTTTTCCGCAAGGGGCTTAAACGCTGCCTTTTTTCCGCCTCTTCCCGCTTACGACGCTTGCGATCCTCCGCGCTTTCCTGCATCTCCTCTTCTGCGGAAGCATCGCTTTTCGCCGCTTCCGGCTGATTCGCCCGCAGGCGGCTTAGCAGTTCTTTTTCGTAGTCTTCCAGGGAGCCGTTATAGGGTTCCATACGGCCGCCATGCACCCAGACAAACTGATCCGCCATCGCCCGCAACAGATGCCGGTCGTGAGACACAACGATAACCGCGCCAGGATATTCCTGCAGCGCCATGTTCAGAGCGTGGCGCATATCCAGATCAAGGTGGTTGGTGGGTTCGTCCAGCAATAACAGATTAGGTTTGTTCCAGGCGATCAACGCCAGCGCCAGACGCGCCCGCTCGCCGCCGGAAAAATTCTTGATGTCTCCCGCCGCCTGCTCGCCAGGGAAACCGAATCCGCCCAGGAAATTACGAATTTCCTGCTCCGACGCCTGCGGCCTGACTTTTTGCAGATGCTGCATCGGCGTTGCGCCTGGGTCCAGCGCTTCCAACTGATGCTGGGCGAAGTAGCCAATCCTTAGATGCTCACCGCCTGTTCTGCGACCAGAAATCAACGGCAGTTGACCCGCCAGCGTTTTGATCAGGGTGGATTTACCTTCGCCATTGGCGCCGAGTACGCCCAGACGGGCGCCAGGCAGTAACGTCAGGTTCACATGCTGTAGAACCGGCTGCGCGTCATACCCTAAGCCAGCGTCGTCTATCACCAAAAGCGGGCTGGAGATTTTGTCGCTGCACGGCAGGGAAAAGCTGAATGGGGAGTCCACGTGCGCCGCCGCAATCAACTCCATACGCTCCAGCTCTTTCAGACGACTCTGCGCCTGCTTAGCCTTGGTGGCTTTGGCGCCAAAGCGCCGTACAAATGACTGAATTTCCGCAATGCGCGCCTGTTGCTTCACATACAGCGCCTGCTGCTGCGCCAACCGCATCGCCCGCGCTTCCTCGAACTGGCTGTAGCCTCCGGTGTACAACATCAGCGAGCGTTGATCATAATGCAACACATGCGTCGCCAGATGATCAATGAAATCACGGTCGTGGGAGATAAACAGCAACGTCCCCTGGTAACGCAGCAACCAGTTCTCCAGCCAGACCAGGGCGTCCAGATCCAAGTGGTTGGTGGGTTCGTCCAACAGCAACAATTCGGACGGACACATCAGCGCCTGCGCAAGGTTGAGCCGAATTCGCCAGCCCCCGGAAAATTCTCCCACTGCGCGCGAGTGCCAGTGCGTGGGAAAGCCCAGGCCTTCCAGGAGGCGGCGCGCGCGTACTTCCGCGCTGTAGCCGTCGATCAGATCAAGCTCATGGTGCAACCGCGCAGTGGCGACGCCGTCGTCCGCCTGCTCCGCCAGCGCCAGTTCCGCCTGCAATTGACGCAGTCGCTTATCGCCGTCGAGGACGAAGTCCAGCGCGGAGCAATCCAGCGCAGGCGTCTCCTGAGCCATGTGGGAAATGCGCGTTCCGCCTGGAAAGGAAATATCCCCGGAATCGGCGCCGAGTTCTCCCAAAATAAGGCTGAACAATGTGGATTTACCGCAACCGTTAGGGCCGACAATAGCGACGCGGCTGCGCGCCGTAACGGTGACAGTGGCGTTTTCCAGCAGATACTGGCCGGAACGTTGGATCGATAACTGATTTAGACTTAACATGGCGGCGGATTTTAGCACGCTTGCCAGCGATTCTTTAAAGAGTTTTCTATGCGCGCGAACGCCCCTGACACGCCGAAGACAAACGTTTCCAGGAACCCAAGTCGGAGCATTCTGGTTTCCCTGGACAACCCCCTCTGGAATTACGCTCTGACGCATTACGCGAATCCTCAGGTCCGGGATATTTGCCTGCAATGGCAAAATGAGTTTGACGCCGACGTTAATCTGCTGCTCGCCTGCGGCTGGTTGGCGCAACGACAACGCGGTTTTGATCCCGACCTCGATTTCAACGCCATCAATTCCTGGCGCGCCGACATCGTTATTCCATTGCGGTCGGCCCGCAACGGACTGGATAAAAAGCACCGTCGCCAAAACACGCTCAGAGAGCGCATTCTCCAGCTGGAATTACAGGCGGAACGCTACGAAATATCGCTTATCTATGCTTTACTATCAGGTACGGAGAAAGAGGATTTATCATCTCCGCAGGAAGCGATGGAGACGGTTTCTCTTTGCCGTCGCAATCTGCTTGATTACCTCTCCCGCCTCGACGGCGCGTTGGAAGTAAATCAGGCGCAATTGAATTTGATGGCCAATTGCCTGGCCACGGAGATGTGAACTTTTGAAGTGGATTTTTCGATTTCTGACATTGGCCTCGCTTGGGGTCGCCCTTGCTCTGCCTTTTTTTATTAAAGATAAGACAGGTTCGCCCATGTGGCGGCTGCCCTTACCGGAAGGAACCGAAACGCCCACCCTGATGACCATGGATAAAAAGCTGCCGGAGCAGGAAGTGGTGCGTCAGGTATACAAATGGCGCGACGCTGAAGGCGTGCTGCAATACAGCGACGCCCCGCCTCCCGAAGGCGTCAACGTGGACGTGATTAGCGTCAGCAACAAAACCAATATTATTCAGTCGGTTCCCACGGAGAAGAAGGAAGAGCCCCAGGTCGCCACCGGATCTCCTCGCGACGCGCTGCCTCCAGAAACGCGCAAGACCCTGGAGGATGCGGAAAACAAAGACACCCTCAGCTTTGAACGCGCGCTGAACCTCATGGATGAAGCCAAGGCGGTGCGCGACCTCATGAATGAACGCAACAAGCAGTTGCAGCAAGTCAACGGCGGTTAGAACTGTGAACCAAGCCCGGGATACTGCCGGTTCCCGACGTTGACATCCCCTAGCGCAGGGCGCCAAAAAGCTGTACCTTAAAGCGCTTTATACTGCCGATCCATGTAAATTTTTTGAGGAATAATTATGAAAAAAGCGTTAGCCAGCATGAGCGGTCTGCTATGCGCTGTGGCGTTATCTTTGCCTGTCGCAGTCCATGCGGAAACGGAAAAGCTCACTAACGATGCGCAAAAAACCGGCTACAGCTTCGGTCAAATGTTCGGTCGTCGTCTGGCGGACTCCATGCCCGAGCTGGATATCGAGAGCTTCACCAAAGGCGTCGCCGACGCATACGCCGGCAAACCTTCCATGATGACCGACGAAGAGATCTCTGCGCAGGTTCAGCAATACCAGCAAGCCATGCAGAAGAAGCAAATGGAGCAGTTCGAGAAGATGGCTGAGGAAAACGCCAAGAAAGGCGACACCTTCCTGGCCGATAACGCCAAAAAAGAAGGCATCGTTACGACTGACAGCGGCCTGCAGTACAAAGTGCTGAAAGCCGGCGAAGGCGACAGCCCCAAAGCGCAGGACACCGTTGAAGTGCATTACACCGGCAGCCTGATCAATGGCGAAGTATTCGACAGCTCCGTACAGCGCGGCGAGCCCGTATCCTTCCCGGTTAACGGCGTTATTCCCGGCTGGACCGAAGCACTGCAGCTGATGAAGCCCGGCGCCAAATGGCAGCTTTTCATCCCCGCCAAACTGGCTTACGGTCCTGGCGGCAACGGTCGCATCGGCCCGAACGAAACCCTGTTGTTCGAAGTTGAGCTGCTGTCAGTCAAATCTGAGAAATCCGACGGCTAATCCGCCGCTATTGTTTGCCCGCAACAATGCTATGCTTTATAGCATTGTTCAGGCAGACCGTCAGAAGGGTCAAACGCCCGCATCAGCCTCCGGAGCCTGTATTCCTTTCGGCTGACACAATCGCATTGACGACTGCGAACAGGACTTTCGCTACAGGACTCGCTCCTGTGTTTTGAAGGAATAAAAGCCGAGCGTCGGCTGAACGCTTATGCATTCAATGTGAGTCATCTTGAACACCTTTCACCGTCTGATCAGGTTATTGCTTTCGGGAGCCTTGGCGTGGGTCTCGTCGCTCTCTTTCGCTGACGTCACCATTCATGATCCGCACGCGGAAGACAATGAAGTCATTGTCGGCTACATAGAATTCCCGCCCGTTTTCTTCACCAATGACGAGGGAAAGCCGGAAGGCTATCTGATCGACCTCGCGCGCATGCTGATGGAGAAAAAACACTATCCCTGGCGCGCTGTCTCCCGCCCTACCCGACGTATGGCTATTGAACTGGCGGACGGTAAGATTGATCTCTGGATAGGCCTCGCCACGCTGCCGGAATTCACTGGGACGACCCTGGTGGGCGACTCCATCGTATCTCGAATCGAACTCAACGCTTACTGGCAGGGCGACAAAAAAACCATCAGCCGCATTGAAGACCTGACTGGCGAAAGCGTGGTTCTATTGCATGGATTCAGTTACGGCGGAGCCATCAGCTTTCTCAGAGACCCGGTCAACCGCATTCGTGACTGCTCCGCTTTCAACCATGCCCAGGCCATCAGCATGCTCAAAGTGAAACGCTGCGATTATCTACTAAACTATGATGGACCTATGCGGCTGGAGCTGAAAAAGCAGCCGGTTCAGGACCTGCATCGCAAGCGTTTGTCTTCTCTGGACGCGCGTTTCGTCGTAAGCAAGAAACGTGATCACGCCGCCAAATTGCTCAAGGATCTGGAAGACGCGCTGCATGAGCTGGTCGCAGAGGGAAAATGGTTTCTGCCGCCACCGTAACGCAATTGACCCGAAAGTAGCGCAACCTGGTCAGGAACCGCCTGTATCGCTCAGCCAGAAAGGGAGCCCGTCATGTTGCTGAGTTATCGCTCTTCGCTTGGTCATACTGAAACCGCCGCCACCGTCGCCACGCCTTTCGTACTCGCCACTCATCCGGAGTTTACATTCAACTCGCCGGTCGGCCTGGCGGTGGATCGCCACCGACGCATCTGGATCGCGGATACCGGCAACAACCGCCTGGTGATCATGAATTCCTACCTCAGCGAAGTGCTGGCGGTGTTCGGCGGTCCGGGCAAAGAGCCCGGCCGCTTCAACATGCCCTTCCGCCTGTGTCCGCATCCCACGAAAGCGCTCATGTATGTATCGGATCTGGCGAATCGCCGCATCCAGGTCATCGCCTATCGCAAAGACCTGCAGTTGGAAGTGGTCAACGTATTTTTTGGGGATAAGCAAAAAGACCCATTGGTAGGACCTAACGGACTGACTTTTGTTGACGGCTATCTCTGCGTTGCTGATGAGTTCTACGCCAACAGCGAGGGCGACAGCCGTATCGCCATTTTCACCGAGGCCGGCGAGTTCAGCCATGACATCCAACATATCGACTGCAGCGGCGAACAACTAACGCTGCTCTGGCCGCAAGGTCTGAGCACAGACGAAGAAGGACGCCTGTATATCGCCAATACTGGCCACGCCAACGTACTCCGCTGCAACCTGCAAGGCAAAGGCGTTCCTTTCGCCACCGGGGGACGCAGCGAACTGACCGGCCTTGGCGTCGCCCGGGATGTGACCGTGGCCCACGGCCGTCTATATATTCCCGGCAGTGGCGAATATCAGATAGGCGTCTTCGATCGCGAAGGCCAGCCGCTGGACTCCATGCACGGCTTTTTCGCGCCGATCCAGGTCACCGCCGTCCCAGGCAAAACCAATCGCCTGCTGGTTTCCGATCCTATCCTGGCGACCGTTTACCTGCTTGATCCCAAAGATCTGATTCCCGGACTGGATACTCCCACGTTCATCGCCCAGGCCGGCAATCCGCGCAGCAATCCCGGTCAGTTTTATTACGTGACCTCTGTGGCGATGGTGGATAAGCCCAGGGTGAGGCCGCCGCAAGTTGACCCGGCGTCCCCATTCTGGCCGGCGCAAATGTCCGCACAGTGGTGGTTTCACTATTGGGACGCCTGCCAACTGTGGTGGCGTTCCGCGCGCAACGTGCGCGAGGACCCGGACGTGGGCGTTTGGATGATGAACGCCGTCCCGCGCACGGTGCTGCATTCCGACCTCAACGAGCAAGTGGAGACTCCCGAACAAATCAGCTACGCCATGTTCGCCGGCATGTTGGGCGTCGACATTTATCAGCCGCCACACCCCCTGCCCGGACAAGTCGACGCCGACGCTCCATTGCTGCTGCTCGGCAACTACCTGAGCGGCTTCATCTCCATCCTGCAATATAACCCTTTCCTCAACGACCTGACGCTTTACGCCTTTTTCGGCGGACCTGGCGACGATCCTTGGGAGTTGTCAAAACCGATGGGCATGGCGGTATCGCCGCAGGGGGATATTTATATCGCGGATTCCGGCAACCACCGGATTTCGCAATGGCGCATCGACAGTCACGGCATTGTCGGCCATGTGCGGACTTTCGGTCGTTTCGGCGCTGGTCCGGGAGAGTTCCACTCCCCCAGCGACGTCACCCTGGATGAAAGCGGGCGCGTCTATGTCAGCGATCAATTCAACAACCGCATCCAGATTTTCAAGGCGGACGGAACCTATATCGGCGCTTTCGGCCAAGCGGGATATGGCGATACCGGAGACCATTTCCTGCTTCCCACCGGCGTGCATTACGTCAATGGTCATCTAGTGGTGAACGACCTCGTTAATCGCGCGCTCAAGGTGTTTACCCCGGACGGTCAGTTTATCTGCAGCTATGCGGGCCTGGGCGCCGAACCGGGCACAGGACAGCTATGGATGCCTTTTCTTCTTCACGGCGCGGGCAACTTCATCGCCGTCCCCGATTGCGCGCTGAATGTGGTGCATCTGTATGAACTGGATGCGCGCAAACCCTCGCCTGTCCTCAATGGCGAGCGCCAGGTGCGTTTGCAGCGCACGCCGGCGCCCCTTCGCCACAGGATGCACCCGGAAACCAAGGCCGCCGCTGAAGAAATCAGAGAGCACTTGCTGGTGCTGGCCAGTCAGTCGGAACAACAGCAACAGCCGGAATTGCGGGAAGCGCATCTGGACCGCTTGCAGGAAGCTCACGCACGATTACGCGCGAAACATCCGCCGCCCACTATGTTTCTCTAAAGGCGCGAAATAACGAAGTTTCGCGCAGGCTCTATACTTATTAATCAGATAGACAAATAGTTAATCAGGCAGACAAATAGCTTCCTTCTATTTGTCTGAAACGACAGGGCCATGCGAAGGAGTTTTACATGATACGGGTCGGCATTAACGGTTTCGGTCGCATCGGACGCAATATATTACGCGCCATCTATGAATCCGGATATCGGGACATGATCCAAGTGGTGGCGATCAATGACTTGGCGGACCGGGAGACCTGCGCTCACCTGCTGCGCTATGACTCCATTCATGGCAAATTCAATCAGGACGTCCGGCTCAGCGGCGAGCTGTTGCGAATCGCCGGCGACGACATCGCCATGCTGCAGCATAGCGATCCCCTGGAGTTACCCTGGGCGGTGGCCAATGTGGATCTGGTGCTGGAATGCACTGGCAGGTTCACCAAACGGGAAAAAGCCGAGGCCCATATCATGGCCGGCGCGTCAAAAGTGTTGATCTCCGCCCCTTCCGAAGACGCCGACGCCACCGTGGTGTATGGCGTCAACGAGCATGTGCTGGAGGCCCGCCACGCGATTGTCTCCAACGCCTCCTGCACCACGAACTGCCTTGCCCCCATTGCAATGGTGCTGCATGAGAATCTGGGCATTGAGCAAGGCGTACTGACCACCATTCACAGCTATACCAACGACCAGCACCTGCTGGATCTGGCGCACAAGAAAGACCTGTTTCGCGCCAGAGCCGCCGGCCTTTCCATGATTCCCACCCGCACAGGCGCCGCGCGCGCTATTGGAAAAGTGCTGCCGGGGCTGGAAGGGCGTTTAACCGGCATGGCGGTGCGCGTGCCCACCGCCAATGTCTCTCTGCTGGATTTATCTTTGCAAGTGGCGCGTCATGTCAGCGCCGAGGAGATCAACGCCATGATGCTGGCGGCCAGTCGGGAGACGCCGGTTCTGGAGTACAACGATCAGCCGCTGGTCTCCATCGACTTCACACATTCCACCGCCTCCGCCATCTTCGACGCCAATCACACGCAGTCACACGAAGGCATGGTCAAAGTGCTGGCCTGGTATGACAACGAGTGGGGGTTTTCTCACCGTATGCTGGACACCGCGCTGACGATGATGAGCGCCTGATACGGATGAGCGCGCAAGCGCTAGGCGTCCTCGCGGAAATACTGCGCCGGATGGAACGCCTGCATCCATTCGGTGAACGCGTCGCGGGGAATGGGTTTGCAAAAATAGTAGCCCTGCGCCTGCTCACAGCCCATGGCCGCCAACCGATGCAACGAGGCGGCGTCCTCTACGCCCTCCGCCACCACCTGCATGCCGAAAATGTGCGCCAGACGGATCATCAAGCCCACCATATCGCCGTCCGCGGGGTGGTCCAGCATGCGAAAGACGAACGCCTTATCGATCTTTAATTGGTTGGCGGGCAGATCTTTGAAGTATTCCAGCGATGAGTAACCCGTGCCGAAGTCGTCGATCGCTACGGATACACCTGTCACCCTAAGCGCCTCCAGGTTATCGATACTGCGGTTGCGCTCCCATAACAGCACAGTTTCCGTTAGCTCCAGCACCAGATTTTCCGGCTCGGTGTCCCATATGCCCAACGCGCCCAACACCAGATTGCTCAGTTCAGGATTGGAGACGAACTCCGGCGAGATATTCACCGCCAGGGCGAAGTCAGGATAGCGGTCCAGCCAGTCGCGTCCCAGGCGCAAGGCGGTATTGAGCACCCACTTCTGCAGTTCATAGGAAAGACCGGCGTTTTCGATATAGGGAATAAACAGTTCCGGCGACACATATCCTCGGGTCGGACTGCGCCACCGCAATAGCGCTTCAGCGCCGGCGACGGATTGCGAGGGAATATGAATTTTAGGCTGGAAGTACAGTTCCAGTGAGTTCTGCTCAATCGCCTGGATGACTTCCCTTTCAATGTTCCAGTCTCCCAGCCGATGGCTTTCCGGCATGTCGCTATAGTCCATATAGCGCACGCGCAGATACTTGGCTCCGGACAGCGCCTGCTCCGCACAGGTCAGCAAGGTCTCCGGCTTGGAAGCATGAGCGGGGTAACTGGCGCCGCCACAGGTGAGATGCACGCTAAGGCGGTGACTATCGATATCCAAGGGCTGTTCCAGCACCTTTAGCATTTGCTGCGCCGCCAGTTGCAATATCGCCGCGCTGACCGCCTGCACTGTGATGGCGAAGCGTCCGTCGCCCACACAATAGACCGGGCCTTTTCCTTCTCTGAGTTTATGCAGGCGCTCGCCGACGGCCTGAAACAGGTGGTCGCCGACCGCGTCGCCATATATTTCGTTGGTCCGCAGCAAACGCCGCAGGTCGAAGACAATGACGCCCAGCACACGTCCTTCCGGCAACACTGTCGCAGCGCGTCGCAGCTCCTGCAGAAACTCACTGCGCTGCGGCGTCGTCGTGTTGAAGGCGTCGCTCATGTTGACTCCATCTAGATATAGAGCGTTTCAGGATCAATGTCATAAGAGCCCGGCTCCAGGCTCCGTTCGATATGCAGCGGCTGACCTGCGCTGTTTTCCAGACAATCCAGCAAATCGAGCTCTTTGGGAACGTCGTAGAGATTTTTCTCGCAATCGAGCAACATCAGCAAACGGGGGCGCAAGCGTCTGGAACGGTATTCGCCGATGACAATGCCCACTTGCCCGTCGGTCAACTCAACCAGCGTGCCGGCGGGATAAATACCCACCGCCTGGATAAACTCTTCTACAAGTTCCGCCTGAAATTCCACATTGCGCCATTCATACAGTTTGCGCACCGCTTCAGAGGGAGGCAGAGGATGAGCGTATGGCCGTTGGCTGGTGATGGCGTCATAGCAATCCGCCAGAGACGCAATGCGGGCGTAGATGGGAATCGCGTTCGCCGCCATGCCCCGTGGATAGCCGGAACCATTGTGGCGTTCATGGTGGTTCTCCACCATGGCCAATATCGTGCGGCTGACGCCTTCGATGTTCTTCACTGTCTCCAGCCCGCGCGCCACATGGCTTTTCATCAGTTCGAACTCGTGATCCTCAAGGCGTCGCGCCTGCATCAACAGTTCCGCCGGGAGCTGCAGCTTGCCGACATCCAGCAACAGTCCGCCGACCGCCAACTCTTCAAGATCTTTCTGCGACAGGCCCAGTTGACGCCCCATGATGACGCACCAGACGGAGACGCTCATTGAATGTTTATAGGCGTATGAGTCCTGATTCTTCATGCGGGCCATCAAGGCGCAAGCGTCCGGATTGCGAATAACGCTCTCCACCATAGGCGCCACCAACGCCTGAAATTTTTTAAGCTGAAAGGACGCGCCGCGGCTCATTTCATCCATCAGATAAGCGACATTGGCGCTGAAGTCTTTGTACAGCGCTTTGGCCACCGGCATCTCTTCTTCCAACGGCGCGACGTCCACATAATTGTGCAGCTTGACGCCGGGCAGCAATTTGCGACGACGTTGTAGAGAGTCTTTAATATTCACCGCCAAGGGCGAAACGCCGCCCTTGGGTTTGCGACCCTTAACCGTATCGATATAAACGTAATCGCAAAACTGTTGCAGTAATTCGATATCACGCCGGGTGCGCAGCAAAAAGCCCTGTAACGGAAACGGCGTATCCAGCCAGGGACGATCCAACTGGCTGACGAACATGCCCACTTCAAGCTTGCCGCAGGGAAGTTCGATCGTCTTTATTTCGTGTTTCATGCGTACCCGATTCAGTTAAGCGCAGATGGAGATTTTCGCCGTTTCCATCGGCGCTGTTTCGGTTCGTGCGCCTTAGGCGCTTGCCGGCGGGATGTTTCGTGAGTTTCAGCTATGCGTTTATTGTTAACGAATTAAGTCAGCTTTTCGTCGCGCGCGCCGCAGGCGCCTTTTCCATATGGCTGATTCAGTCATCCTTTTCTTATAGCTTAATTTATATATGGATGACATGCAGAAATTTGTAGCTGATTGTGTGAATTCCTCTCAGCGGCTGACGCATGCCAAAGCATCCCACTCCGTTGCGTCCGTGCGTCTGGAAGCGTAAAAGAAAAAGAGAACAGGCTTTATTGCGTTCTGCGCACCAAAATAAGGCGCTCTGGCGCAACAGCCTGATTGACGCCCGCTTTTAGGGCGCAATCGACGCACTGGCCGGGAACTCCCGCGTCATCTGCCTACTTCAGATCAAATTGAACAGGAAATGAACGGAAGAAACTCCCCGGTCGCACGGAAGCTGGTATCGGATTTGCAGAAACATCATCACAACGACATCAACCGGACGATAGTCCCAGTGGGAACGATATGAGCCAACTGATTATTTATACCGACCTGGACGGCACTTTGCTCGATCACCACACCTACGCTGCGGATTCAGCATTACCCACGTTGGCCAAGTTAAAGCAATGGCGCGTCCCCTGCGTCTGGAACACCAGTAAAACTTACGCCGAACTGCGCGTATTACGACAAAGACTGCATCATCAGGACCCTTTCATCGTTGAGAACGGCGCCGCGGTATATCTACCCAAATCCCAGTTCCAGGAACCCTTCTGCGGCGCGCGGGTCAGCGACGAGTTTTACGCCAAGAGCTTCGGTCCCAGCCGTCAGCATATTCTGGAGGTTTTGCAGGAGTTTAAAGACTCCTACGAATTCAGAAGCTTTTACGAGATGGACGCCGAGACAGTGGCGGAACTCACCGGCTTATCCAAAACAGACGCAGCCCTCGCCAAGCAACGCGAATTTACCGAGCCGCTGGTATGGGAGGACAGCCCAGCGGCGCTAAAGCAATTCACCGCCGAACTCAACGACACCGGTTTGCAAATTTTACGCGGCGGACGCTTCTTGCATGTGATGGGGCAGTTCAATAAAGCCACCGCCATGCAATGGTTGACGGACCTGTACGCCGAACGTTACGGCGAGACGCCGGTGTGCATGGCCCTGGGCGACAGCCACAACGATATCGCCATGCTAAACGCCGCGGATATTCCGGTGGTGGTGCGTTCCCCTTCGCATCTGCCGCCGTCCCTGGAGCGCAAGGAGCGCATCCTGACCAAGAAGTTCGGTCCGGAAGGCTGGGCCGAAGCCGTAGAACAGGTGCTTGCGTCGCAACAGTCGCTGAACGCGCCATCCATGCGTTCGTAACCTGCGCCGGGACGCCGCTGCGTTCCGGCTGCATTCAGGGGACGCACGCCGACCATAAAGAGGATCAAGCATGGGCGATTTTTATCAAAACGGCATCGTAACCACCCTGCATAACCTGTCCCGTCGTCCACTGGAGGATATCGAACGGGAACTGGTGGCCTTTTCTCAACGCAGGCCTTTGGCGCTGGTGCTTCCCTGCCTGTATTCAGAGCTGCAGGGCGAAGCCATGCCGCGCATCCTGGAGCACTTATGTAAAGTGCCGTATCTGGAGGAAATCATCATTGGTCTGGATCGGGCGGATGAGGGGCAGTACCGGGAAGCTCTGCATTTCTTCTCCGCACTGCCGCAGCGCCATCGGGTATTGTGGAATGACGGTCCCCGGTTACGCGCTATCGACGCGGAGTTGAAACAGGAGTCGCTGTCGCCGCGGGAACCGGGCAAGGGGCGCAACGTGTGGTTTTGCCTCGGCTATGTGCTGGCGTCCGGCGCCTGTGAATCCGTCGCCCTGCATGACTGCGATATCGTCACCTACGATCGCGAATTACTGGCGCGCCTGATTTATCCCGTGGCCAATCCCAACTTCAACTATGAGTTCTGCAAAGGCTATTACGCCCGGGTGGCCAACGGCAAAATCAACGGTCGCGTGAGCCGCTTGCTGGTGACGCCGCTGTTGCGGGCGCTCAAGAAAGTGCTCGGCCACCTGGACTTCCTCGATTACCTGGACAGCTACCGCTACCCCCTGGCGGGGGAGTTCTCGTTCCGCAAAGACGTGATCAACGACATCCGAATCCCCAGCGACTGGGGCCTGGAAATCGGCGTATTGAGCGAGATGAAGCGCAACTACTCCACCAACCGCCTGTGTCAGGTGGACATCGCCGACGTTTATGATCACAAGCACCAGGACCTGTCCGCAGACAACGATGACGCCGGGCTGTCGAAAATGTCCATCGACATCACCAAAGCCCTGTTCCGCAAACTGGCCACCCAGGGCATCGTCTTCAATCAGGAAACCTTCCGCACGATCAAGGCCTGCTACTTCCGCATCGCCCTGGATTTCGTGGAAACCTATCGCAACGACGCGGAAATCAACGGTCTGGCGCTTGATGTGCATCATGAGGAGCAAGCCGTGGAGCTGTTCGCGAAAAATATCATGAAGGCCGGCGAATACTTTCTGGAACATCCCATGGAGGCGCCGTTCATCCCGTCATGGAACCGGGTTATCAGCGCCTTTCCCAGCGTGCTGACGCAACTGTATGACGCCGTAGACGCCGACATGCGGGAGTACGCAGTCCTGTAACGTCCGCTGTGGTTTTGGCGTCGCCGCGGAGACGCCAAAACCGCCCAGTCACAGACTATGCTGTATGTGTCGCCATACAGTTGAATCTCTTCCTGACCAGGAGTACTGCAAAATTATGGAGCACGCCTCGCTCACTCAATTGGAGCAGCGCCTGATGGAGCACGTCAAAACGCTGTATCCAGACGTCAATGCGCTCAATTTCATCAAAGAATGTCTGGATACATTCGGTATACAACCCGACGCGCCGCCTCCGCAGCCTCATCGTAATCCCTGGTCGCAGGAGGACGTCGTCCTCATTACTTACGGCGACACCCTGCGAAGGGATAACGAACCGCCGCTGCACAGTCTGCATGATTTTCTACGCACCCGACTGCGCCAATGCATCAGCATCGTGCATATTCTGCCTTTCTTTCCCTACAGCTCCGACGACGGCTTCAGCGTGATGGATTACACCACCGTGGTCCCCACCCTCGGCGACTGGGAGGATATCGCCGCCTTCACTCGCGAGTTCAAGGTGATGGGGGACCTGGTCATCAACCATTGCTCCAGTCGCTCACTCTGGTTTGAAAATTACAAGACGGGGCAGACGCCCGGCGCGGATTATTTCGTGGAAGCCGCTCCCGATACCGACTTAACCCAGGTAGTGCGCCCGCGCACCTCGCCGCTGCTGCGGGAGGTCGCCACCGCTTCCGGCGTGCGCCATGTCTGGTGCACCTTTAGCCATGATCAGATCGACCTGAATTTCCGCAATCCACAGGTGCTGCTGGAGTTTCTGCGCATACTGCGTCTATATCTGGACAAAGGCGTGCGCTGGTTCCGCCTGGATGCCGTGGCGTTTCTGTGGAAAACTCCGGGGACCTCCTGCATCAACCTGCCGGAAACCCATGAAATGATCCGCTTGCTGCGTCTGCTGATCGAGCATCGCGCCCACGATGCGGTCATCATCACCGAGACCAACATTCCCAATCATGAGAACCTCACTTATTTCGGCAACGCCAACGAAGCGCATTTGATCTACAACTTCTCCCTGCCGCCTTTGCTGATCAACAGTCTGGTCACCGGTAGCTGTGAATATCTGAAAAAGTGGTTGATGAGCATGCCGCCGGCGCAGCAAGGAACCACGTACCTGAACTTCATCGCCTCCCATGACGGCGTGGGTCTGCGCCCCACAGAAGGGCTGCTGAGCGACTGGGAGCTGGATGCGCTGGTGTCCACGATGCAGAAGTTCGGCGGCAAGGCTAGCGCGCGCACAGGGCCCGACGGCCAGCCCAAGTTCTACGAAATTAACATCAGTCTGTGGAACGCCCTTAGCGGCACTGTGCAACACGGGCCCGATAACTTGGGCTTCGCCCGCTTCCTGTGCGCCCACGCCATCATGCTGGCGCTGGAGGGCGTCCCCGCGTTTTATATTCATAGTCTGATTGGAACGGAAAACGATGACGAGCGGGTGGAGCATACCGGCCAGCTCCGCTCTATCAACCGCCATATCTGGCGGGGGGAAGACTTGGACGCCGTGCTGCAGGGAGAGGGCCACCCTCCGAAAGTGTTCGCCGCCATGCAAAAGCTGATCGCCATCCGTCGACGCCAAAAAGCCTTCCATCCCAATGCGACCCAATACACCCTGCACACCGGCGACGCGCTGTTCTCGTTCTGGCGTCAAAGCCAGGATCGCATGCAAAGTATTTTCGCCATTCATAACGTTTCAGATCAGCCGCAGACCATCAATCTCGCTGAGTTAAACTTGATTTCCACGGATCAGTGGTTCGATTTGATCTCCGAGCAGATATTCGAGGACCGGGTGGGCCAGATTATCCTGCGTCCCTATCAATACATCTGGCTGACCAACGTGAGGCTGTAAGGAAAAACAAAGCGGTATGCCGGTTTGCGGCGCGATAGGGTAAAATCGGGAGCGCATTAACCATTTACTTCAAGCAGCGCCCTCACCGTGTCAGACGCTATCGCCACAGATCAACTTGAGCAGGACATTGAACAAACGCTCCGGCTCCACTTCACTGCTGCGCATGCCCGCGTTCCCCAGGTGTACGCGGAGCATATGTCCTCCACCAAAGCCATTCTGCGGCGCCACTGGACCCATCGCCGTGACATCCCGGCGGACCTGTTGAGTCTGCCGCGGGGGTTGGTCCGCGTCGCCGGCAAGTTGATTCGCCGCAATAAAGCGGCGGTGCAGACGGAGCTGTCCGGTAAAGAGCAGGCGATGTTGCGCATTATCACGGAAGAGCTGCTGCAATTACCTGTTCTACAAAACAAAATTCAGCGCCTGATGGAACGCCATATTCCTGAGCTGCAGGAATGTGGAGAGCTGATGCGTCAGCCCCATATGCAGCATCACCAGCATGAGATTCAGTCTTTTCTGAGCCAGCGCATGCAGTCGCTGAGCGGTCCCCGGGAGGGCGGCCGCGATCTATTGGTGTTTCTGTTGATCGGCGCGCTGGGGAAAAGTCTCGGCGGACAGGCGACCTTCGGCAGCGCCATCGCCACCGGCAGCGCCATGGCGAGCAGCCTGTATCTGGCGCAGCAATCCTGGTGGGGGGCGCTCTGGGTGCAATGGGCCGGCGCGCCCGCCTGGGTGACCTGGAGCGGAGCCGCCGCCGGCGTGGTGGCCGCCATCGCCATCGCGCCGCTGCTGGCGCCGGTATCGGAAATCGCGGTGAACCGTCTGCGTGGCGAACGCTATCTACATCGACTGGTGGATCAGGTGCAAGAGAATGCGCTGGCCAGCAAAGCCGACGCTTTGGACGCCGCCGGGCTGTTGGCCAGCTACGCGCAACTGGCGCCGGACCTGCTGGCGCTGTTGCGCAGCATCAGACCCTAGAAATCTGACGCCCGTTCGCTATTGCTCAGTGACCAGAAAAATATCCTTGTAGGCGGCGTAGATCGAGCCAATCAGAGTCGGCCCCAACACCAACATTCCCAGGCCTAAAGGAATTATCGCCGGGATCATTAGAATGAAAGCGATAATTCCGTATAGTAGAAACGGGATGATATTCACCAGACAGCCTTTGAAACTCGTAGTGAAAGCATCCCACGGACCCAGATCGTGAAAAACGATCAGCGCCGGCGCGAACCAGGCGCCCATCATCAGCGGTATTAATAATCCCAGATAGATCAAAACCGCCAGCAGGAACTTGGCGTCAGGCGCGCCGCCGAACTGCGCGGCGTCCATGGAGTCCGCCACAGAGGAAAAAAACAGTGCGCCGCTGATGATCATTATCACTGCGCTGAACCCTAAAATAATAAGGCCCAACAGAATCAACGGCGTCGACTTTTCCTGCACTGCGACGAACATATCGGCGAACTCAATACGTCCCGTGGTGGCGCCTCGGCGACTGGCGATCATAAATCCCGCCATCAGCAGAGGCGCCAGAATGTTCACCAGAACGATAGAGATCAAAGGCAGTATCCCCACCACAAACATGATCAGGAGATACACTATCACCATACCAATCCAGGGTCCTGGGCCTGCGCGAAAAATCGCGAAGCCTTCCGTGATCCAGCTCCAGCCGCAGCCGGCGGGCATGCTTTGCGGCGGACCCAATGTGACGGGCGAGTTGGATTCATCCATCACTTCTGAGGACGGCGGTTGGTAGGGATTAGGGTCGGACACGGGACAGGCTCCTATAAAATGCTGCGACAAATGCAAGCATAGCAGAGCCCGTCCCGAAGCGTGTAGAGGAGCTAGAGGTAGCCCGCCCGCTTGATGGAGAAGTAGCTGTTGATAACCTGCGCGGTGAGTTTGCTGGGGGCGCAATCTACAAAGAACAGGCCCTGTGCGCGCAGTTTCTCCTGCAGTTTGTCACGCTGGCGCAGATAATCCACAACACCGGCGTAAACCACCGCTTGATCGAAATTGCGAACATCCTCCGCAAGCGTCCGATCCAGAGTTTCCTCACGCAGGTTCGCTACCAGCACCAAGTGGCGTTTTTGCAGCAGGCGACAGGCGTTGATGATGTCGTCGCTGTCCTCTTCCCTCAGGTTGGTGGTGAGCACCACCAGAGAACGCTTGCGATACCGCTGCATCAACTCACGGGCCGCCTCCAGATAATCCGGCGCAGACTTATCCGGATAAAAGTCGTAGAAGTGGTTGATCAGACGGTTGATGTTGGTGGCGCCCTTAATCGGCGAAGCATGCTTTACGGAAGCGCCGAAACTCATCATACCTACAGCGTCTCCCTGGCGTAAGGCGACATACGACAGCATCAGCAAACAGTTCAGACAGTGATCGAAATGCGTGCTCACGCCATCCTGCGTCAGCATACGACGACCGCCGTCCAGCAGCAGGATGACCTGCTGATCGCGCTCGTCCTGATACTCTCGGGAAATCAGTTTCTGGCGACGGGAGGTGGCTTTCCAGTCGATCTGCCGCTGTGAATCACCCTGTCGATATTCCCTTAACTGATGGAAATCCATGCCTTCGCCGCGACGCGGCTTACGGCGAATGCCCATCTGGCTGGTATGATTGTCCGTGGCCAGTAACTGGTAGCCTTCAATAGAGGCGAAGTCAGGAAACACCTTGGCGGAGGTTTCCACGACATGGATCTGGCGCAACAGCCAGAATCCCGCCACCGAGCGCACGCGGACTTCCGCCCGGGTTAACTCCAAAGGGCCACGGCGACGGGGCCGCAGTCGATACTCCACGGTCGTGCGGTGACCCGGCTCCATCGGAACAACCAAAGGCAGTCCTTCGAACTCGCAGTCCACCGGAATATGGTCGTGCACTTCCAGCGTGGCCGCGTAAGGAAAGTCATGGGTGATGGTGAGTTTGACGGGAATCCACTGGTCCAGCGCCAGATTGTGACGCACTTCGCGGTGAATCTGCGCCGACGGCAGACGCCAGGACACGAACAGATCCGCCGCCAGCAGCAGGACCGCTACTGTCGCAAGCCCCATCAGCACATTGAAAAAGCCTTCGCCGACCTCACTTCCAGGCGCCGGCAGCCAGTCGCCGTCGCCCGTCCACAGCTCATAGCCCTGCCAGCACAGCAGAGCGAGCGTGACGGCGAGTCCGCAGTAGAGCAACTGCGGACTGGGTTGCAACCCTCTGCGTCTCATTTACGGGGGGCCTCAATCTCTTCCAGCATGCCGGCGAGGAGTTTATCGACGCTAACGCCTTCAATCTCCATATCTGCGGACAGCAGCAAACGATGGCGCAGCACCGCCGGGGCCAGCAATTTGACGTCGTCAGGCAGAATGTAAGGACGTCCTTCCATCAGCGCCCGCGCTTTCGCCGCGCGAATCAGGTTGATGCTGCCGCGTGGACCGGCGCCGCGAGCGACCCCCGGCCATTCACGAGTGGCGCGGGTGATGCGCACCGCGTAATCCACCACCGCGTCATCCGCCAGAATTCGCCAGGCCGCCGCCTGCCAAACGCCGACTTCTTCCGGCGAAGTCAGCGCGCTGACCCGGGCCAGATAATCCACTTTGGCGCCGCGGCTGTCATTGACCTGACGTACGATGGAGGCTTCGTTTTCCGCGCTGGGGAACTCAATCAGCAGTTTCATAATGAAACGATCCAACTCCGCTTCCGGCAACGGATAAGTGCCTTCCTGCTCGATCGGGTTCTGGGTCGCCAGCACCATGAAAGGCGTAGGCACCGGGAAAGACGTGCCATCGATAGTGACCTGATATTCCTGCATCACTTCCAGCAACGCCGCCTGGGTTTTCGCCGGGGCGCGGTTGATTTCGTCCGCCAGCAGCAGGTTGGTGAACGCCGGTCCCTTACGGATTTTGAAGCTCTGCGTCTCCATGTGATACATGGAGTGGCCGGTGACGTCGCTGGGCATCAGATCCGGGGTGAACTGAATGCGCCCGAACTTGCCCTGAAAGGTTTTCGCCAGCGCCCGCACCAGCAGCGTCTTGCCCAGACCGGGAACGCCTTCGATCAGCACGTGACCTCCGGCCACCAGGGCGATCAGGGTATGTTCGATAATGTCGGACTGCCCCACTATCGCCTTTTCCAGCTCAGACTTCAGAGTCTGCAGTTGCTGGCTGATGGATTGCAGTTCGGATTCTTCGATGTGGGCTTCACTCATAACTTATCCTTTATTCGCTTCAACGCTCGAATAATATTGACAAAACTTACCGGATCATTGGGTATGGGGCCGAACAGGGCCGCCTCCACCGCTTGTTCATTCATTTGAAAATGCTTGGCCAGCTGGGCGATCTGAACGGATTGCTCCAGCCGCGTAATATGCTGCAGCCGCTTCGAAATCGCCTGCCAGGTTTCCGCTCTGACGCTTTCCACCAGAGCTTGTCCTTTATCCATACGCCACAGGAAACGGGCGCTGGCGGCGATGTGCTCAAGAATCTGGCGCTGGGTTCCCGGCTCTTCATCCCGCAACGGACCGAAACGCATACCCCGATACCACAACCATAAAAACAGCGTCAGCGCTCCGACCGCGATCGCCGCATAGAAGTGACGCCAGAGCACGGAGCCCAGACTGGGAAAATCCCGGTTGTAATAAAAATGCATGACCCCGCTGTCCCCGGGCGCCATCTGCCACAGCATATAAGCGTGGTCCTGACAGCCGATGGCGAAGTTCTTCCACATATCCAGGCTGACCATGTAAGTCACCATGCCGTCGCCATACTCATACTGCAGCATGCGCGAAGCGCCATCCGGGCCGACGGAGGCGTAGAGGTAATCGTCCTGGCCATAGAGCGTATCGTTGGAAAGGAAGTGCACGCCAATGCTGTTTTCATCCCCCTCGAACGAGAATTCCGCCTGGGGATAAAGCATGGGGCATAGATCCTCTTGCGTGATGCCGACGTAACCGCCAATGGTGCTTATCGCGCCCCACAGCTCCTCATCGAAGTCGCCCTGACCGTTGCGCTCCACTTCCACTCCAAACTCTTCGAAAATCGGGTCCTGGATCTTATCCATCCCTTTGAGATAGGGGTTCTTCGCCGTCACCATCAAGTGACCGCCGCGCTCCACCCACTCCAGCAGGGTTTGCGTCCGCTTCTGCGACAGCGAGCCATACGCATCCACCAGCACAATGGCGTCTTCCGTGGATGTTTTCAGCGCAAAATCCGGATCATCGAAGTCACGAAAACTGGGGTTGCTCTCCAGCTTATAACCACGCTTCTCAATGAATAACTGGGCCGCCAGGAATGGCTCGCGTCGGGCTTTCTCATTCGGTCCCAGGTCGCGCTCATACTCGATCCACTCCAGTCCCTGATACCAATAGACGCCCAAAGCCACTAACACTAAAACAGCGATGACGATACCGATAGCGGCGAAGGAATTACTGCGCTGCATACTCGCCTCCTTCCCTCTCTGCGTCAAAAACCTTGCTCCAGCCCTGACACAGCTCCTGAAAACGCTCAGAGGTCGGCAGTTCGTGAGCGTACGCCAAATGCTGCCAGGCGCTGGTCAGACTGGCGAAATAGTCGCTGAGCGCGCCGCTCTGACGACGCTTCAGCATCGCCACGCAATCCCCCTCTGTGGCGCCGCGATTCAGACGCAAGCCGTGGCGATGCACCAGACGAGACAGGCCGCCGCGGTATAACAAGCCCAAAGCGTCCCGGTGACGTCCCTGCTCCCACAATGCCCAGGCTTCGTCGGCCAACTGCGGCGGCAACGACTCCTCGCGGATATCAAGGTCAAACACATGGGTCGGTTTGCTCTTCTCCTTGCGTTCGATGCGAGGCATCCATGACAACGCCAGGATAGAGTCCCGGTAGCGGTACAGCAGGTATAAAATCAGGCCAATCAGCGTCGCCCAGACCAGTAACTTGAAGATCTGCGCGAAATATTCGCCAAAGGAAAAGTCGGAGCTTTTGAGGTCGTCCAGCTGCTTATCGCGCTTTTCTTCCTGCTGGTCTTCCCACTCTTTCCAGAATTTGGGCGCCTCTTTCTTGACGATGTTACGGAAGTCCGGTCCTTTCAGAATTTTCTCGATGTCTTCTTTCGCCTTATCCGGCGTCAGCGCGGATCTGTCGGCGTCCCAGTTTTGACTGTCCCCCTCCTCTGCCTGCTCAGTCGCCGTTTCTGCGCGAACGGAGCCAGAAGGGGGAAGCGCCAACGCGCCCAACGCCAATACCAGACACAGAGCCTGAGTCACTCGACGCGCAGCGCCGCCATCGCCGGAAGGAAACGATCCTTGACGCTCTTCCAGACGCTGACCCAGCTGACGGAATATCAACTCCAGGTCCCAGCCTTCCAGCATGATGCGACGATTCAGGTACAAAGCGAATCCGCTGGCGGCGTATATAGGACCCACCAGGGCCATGCCGACAAAGTAACAAACGATGAACAGCGGCGCCGCATCAAAGAAGGTCTCCCATTCAAGCTGTACGCCTTGAGGGACAAACATCACAACCAGCCCCACCGCAGCGAGCATCAGAAAGTTCTCCAGATGCACGCCGACGATGGTGACCCAAAAGCTGACGGACGCCGCGTTATCGCGATGCAGCACTGTCATGCGTTGCTGCCGGCTCTTGCCTTTTAATCCCTCCAACTGGATGACAGGCAAATCAAAGGAACGGGTCGGACTGAAACGCCGCCAGGTCAGCGTGGCGAAACATTGCAGAAACATCAGCTTCGGCGTTTGCCGCAGGGTTTCCTTAATTGTCGGCGGGGCGCCGAAAACCGCGCGGCTCAGAAAATACAATTGCCCGCGCTCAAACAGCGGCTTCACCCACCACACGGCGATACTGACATAGTTGAGGTCGTCAATCAGCAGCCAGCACACCGCCACCACCGGAACCATCGTCAATAGCCATACCGCGTAGAGCTGTTTCCACCAGCGCCGCACGAACTGACAGCCCAGGTCCACGGCTTCATAGTGGTCCCGGGGGCGTAAACGGAAATTGATATTAGCGGGGTTCACGCACCCTCCCGCTGAAAACAAAATAACAGGTCACCAACGCCCACATGACTGCGCCAACGGTATATTTCACTGTCGCCGGCATGGTGTGATCGGAAGACCAGAACGCTTCAATAAACGCAGCGATCAGCAACATCCCCACCATGCCGAACAGAATGGGCGTACACGCCTTCGCCGAGCGCTTCAGGGACTCCATGCGGGAGAGATTGCCGGGAGATAACAGAGAGAAGCCCAGCTTAATGCCCGCCGCCCCGGAAAACACAATCGCCGTGAGCTCAAAGGCGCCATGGGCGATAACGAAGGTCCAGAACGGCTCGGTATACCCGATCTCCGTCAAATGTCCGGCGACGGCGCCCATATGAATGCCGTTGTAAATCAAAAAGAAAAGGCTGCCCAGGGTATACAGAATGCCCGTGGCGAAAGTGCGGAAAGCAATACCGATGTTGTTATAGATGTAAAACCCGAACATCTGTACGTCGGTAGACGCCTCTCGCGAACGTCCCAAGCGTTCCGAAGTGGGGTCGTACATCGCTTCGTATGAAGCGACGTCGTGCGGGTCCAGCACCAGGTTCACCAGATCCGGCTGCAGCTTGATAGCGATGATCAGCAGGATGAATGGCAGATACAACAAAGCGCTGGCCAACCAGACATAGTGCTGATTGGCGCGCACCGCCTGGGGAAAGTCATAGCGGATAAACCCCAGAAAACTCAGCCAGAAATGACTGGGGCGACGATACAGCATCTGATGCCCGCGCAGCATCAAGTCATTCAGATAGGTGACCAGATGCGGCGAATAGCTGCGATGACGGGCGACGGACAAGTGCTGACACAGACGCCGGTAAGAACTGGCGAAATTGCGATAGCCCGTTGTGTCGCCTGTCTCCAGCCTTTGCAGTAATACTGCGTACTCGCTCCAAAAATGCTGCTGTTGGCGCTCAAATACGTCCTGCTTCACTGCCGCTCCTCAGGTGGTTGCGCGATGGATGATGACGGCTCTGGCGCGAAAGGCTCCTGCACAGGCTCAGGACCCGGCGTCTTGCCCAGCAGATAGTTCGCCATCTGATTGAGATTAACGACCGCCGCTTCGTCTTTTTCGTGATGCAACGGCTCCAGAATGTTGGCCAGTTCCTGACGGCGCGCCTGGGACAGCACGCCAGCCCGTTGCGCAAATTGCACGATGGCCTTCTGCTCTTCCGGTTTGAGGGGGACGCTCGGCGCCCGCACGCCCGGCTCCGCCAGCGCCGTCAACGCCTCCGCGCGACGCGCTCTGACGACCACTGTGCCTGCGGCGATATCGCCCAGACGCTTGAATTGTTTGTTGCACATCATGGACACCAGGCCCAAAGCGTAAAACACCGGCAGAATGTCCGCTGCGCGCAGGAGGTTGCGCAGCAGCGAGGAAGAAAACGTAATAGGAGCGCCATCGTCGTGGACTACGATGAGGTTCATCCACTTTTTGCCCGGCGTCGCGCCCCGGTATACCTCAAACAGCACCGGGTAAAACCACTCCAGCACAAAGTAAATAATCAGTCCTATGCCGTAACCGGCTTCACCAAGGATAGACAGGACAATCATACAGGCCAGGACGACGCCCAACCGAATGAAGAAGTCGGCCATGTACGCCAGCGCGCGGGAAAGCGGCCCGGCGGGAGTGAGATCGAAATCCACGCCTTCCGGCGTTTCTATTGCGATGGAAGTATCCAGCATCCCGGCTTAATCACCTTAATAAGGAGTACATCAAAAAAGGCCCCGTATTTTACAGTAGTTGGCGGACTTGCATAGCCCAACTGGCGTCTTATACAGTCCAACAGGCGTTTTTTAAGCGTTGTGTTCAGACCGAAAGGCCTGATCAGGAACCCGCCGCGCCGGAGTCCAGCAACTTTCTCTCTCGGGTGCGGCCACGGTTGAAATTCAGCTGCGAAACTATCATGCCGGCAAGCATAAGACCACAGCCATAAATGGCTTTTTCATCCAGGACTTCCTGAAGCAGCAACCACCCGCCCAGCACCGCGAAAACCGTCTCCAGGCTGATGATGATGGCGACCCGGGTCGCCGGCGCATGCTGTTGGCCGATCACCTGCAAAGTATAGGCGATTCCCACAGACATGAAGCCCGCATAGGCGATTGACCAGGAAGCGCCCCACAGACCGCTCCAAGTGGGCGTTTCAACGGCGAACGCCACTATCCAGCTCACTACGCCGCACACCAGGAACTGCAAGATGGAGATATGCAAAGGGTTAAACCGGGGGGACAGCCAGCCGATCATCAACACATGCCCCGCCCAGAATCCGGCGCCGATCAATTGCAGGGAGTCGCCATAGGAGACGGTAAAGTCTTCCCGCACGCTGAGATAAAACAAGCCAATGACGCATAGCGCCGCGCCAAACCATATTTTGGCTTCGGCCCGCTGTCCCCAGCATAACGCAAACATCGGAACCAGAATGATATAAAGCCCGGTGATGAAGCCCGCCTTACCGGCGGTGGTGTACTGCAGCCCCACCTGTTGCAGCGAGGCGCCGGCGAACAGAAAAAAACCCGCCAGACAGCTTCCCAGTAACAGGCCTTTAGCCTTGGGCTTGGCCGGCGCCACCCGCTGCAGGCGCGGCAAGATGATGAGCAGAGGAATCAATGACAGGCCGCCGAGCACAAAGCGGGCGGCGTTGAAAGTAAAGGGGCCTACGTGCTCCATGCCCGCCACCTGGGCGACAAAGGCGAACCCCCAAATCGCCGCCGCGACAATCAACATCGCTTCCGAACGATACGCGCCGACTCTCATCAACTACCTCCATCATCCCCAAGGGAAAATAAAAAAGTCCAAAGGCCGCAAACAAACCGCCGATTGTATCACAACCGCCTTAAATGGCAGACTTGCCGTTCACAGGCTCAGGCCAAAAACCAAGGGACTTTCATGCAACTTTTTTCCAACGAAGCCAAAAAACCCAGAGTGCTGGTCACCGGCGCCAGCGGCTTTTTAGGCGCGCATATCTGCCGGGCGCTGAATCAGGATTACGAAGTGCTGGCGCAGAGCCATCAGGTGACGCTGCCGGAGGATTTAGCGCCGTTTCGCGTGCGCCAGGATCTGTGCGACGCCGAGCTGACGCAGGCCATGTTCCGCAATTTGACGCCGGACGCCGTAATCCACGCCGCCGCATTGTCCGATCCCAATACCTGCCAGCAGCAACCGGAGCGTTCTCTGCAAGTGAACGTGGAAGCGACGCGCCTGCTCGCCGCTTTATGCGCGGAGAGAGATATTCCGCTGCTGTTCACCTCCACCGATCTGGTGTTCGACGGCCGTCAGGGCGTATACCGGGAAAGCGATCCGGTGAACCCCATCAACCGCTATGGCGAGCACAAGGCGATGGCGGAGAAGTTGATCCGCGAACAGCATCCCCGCGCCACCATCGTGCGTATGCCCTGGATGTTCGGCCTGGGTCTGCTCAAGCCGAGCGGCGTGACGCAATGGCTGGAGCGCCTGCGTCAGGGCGAGACGCTCACCGGCTTTGTCGACGAATATCGCTCCGCGGTGGATTACGCCACCGCCGCTCAGGGCATCGTACGCTTTTTCCAGATGCAGCAAGGTCTCACCCTGCACCTGGGCGGCATAGAGACCGTCTCCCGCCATCACTTTCTTAAAGCCCTGGCGCGTACCTTTGGACTTGATGAAGATCTGGTTCAGGAGCAAAAACAAAGGGATGTCATCATGCCGGCCAAGCGCCCCCGCGACGTCAGTCTGGACAGCCGCCGCGCCAGGGGCCTTGGCTATAAGACCCCGTTCATGGATGAAATGCTGGCGGAGCTGCGCAACATTTAGTCACTGACTAACGCAAATCTGCACAGAGTTCACACCTTCCGTACAAGTCCGGTTGCAAAACCGTTACGGAATTCCCCTGTTTCGCCGGTCATACTGGGCGACAGGGGGGACCTTTAATGATCGCCAAGAACTGCCAAGCCTGGGTCGACTTTCTGAGCCGAGTCGAATTGCCCGTACTTTCTCAGACAATGCGGGAAATCAACGAGCTCACCGCTACCGGCGACTGTTCCGTACAGCAGCTGGCGGACGTCATATTGAAAGACGCCGACCTGACTTCGCAAGTCATCCGGCAATCCAACACCGCCTTCTATAATCCATCCTGTCAGCCGGTGAGCACCATCAGTCGCTCCATCATGCTGCTGGGCTTCGAAACCGTTCGCTCTATCGCCGTTTCCTCCCTGGTGATCGACGCGCTGTTAAGCAAATCGCCCCGCATCCATTTACAGAAAAGCCTCGCCCGCGCACTGCATGCGGCGGTGCAGGCCAAGCGTTTGCTGGGCAAATTCACGCCATCGCGCAGTGAAGAGATTTTCATCGCCGCGTTGCTCAGCAATATTGGCGAGCTGGCGTTCTGGTCCTGTCGCACGCCGCAGGCGGAGGCCCTTGATGAGCTATTGGTTCGGGAGGAGCCGGTCACCGCCCAGAAACAGGTTCTCGGCGCCACTTTCCCCGCCATCACACGGGGGCTGGTGGACTGCTGGAAACTGGGCCCGCTGCTGCAAGCAGTAGTCAGCGGCGGCAAGGCGGACAACCAGATGGTGACGATGATCCGCAGTATCGTTGGCCTGGTGGAAGAGGCCGAACAGGGCTGGAATTCGCCTACCTTACGACAGTCCATCAACCACCTCGCCTCGCAGTTGAACGAGCAACCGGACAACCTGGAGCAGCGCCTGAAAACCAACGCTCAGGAGGCGGCAAAAATCGCCGCGGCCATCGGCATGAAACAGATTGTCAACCATATCCCCGGCCATAACGCCCGCTACGCCGGCGAACAAACGCCGCCGCAACCGGCAGACCCGGCGTTGCAGTTGCAGATTCTGCGCGACCTGTCAGTGATGCTGACGGAAAAGCCTGACATCAACTTGATACTCATGACGGTAGTGGAAGGCCTGCACCGCGCAGTCGGCCTGACCCGCGTGGCGCTGCTGATGACCGACCGCAGCCAGAAGCAACTGGTTCCGAAGAAGGTGCTGGGGCCGCATACGGATCACTGGAAAGAAAATTTCTACGTCAATCTGGAGTCAGACAGCCTGCTCGCGGCCATGGCGAAAGCGCTGCAAAGCGGTTGTTTCACCAATGCGGACGATCCCGCCTGGCGGATTCTGCGCGGACCGGACTTCGACCGCCTGATCGGACGCACGCCGAGCATGTTCACGCCGTTGCGCGTAGGCCCGCGCATTGTCGGACTGATATACGCCGATAACGCGGATTGTCGCACGCGTCCGTCACCGGAGCAGTTTTTTTCCTTCTGCCACTTTACCCAGCAGGCCCAGCTTGGCCTGCTGCAGCTGTCCGAGCAGTCGCAAAGCGCCAGTTCTTGAAGCGGGTCACCAGCTCATACAGGTTGGCTGAAAGCGGGCGCGATACTCCGTCATGGTCAGGCCGGTGGCGAGTTTGAACAGTTTGCGAAAAGAGCTGGGGTCTTCGTAGCCCACATCCCAGATAATACGCTCCACTGTCGCCATGCTGGTTTCCAGAAGCTCCCTGGCGCGTTGAATGCGCAGTTGCTGCACATATTGCAGCGGCGTCATGCCCAGGGCTTTGCGAAAACGCCGTTGCAGCGTACGCTCGCCAACCCGGGCCACAGCCGCCATTTCTTCAAGCGAGACGTCCTGCGCCATGCGTTCCTGCAACCATAACTGCAGTTTGCGCACGGCGCTGTCGCCGTGGGAGAAATCCGGGGCGAACAATTGATAATACTGCTGGCGACGAGGGCCAGTATCCACCAGAAAAAACTTGCCCAGGTTCATGGTCAGGGAGGCGGAGGTCACCCGTTGAATCATACGCAGCCCCAGATCCATCCAGGCGCTGACGCCGCCCGCGGTGACCACGTCGCCCTGATCCACCAGCAACTCATCCTCCACCAGCTCAACCAACGGAAACATGGCCTGAAAATCCTTCGCCAGCCGCCAGTGGGTCGTGGCTTTACGGCCATCCAGTAAACCCGCGCCGGCCAGGGCGAAACTGCCGGCGCAGGCGGACGCCATGATGGCGCCATGCTCATGCAACGCCTGCAATCCGGTTGTCAGCGCCGGTTGGCGCCAGTCCACCGCCAGAGCGTCAAAGCAGGGCGGAACGATAAGCACGTCTGGAGCCGCCTGCAGCGCCTCATGCAGCGGACGGGAACTCAGACCCGGCTGCCCGGCGTCCTCCCCTGTGCGCCAAAAACTGACCCGCAACTCAGGCCAATGCGGCGACGCCGCCTGCCGCCGGTATTCTTCCGCCACGGATAACAAGTCTTTCAGTCCAAACACCGCCGACTGCATGGAAGTGGGATAAAGCAGCACGCCCACCTCGTAACGTTTGATGCCTGATTGGGTTTGCGCCATGTCGTAATCCACCCCGCATTTGTCGTTTACGACATCAGCATATCCCGCCTCCAGTCCCTAAGATAGTCCTCAACCTGATCCGCCAGCCGAACCCCATCGCCAAGCCAGCGGGGCAGGCCACCTGAACCCTATTGAAGACAAAAGGAGACAAGCATGACTGCGACCAACCTGCCAGCGATCAACCTACACAACACAGCATTGCTGTTAATCGACATCCAGAACGACTACTTCCCTGGCGGCGCCATGGCGCTGCATCAATCCGAACAGGCCGCCGCGCAGGCCGCCAGGGTGTTGCAGGGATTCCGCCGCGCCAGCTTGCCGGTGATCCACATCCAGCATGAAATGGTTGGCGACCGCGGGTTCTTTCTTCCCGGTACGGAAGGGCAAAAGATTCACGCTTCCGTCACGCCTGAAGCAGATGAAACCGTCGTCGTGAAAAACTACCCCAGCAGCTTCCTTCGCACCGAACTGGATCAACTCTTAGAGAAGCAGGGCATCAAACATCTGGTGATCGTCGGCATGATGACGCACATGTGCGTCAACACCACGGTGCGCGCCGCGGCGGAGCATGGCTACGGCGTCACTCTGATCGGCGACGCCACCGCCACCCGCGACCTTATTCTTGACGGAGAGAGCGTCCCGGCGGAGCAAGTGCAACGGGCCATGCTCGCCAGCGTCATCGGCTTCTTCGCCGAAGTCACGACGGCGGATGGCTTCCTGCAACAACATAAGCTGATCTAACTTCCTGCCCCATAAGAAAAAGCAGAAAACCGGGCTGTCTGTCACATTCAGGCGGCCCGCTCGCATTTTCCGATTGCAATGCCGCCGCTTTTCATTACCTTTGCCGCCTTGATGGAGAGAGTCGCCGCCCATGGCTGGCGTTTTACAGTATGGACAGTTCACTGGCCGCCTGCAGATTACTTTCCCGAATGAAATTCCCCAAAAGCCGTAAGTCTTTTACCCATTTCCCCTTTAGCGTGGGAAGGTAGCCGCAGCAAGCGCGCGACCTGACCGGACCGACTCTTTTCCTGTTGGAGCGTCGGCGGCGGGTAAGGAAGCCGGCCCGAATTGCAGACTGCAGTTTGTCCGGAATGCAGGGAGGCTGGCGGGGAAAGCGCCAGGGCTCGCCGGAGTGCGGGCGTTGTACGTTAAACGATTAAGAAAGCCGGACCGAAAGGCTGCGGCGTTTGGCGTCGTTTCGGAAACCGGCAGCGTGGCTCAATTGAACTGCAGTTTAAGTTCGCACGAGGAGAAAACCCATGAATAAGAAAACGATCCTTCTCTCATTGGCGCTATGCTGGCAGAGTCAGGCCGCAACGGCCGGCGAAGTCGAGGTGCTGCATTACTGGACCTCCGGGGGAGAGGCCGCCGCCATCGACGTGCTGAAGGATCTGGTGAAAAAAGGCGGGCATACCTGGCGCGACTTTGTGGTCCCGGGGGGCGGCGGCGAAAGCGCCAACGCCGAACTGAAAAAGCGCGTGATCCAGGGCGACCCGCCCGCTTCCGCCATGGTCAAGGGCCCGGATATCGAACGCTGGGCCAGATTGGGTTTTCTGCAGAATCTGGACGAGTTGGCGCAGAAGCAGCAATGGGACGAGAAACTGCCTCCCGTGATCGCGGACGTCGCCAAATTTCGCGGCCACTATGTTTCCACGCCCGTAAACGTGCACCGGGTCAACTGGATGTGGATCAACAAACGCATTCTTGATGACGTCGGCGTCGCCGTTCCCACCACCTGGGAAGAGTTCGAAACCGCCGCGAAGAAGATTCAAGCCAAAGGCTATCCGGTCATCGCTCATGGCGACCAGTCCTGGCAGGACGCCACCGTGTTCGAGTCCGTCGCGCTGGCGGTGGGCGGCGAAGAGTTCTATCGGCTGGCTTTTGTTGAGAACGACTATGGCGTCATCAAAAGCGACACTATGACCAAAGTGCTGGCGCAATTCCGCCGCTTGCAGCCTTATTTCAAGACTGACCTGAAAAGCCAGGACTGGAACGTCGCCACCCAGGCGGTCATCAATGGTCAGGCCGCGTTCCAGTTCATGGGCGACTGGGCCAAAGGCGAGTTTGAAAAAGCGGGCCAGAAGGCCGGTAAAGATTTCCTCTGCGCGCCCATGCCGGGCACGTCCAACCAGTTTCTCTACAACATCGACACGCTGGTGATGTTCCAGCTCAAATCTGAAAGCGCCCAAGCCGCGCAACAGGACCTGGCGGACGCCATCATGAGCGAGACTTTCCAGAATGTGTTCAATCTGAAAAAAGGCTCCATCCCTGCGCGCAGGGATGTCAGCCTGGACCAGTTCGACGACTGCGCCCGCCTGAGCCGCGCGGACTTTCTGGCGGCGGAGAAAAACGGCGGTTTGCTGCCCAGCATCGCCCACGGTATGGCCACCACCGCGCGGGTGCAGGAAGAGTTCTACGCCGTGTTGCACGAGTTTCTGCACGATCCCGGCATGAGCCCGGAAAAAGCCACTGTCACACTGGCCAAACGCATGCGCTACGGCTCCTACGCCATCAACTGACGCACTCCCTCCAACCTGGCCTCTCAGCGCCCCTGGGGATGACCCTGGGGGCGTATTTTCATCTTTTATACGCCGATCTGCGCCGCCAGCAAGGAGGATAAGCCTGCGCCATCTCCTCCAGGGGGGATTTTAGGGGGGAATTTCGCTATCTGGATTCGATCGCCGTCCGTATAAACTACGTAACCTATTGATTATAAAATACAATATCGCGCATCCACGGCTCGGGCGGCTGGTTGGTGAGGGGCGCGCGTTGCCATTAGCATAGCCTCACCAAACGCACTCAAAGCAACAACAAATATAATCAGAAAGGCGTACCTCTATGAAACGTTGTTTTACATGGAACTGCAGGCAAGGCGTCAGCGTCTTGCTGGCGTTGACTCTACTGACCCTGTTCGGCTGCTCCAACGGGGGCGGCGATAAAGGCGATGGAACTAGTGACGGCGATGACGGCCTCTACACGCCCACCGCCTCCCAGGCCGTTATTTACTACAAACGCGAAGACAACAATTACGACGGCTGGGGACTGCACCTGTGGAGCGCCTCCGGCGCTGCTTTCAGCTCCAGCGAATACATCAGCGGCGGTGAAACCAGCTGGTCCAACCCCCTCCCCGCCACAGGCGTCAGCAGCAAATACGGCGCGTATTACGTGATTGATTTCGACAGCGCCAATTGGTCGTCATTCAATCTGATTATGCACAAAGGCGATGACAAGGATCTCGGCGGTCAGGACCATACCTACTCCAAAGCGACCCTGGGCGACGACGCCTTTTCCTTCAGCGGAGTGGGCGTACTTTATCCCGATCCGCTAACCAGTCCCCCCGTCGCGCTGGAAGGCGCCAAAGCCCATTGGCTGGACGCCGACCTCATCGCCTATAACGGCTCCGGCAGCGTGCGTCTGTACCATTCCGCTAACGCCTCAATCACCGTGAACCCCGCCACTGGCGAACTGAGCGGAGGCGAAACGATTGAACTGACCTCCTCCAGCTTGAGCGATCAGGTCAAAGCCCGTTTTCCACATCTGGCCTCTTACAGCGCCTGGACTTTGCCTGACTCAGTCGACGCCAAAGCGTTGCTGAAAGAACAACTGGTCGTGGCGCAATTCAGCACCGGCGGCGAGTTGCGCGACGCCACGCAAGTGCAGACGCGAGGCGCGTTGGATGCGCTCTATGCCGAAGCCGCCGCCGACGCGCAACTGGGCGCCGTCACTGCCGGCGCCACCGTCTACAAACTCTGGGCGCCGACGGCGCAAAGCGTGAAGTTGAAACGTTATGACGCAGATAAAAATCTGCTTTCCGCCGACGTCATGACGGAAGACAGCGCCAGCGGCGTCTGGACTTTCGCCAGCGACCAGAATGACAACGGCCGCTACTACCGCTATGAAGTGAAGGTGTATCACCCTCAGACCGGCGGCGTTGAAACGTTCGACGTCACCGATCCCTATTCTCTCAGCCTCTCCGCCAACAGCGAATACAGCCAGGTGGCGGATTTGAATGACGCCGCCCTGCAACCAAGCGGCTGGAGCGCAGACGCCGATCCCTCCGCTTACGCCGTAGCAGCGCCGGAGGACATTATCATCTACGAAACGCATATTCGCGACTTCAGCGGCTCAGATAACAACGGCACAGCCGCTTATAACGGTAAATTCCTGGCGTACACCGAACCTGGCCGGGAAAGCATGACGCATCTGCAAGCCTTAAAAGACGCGGGATTAACCCACCTTCACCTGCTGCCTGCGTTCGATATCGCTACGGTTGACGAACGCCAGGGCGCCCGCGCTGACCTGGACAGCACCAAAGCCGAATTCTGCGCACTCCGCAGCGCCGCCGCCCTGTGCGGAGATACATCCGTAACGGACTCCGCCACCCTGCGCAGCGTACTGGAAGCTTGCGACCCCGCAAGCGGCTGCGCCCAGGCGTTGATGAACGATCTGCGCGCCCTGGACAGCTTTAACTGGGGCTATGACCCTTATCACTACACCGCGCCGGAAGGCGGCTACGCCAATGAACCGGAGGGAACCTCGCGCATTCTGGAATTCCGTCGTATGGTGAAGGCGCTGCATGATATGGGACTGAATGTGGTCATGGATGTGGTGTATAACCACACTAACGACGCCGGCGCCGCTGAAAAATCCGTGCTGGACAAGATTGTTCCCGGGTATTACCAGCGCCTGAATCCTGAATCCGGCGCGGTGGAAAACTCCACCTGTTGCTCCAACACCGCCACCGAGGCCGCCATGTTCCAGAAGTTGATGGAGGATTCACTGGTGGTGTGGGCCCGTGACTATCACATCGATTCGTTCCGCTTCGATCTGATGGGCCATCATCCCAAATCCGGCATCGAATCCGCCCTCGCCAAAGTGCGCGCCGTACGCAGCAACGTCTACTTCTATGGCGAAGGCTGGAACTTCGGCGAAGTGCAGAATGACGCCCGTTTCGTCCAGGCCACGCAGCTCAATATGAGCGGCAGCCAGATCGGCACCTTCACCGACCGCCTGCGCGACGCGGTTCGCGGCGGCGGTCCCTTTGATTCCGCAGACAGCCTGCGCGCCAACCAGGGCTTCGCTAACGGGCTGTATACCCTGCCCAACGAGTTCAACAGCGGCTCCGATACAGAAAAAGCCACGCTACTGGGCCTGACCGATAATATTCGCGTCGGCATGGCGGGCAACCTGACGGACTTCGTGCTGGTGGACGCCTCCGGCGCCACCAACGTCGGCGCTAATCTGGACTACAACGGCCAGCCTACCGCTTATGCGAAAGACCCGGCTGACACGATCAATTACGTTTCCAAGCACGACAATCAGACCTTGTGGGACAACAACCAGTACAAGATCGCTACGGACGTCAGCGCCCAGGATCGCGTGCGCATGCAATTGCTGGCCCTCAGCATTCCACTGTTGAGCCAGGGCGTGCCTTTCCTGCACATGGGATCGGAAATCCTGCGCTCCAAGTCCATGCAGCGCGATAGTTACGATTCCGGCGACTGGTTCAATAAAGTGGACTTCAGCTACGCCGACAACAACTGGAATGTCGGGCTGCCGAGAGAAGATAAAGACGGCGCCAACTGGCCGTTGATCCAGAGCATTATCGCCAACGCCAATGCGCAAACGTCAGCCGCTCAGATTACCGACGCCGCCGCCATATTCCGCGACTTCCTGCGCATTCGCAGCGGCAGCAAGCTGTTCCGTCTGGAAAGCGCCGCTGATATCAAAGCGCGAGTGGACTTCCATAATGTGGGTTCAAGCCAGATTCCCGGTCTGATCGCCATGTCCATCGACGATGGAACCGGCCTGACCGATCTTGATCCTGATCACGACGCTATCGTAGCGATCATCAACGCCACTGGCGCGCAGCAGACTATCACTGTTCCCAGCGCCAGCGGCTTCCAATTGATCGACGCCCAGGCCTCCGGCGCCGATCCCGTGGCGGCAGGCGCTACAAGCAGCGGCGACAGCTTCACCGTCCCCGCCCTCACCAGCGCCGTCTTCGTCAAACCCCAGGGGGCGTCACAAGGCGCCGGCCTGCCGGTGAATTACGACAACAAAGATCCCTCCGCCATTCCGCCTTACGGCGCAACCACGGTGTATCTGCGCGGGGACATGAACGGCTGGAGTACTGATACGCCCCTGACCTTCAGCAGCAATGGCGACTATGTCGCCACACTGACTCTTGCGGCGGGGAGCTACGGCCTGAAAATCGCCGATGCGGACTGGGCGGCCATCAACCTCGGCGGAGGCCTGACGCTGACGCCGGGGGAAACCGCCGCGCTTACCGCCGACGGCGATAACCTCAGCCTGACCCTGACGGAAGAAAGCCAAGTCACCTTCCGCTTTAACGCATCCGACAAAGATGCGACCACACTGACCGTAACGACCACCGCTGTGACTGACATAAATTAACGGCTTCAGCTAAAACGTTCATTCCACCCGACGCTTGGCGCCAGCAATGGCTCAAGCGTCGGTTTGTTTTCTCGATCCGCCTGCCATTTCCTCCTCCTACTTTTCTTTTTTCACCCGTCGCTATGCCTTTTAGTCCATTGAAGGCGACGGCCTTATCAGAAATACTGCGCGTCATCCTGTCTCGATAATCAAGGCTAATGAATAAGTTACCTATCTGTCTCTTGCTGACCTCCATGTCGCTTGTCGCCGCCTGCGGACAAAAAGCGGCTTCGCCTGAACCCGAAATCTATCTGTTGCCTGATAATTTTGTAGGTAAGTTTTATATCCTGTTTAACACCCCTGCCGGAGAGCCCGTCAGGCATGAGAAAGAAAGTCGGATTTATGACATTCCCCCATCAGGCGTCTTGCTAACCCAAGGGGAACTGAACGAGGGTTGGATAGCCGCCGAAGACGTAAAATATTACTACGTCAGGGAAGACGGCCAGCGCGTAGAAATTAAAGGCAGATGGACAACGAGCCTGGATGATACGGCAGAAAATCGAAACGACCCTGAGCTTACAATTTTTGGCGGCGGAGTTGGGGTTATTTCAGACCCAAGCATTCCCTGTAGCGTGACATACCAGTCTTACTATGTCGGGTTGAAAGCAGACGTACTAGAGGGGAAAAATCAGTTCGGATTAGACGAATATTTGGATAAGCACCCATTCCAGTGCCCTATGAAATAACTCCATCAGGCAAGCCTATCACGCTTGGCGCCAGCAACGGCTCAAGCGTCGGCTTGTTTTCTCGGTCCACCAGCCTTTTCCCTTCTTCTCTCAATTCACCTGACGCTATGCCTTTTAGTCCATTGAAGGCGACGGCCTTATCAGAAATACTGCGCGTCACCCTGTCTCGATAATCAAAGCTAATGAATAAGTTACCTATCTGTCTCTTGCTGACCTCCATGTCGCTTGTCGCCGCCTGCGGACAAAAAGCGGCTTCGCCAGAACCAGAAATCTATCTGTTGCCAGATAATTTTGTAGGTATGTTTTATATCCTGTTTAACACTCCTTCTGGAGAGCCTGTCAGGCACGAGAAGGGGAGTCGGATTTATGAAATTCCTCCATCAGGCGTTTTGCTGACCCAAGGGGAACTGAACGAGGGTTGGATAGCCGCCGAAGACGTAAAATATTACTACGTTGGGGAAAACGGCCAGCGCGTAGAAATTAAAGGAAGATGGACAACGAGCCTGGATGATACGCCAGAAAATCGAAACGACCCTGAGCTTACAATTTTTGGCGGCGGCGCTGGGGTTTATTCAGACCCAGGCATTCCCTGCGATGTGACATATCAGTATTACTATGTCGGGCTGAAAGCAGACGCGCTGGAGGGAAAGAATCAGTTCGGATTAGAAGAATATTTGGCTGAGCACCCATTTCAGTGCCCGTAGCATTTTCTTGTTTCAACGGGAGCAGAGATGGCAAGGACTTAAAGCAAACGTAGGTTGGATAAGCAACGCGCCATCCAACGACCCATGTCGGACTATCGCCGAAAATGGCAAAGGCGCTTAATACTGACTTGGGAGCGGATCAGTGGCTATTCAGCAGCGTTGGAAGGCGCTTCGCTTTTCCAACCTACATTTTTCCGAACTACTTCTTTTTCCCGACCGACTTATTAATATGACAATGATATTGGCATGTTAATAACCAGGCGCATGGACGCGCCTGCGCGGCGGCCAGCCGCGGGAGACAGGGCCTGACATGCGCAGGCCCTGTCGTTGCAGACAAATAGAAGGAAGCTATTTGACTGCCTGATTAATAAGAAAGCATCGCCCCGCCTAACCGGCCTCTTCAGATGGTCGCCCCATCTTGCCTAATCCCTTCGAAGAAGTAACAAGCTGTCTTGCAACTCATTGAATATTAGTAAAATTTAACAAAAGCTTTATATTTTTACTTTATTTAATCCAGGTCATTTTCTGGTACAGTAACCGCCTTTTACAGTACCCATCCCCAGTTACGTTCCGAAACCAGGGATTAAACTATACAGTCACAGCGAGGTGAAAACGTGAAAGCAAAGTGGTTATTGGCGGGTTTGTGTTGTATCAGCAGCTCCGTATTTGCGAACTGGCAGCTGAACAACGAAGAATCCAAGTTAAGCTTTATCTCCATCAAAGCCACCGATGTCGCTGAAGTGCACCACTTTGGCCAATTGAGCGGCAGCATCAATGACGCAGGCGAAGCCATATTGGAAATCGACCTGAACAGCGTCGCCACTAACATCGATATCCGTAATGAGCGGATGAAGAAAGAACTTTTTCAGACCGGGCAATTCCCGAAAGCGACTTACAGCGTAAAACTTGATCCTGAGCTGCTGAAAAAAGCCGCTCCCGGCGCATCCATCGTGACGAGCCTGGACGGATCTCTGGAACTGCACGACGTGAAGAAAGAAGTGAAAGCGGAAGTCGTGATCAATCGCGTCTCCGATAAGCAGGTGGTGGTTTCCACGCTGCAGCCGCTGGTCATCAACGCCGCGGATTTCGCTCTGAAAGACGGCGTCATGAAGCTGAAGGACATCGCCAAGCTGCCTTCCATCAGCATTTCCGTTCCCGTCACCTTCAACTTGACGTTTGACGCCAAGTAAGTCGGTTTCCTCCCCCGCCCAGGCGGGGGATCACGCTTTCTGCGTGTATTCGGCGACGCCTTAACTCCCCTTCCTAATTCAGATTCTTAAAGTCGATTTGGATTTTATCGTCATCGGAGCCTCCGCAACCGTCGGAAAAGTACCAGACGTCGCCTTTGCGCCGACTCATTTCCTCACTCACCAATTCAAAGCAACCGCCTCCCTGCACTTTAACGAAACGGCGCCCGGCGCTGTCCTCAAAGCTCTCCACGGCATCAGGCGGGTATTCGCCCTCCTGGTTATAGATTTTCGCATCCATGAGCGCCTGATCCAGACGTCGATCAAAATGTTTGGGCTTGTCTTCTGGCTCAGTCCTCACATTGTCCCTGGCGTATTCCAGGGCATTATCCAGCAACAGTTTTTTTCGCGGCTGGCTTGCCGGCTCCGTTTGTAATTTAACCGTCGCTGCAGGCGGCGCCTTTTCCAGCGCAGCCGGTTCTTCCTGCTTACGAGGCTTGGGCGGCGTCTCGACGACTCGTTGTTCGGGTTTGACCTGTGTCGGTTGCGGAGGCTCGGGCTTTGCCTCCGAGGTTGCAGGCGTGGAATCAGGAACGGGGGTCTCAGCAATGTCCGCTTCTGGAACTGATGTATCTGGCGCTTGCTGCGTTCTGATCTGAATCGTAATGGTGGACGAGACTGGGCGCGATGCGACTGGCCACTCCATGGATGGAGACATTAATAGCCCCAAATGCGCGCCGACAGATCCCAGCAACGCGACCCACAGTAGCCCGCGACGTCGGTTTTCTGATCGATTGGGGTATGCATCCGCACCTGCGTTATTGAAGTTTGCAATTTCCACTTAAGCGTCGCGATCTCACCTGATATCCTTCCGCCGCGCATTTAAGCACTTTTCCGGGGCGGGACTCAATTGCGCGGTCCGCCTCAGTAATCCCGACCAATGGATAAGTTGGAACCAACGTATTTTATGATCACGAATAATCCTAAAATCAAAGCCTTGCTGAATATCGGCCCTCCTAAAAATTTCGACTGGCCGGACTATGTGGCGCAGTATGGTTTTAACCAGGATGACATCCCCGAACTTATCCAGATTTTGACGGATGAGAGCCTTAATCTCGAAGACGAAAACAGCAGCCTGTCATGGGCGCCGTTGCACGCCTGCCGCGCGCTGGGGCAATTGCAGGCGGAACGGGCCGTTATGCCTTTGCTGAACAGTTTTGACTTTCTCTATATTCAGGATTGGGCCCTGGCGGAAATTCATCGCGCCTTCGCCATGATCGGCCCGGTGGCTATCGCGCCGCTGGCGAGAAAGCTGCAGGAGCCCGCCGAAGACGAGCTGATTCCCGCACTGGCGGTTAAGGCGCTGGCGGCTATTGCGGTCGCACAACCGGCGCACAAAGATCAGGTGGTGGAGATTTTCCGCGCATACATGGAATTTCCGAACCGATCCGCCAAAGTCCTCAACGGCATATTGGTCGCCCGCTTGCTGGAGCTGAACGCCACTCAGGCCATCGACGGCATCCGCCGGTTATATACGCTCAACTGCGTGGACCTGATCTGCGGCGGCGACCTGGAGGATGCGGAAATCAGCCTGGGATTCCGCAAAGAACGCTCCACGCCCAGACTCAGTATTGAAGAGCTGCTGGACCTGGAGGAATATGGCGCGCAACGCCAACAGGAAGAACCTGAACCCCCAGCGCCAGCGCTTCCTATCAATCGCAAAATCGGCCGCAATGATCCCTGCGTGTGCGGCAGCGGCCATAAATACAAAAAGTGTTGTGGGATGAGTTAAGCAACTCGCTTGCTATCGGCCTGACTGATCATGGATGTCAGGCCGTCATACGCTCCGCCACGCACAGCTCCATAATGCGCCACTGTACTTTCTCGATGTGCTCATAAATTTCCACTATTTCCGTTTCCGCCATGTCTTGCAGATTTAACAAGGACGCGGTCTGGTTCTGAGGAAAGCCAAGCAGGTTAAAGACGCCGCTTTCATGAATCGCGGCTGCAATATATCTGGATAACCGCTGACGATCCCAGCCCTCAAAGTCTTCCTCCAGCTCCAGGTCCTCCGTCGCCTCCTCGCATTCATAGAGAAAATCATCCCAAAACCTGACGCCTTCCTCGCTCATCACAGACTTCATCAACGCCAGCTTCTCCTGTAGCAGGGCTTTGTTGCTGGAGGCGGAGGCCAAATCACAGACGTTAATGGCGTTAATCTCCGCCGCGATTTTTAAGAACAGCGCTTTGTTGTTCATGCATTCCTCAAATTAATTGATCACCATTAAATTTAATTAACGCTTATTCTTCATAAGCTTATGAACTTCCCCCTGAAAACCCGAGTCGAAGTTTTGCGCGCTGAGTAACGCCGTCAGGCTGTCTCCGCCCGCATCATCTTTTTTGAGTAGTAGAGGTAGTCATGATTATCAGAAGGATAGCGGAGTTTGACCAGACGGTGGCCATGTCGGGACTGGCGGGACGATCTCAGGCCGCTTCGGAGGGCGCCTGTCATAACTTCACCATCAACTGGCTGAGCCTGATGTTTCAGGACAATGGCGACATCACCCGCGCCAGGCAGCGGATGGCGAAGTTAGGGGTGCGTTCAGGCGCTGGCAATCCGGTGCTGCAAAAAGCCTTTGGGGATCGCTGGGATGAAGGCGGCAATGCCTACAAGCAGGCGGACAAACTGATGATACAAATACGCGGCCTGAAAGAAGTCGCGCTTCTCAAAGACTACTCTCACTTCAGCCAGCGCTGGCTGGAAAGCACGTTGATGTCACCGCAATACGCCGGTTACATCTATTCTTTCTGGTTTCCGATGAAAGTGGTCGGCGCCGACGGCGCGCATACGATTGGTTTCTTCCGCTCCATATCCGGTCGTCAGGGACAGGTCGTTCCCAATGACGCCACCATCGTCGTATTTGACCCCAACTACGGCGAGTTTCACGTGCCGGAAGCGGAGTTTCATAAGTGGTTCCGCAAATTCAGAACCTACTACGGCGGGACCGTCGCCTCGCATATGGTGAAGTGCGTGGCGCCCAGTTGATTTAATTGTCGACGGTCGGATCGTCGTCTTCCCGATGGCGTCCATCCGACCTCTTGCCGGCCCAGCGCCCGGCGACGAACCGAGTTCCCCCCTGCACCAGCTTCCCTCCCAATTTCAGCGAACCGTATACGACGCCGGCGACGCCCTTGTGGGATTCATCCACTACTCTCGCCACCGGCCACACCAACGGAATTCTGGCCAACACCTCCTGCGGGTCGCGGGCGATGGCCCGGTGCATGGACTCCACCGCGCCCACCGTTTGCAGATAGCCATCCGCCAGTAAATCCACCACACCCGCCGCCAGCCGCCCATCACGCCACATCGCTGCCTCAGGCGCGGCAACCGGCGTCAGTGAAATGGTTTGCCGCAATGGCGGCGATCCGCCTGCCAGCGCATCCTCTTCACACCATTGCTGAATCTGGCGATACACGCGATTGCTATGCGCCAGGGGAATGTGCGGCACGCCTTCGAAGTGAGCGAAGCGGCTGTCCGCTGGCGCAGCGCGGGGGTGCGCGCTGGCTTGCGTGACCAGACTGTCTCCCACCAGTTTGTTGATCAGGCTGCCGTTATTCGGGGATACCGAACCACTGATGAAGCAATGCCTGGCGCCAGGGTAAAAGCCGCGCCCCGGCGCAACAGGCGGCGCTGGGTCCAGTCCCTGCCGAAGATCGCGAATACCTTCGCTGCGACCGTCGATCCAATCCGCCCACTGATTGATGTAATCCCGGGGAAACTCGCGCACGAAGGCGCTGAAGCGATGCCCCATTTGTTCAAAAGGCGACCCCTCATGGGGGCTGCCTATGTAGAAACAGCGTTTGAGCTTCGGCAACCAGGGAGCGTCGGACAGATCCGCTGATTTCTGCGCGCTGCGCATCACCAATCCGCCCATACTGAAACCAATCAGAATGACTTCGTCGATTTCCAGCGGGTAGGCGGCGAACAAACGCGTCATCAGCTGGGAAAAACGCAGCCCGTTCTCCCGCACCGGTAGACCGCTGTTGTACCGCAGAAACAGGGGGGTGTAGCCGAAATCACGTTGCAGTCTCAAGCCATAATTATCCGGCTTGGGCTCCATAACCGCCTCGGCTTGCCTGGGTTTGATGTCCCAGATGCTTTCCAGATTGGTGAGCCCGTGCAGCAAGACGACGATTTTGTTGGAAAGCACCAGCCCGGAGCGTAGCGCCAGCGTCTCATCCAACGGCAGCGGCCGTCGCTGATGATAGAAATCCATCTCAATCGCCAGTGGGTTGCCCCGTCGGGCCAGATAATCGCCGAAGACGCCGTTCAGGGCCGCCTGCCCGAGGCCGCCCCAACGTCGCCAATCCAGAGGTTTTGTCTCGCTGTCCGCCATTGTCCTCTCCCGCCCTTAGGCATTGCGACCGCTACGCGTCGGTCAAAGTCGCTTATCCCTGACTGTCGCCGTCGTTGACGATGAATGCGCAAAATAGTCGCGCACTGCTGCGGCATCGCCGCGAAAACAAATACGCTCCGCACGCTTCTGCAATTGGTAGGCGTACATAGGATCATAATAGTCTTCCAATAAACATCTGATCCAATCCCGGTGATAAGCGGGATCTCCCTGCCGATGCCGCGCCAGCGCCGCCTCCAGCATCTCGCTCAGTTGTTGATAACGCAACCCGCCCAAGCGCGTGCGAATGTTGTACATCGATTGACGCAGATCGTCGGCGAAGCGCTCAAAGCCTTCATCCTCGCCCTGGCGGCGTCGCCACTCGTCTAATTTATGCAGAATATAGTTACGAAAACTGTGTTCCACTCGTTGTTCCAGCGCGACCTCAACCACCACCAGCGGCGCTTGCGCCATGGCCCGCCGCAGACTCTGCGGCAATGCGCAGCGACCGATCAGATGACTTTCGTCCTCCAGCAGGAGCGGCGCGTTTGCGAACCCATGACGCTGCCGCAACAACGCCACCGCCAGAGCGTTTTCAAAGTCGATTTGCGAGGGCTGCCCATCAGCGCGACGGCCAAAGGCGCTGCCGCGATGATGAGCCAGACGCTCCAGATCCACCGCACCCGGAATACGCGCCAGCAAGTCGGTCTTGCCGCCGCCGGTATGTCCCGCCAGCAGAACTAAGCGGGCTTCCTGGCAAATGCTTTCCAGAGACTCGATCAGGAAACGCCGCATGGCCTTGTAACCGCCGAGAACACGGGGATAGGCTACGCCGCTCTCCGCCAGCCACTGCTGACAAATGCTGGAGCGCAGACCACCGCGAAAGCAGTACAAATATCCCTGCGGATGGCGCTGCGCGAACTCACGCCAGCCCTGCACCCGCGACTCTTTCACCGCGCCATGCGCCAACCTGTGTCCCAACTCTATCGCCGCCTGCTGGCCGTGACGTTTGTAGCAGCGTCCTACCTGAGCGCGCTCGTCGTCCGTCATCAACGGCAGATTGACGGCGCCGGGAAATGCGCCTTTGTGGAACTCCACCGGAGCGCGGGTATCGAGCAACGGCGCGCCGGATAAAAACAGATTAAGGTAATCTTCAGTATCCTGTCCGTCTCCAAACGCCTTCATTCACATCACCTCGATGCGCGGGCCATCGCGATAGGCCTGCAAGGTTCCTATCAGCGCAGGGGCGATGCCGGCGTCCTTCAATATGCGCTCCAGCGCGTTTCTGCCTTCTGGGGCGACGGCGATAAGCAGCCCGCCGCTGGTCTGCGGATCGCACAGCAGCAGTCTTTGTTCTTCAGTCATGGCGCCCAGACGCTCGCCATAGCTGTCGAAATTGCGGCGGGCGCCGCCAGGCACGCAACCCAGTCGGATATAGTCCAACACCGGCTCCAGGCGCGGAATCGCCTCGTAGCGTATTTGCGCCTGTAAACCGGCGCCTTCGCACATCTCCAGCAGATGCCCCATCAGCCCAAACCCTGTCACATCGGTCATCGCGCAGACCTCCGCCAGACCCGCCGCCTTGGCGCCGACCTTGTTCAAGGCGCACATCTGCTCCAAGGCCAAGTGGGCGTGTTCCGGCTGTAATTTCTTCTGCTTTTGCGCGGTGGTCAGCACGCCGACGCCCAAGGGCTTGGTGAGGTATAGCAAACAGCCGTCGACAGCCGTGTCGTTGCGCTTAAGGTGCGTATGAGCAGTGGAGCCGGTCACCGCCAGCCCGAATATGGGCTCCGGCGCGTCGATGCTGTGCCCGCCCGCCAGCATGATTCCCGCTTCATGACAGGCGTGACGACCGCCTTCCACTACCCGCTGAGCAACTTCCGCTGACAGGGTATTGACCGGCCAGCCTAGTATGGCCACCGCCATCAAAGGCTCGCCGCCCATGGCGTAAATATCGCTGATGGCGTTGGCGGCGGCGATGCGGCCAAAGTCGAACGGATCATCGACGATGGGCATGAAAAAATCTGTGGTGCTGAGAATAATGCGTCCGTCGCCCAAATCGTAGGCGGCGGCGTCGTCTTTCGACGCGTTGCCCACCAGCAGTCGGGGATCGTTGATGGACGGCAAGTGGGAAAGAAGAATGCGGTCGAGAATTGCGGGAGCAATCTTACAGCCGCAGCCTGCGCCGTGACTGAATTCCGTGAGCTTGATCGATGCGTCTTGCATACGCCCCTCCGTTGACGATGGAAGGACGTATGATAGGTCTTCGCAGGCGCCTTGTCACAGCGCTGAGCGCCGCTATGCCGACTGCGTCGCGACTTCCCTGGAGACGGCTCGAGACAGCAGCGACAACCCCCACCATAGCGGCGCAATGACCAGGGCGGTGGAGAGAAGATCGGCGACGCTGTGATACTCCTGGTATAGCATTAGCAGGCCATATCCGAGCAGGCCGGTTAAAGCGGGTATTCGCAGGTGCGGCGCAGCGGCGATCAGGCTCAGCGTAATGACGACGGCTACCGCGGTATGCGTGCTGTAGTCCATGCCCAACGCGGGCCATATACCCAAAGAGTGATCCAGCCACTGCAACGAATAGACAACCGCCAGTCCGCCAAACAATGTCAGCGCCAATCGACCTGCCGCCGCCCAGCGACGTCGCCACGTTGTGTACGCCAACAGCGCCAGCGTCACAAGGCCAATCAAAGGGTTATAGCTATCGGCGATAGCGTCGAGAATTTCGTACACGGGAAGATCGCTCCTTGAAGAAGGTGGGGTAAAGGCGCAAAGCCGCTAAGTTACCATAGCTGCGCACCGGGAGAGTACGCTTCGAGGCCAGCGGGCGCGAATAGACGTCAAATTTTTCCAGGTTAGTCAAAAGTCTGTATTGATCAATCAGTTACAACGAGCGATGCTGATCACAGTCGATCGCCGTCGCAGTTCTTCCTGAGGACGGCGCCTATTCCAGTTCAAGGAGCAGAACGATGGATTACGGAAATTTTGCAGCACTGGCGGCTCTACTGGCGCTGGCAGGTTGCGACTCCGCCGCAAGTGAGTACTGGCAGGGGTACATTGAAGGCGACTCGATATTCATCGCAGCGCCCTCCGCCGGCGCGCTCACTGAGGTTGCGGTGGAGGAAGGCGATCAAGTCAGCGCCGCAGCCCACCTGTTCAGCATTGACGATGAGCCCCAACGCGCGGCGGAACAACAGGCGGAGGCTCAGTTGCTACGCGCCCGCGCAGAGCTGGCGGACATGGAAAAGGGCAAACGACCGCAGGAACTGGCGGTAATCGAAGCCCAATACGAACAAGCCCAGGCCGCCGCCGAACTCTCTTCCAAACAGCTGTTGCGCACTCGCGACCTGTACACCAACAAACTCGCCAGCCGTTCCAGCCTGGACGAAGCGGAGACGACTCACACACGTAATCTGCGCCAGATCCAGGAAATTGAAGCGCAAATGAGTTCCGCCCGTCTCGCCGCCCGTTCCGATCAGCTCGAAGCAGCCAAAGCGCAGGTGGCGGCGGCGCAAGCCGCCTTGCGGGAAGCGCGCTGGAGCCTGCAGCAGAAACAACAGGCGGCGCCGACGCAGGCGCTGGTGCGGCAGGTGCTATATCGCCCGGGTGAATTTGTACCCGCCGGACAACCCGTGGTGGAACTGCTGCCGCCAGAGCGAATCAATGTGCGCTTCTTTGTACCGGAAACAGCGCTGCACGCCATTAAAACCGGGGATCAGGTCAGCGTTCACTGCGACGGTTGCGGCGCGCCGTTCATGGCCACCGTACGTTATATCAGCCCGAACGCGGAGTTCACGCCGCCTTACATCTACAGCAAGGAGAGTCGGGACAAGTTCGTCTATCTGGTAAAGGCCTGGCCCAACGCTGACAAATCGCCGCAATTGCATCCGGGACAACCCGTGGATGTGACGCCGCCCGGTTTCGAAGCGCATGAATAATCGCGAGGAAGTCATCAAGGTCAAGGACATGTCGAAGTCCTTCGGCGATAAAGTGGCGGTGGATAAGGTCAGCCTCAGCGTATACAAGGGCGATATCTTCGGATTTCTGGGTCCCAACGGCAGCGGCAAAACCACCACCATCCGTCTGCTGTGCGGTCTGCTCACGCCAGACGAAGGGGAAGGTCGCTGTCTTGGACATGACATTATCAAGGAAGCCCGCCATATCAAACGCCAGGTCGGCTACATGACCCAGCGCTTCAGCTTTTATGAAGACCTTAGCGTGCGGGAGAACCTGGAGTTCGTCGCCCGCATGTACCACTTGCAAGAACGCCGAAAAGCAGTGGATGAAGCGCTCGCTAATCAGGGAATGAAAAGTCGCCAGACTCAACTGGCGGGGGAGCTGTCCGGCGGCTGGAAGCAGCGACTGGCGCTGACCGCCTGTATGCTGCACAAGCCCAAACTGTTGCTGCTGGACGAACCCACGTCTGGAGTCGACCCGGAGGCGCGACGGGATTTCTGGGAGGAAATCCATCGTTTGGCCGACGAGGGCGTCACCGTTCTAGTGTCCACGCACTATATGGACGAAGCCGAGCGTTGTAATCGCCTCGCCTATATCGCTTATGGCCACCTGGTGGGGGAAGGGTCGCCCCAGTCTCTGATCGCCGACTCCGGGCTGGCCACCTGGCGCATAGAAAGCGACGACATTCATCAGGTGGCGGAAAAGCTCAGGCGCATCGACGCGGTGGAGCAGGTGGCGCCGTTTGGAACCCGTTTGTTTGTTTCCGGCACGGACGCCCAGCAACTGGAGAAGGATCTGAGCGCCTTCGCGGAGCAGGAAGACGTCAATCCTGAGCGCACCCAGCCGCGCCTGGAAGACGTGTTTATTCAGCTGATGCGCAGCTCGGAGGAAAAAAGATGGTGACGCTCCTTTCTCCCATCCGTCTGTGGGCGGTGGTCGCCAAAGAGTTCATTCAGTTGCGCCGCGACCGGCTGACCTTCGCCATGATCATCGGCATTCCCCTGATTCAGCTCGCGTTGTTCGGTTTCGCCATCAATTCGGACCCCAAAGAGCTGCCCATGGCGGTGCGCAGCGCGGAATCCAGCGCCTATACCCGCAGCATCATCCAGGCGATCGTCAACACCCGCTACTTCAATGTCACCGAAATCACCGACTCCGAGCAAACCGCCAATGAGATCCTGGCCCGCGGCGCGGCGCAGTTTGTCATCAACATTCCCGCCGACTTTACCCGCCGCCTGCTGCGTGGAGAACGGCCAAGCCTGCTGCTGGAAGCGGACGCCACCGATCCCGCCGCCACCTCCAACGCCCTGGCGGCGATCAAACAGATCCCCAACACCGCGCTGGCTCATGACCTCAACGGGCCGCTGGCCTCCTTGCAGAGCAACGGCGCGCCGTTTTCCATTGATATCCACCGTCGCTATAACCCCGAGGGCATCACCCAGTACAACATTGTGCCCGGCCTGATGGGGGTAATTCTGACTATGACGATGATCATGATGACCTCACTCGCCATCACCCGTGAGCACGAACGCGGCACCATGGAAAATCTGCTGGCTATGCCGGTGCAGCCGCTGGAGGTCATGGTCGGTAAAATCACGCCCTATATTCTGATCGGCTACATTCAGGTGCTCGTTATTCTCGCCGCGGCTCTGTGGGTGTTTCATGTGCCGATGCTGGGATCGGCGTTGCTGCTGATGCTCGGCGTGTTGTTGTTTATCCTCGCCAACCTCACCGTCGGCATCACCATCTCCAGCATCGCGCGTAATCAGGCCCAGGCCATGCAGATGTCGTTTTTCTTTTTCATGCCGTCCATCCTGCTGTCCGGCTTTATGTTTCCCTTTCGCGGCATGCCGCAATGGGCTCAGATTATTGGCGAAGCACTGCCGCTGACGCATTTCCTGCGTTTTATCCGTGGATTATTGTTGAAAGGCAACGAATGGACGACCGCCTGGGAGCACTTATGGCCGCTGCTGGCTTTCACCGCGGTGATGATGGCCGTTGGGTTACGCCAATACCGGCGCACCCTGGACTAACTGGCGCACAGGTCCTACGTCAACATACGCCCCGCCCGCAATTGCATTTTCGTCAGGGTGGATTATGATCGTCGGGCTCGCACCAGACCTTCAGCCCAACCAGCGCGTGGAACTCACATGTCCGAAGTCGTTTTAACCAACCTCAATCTGTTCACAGTCTTGTTCGTGATCTTTTTCGCCAGTGCGAGTTTCATGTTCATGCAGATCTTTTTTCATGACGCCAAAATGGGACTGGTGTTCCTCGTTGGCCTGGTGGTCGCCGGCACCGCCTCCGTCATGTTCAAGCCGCTGGCGATTCCCGCCCTGTCACTGGCCCTGATCGCCTTCGTCGCGCTGATTCTTATCAACCTTTACAAGCACTACAAAAAGCCCCAGTTTTACGCTCCCGCACTGGGCATGCTAATCAGCCTGGCGGTCGGCGGCGGAGTGATTCTGGCCTTGCAGCAGTGAGCCGACAGAGATGATTTCCAGCACTATTAATCAGGCAGACAAATAGCTTCCTTCTATTTGTCTGCAACGACAGAGCCTGCACATGTCAGGCTCTGTCTCCCGCGGCTAGCCGCCGCGCAGGCGCATCCATGCGTCTGATTATTAACATGCCAATATCATTGCCACGTTAATATTGTCGTGGTACTTTTTAACGCAGCCGCTGCGACATATTCCCACGCGCGATCCTCTTTCCAAGTCTAAGCTTGCTATGTTCCGGCGCCATGCGCCGAAGCCCGCTCGGCGGCCGGCCACGCCGCCCCAATAAGAAACGGAGACAGCAAGTATGGAACGAGTCAGCGGAACTCACAGCCATTCACGTCAGTGGCTACGCCCCTCACAAAAACTGACGACTTTATTGCAGGCCGGCGCCTTCACGCTCGCAACCGGTTTTGTGGGCGCAGCCTGGGCGGCTTCGCCGTGGACGGCGGTAGGCTCCACCGGCGTTGTCGACGAAGCGGATGCGGCGGAGGTTAACTTCTCCAGCGGCGTCGCCCAGATCAGTGGCGCAGCGCCAGCATCCAGCAGCGTTACTTTACGGTATAACGTCACCGCCATCGCCGACCTCGATAACGGCGGCGTCAACAAACGCCTCAGCGCCCGTTTCCGCGATAACGGAAGCGACGCCAGAGTCGTGCTGTCACTCCGCCAGTACAACTACAACACCGGCGTCACCACTACGCTGTTGACGCTGGACAGCAACACCCGTCCCGCCAACGCGGCCTACCAGACCCACAGCGTCAGCGACGGCTGTTGGACCACCAGCTTCGACTTCATACAAAACGCTTACTACATCGAAGCCATCCTCAGCCGAACCAGCACCGCCGGCAGCCCCGGCCTGGCGATTCTCAGAGTCGAGGATGCGGATCTTTGTTGAGCAATTCAAAATCCCCCAGATGGTAGAAAATAATCTAGGGGATTTTCAAACTACTCATCTGCCAATAAGTTCTTAGCTTCTGACGCTTCTGAAACAAATAACTCAAATAATTTCTTAAGCTCTTTTCTTGTGTGAGGAGGAAAGTCCCTTAGATCGTGAGAAACTAGTACGTGCGCCCGAGAGTTTGCTGCAACTCTAACAAAGACTCTATCATGCTTATTAGAAATCATATTTATAAGGGAGCGATTCTTAGCCATTCCGATATCAGTTTCCACCATGTCAATCCTCCCTGTTTGCGCCATTTGAGTAATAACAGCATAACCAAACTGTCCGTGGACAAGTTTCGTTAAGTACTCATGCCCAATAATGCTATTATTAACTCCCTCCTCGAAATTAAAACCCATATCAACACATATATGCGTCTCACACTCTAAAAGAAGTTGCAAAAATTCTACAGTATCATGAAATCGATTTTCATTAGGGTTGCTGCCATGCATCAACACATTAGTGTCTATAGTTACATCAAATATGCACATCATTTACTCCTAATTTTTGCTTGTGCGCTCGCTAGTGCTAGAGCTTCGCGAAGTGCATCATCAAAAAATCCTTTTGGCCATGATTCCGTATTAATATGCCCATTATTTTCTATATTAACTTGTTTAATAACTGACCTGTCACCATCTCTCTCTAAAAAATAAAGAGCGACATCATCCTTTTTTATATCACCATTTGCGACAAACTTTCGGAGTCGCATTATTAAGTGTTCACTATGAGTTTCCACTAAAACTCTATGACCGTTATTGGCCATATGTACAAATAAGTCGGCTAATGCACACTGGAGCCTTGGATTCAAATGAATCTCCGGCTGCTCTGCCAATGTTAGGCTATCAGGAGGAGCTGCAAGCGCCTGAATAATTAGAGGCAATACTTGAGATGCTCCAAACCCTACATCAGCAACATTTACTCTCTGATCCCCAGAACCAAGAAATAACTGAAAAATGTCATCATTCACATCATCAAAATGTAGAGAGTCACCAAATTCAAAGTGCTTTACCCATCTATCAACGTCATGCTTGAGATTTTCGTAGTTACGCCTGAATAAGTTGGGTGCATTTTCACCTTGAGGCCCAACAGTCTGAGGTGTTTCAGATGCAATTCTGTAATATCTTTCTATTTTCTTTCTCAGTGGACCCACATAACTCAAATTTTGAAATAAGCTTCTTATTTCAGAGAAGGCGTAACCAATAGCTCTTAAATAATGTGAAAACTCTTCTGAAAATCTTTCAACCTCAGACTCCTCACTCTCATCACTAGGTAATTCCAGTGAGTACAATGTAGACGTAGGAGAGAATAGAAAGTTAACCACTTCAGACTTTAAAACTGCAGCCTTTTCTCTATCACTCATTTTAGAATATGAGATATTTCCGCTCAGAGAGTATTTTCCACTTTTATTCAATGATTGAGACAAATATTTCCTCTTAAATATGTCATAAAGCTCGTATTTATTGAGAATTAGTTGATGAGCTTCTCTACCTTTGGAAAAGGTTAATTCAATAGCTCCAGGGGGATAGCTTCCTACCGGCTTATTTGCCTTTCTGTTTTCATGAAGATGGAATCTTAATCCTAAGAATAAATTTCTATTTTCCTCATGATGATGAATAAAGTCCTTATAGTTACCCGCATCAATAAGCCTTCCTCTAGTTACTAAAGGCGTTTCAGTATCGTTAGATTTTATAGTTTGGTTGAGAAGCAAAAGAGGAGCTAATATACTGCTCTTACCACAATTATTTGCACCAATAAGAATTGTGATAGGTTTAATTGTAATCCAGTCTGTATCCTCAAACCTTCTATAATTCTTCCATCTTATTTGGTAATCACTATGCACTAAACTTTTATCATCATCACCAGAAGATTTTTCCTCATGCATAAAACACCCATTTCGTTATAAATATATAAATTTATATTATATAAATGATCGATTCACATATGAATTACTAGTACAAAAAATAGAAAAATCCAGAGATAAAAAAGACACAAAAATCGACACTGAAAATACAAAAAAAGCAAACGCCAAGTAAAATAAGAACATATCAGGATATTTATCTAGTAATTATTTTATACCCTCCACTAAAATTTCTAATTTTTACACCTCAATCTGCGTTCCCAGCACCCGCAGGACTTCGTAGGTGGTGGTGAGTCCGTTGTGGACGCGGGTTTTGGCGTCGGCGACGAGGGTGACCAGACCGTTGGCGACGGCGATTTCGTGAAGTTCTTTACTGGATGCGCCGCCGGCGATGTGGTGGCGCAGTTCTTCTGTGATGGTGAGGACTTCATACAGGCCGATGCGGCCTTTATAGCCGTGGTTGCATTTATGGCAGCCGCGGCCGTGATAGGTTTTCAGGTGGGGATCGTTGAACAGAGGGCCCAGCAGGTATATTTCCTCCTCGTTGGGCGTCACTTCTTCACGACAATGATCGCAGATGCGCCGCACCAGCCGCTGCGCGATGATGCACTCTAACGCCTGGGCCGCGACGAAGGGTTTGATGCCCAGATCCAACAACCGGGCGATGGTGCCGATGGAGGAGTTGGTGTGCAGCGTGGAGAATACCAAGTGTCCGGTCAACGCCGCATGCAACGCGACTTCCGCCGTCTCGAAGTCGCGAATTTCTCCCAGCAGAATGATATCCGGGTCCTGGCGCAAAATGGCGCGCAGAATGGAAGCGAAACTCAGGCCGATTTTCTCTCGTACGGATACCTGCCCGGCCATGTCCAGATAGAACTCCACCGGGTCTTCGATGGTAACGTAATTCTTCTCCGTGGTGGCGTTATGCTGCAACAACGCATAGAGCGACGTGCTTTTGCCGCTGCCGGTAGGGCCTGTCGCGAGAATCATGCCCTGGGGTTTATTGATGGCGGCTTCCATGCGTCGGGAGTTGAGTTCCGACAGCCCCAAATGAGTCAGGTTTTTCACTGAGGAATTACGCTCCAACACCCGCATCACCACTTTCTCCCCGTTCAATGTGGGCAGTGTGGAAATGCGCAGGTCCACCACCCGCATCGGCGTTTTCACCGTGATGCGCCCGTCCTGGGGACGGCGGCGTTCGGTGATGTCCAGCTCAGACATGACCTTGATACGGGAGACCAGAGACATATGCATGCTATGCGGGATGCGGATCTTATCCTCCAGCACGCCGTCAATGCGATAGCGCACGATGACCTGATTGGTGCGGGGATGGATATGGATATCGCTGGCGCCCAGGCGCAAGGCCTCAATGATGATCGCATTGACCAGGCGCACCGCCGGCGGTTGTTCGGTCTGGCTTAACAGATCTTCCAGAGAATCATCGTCGTCATCTTCGATCACCACTTCGATGCCTTCGAAAGGATCGATCCCCGTCACTATGCTTTCCAGCTCTTTGATGGAGGTTTCCTCTTCCTCGAACAGCTCGGCGAGTTTCAACTCCATTGCGCTGACCGTAGCGACTACAGGATCGATCTGCATGCCCGTGGTGAAGCCCAGTTCGTCTATCAGCTCCACGTTAAGCGGGTCCGCCATGGCTAATAACAAACGCTTGCCGCTGACTCTCAGAGGAATGATGAGCTGCTTCTGACACAGGGATTTGGGTATGAGCGACAACGTCACCGGCTCGATTTGAAACTCAGCCAGGGACACTTCTTCAAAGAACATTTCCTTTTTCAGCAACTGCACCAGCTTACGTTCATCAATCCATTGTTTTTCCAGCAACAGTTTGATCACCGTCTCCTTGCGGCTTTGCTGCAGCTTGAAGACTTCCTGAACCTGCTGTTTATTCAAAAGATTGTGCTTATGCAGCATGATCGCCAGCTGGCTGCGGTTTTGTTGCGCCAGCTTGCTGAACGCCTGCAAATCTTTTTGCTGTTTGGCGTTGGTCTTCTCAAGCTCCTTGTTCTTCTGAATGAGATCATACTGCTCCAGCGCCAGGGCCACAGTGACGCGTAAGTCGTCATCATTCCAGGGCTTGAGAATAAAGCGATAGACCGCACCCTCATTGATGGCGGCCATCACTGCGGTAGTATCCGCCTGTCCGGTCAGCATAATTCGAATCGTATCCGGGGATTGCTCTTTTACCTTACGCAACAGATCCGCGCCGGTCATGCCCGGCATCATGTAGTCTGAAACTAATAAATGAACACGGCGCTGGTTGATGATTTCCAGCGCTTCCATCGCATTATTGGCGGTCAGAATGTCATAGCTCTCCTTGCGGAAAACCCGGCTCAACGCACTCAGCACAGCAGGCTCATCGTCCACCAGCAAAACACTGTAGGATACTTTGGGCTTACCTTTGTCCTCATCCTGATCAGAAGCTGAGCTATTGACGAACAGTGATGCGAATTTCGACATAGATGACTTATCCGGGGGCCTCTTCTGTCATCGGCAGCTCAATGCAAAAGCGGCTGCCCTTGCCTGGTTCGCTGGCGACGTGAATCTCACCGCCATGGGCGCGGATAATATCCCGACATAAGGTCATGCCCAATCCTGTGCCAGAGCCCACCGGCTTGGTGGTGAAAAACGGTTCGAAAATGCGATTCAGAGTTTCCGCGTCCATACCGCAGCCAGTGTCTTCAATCACAATCCGCACCCCGCTTGCGCCGGGACCGCACTGCACCAGCACCTCACCCCGTTCGCCAATGGCCTGCACCGCATTCAACATGATCGCGTACACCGCCTGACAGAACGCCGAGTAATCCACCCACACCGACGGCGTCGGCTCATATTCCTTGCGCAAATGAATATGCCCGCCCATCAGGGGTTTGGCGAGGTTACAGACGCTTTCCATTAACTCCTCCATGGCTACTTTCTGCCTGGAGCCGCCATCCGTGCCGGCGAAGCCCTTCAGATCCTTGACGATCTTGGCGACCCGCGCCACGCCGTCCAGGGTGTCGCTCATCAGGATATGCAGGTCTTTGATGACGAAGTCCAATTCATAGCGACTGAAAATCGCCTTCACATCGTGACCGCGGGACATCTCGGTCAGCGCATCGCTAATATCCTGCAGATAGCCTTTGCCTGAGTTCAGGTTTGACTGGATAAAACCCAGGGGATTGTTAATCTCATGAGCGACGCCGGCGCCGAGCTGGCCCAATGCGCTCAGTTTCTCCGCTTCGTAAACCTGCTTGCGACGCAGCTCGATCTGGGCCACCTGCTCCTCCACGCGGCGTTCAAGCTGCTCCGCCAGCTCCCGATACCTGGCTTCCGACTCCTGCAGCGCCTGATGCTTACGCTGCAGCTCCTCGTAATCCTGCTCCACCACATGATGATGCAGGGAGGCCGCCAGCCGGTAGCGGGCGGCCTGATGCAGGATGGCTTCCACCAGCTTGCAGGCGGCTTCCGCTTTTTCTTTGGGGGCTGAGGCGACTAAATAGGCGACGGCGCGGATCTGATAGCGAATAGGCCAAGCGTCAGCGTCCGGCTTATCCTGCGCAGGGACAATACTGACGGAGGTTTCCAACAGCGGCGACAATCGATTTTGCAGCGACTCAATGTCTTTCGCCGTCAATAGATCGGCAAGCGTGAATTCCGGATCAATGTCATTCACGACAATGGAACCCCCTGCTTCCGTTATTTCCCCAACAAGCCGGCGACAAACGCCTCCCGGCTCAACTGATGCGCAGCGGCCAGCTTGTACTCTTCATCCAGCCCCGGGTAGACCCGCTGCAGCAATAGCTCCAGCGTCTCCAGCACGCCCTGATTCTGCAAGGCGCTGGCGAACACCACCGGCCACCAGGGACTGGGTTCCCAGCGTTCGCGAATCTCTTGCTCGCTCAGGATATTTTTCAGGTCGCGCTTATTGAACTGCACCACCAGCGGCAGACGATCAAAATCGATGCCCACACGGCCGGCGTTGGCGGCGAGATTCTCGAATGACTCAAGGTTGGTATGGCTTTGGTTATGCTGGGAATCGGCGATAAAGGCGACGCCGTCGGCGCGGGATAAAACGGCTTTGCGGGTGCTGTCATGCTGCACCTGACCCGGAACGGTGTAGAGCTTGAGTTGAATCAACAGACCGCTGGGCGCTTCGAACCCCAGCGGAAAAAGATCAAAAAACAGCGTGCGGTCTTTTTGCGTCTCCAGCACCATCATCTCGCCTTTCAATTCCGGCGAGGATAACTCATGCAGCGCGCCGAGGTTCGTGGTTTTCCCACTCAGCGCCGGGCCATAATAGACCAGCTTCAAAGTCAGTCGATTCGATTGTTCATCCAGCTCCGCCATAACGCTCCTTCCCGGCAAGACTTCTCCGGCTGGGATATTCCTATCCCCTCAGTATAGAAGACTTCCCCAGAGGCGCCCGAACTTATGGCTGAGCACGGAAGACGGGTCAATCCGTCTCTGTCAGGTAAAGACGCATGCCACGGGCCTGATAGTTGGCCAGCGCCCCTGGATGATCCAGCGTGCAGGTGTGCACCCACACCCGTTCCGCATCCCAGTTCCAGGCTTCGCGAATGCATTGGGTGAGCAAATAGCCGCCGAGTCCCTGGCCAATGAATTTGGGCGCCAGTCCGAAGTATGAAATTTCCACTTGCCGTCCAGGCTGTTTCTGCAACTCAAAATAGCCCGCCGGCGAGCCTTTGAAGTATGCCACCCAGGTGCGCAGATTCTCGTTCTCCGCATAATCCCGCCACTGTTCGTCGCTCCAGGACAGCTTGTCCGTCCATCCCCAGGCGCCGCCTACCAACGTGTAGAGAAAGCGGCTGTATTCGAACTGCCGGATTTCACATTCCATGATCTGCAACTCCGCTACCGGGCTTTTCGCCCGTAAGTCTGACGGAGAAGTCATTTCCAGATAGTAAGTGGAGACTGTCTGCATTGTTCCTTTTCCTGAAGTCGTTACTTTTCCCGAAAAAGGAGACGAATCCCAAGACGTCGCTGCGTCTTCAGGTCGTTCGGATTCGTCTCCGAAATCCGGCGCCGCGTAATGCGGCGCATCAACGGCGGCTAGATTTTGTAGGTCAGGTTGAAGTAATGGCCAACGCCAGTGGTGTCCTGGTCCGGGCCGGCAAATCCCGGCGCACCGTCCTCAAACTGGGTCATATTGCGGTATACCTTGGCGCCATACCCCACCGCCCATTGCTTGGAATGGTACCAGACGCCCAGGTAGGACTGGAATGAGTCGGAGGACCGGGCCGGGTCATCGTCGCCCAGATCCGAGGCGAACTCGTAATCTGCGTAGCCCTGGAAAGCGACAAAGTCATCGCCATTATGATAGAAGGGTTTGAACCAGTTGATGTGGGCGACATAACCGTCCCAACTGCCTTCATTCTTCGCGCCGTAGTTCTCGCCCACATAACGAGCATATACAGCGATGCCTGTTTTACCCAGCCAGGGCAGCTCCGTATCTGTGCCAATCCCCGACCACAATACCTGCAGACCGCCGATTGGGCCTGTGTCAGCCATCAGCAGGTCAAAAGCGAGATACCATTCTTTAATCGGACCGACAGACAGATCCATTCCGGTGAGGTAGTCGATGGAAAGACGGGGCTCGATGTCCGCGAAGAAGTTATCGCCGCGATTTTTATCGGAATTGCCGGAATCGCCCAGAATATCCAGAAAATCCACATAGCCGAAAAAGTCCAGGGCGCCGGAGCGGCCGCCAAACTCGATTTCGAAATAGGTGTCGTCGAACTTGTAAGGTCCGCCACGCTGATCAATCCCTCGATACAGATGCCAGTTCATCCAATGATAGTCCGCGGCGTGAATATCTTCCGGAACTTCTACAGCACTCGCAGCTGAAGAAAAAAGCAGACCGGCGACCAACGCGCCGCTTGCTGCGGCCAGGGCCGACTGTTTCTTGAGAGTCATGAATACTCCTACTTCTGTGTTTGCTTTGTTTTGATTGTTTTCCTGCAAATACATCACCGCGCGGGGAAAGCCACCGCCCCCCTGCGACGCAGCCGGACTTTTCCGACCCATCGCCCCACATATGCCGTCGTCTCCCCGCGCTGTGCGTATTTATCGACAGGGAGCTGAGGAGCAATATGCGCGCCAACGACAATGATGACCGGCAAATACTGACCTTTTAGTCAACAATTTGCAATTTAAATGCACAATTTGAATGATTTACGCGCAGCCCAATATAAAATTCATGCCTGAAAACAGGGCGCAAAAAATAACTTAGCCCCAAATCGGCGCAGCGCGTAAAAGGCGGCGAAGGATATAGACGAAAGTCTAAGTCTGCAAGAAAGCGAGGTGAAAAAAGGGGCGCCTGCGAATGCGGGCGCCCCTCTCTATAGAGTGGCTAGTCTGAGATTACAGACCGAAGTAGTTCATTGAACGCTCAATCAGCTTAACGCGGTTTTCGTAACCGTCGACGCCTTCCAGACCGAAGCCCATATAGATGGTGTCTTCGTCACGGATGACAGGACCGTCAACAAAGCCTGCGCCTTCGATGTTTTCCCAGTTATTGATGTTGAACGCGCCATCAGGAGCGCCTGGCTCCCACTGACCGAAGCCGTCTTCGAAGTCTTCCGCATCGTTCTCACCAACTTTTACATCATCGACGAACACGCCCAGGCCCTGAGTGCCCCAGTCAGACGCGTAGGTAATGTAGATTTCGACTGTTTTACCCGCATAGGCGGACAGGTCGAACAGCATGGTGCGGAAACCGGCGCTGCTGCCGCTCATGGCGTTCCACTGGCCAGTGGTTCCAGTCGGATTACAACTTGCGTCCATGTAGTGAGCCAATGTCGGATGCAGGTCAATCCAGCCGGAGGTGCAGCTTTCGCCGGTGTTCTGGCTGGTCAAACCATTGGCTTCCGGGAGAGTGGTCCAGTTGTCGCTGCCCTGCTCGGCGATTTCAACGAACACAAAGTCCCAATCCGCTTCGGTTTCATGGGCCATGTTGAACGTGATGTAAGGCGCATCCGCAGGCACTTCAATGGTTCCGCCCAGACGTTTGTAGCTCTGATCCGCTTGCTGGCTGTACACATAATGCGTGCCGGAAGTGGGGTTGAAGCCGCCGCCTGGACGATCATAGGTCGCCGCCAGAGTCTGGTGATACTCGTCCACAAAGCTGCTGGTGACCAGGAAGCTGTCTGGAGTCTGCTGGTTATTGGCGCTGTCGCCGCCATTCAGGGAGAAGCGCAGGCCCGCCATGATGGGATCATCATCCTGACCCACGACATCCAGCGCATTGCCTTCTTTGCCCAGACCGGATGTTTCCAGGTGCAGGAACGCGCCCATGTAGTACTGGAAGAAGTCATCGTTGAACTGAGCGTACACCGTAGAGGCTTCGGACAAGCCCTGACCAGTGGCCATGACTTTGCCGTCCCAGTAGTTAATGTACTCGCGCGCCTGCAGCTTCATCTGTTCATGGGCCTGGAAGCCTTCCAGAACAGTCGACACAAAATCATCGCCGGTATACCAGATCACCGCGTCGTAATGGCTCATGACTTCACGCGCCAGCGGCACGGCGCCTCTGGCGTCCACATCCCACACGTCATAGGTGTAGCCGGCGCCGTCCAGTGCGTCGGTATAGTAAGTCAGATAGTTCGGAGCGGTGTTGTTCTCATACACAGGGTATTCGCCGGTGTAATCCTCCGCCGCCACCACCAGCACTTTCGCGCCGCTGGCTTTTTCTACGGTGTAGCTGTAGGGACCGAACTCCTCGCCTTTCACCGTCTTGATCCAGTAGGTGATAGTGCTGCCGACGGCCTGTCCGCGGACTTTCGCTTCATAGCGATTGAAGTAAGTTCCCTGTTCCGTGTTGTAACGGTCGCCGAAACTCCTGCGGAAGCGAGTCAGCTTGGGTGGGCCGCCGTCTACTTGATACACCAGGAAGCTGCGATCGCCGATGCGACGCTTGGCCAGGATATCTATGGACTGAGACGCGCCCCAGGAAGTGGTCAGCGGCTCGTGATAGACATCCTCGGTTTCGATACCCACAGCGGAAACAGGGCTATCCGGTCTTCTTGCGCTCTCTGCGAGAGTCAGCGCGAACTCCAGGTTATCGTTGAAAACCGCCTGCAGCATTTTTTCATCGTCCGGGAATTCAAAGCCGTAGGCGTTGCCTTCTTTGTCCTGACCGGATGTCAGCTCCACGGTGTAGGAAGGAATGCCCAACGCGCCATAGGACCAGTCGGTGAAGTCGCCGTTGGTGGTGTACAGGTCAGCGCTGACGCCGGGATCATAACCCGCTTCGATAATGCTGTCGTAGATTGCGGGATTGTCGTCAGTACCCGCCTGCGCCACGAAAATAGGATTGTCGAAGCTAGGGGTCTGCACCTGCCATCCAAAGGGATACAGAATCAGGTTACTGTATGTGTGATAGGACAGCGTGAAACGGAAGTCATGAGCTTGAATAAAGCTGGTCAGCGCCACGGTTTCCGGTTCGCTTTCCGCTGAAGGTCCGCGATAGGTTTGATCGGACATCACCGGGCTTGAGCCCTCGTCGTCCAGTCCCCAATGCTCGGCGAAGTTACGGTTCAGGTCGACGCCGTCCTGCAGCGTGATCTGGCCGTCGCCGTCGTTATCGCGCAGATTTTTCCGCCACAGGCGCTCGTTGGTGAAGGTGTACTCATAACCGTCCGGGTTAGCCACCGGCATAATCCACAACTCGTTATGATTCAGCAGTTTGGTAATGCGCTCAATCTTGCCGTAGTTCTCGGTCAGGTAGTCCAGGTAACGCATGGCCATTTGCGTCGCCACCCACTCGCGGGCGTGATGCGTGGCCACGTAGAAGACCTCGGGCTTTTTGCGTCCGGGAGGCTGATGGCTGACGCCATAGCCTTCCTTCAGATCGCCGCCGCGATCGAACCAACGCTCCCACCAGGTTTTACGGGTCAGTTTGGCGACAATCAAAGGACGTCCCTGATGGGATTCGCCGATTTTATACAGCGTCACCAGAGCGGGGTATTTTTCCGCCAAAGCATATAGACGATCCTCAATGCCCAGTTCAGGTTCGTCAAAGCTGTGATAGGCGGTTTCGCCGCTGGCGGAAAACGCGGAGCGGAACTGCGACGTCATCTGCATTGGCTCCCACTTGATGCCGGCTTTATCCAGCTTTTCTTTGTCAATGGGAGACAACACCGCTTCCACCGTAAAGGATTCCCCTTTCACGCCTGCGGTCAGATTTTTCAGTTTGTGGTAGTGGACGATGTCGAGGCCGAGTTTCTTGGCCGATTTCAACTCATCGCCGCTGTTGAGGGTGATACGCGCCATGCTAAGTTGCCCGGCCAGCGCGACCCCCGGCAGTATCGTACAAATCAAGGCTAGCCATCTAACTAATTTCATGATGTTTTCCTTATTTCATGGTTATCGTTAACGGAAAGTTAGTTCGGACTACTGCTAGACTACGGCCAAGGGGGTGAGGGGGAGCCCTAAGCACTCGATCCATGTGCCGTTACAGGCCTTTCGCGGATAGGTTTCCGGCTGGGTCAACGTCGTTTAACCGGTCAAATGGGGTAACCGGCGGGAACAGCGCTTTTGGGAAAACCTAACAGCAGGCGCTAACGGACTGCACTTACCTCTATATGTGATAGGAACTCAGCTTGATATAGCGGTTTTCCACTATATCCTTATAACGATTTTAAATATAAGTGAAAACCCCTAACGACGACGCTGAGACGGCGCACGCCGCGGGTTTGACCGATTGACCAGGAAAATGATTTATCCATGCAGCCATCCTTGGATTTCCTTATACTCCTAGCGAAAATGATAAATAGCTCACACACAATTTCACGGTCATCGTTTACGCCTCCTTCATGCTGAAAATCTACTACAGCAACCGTCAGGAACAGCTGCTCGCCTTGCTCGCCGACGCCCTCGCGCGCCCCAAAGCCAACCCATTGCAAAGCGACATACTGATCGTACAAAGCCAGGGTATGAGCCGTTGGCTGAGCCAGCAACTGGCGGAGATCAACGGCGTCGCCGCCAATCTGGAGTTTCAACTGCCGGCGCAGCTGATCTGGCGGCTGGCGCGACTGTGTCGGGATGATTTGCCTGAACTGCATCCTTTTGACAAATCCATCCTGACCTGGCGTCTCATGCAACTGGCGCCTGGGCTTCCTGACAGCGGCGAATTCGACGCCCTGCATCGCTATCTGCACACAGGCCCGGATCGCAAATCGCCGGACCTGTTGCGCAACTATCAGCTGAGCCAACGCATCGCCGATGTCTTCGATCACTATTTAATGTATCGCCCGGACTGGCTATCAGAGTGGGAGCAAGGTCTGCCAACCGAAGCCGGCGCCAGCGAGCACGCCTGGCAGATTGAGCTCTGGCGCGGCCTGACCCACGACAGCGACGCGCCGCACCGGGCCCGCGTACTGCAGGAGTTGGCCGCGCAGCTGCCGCAGCATGTGGATAAACTGCCGCCGCGTTTGTTCGTCTTTGGCGTTCCCTATATGGCGCCGGCGTACCTGGATGTGCTGCAGAACGCCGCCCGCCATATAGAAGTGCACATGTATCAATGGAACCCTACGGAGCATTACTGGGGCGACATCGCCTCCCGTAAGGACATCAGCCGCATCCGCACCCGCGATGGCGCGGAAGTCTCTGGCCTGTACGACGAGGGCCACCGACTGCTGGCGTCCTGGGGCAAACCGCTGCGGGATTACCTGGACGTGCTGCAGGACGTGTCCGTCACGGAAGCCGACTGCTACGTCCCGCCCGCGCCGCCGCAAACCTTGCTGCAACGCCTGCAGGCGGACGTTTTCAACCTGCGTCAGGAGCCATGGCCTGAGAGCCCCGCTGACGACCGCTCGCTGCAGGTGCATCTGTGCCATAGCGCCTTGCGCGAAGTAGAAGCGCTGTACGATCAACTGATGGATCTGCTGCAAACCGATCACAGCCTGTCTCCCCGGGATATCGTGGTGATGACGCCGGATATCGAGCAGTACGCGCCTCTTGTCGAGGCGGTATTCGGCGCCCAGCAAGGGGCGCGCCGGATTCCCTGGTCCCTCGCCGACCTGAGCCGTTACAGCGACTTCAATCTGGTGCAGTCGGTATTGCAACTGTTCGATTTGCTGCCCGGCCGTTTTACCGCGTCCGAGGTGCTGGGCCTGCTGGAAATTCCCGCTGTGGGACGACGTTTCGGCCTGGATGAAGAGCTGTTATCCCGTCTGCGCCAGTGGCTGCATGAAGCCTCCATTCGCTGGGGCCTGGATGCGGAATCGCAACAGGCCTATGGCGTCGACTGCGCCGATCAATTCAGCTGGAAGGCGGGGATCAAACGTCTGCTGCTGGGCTTCGCCCTGCCCGATGCGATGCAGATGTATCAGGACGTGGCTCCTTATCCTCATATTCAGGGCGGCGATGCGGACAGCCTGGGCGCGCTATCGCAACTGATCGACACCCTGGCGCGCTGGCGCGCGCAGATCTCCCGCGGCCAGACGCCCCAGCAATGGGCGGACCTCTTACACAGCTGGATGAACGATCTGTTCGATCCTGACCGGGACGAAGAGCAGGCGCTGCAGGTCGCCCGCGAGGCGGTGCAGGAATGGCTGCAGGAGACCCAGACAGCGGGCTTCGATCAGCCCTTGCCGCTGGCGGTGGTGAAACAGGATCTGCGCCGACGTCTGGACAGCCCGTTACGGCGTCAGAGTTTCCTTACCGGGGCGGTCACCTTCTGCGCCATGGTGCCCATGCGCAGCATTCCCTTTCGCGTGGTCGCCGTCCTGGGATTGAATCATGACCAGTTCCCGCGCCACCAGACGCAGCCGGGTTTCGACCTGATCGCCGAGTACCCTCGTAAAGGCGATCGCGCCCGCCGCGAGGAAGACCGTTTTCTGTTTCTGGAGGCCTTACTGGCCGCCCGCGACGTGTTTTATCTGAGCTATGTGGGACGCAGCATCCGCGACAACAGCGAGTGCGCGCCATCGGTCATTCTCAGCGAGCTACTGGATACGATTCAGGAGCAGGGCGGCGAAGCAGCGATACGGCGCATTCTCAGGGAGCACCCGCTACAACCTTTCAGTCCGCATTATTTTACCGCCGACGGCGGCCACTTCAGCTATCAGTCGGAATGGTTGCCCGCCCTGCACGGTCGACACAGCAAGCAGGAATATCAGGCGTTCTGCCCAGAGTCCTTACCGCCCCGGGAGCGGGAGCCGTTTTCCACCGACCATCCGGTCGAGTTGGACAGTCTGCGGCGTTTTCTCCGCAACCCGACCCGTTACTTTGTGCAGCAACGGCTCAATATATTGCTGGACGCCAGCGATCTCGCGCAGGACCGGGAGCCTTTCGATCTGGCCGGCCTGCACGGCTTCCAGGTAAAAGAACTGTGGCTGCAGGAACTGATGAACGCAGCGACGGATGAAGAGGCGGAAAGCTACCTGGAAGCCAAAGGGTTGCTGCCCGGCGGCGCCGTCGGCGCCATCAGCCGCAAGCAAACGCGACAGCAACTGGAAGCCCTGCGCGAGCAAGCCCGTGAGCTGTATGGCAAGGATCGTATCGAAATTACCCCGGAAAAATCCGGGCTGCCATTGCGCGGCGCGGTGGCGGGCATCGGCCCGCGCGGCCTGCTGCACCTGACCACCGCTGGCTGCAGCGCTTCCCGCATGTTGTTGCTGTGGCTGGAGCATCTGGCGTTATGCGGCGTCACCGCCGACGCCCTGGCCCGCCCCAGTTTCCTGGTGTGCCGCCAAGGCGTTGGCCATTACCGCCCAGTGGCTCAAAACCAGGCCAGACAATTACTGGCGGAGCTAATGGATCTGCTGACGCAAAGTGAGAATGAACCGGTGCGTTTCTTCCCCAAAACATCGTTGAAGTATGTGGAAACCAAAAATAATCCACGTAGCCGCAGCGAACCCATCAACGCCGCTCTGAACTGCTGGCTGGGTAACGAGTGGCAGCCGGGTGAACTGGCGGATGCGCATCACTTTCTGGTGTGGCGTTTTGAAGCGGAAACTTTGAACGAACGCTTCGTGGCGCTGGCGGAAAGCATCTGGGAGCCTGCGCTGGAGCATTGGGAGGCGCCGGCATGAGGCCGCTGGACCCGATCGCCATTCCTCTACAAGGCGTACAGCTCATCGAAGCCAGCGCCGGAACGGGGAAGACCTATACCATCACCACCTTGTATCTGCGTCTGTTGCTGGAACGTCAGCTCGACGTCAGACAGATTCTGGTGGTCACCTTTACTCGCGCCGCCACAGAAGAACTGCGCACGCGGATTCGCCAGCGCATCCGCGAGGTCATGCAGACGCTGCAAGCTCCGCCGGAAACAGATATTGCGGAGTGGCTGCAACCCTGGCGCGACCCGGAACGCAATGGCGATGCGCTCGCTCTGTTGCAGCAGGCGCTGTTGAACATGGACGAGGCGTCTATATTCACTATTCACGGTTTCTGCCAGCGCGCCCTGCAGGACAACGCATTCGAAAGCGGGCTCTTGTTTGACCTGCGCCTGCAGGAAGACCTGGGCCCATTGCTGCAGCAGGCGGCGGAGGACACCTGGCGTAAGCTGTTCTATCCCGACCGATTGCTGGCGGAGCTGGCGCAAGCCAAGTGGGGCGAGCCGGCGGATATGCTGAACGGACTGCGCAGCTATCTGGCGCAAGGCGATCTGGAGTTGATCCGCCCGGATGTAGACCCGCAAGCCCTCAGCCATCTGGCTGGCGCGCTGAAAGCCCAATGGCGTCAACAAGGCGATGACCTTACCGCCGCCGTACGGGAAGCGGCGGAGAACAAAATACTGGGCCGCGCGGAGAAAACTTACCGGGAAGACAAACTGAACGATGCGATTCTCAGCCTTACTATCTGGAGCCGCACGGAAGAACAGATGACGCTGCCTCCCGCCGCAGCCCTGTTCAGTCAGAGCGTTCTCGATGCGTCTGTGTTGAAAAAAGCGGCGGATAAAGGACTTGGCGCGCCACAGCATGCTTTCTTCACCGCTCTTGACCAGTTTCTGACCCAACAGACGCAGTTAGACGCCTGGCTGGTAGGCGCCACGCTGACCGCCTTCAAGGACGTACTGCAGCGTCTGAAAACCCAGGCGGAAATCCTGGGCTTCGATGATCTGATCGGCAGTCTCAAAGACGCCCTCGCAGCCGCCACCGGCCCCCAGTTACGCCAGGCGCTGCAACGCCGCTACCCAGTCGCCCTGATTGACGAGTTTCAAGATACCGACCCATCTCAGTATCGCATCTTCTCCTCCCTGTATGACGCCGCCGACGGTAACGCCACTTTGTTTATGATCGGCGACCCCAAGCAGGCGATTTACAGCTTCCGGGGCGCGGATATTTACGCCTATCTGCAAGCCAAGCAGCGCACGCCCCAGGATAATCGCTACACCATGGACACTAACTGGCGCTCCCGTAAAGAACTGGTGGCGGCGGTTAATGGATTGTTCGAACAGTGCGCCAATCCTTTCCTGTTCGCCGGCGATATAGAATTCATTCCCGTGCAGGCCGCCGGCGCCGCTGACGCCTCCGTTCTGACATTGGACGACGTCCCCGTGACGCCATTGCAGGCCTGGCTGCTCGGCCGTGAAGACGGCGGAAAGACCATCAGTAAAGATCAGGCGCGACCGCAGTTGGCGCAAATCACCGCCAGTGAAATCGCCAACTGGCTCAACCTGGGAGAATGCGGCCGCGCCCGTCTGGGCGAACGCCCGCTCAGCGCCGGCGACATCGCCGTACTGGTGCGGGATAATAAACAGGCCCGCATCATGTCGGAAAAGCTCTCCGCCGTTGGCGTCAGCAGTGTGTTTCTGACTCGGGAAAGCGTCTATCAGAGCGAAGAGGCTACCGACCTGCTGCGTCTGCTGCGCGCGTTACTGGAGCCTAATGACGAACGTCGCCTGCGCGCTGCGCTGGTGACCCTGAGCTGGGGATGGACCGCCGCAGAGCTGGAGACGCTGGCGCGGGATGAACAGCGCTGGGAAAACATGCTGACCTCGTTGCACCAGTTGCGGGAGGAATGGCAGGACGCCGGTTTCATGCCCATGTTTCAGAAATGGCTGCAGAACTTTAGCGTCGCCGCCAGACTACTGGGTCTCCCGGAAGGCGAGCGCCGCCTCACCAATCTGTTGCAGCTGGCTGAACTATTGCAACAGGCGGGACGCGACTACCCCACGCCTGAACGCCTGCTGGCCTGGTATCAAGGACAACTGGAGCAGGCGGACGGACGCGGCGACGAGCATCAGTTACGTCTGGAAAGTGACGAGGCGCTGGTGAAAATCGTCACCATCCACAGTTCCAAAGGGCTTGAATATCCGTTGGTGTTTCTGCCTTTTCTGGGGTTTGGCCGTAGCGGCAAAGACGATTATTTAATGTGTCATGACCCAGAAAGGGAACATCGTCTGGTGCTCGATCTGAGCGGCGGCGACCGCTTACGAGAACAGGCGGAGCGCGAGCGTTTGGCGGAAGACCTGCGTCTGCTTTATGTGGCGCTGACCCGGGCCAAACAATTGTGCGTCTGGGCCTGGGGCGCTGTGAATGAGTTCCAGTACGCCGCCATGGCCTGGCTGCTGTATGGCGGCGCCACGGGCAGTCTGACTGACTGGCTGACGTCTCTCAAAAATCTGGACGATACCCAACTGGCGGAGCCTCTGACCCGCCTTGCGGCGCAAACTGACTTTTACTGGAGTCCGGCGCCTGAGCCGGTGCATCAGCGCCATCAACCCGGCGAAGGCGCCGGTCAGTGGCGCGCGCGCTCCGCCCAGCGCACCGTGGAGCAAAACTGGCGTTTGTCCAGTTATTCGCAACTGGCCGCCGGTGGCGGCGGACGCCATAGCGAAGAGCCTTTGGACGAGGCGGAAGCGACTCTGGAGGTCCAGCCCCGTCTGCAACCGGACGTGAGCGATATTTTCCAGTTCCCCAAAGGCGCCTGGGCCGGACAGTGTTTTCACCATATTCTGGAAAATATGCCGTTTCAGGCGGAAAGCGCCGAAATATTGCATGAACTCACCAGTCACAGCCTGCAACAACATGGCTTCGGCGAAGAATGGGTGGCCTGCGTGGCGGAGCAGTTATGGCAAGTGGTGAATACGCCGCTGCGGCAAAACGGCGTCACGCCCTTTTCACTGTCGCAACTCGACAAGGCCAATATGCAGGTGGAAATGGAGTTTTTGTTTCCCGTGACGCTGATACAGCAGGCGCGGCTCGCCCGCTTCCTGGCGGACTACTCCGGCTCGGAAGCGCCGGTTAATTTAAACGTCGCCGCCAACGAAGGCCTGATGCACGGCTTTATCGACCTCACTTTTCAGCATGAAGGACGTTTCTATATCGCCGACTACAAGGGCAGCTGGCTTGGAGAAAAGCGGGAGAGTTACGCCCCCGACAACCTGCGCAACGAAATTCTCGCGCACCGCTACGATCTGCAATATCTGATTTATACGCTGGCGCTGCACCGTTATTTGCAGCGCAGCCTGCCCGCATATGACTACGAGACCCATTTTGGCGGCGTTTACTATCTGTTTTTGCGTGGCATGCACAGCCAACAGCAACCGGAGCTAGGGGTGTTTTTCGACCGTCCCTCGCGTGAAGCCGTGGCCGCTTTTGCAGAGATTCTGCAGGGAGAACCGGCATGAGCATCGCCCACTTGATTGACGCCGCCCGACAAAGCAATCTGCTGCGGCCGCTGGATTATTACCTGGGTCAGCAGTTCGCAGAACTGGCGACCGCGGCGACGGAAGAACAGCGGGAACTGCTGGCGCTGACCGTCGCGCTAACCTCCAACGCCCTGGCTAACGGCCATACCTGTCTGGACCTGTCGCAATACGCCGGCCGCTCGTTGTGGCCGGACTCGGCGGAAGAAGACATGCGCGCCTTTATCGCCCCTTCTCTCAAATTATGGCGCGAAGCGCTGCTCGCCAGCGGTTTGACCCAGGCGGATTCGGATATAGGCGACGCCGGCCCGGTCAGTCCATGCGTGCTTGACGATCGTAACTGCTTCTATCTGGCCCGATATTTCGAGTATGAGCGCCAACTCGCCGGGCTCCTGCAACAGCGCATCGCCCATCACGCCGCTTTCCCGCCCGAACAGGTGCGTCAGGCGCTGTTGCGCTTCTTTCCTTCCGTCGCCGCAGAGGACCGTCAGGCTATCGCCGCAGCCGTGGCCTGTCGCCAGGGCTTCACCGCCATTGTCGGCGGTCCCGGCACCGGAAAAACCACCACGGTAGCCAAGCTGTTGGGCATGCTGGGAGAACTGTCCGAACCGCCTCTGCGCATTGCGCTCGCGGCGCCGACCGGCAAAGCGGCTGCGCGTCTGATGGAGTCCATCCGTAACGCCAAATTGCAGTTGGGAGAACGTCTGTCACATCCCGAACGCATTCCCGATACCGCTTACACTCTGCATCGCCTGCTCAAAGTCCGCGGCGACGGCAAAGGCTTCGTACACCACGCCGGTCATCCGCTTCCTGTGGATTTATTATTGATAGACGAAGTGTCGATGGTGGATCTGGCGATGATGCTGCGTATCGTAGAGGCGCTGCCTCCTCACGCCCGCCTGATGTTGCTGGGCGACAGCGAACAGCTTGCTTCGGTCGAGGCCGGCAGCGTCATTGGCGATATCTGCTCGCAAAGAGCCACAGCAGGGGTCAGCCCGGATATGGCGAGTTACCTGCGCAAAATTGGCCTGACGCCCCCCTACCCCGAAGAAGAGAAAGCCGCACCTGTTGCTGACTGCGTCATTCGCCTGGAAGTCAGTCATCGCTTTCACGCCCGCAGCGGCATCGGTCGACTGGCGCAGGCGATCAACGCCGGCGATTCGGAAGCCGCTCTGCAGGTGTTCAGACAGCCGGAGTTTGAAGACGCGGACTGGGAAAATCTGCCGCCGTCGCAATTACAGTCGATCATCCAGCAGACCGCCGCCAACGCCTATGAGCCCTGCTTCAAAGCAGATTCGGTGGAAACCGCCCTGGACGCCATGAATCGCTTCCGCATTCTCTGCGCCGTGAAAGAAGGCCATGGCGGCGTGCAGGAAATCAATCAGTGGGTGGAAGCGGCGCTGCAACGCAAAGGCCTGGCCCCGCGCTACCAACTGCACTACCACGGTCGCCCTGTCATGGTGACCCGCAACGACTATAGTCTGGGCTTGTTCAACGGCGATGTGGGCCTGATCTGGCGCGATCCGGCATCAGGGCAGCTAAGGGCGTGGTTCCCGGATGCGGACGGACCTCTGCGCAGCATTCCCCTATACCGGCTGCCCGCCCACGAAACCGTGTACGCTATGACCATTCACAAAAGCCAGGGTTCCGAGTTTGATCATTGCGTCGTGGCGTTGCCTGAAACCGACCAACCAGTACTGACGCGGGAACTGCTGTACACGGGCGTCACCCGCGCCAAGAAACGAATCAGCGTATGGGGACCGCGCCATCTATTGATCAAGTCCATAAAACGCCCAACCCAAAGAATGTCCGGGCTCGCCCGCAGAATCTGGGGTGAGCTTCAGCCAGCAGGCCCCGCGGTTGACGATAAACCAGATGAACCGTCTGGCGACGGCGTGCAGTTGGACCTGTGGTGAGTACGTAGACGCCGGGAGGTTAGAACTCTTCCGTCACGCCAATGCCGAAGGCGAGTTGAGACGCACTTGAGTAGCGCTCAAAGTGCGTTACCTCTATTTTCAGGCGCATTCCTTTACTTACGGCCAGATCCTGCCTTCTACTTCGTCATCGCCTCTTTCAATCCACAGCCTGAGTAACTTTTAGACAATTATTGGGCTGTCCCAACAGCGCGCCGAGGCATACACTAGAGGCTGCCTGTGTGACAGCGTCAACCCCATAAGCCCTGGTCCGTCCAGGCTGTCTATACTTCAGGAGATGACGCCGAAACGTCACCAGGCCCTGGGTCGCGGCGGGTTTGACTCGCATCAAGCCATACCGACGCCGGTTCCATTACCTTAAAGCTTACGCAATTGGAGGTAAGCATGATCCTGATGAAAGATGTAATGAGCCACCCCGTGCACACGCTGAGCACTGAGAACAGCCTCGCCGATGCGCGCAAAATGATGCAGGAACAAGGCATCCGCCATATTCCGGTCGTCAACGCCAAAAATAAACTGGAAGGCCTCGTCACCCAGCGCGACGTCTTCGCCGCCATGGATTCCTCCGTGTATGACATGCCCCCGGAGCTGATGGAAGCCCATGAGTCCGAAATTCCCGTCACCCAGGTGATGCGGACTAAAGTCGCCACCGCCAGCCTGGATACGCCAATCCGTAAAGCAGCGGAGTTTCTGCAAACCAAGAAATACGGTTGTCTGCCCGTGGTGGAAAACGGTCATGTCGTAGGCATTTTGACGGGGGGCGACTTTATCAAAATCGCGATTAATCTGCTGGATCTGGTGGAAGTGGAGCCGGAAGAAGAGCCCAGCTGACTGAAAAGCGCAATTGGCGCCAACGAAACCAGCGAGGTGACGTTAGCGCCGGGCGCCAGTAACGACGCCCGCTAGCTCAATGCTTGTTTCAGTCGGGTTTAGCCAGATGCGCCAGCGTCGCTTCCAGGAATTTCCAGAAGTTCGCCACGCTTGGCGCGTGCACCGCTTCATCCGGCGAGTGCGCGCCGCGAATGGTCGGCCCGAAAGAAATCATGTCCCAGTGGGGATAGTTCGCCCCCAGGATGCCGCATTCCAGTCCCGCATGAATCACTTGAATCTTGGGGACAACGCCCACGACTTTCTCGTGCAGACGGGTCAGGTTATCCAGCAGACGAGAGTTTTTGTCCGGCGCCCATCCGGGATAGCTGTTGCCCACCGACGTTTCCGCCCCCGCCAGTTCAAAGACGCCCGCCACGGATTGCGCTGCGTCATCCCGCAAAGAGTCCACCAGGCTGCGCGCCAGACAGTGCACTTCGATATGGCCGCTATCCATCACTACTCGCGCCAGATTGTTTGACGTTTCCGTCACGCCGGGGAAATCCGCGCTCATACGGAACACGCCGTGAGGACAGGCGAAAATCACGCGTTGTAAGCGGTCCACCATATCCTCGGGCAACAAATCGGCGGAATCGGTGTCGCTGATGGTCAAATGCAAATGCGGCTCAACCGATTTCAGCTCCTGCAAGAACAGCTGCTGCAGTTCGCTAACGCGGCGGCTGATCGCCTCGCCCAGCTCCGCCGGCGCCGCCACTACGGCGAAGGCTTCGCGCGGGATGGCGTTCCGCAGGGTGCCGCCAGTCAAAGAGGCGACCCGCAAGGCGGGAAACTGTTTGCGTAATTGATCCAGAGCGCGATTCACCAGCTTCAACGCATTGCCGCGCCCCGAATGGATATCCAGTCCGGAGTGGCCGCCGCGCAGCCCTTTCAACGCGATGCGCCAATACTGACGACGATCATCCCGGGGCTCCGCCTGATAGGAGAAACGTCCGCCAATATCCACGCCGCCAGCGCAGCCGATGTAAAGTTCGTTTTCCTCTTCCGTATCCAGATTCAGCAGCAAAGAGCCCTGCAATACGCCGCCCTGCAGCCCTTTGGCGCCGCTCATCCCGGCTTCTTCGTCCACCGTCAACAGACCTTCCAGCGGGCCATGGATCATGTCTTTGGACGTCAGTACGGACAGAATGGCCGCTACGCCAATGCCGTTATCCGCACCCAAGGTAGTGCCGCGGGCGCGCACCCAGTCGCCGTCGATATAAGGTTGAATCGGATCTTTGCTGAAATCGTGGGTAGAGCCTTCGTTCTTCTGCGGCACCATATCCAAGTGGCTTTGCATCACCACGCCGGGAGCGTCTTCGTAGCCCGGCGTCGCGGGTTTGCGGATTATCAGATTGCCGACCTGATCCTCGATGATTTCCAGCTCATATTCAGCCAGGGCTTCTCTGATGCGGGACTTGAGCAACTGCTCTTGTTTGGAAGGCCGCGGGGTATCGCATAAAAGCTGGAAAAATCGCCACAGGGGCTGCGGGGTCAGGTCGCTTAAACTCATAATGTCGCCAAATTGTTGTTGATTTTTCTGGAGTTCCTCAAAGCGCTGCGCCAAGAGGGCTATTCAGGAAATCTGGTCCATTCACGCCCCCGTCGCAATAGCTGGTTTCCCAGATAAAGCGTGGCGGGCCCTTGTCTGTCCATATCGCCGTAGACCAGATACAGCGGGACTTCTCTATCGCCGCCTTCCTGCAGCGGCAGCGCCTTCAAGGCGCCGCTTTGAATATCGGCGTCCACCCAGGAAACCGGTAGCCAAGTGAAACCCAGCCCGCGCTTCACCATATTCACCGAGGTGCTCATATGCGTCACCGTCCAGCGTTGCTCCGCGCCCAGCCAACCGGAATTACGGCGCACGGCGCCGGAGTCGCGGATGACGATTTGCCGGTGCCGGGCCAGATCTTCTTTATTCAGAGTGCGATTGAGCTGGTGCAGAGGATGTTCCGGATTAGCCACCGGAGTAAACGGAATGTTGGTAATCAAATCGCCGATAAATCCCTGCGGTACGAATGGGGTTATGACCAGATCGCACACGCCCTGCTTGAGCAGGTCCTCAGCGCCGGACAAAACCGTTTCGATAATTTCGATGCGGGTATTGGGGTATTGCTCGGAAAATTCCGCCAATGCGCAGTACAGCGCCTCCTGCGGATAGATGATTTCCACCGCAATCTGGATGTGCGCTTCAATGCCCTGGGCCAGGCCGGAGGCCACGGACTCCAGCTGCTCCGCCTGCTGCAGCAGGTTTTCCGAACGCCTCAGCAGCAGTTTTCCCGCCTCGGTCAGGGTCGCCTTGCGGCCTTGCACCTGCAGAATCTGCACGCCCAGCATTTCCTCAAGCTTATGCACGGCATGATGCACGGTGGACTGGCTTTTGTGCACCACCTCCGCCGCCTGGGCGAAACCGCCATGGGCGACTACGGCGTGCAGCATACGCCATTGTTCCAGCGTCGATTTAGGCATGAATTCTAATTTATCGAAATTTAGACACGAATAATTGCAATTTATTTTCGAATTTTACGATGCATAATGCAACAATGATAAGACTGCTTGCAGGATACGCAAATCATGCAATGGAGTGGGAGGACACCACCATGGCTGTACGAGAACTCAAGCGCATCATTAACGCCAGCCCGGCGACCGACGGCGCGGGAGTCAGGATTTCCCGGATCGCAGGATTTTCCGCTACCGATCTGGAACCTTTCTTAATGATCGACGAAATCCGTTCCGACGAACGGGACGACTTTATCGCCGGCTTTCCCGAACATCCCCACCGCGGCCTGGAAACCCTCACCTATATGAAAGAAGGCGGGTTCGAGCATCGCGACCATATGGGGAATCAGGGCGCCATCAAAAGCGGCGGCGCGCAGTGGATGTCCGCCGGCAAAGGCGTGATTCACTCGGAAATGCCGATTCCTGAAGCGGCGCGCATGCATGGCTTTCAAATCTGGATCAACCTGCCCCGCACCCAGAAAATGAAAGCGCCGGAGTGGCGTGACGCGCAGCCGGAAGAGCTGCCCTCCATTATCCTGGGCTGCGGCGAAATTCGAGTCATCGCCGGCTCCTGGCGCATTCAGGACAACTTCAGCGCCTCGCCGTTAAATCGCCTGGCGCAATCCGCAGGTCTGCTCGATATTTCCCTGCTGCCCAACGGCAAACTGGATCTGCCTCTGGAGCCGGATCAGCAGGCGGCGATTTATGTCTACAATGGACGCGTGCACATGGGATCGGTACTGCAAACAGGCCAGCTCGGCATCCTGGGCGAAGGCGACCGCCTGCAACTGAGCGCGGACAAGGGCGGAGCGGATTTTCTGTTGCTTGCTGGAGAAGCCTTACATGAACCAGTGGCGCATTACGGCCCTTTCGTCATGAATACCCATGACGAAATCCTTGCCGCCGTGAAGGACTATCAGGAAGGCAAGCTGACCGCATAAAAAACGGCCTCTGGTGAGGCCGTCTTACTGTTGGTCAACCCGTGTCAAAACAGGGTATAGATGAACGGCGCCACCGCGGAGCCCTGAGTAATCACAATCAGGCCGCCCAGCATCACCAACGTCAGCACCAGCGGAAACAGCCACACTTTTTTCCTTTGTCGCATAAACGCCCAAAGGTCTTTCACAAATTCCCACATCAGAATGGTCGCTCCATGGACTCGGGGGTCATAGGTTCGTTACGTAAGGTTCGATAAGTGGTCGCCTGCGGATCAACGCGTTTTTGCAGTTGCAGCTTGTGCATCAGCCGCAGCGCCCAACCCAGCGGCGCCACCATGACGATAAAAACAGCGCCGAGAATGATAGCGCTGTTTATCTTGCCCAGCCTTAAGGCGAAGCGCATCCACAGGACATAGGGCTGACGCAATAGCGCCGGTTTCAATAGCGCCAGGGCGGCGAACGCGCCAGCGACCGGATAAGGCCATACCGGCAGGCTCAATGAAAAAATCCAAGGCAAAAACAATGCAAATACCAGTATCAGAAAGACGGCCATCATGAGGCCGAACTTTCTCAATTCTCCTTCCGACGCGGAGGCGAAGTTTTGACGCAATGGTTCAGTCAAGTTCAAACTCCCGGGACCAGTCTTTATTTACCAGGGACTCCGGCTGAGCGGTTTTGCGCAGCACGCACCGTCCCAATACCAGTACATCCATCTCCGTCGCCATAAAACATCGAAACGCATCGTCCGGCGAACACACCGGCGGCTCGCCCCGCACGTTAAAAGAGGTGTTGATCAGCACCGGATGGCCGCTATGCTTGGCGAACTCCTTTATTAGACGATGAAACTCGGGATTAGTTTCCTGATGCACCGTCTGCACCCGTGCTGAATAGTCGACATGGGTGATGGCGGGCAGATCCGAACGAATCTGCCGCAGACGCTCCAGGCCTTGCAGGCCCTGTTCCGTGGATTTGCGCCACTGCTCCTGGACGTCCGCCACCAGCAGCATGTAGGGACTGGCCTTATCCAGGTCAAAATAATCACCGCAATGCTCCGCCGCCACCGCCGGCGCAAAGGGGCGGAAGGATTCGCGGAACTTGATCTTAAGGTTCATCTTGGTCTGCATATCCGAGTCCAGCGGATTGCCCAGAATAGAGCGTGCGCCCAGAGCGCGGGGCCCGAACTCCATGCGTCCCTGAAACCAGCCTACTACCTGGCCGCCCGCCAAATCAGCGGCGATATCGGCGTACAGGGCGTCATCCTCCAGCACCGCAAACGCCGCACCGATTTCGGTCAGATAACGTTGGATGTTTTCATCGCTGTATTGCGGACCTAAGTAGGCGCCCTGCATGGCGTCCAGTTGTTCGGCATGCAGCGGGCGCGCCCTGGGTTCTCCCTGGTAGTGATGCCAGGCCAACAAAGCGGCGCCGAGAGAACCGCCTGCGTCGCCGGACGCCGGCTGAATCCAGATATCGTCAAACGGGCCTTCCCGCAGCAGGCGGCCATTGGCGACGCAATTCAACGCCACGCCTCCGGCCAGACACAAGTGACGTTGTCCCGTTTCTTCAGCGATGGTGCGCCCAAGGCGCAATACGATTTCCTCAGTCACCGCCTGCACCGAGCGGGCAAGGTCCATATACGCCTGCGTCAACGGCGCCTCCGGTTCGCGTCGAGGCAGGCCGAACAGTTCGGCGAAACGCTGATTGGTCATACGCAGACCGGTCATGAAGTCGAAGTAACGCAAATGCAGCCGGAAAGTGCCGTCGGGCTTAACGTCAATCAGATGCTGCATGATCAGATCAACGTATTTCGGCTCACCGTAGGGCGCCAGCCCCATCAGCTTGTATTCGCCGGCGTTGACCTTAAAGCCGCAAAAATAGGTGAAAGCGGAATACAGCAGACCCAGTGAGTGCGGGAACTCGATTTCCCACAAGGGCCGCAGTGAGGCTCCCTCACCCACCCACACCGAACTGGTCGCCCATTCGCCCACCCCATCCAGACACAAAACGGCGGCGTTCTCAAACGGACTGGGGTAAAAGGCTGACGCCGCGTGGGACTGATGATGCTCGGCGAACAGCAGGCGCGGTAGCACGGCTTTGGGGTCGCGCAACAGCCCCCTCAACGCCTTCTTTAATTCACTTTTAAGGAACAGTTTATCCTTGAGCCACACCGGCATCGCCGTGGCGAAAGAGCGGAAGCCCCGCGGCGCAAACGCCAGATAGGTCTCCAGCAGCCGTTCGAATTTCAGCAACGGTTTATCGTAGAAAACCACGGTGTCCACCTCGTCCAGAGCGACGCCGCCTGCGTCGAGGACATACTCAATGGCGTGGCGGGGAAAATCCGCATCATGTTTCTTGCGGGTAAAGCGCTCTTCCTGGGCCGCGGCCAGAATCACGCCGTCCTTTACCAGTGTCGCCGCCGCATCATGGTAATAAGCGGAAATGCCTAAAATCGTGGTCATTGAAAGGGAAGCCAATCCGTTATGCGTAGTATGAGGTATGACTTGCCGGGAAAGGGCCGTCGTCGCTATCGCTATAGTTTTCTTAAGACTACTGATGCCATAAAATGCGCGCAACCATTTTTTCCGGAGACATCCATATGCCGCGGGCCAGTGAGATTAAAAAAGGCGAAGTCGTTGATTTAAACGGGCAATTGCTGATTGTTAAAGACATCGAAGTGCACAGCCCCAGCGCCAGAGGCGCCGCCACCCTGTACAAAATGCGCTTCAGCAATGTGCGCACCGGTCTCAAATACGAAGAAAGTTTCAAAGGCGACGACATGCTGAGCACCACTCAGCTGGAGCGTCGTCAGGTCGCGTTCTCCTATATCGACGGCGACGATTATGTCTTTATGGACAACGAAGACTTCTCCCAATATATGCTGAAAAAGAACGACATCGAAGACCAGTTGTTATTTCTGACAGAAGAAATCCAGGGACTCCAGGTGCTAATGGTGGACGGTCAGGTTCTCGCATTGGAGTTGCCGCAAACGGTGGAAATGGAAGTGATCGAAACCACCCCCGCCATGAAAGCCGCTTCCGCCAGCGCCCGCACCAAACCCGCCAAATTCGTCACCGGCCTGACAATTCAGGTTCCTGAATATTTGGAACAAGGCGAGCGCGTTAAAATTCATACCGCCGAAAAGCGTTTCATGGGCCGCGCGGACTAAATTGCGCCGCCTTTGATCGCCGTTGCAGCGACGCACCATCGTCGCTGCACAGCTTCAGACGCCCCTCTCCGCGCTGAAAGCGCACACCCGGATTTACGGCTACACTGAGTGAATGAATTCTAACTTGGTCCGGCCGGAAACGATGCTACTTAAGTTGTCCTGCAGAGGCGCGATTTGGCTGCTGTTCTGGCTGCTGGCGTCGCCATTGACCCACGCCGCTCCAGCTCCATCCATGACGCCGGCGATGCATGTGGTGTTCTTCAATCCGCAAAGCAGCGACGATACTTTCTGGTCTGAAGTAATTCGATTCGCCCGCGCCGCCGCGGAAGACCTGAATATTCGCCTGGACATTTTCAGCGCCAATCACGACCGACTGCTCATGCGCCAGCAGATCAAGCACATTCTGGCCAGCGACCCGCCAGACTTCATCATGTACAAAAACTTCAAAGGCAACGCTCCGGAATTGCTGGCCCTGGCGGAAGAAGCCAAAGTGCGCTCCTTTGTCTTTAACTCCGGTCTCAATGTGGAGCAGGAGCGGCGTTACGGACACCCTCGGGAGCGCTTCAAACAATGGATTGGACAAATGCTGCCCAACGATGAAAACGCCGGGTACGCGCTCGCCAACATGTTGTTCGCTTCCGCTTCCTCACGCGAGTTGCTGCGCGGCGGGCAGGTGCTGCCAATTCTGGCTATCGGCGGCACGCCCACGGACAACGCCGCGATTGAACGGGAAATGGGATTGCATCGTTCACTGTCGGAACGCCCGGAAGTGGAACTGCAGCAGTTGGTGTCCGCCCGCTGGGATGAAGAGCTGGCTTATAAGCAGGCGGTCGGGCTGTTGAAACGCTACCCCCGCACCCGCGTGATCTGGGCCGCCAACGACTCCATCGCCGTCGGCTCACTACGGGGCGCGCAAAGCCTCGGCTACAAGCCGGGAGAAAACCTGCTCATCGCAGGTATCGACTGGAGTCCTTCCGCGTTGGAATACATCAAAGAAGGCAAGCTGGCGGGTTCTTACGGAGGCCATTTCATGCAGGGCGCATGGAGCCTCGTGCTGATGTACGACTACCACCTCGGCCGGGACTTCGCAGATGACCTAGGCGTGTCCATCCATTCCAATATGGGTTTGCTCACGCCGGATAACGTCGACAAATATTTGCAGTTCATTGTCGGCGTCAATTGGAGTGACATTGATTTCACTCGCTTTTCAAAAGTGTTGAACCCTCAACTCAAGCAGTATGATTTTTCACTAGAGCGGCTGCTTCAGCAGCATTGAACTCATTTTGGCGAGACGCGACGACATAATGCTTCCAGATCAGTCCATCACCGAAGAGCTGCCCAAGGACCGGAAACAAAAACGTCAACCGCACAGCGCCTACCTGCGTCGTAGGCTGATGACGCTGACTTCCATCATCATTGTCTCCATGTTCGCACTGGAGGCGGCGGTGACCGCCTGGTACGACTACCGGGCGCAACTCGCCAACCTGGAGAAGGAAGCTTATCTGTTGGCGGATGCGCAGCGATCGGTGCTGGCCGCCGCGGTGTGGAACTTTGACTTCGACATTATCAACAACGCCGTCAATAACCTGTTCTCGATGCCGGAAATCATGCAGGTCGCAATTCGCTACCCGGACGGCGAAGTCATCGCCTCCGCCGGCAAACTGTCGGACGGCGCCGCGCAGATGCGCATCACCCGTCCGCTGCTCTGGGATCAGGGCGGTGAAAAAGAAATTGGCACGCTCAATGTTGTGATCGATATCAGCCAGGTGGAAAGCTCCATGCTGGTCAAGCTGACAGAACGCTCCGTCACCCTCAGCGCTACGCTATTTATCTGTCTGGCCGCCATTTACCTCGCCTGCCGCTGGATGACGCAACCGCTGGAGGAATTGACCGCCGCCATCACCCGGCTGGCGGACGGCGATCTGGAGCAGCGAATTCCCCACACTCAGCGCAACGATGAAATCGGCAACGTAGCCCGGGCGTTGGTGAAGTTTTCGGAAAACAGTCGGCTTCTCTATGACCTGCAGAACTCCCTTACTTTCAATGTGGCGGAAAAGACCCGTCAATTAAAGCAAGTGCGGGAAGACAGCGCTCACGACAATACGGTGCGCGCGCGCCTGCTCGCCATGGTGTCCCAGGAAATTCGGTCTCCCATGACCGCCATTCAGGGGGCGGTCATGCTGTGCAAAAACGGGCTGACGGGGGAAATCCAGGAAAAGACTTTGCACATGCTGCACGTCGCCGAGCGTAACTGCGAGCGCATGCAAAAGCTGATTGAAGTGCTGTTCGATATCTACCAGATTCAGAATCATTCTCTGGTGCTGACTTTAAGCCCGGTCAATCTGCTCAAACTGGCGCGGACGCAGACAGAGATCTGGCGCAACAAGGCCTATCAGACCAGTAAAAACCTGCACTTTGAGAGCGGCGTCGCGGAAGCCTGGGTGCGTGGCGATGAAAAGCGTCTGCAGCAGATTATTGATATTCTGCTCAGCAACGCCGTCAGGCATTCCGGCAAAGGCGGAGAGATCAGCGTTCATCTACGCCGGGAAGGCGCTTTGATCAGTTTGTCGGTCAGCGACAACGGCCCCGGCATTCCCAAAAAAATCCGCCCCTACCTGTTCGAGGGACTGGCCCGTAGTGACGAGGCCTGCAGCGATTCCCTGGGTTCCGGCTTCAGTTTGACTTTGGCCAAAGGATTGGTGGAGTTACAAGGCGGGCAGATTTACTTTGAGTCCATCGCCAAGGAAATTTCCAGCAACTCCACCCTGCCGACCGGCGCTACCTTCTATCTGGAACTGCCCTATATCCCTGCGCCCGAAGCGGCGGATTAATGCATTGAGTGACGCGGGAAGTAGCGGGCGCCATCGTAACGGTCAAAGTAAGCGCCCAAAAGAGGGTGATCAATCTGAGTCGTATCCAGACTGACTCTCAGATTTCGCTCCGCCACATAGGTCATATGGTCGCTCTCATGCACCAGCACATGATACCAGGGCTGATCTTTGGGCGGACGCGACTTCGCGACGCTCTCATACCAGGCGTCTGTATGGTTGAACATCGGGTCGACGCCGATCACCACGCCGCGATAGCCAAATAAATTATGCTCAACCAACTGACCGACAAAAAAGTGTGCTTGCGCCATATCCCCTCCTGTCCCTAATTATAGCCGGGCTTGGCGGGACGCGCTGACGCAGTGATGAGTCGCGAGTCAGTCGCTTAAACCCGCCGCGACTTACGGTAATCGCAGGGAGACTGACTAAAGCTGCGGGAAAATACCTCGTAAAAACGGGTGATAGAGGAAAACCCGCTTTCAAACGCGATCTGACTGGCGCGCAAGGAAGTCGTGGTCAATAACCGGGCGGCGTGATTCACCCGCAACTGAGTCAGGTATTCCAGAATGGTCATGTCCAGCACCTGTTTGAACAATCCCATAGCGAAGTTTTTATGCAGTCGCACATGCGCGGCGACATCCGCAACGGAGATGGAGTCGCAATAACGCTCGTTCATATACTCCACCATCTTGTGCACATGGCGACAGGAACCCTTGGGCTCGCCCGCAGGCTTGGCGACGCAGGCGTCCGGTCCCGGGGCGTCTTTGAACAAACGCCGCAACAGCAAGGCTATTTCGTCCCAAACCAAGTCCTTCAAGTAGTCATCCTGACAGGCCAGCTCCTCCGCCCAACGCGCGACTGTTTCCGATTCCAAAGCCTTGGCGGCGTCCGCCACGCAAATCTCGCCATGCAGCAATTTCTGTTTCATCCGATGGGGGATGCACAGCTCCGCCAGAAAGGACAAAGGCAACCATAAGCGCAATCCCCAGGCTTCTGCATTACTGTGCAACTGCTTAACGCCATGGAGAGAGGAAAAGCACACCAGACTGAAAGGCTCCAGCACCAGACGCCGGCGTTCATCCCATAACACCGCGCCGCCGGCGCAACAAATGGCGACTTCGAAATGTGCGGCGTCCGCCAGACTGGGAGAGTCCGCCAGCGCGCCGAAATAATGGTGCGGAGAGCCGCCCCTGGGAGCGGCGACCGCTGCTACATTTGCTGTTTTCATGAGATGACGATTGTTGTTGTTTTAATCTCTGACTGAATGTCAGGCGGTGCGGCGCAGCGATGCGTCCACCGGCTTGCCTTGTGCGTCGAACAGATGCATATGTTGCGAGGGCGCATGCAGGTACAGCTCGCACCCCGGCTCCAGCTCCATTTCACCCACGATACGCGCCGTCATTTCGCCAACGCCTGCGACGTCGACATAAACATAGGTGTCGCTGCCCAGATGCTCAGCCATGCGCAACACGCCTTTCCAATCCCCCGCTTCGCCCTGAGTGCGCACCTGTAAATGCTCCGGCCGTATGCCCAGAGTAGCGCCGCCGAGATCTTCCGCCGCCTTGCCCTTCAGCATGTTCATGCGGGGAGACCCAATGAAAGTGGCCACAAACTCGGATGCAGGCTGGTTATAAAGCTCAAGCGGCGTACCTACCTGTTCTATGCGCCCCTGATTCATCACCACGATCTTGTCCGCCAGAGTCATGGCCTCGACCTGATCATGGGTGACGTAAATCATGGTGGAGCCGAGACGTTCATGCAGCTTGGCGATCTCCAGACGGGTCTGCACTCGCAGGGAGGCGTCCAAGTTGGACAGCGGCTCATCGAAAAGAAACACTTTGGGTTCGCGTACGATGGCGCGACCGATGGCCACCCGCTGCCGCTGTCCGCCGGATAACGCCGCCGGCTTTCGCTTGAGCAGCGCCCCCAATTGCAGGGTTTGCGCCACCGACTCCACCTTGCTGCGGATTTCATCCTGCCCGGCGCCGTCGAGCTTCAATCCGAACGCCATGTTTTCATACACCGTCATGTGCGGGTACAGGGCGTAGGACTGGAACACCATACCCACGCCGCGCTTGGCCGGCGCTACATCGTTCACCAGCGCGCCGCCGATATAGAGTTCGCCGGAAGTGATGTCCTCCAAACCGGCGATGGTGCGCAGCAATGTGGACTTACCGCAGCCGGAGGGGCCGACAAATACGACAAAATCGCCGTCCGCGATGTGCAGATTGATGTCGTGCAGCACATGGGTCTGCTGAAAAACTTTATTGACGTTGCGTAATCTAAGCTCAGCCATAACATCTCGTCTCTTGTATTTGTTGTGCCGAAAGGCGCGTCCACGCGCCTTGTGTTTCAGCTATTGGTAGCAGTTACTTCAACTCGCCGAAAAACGCCTGATACGGCGGCAATACGATATCCTCGCCCTCCAGCTCGCCGCTGTAGCCATGTCCGCTCATCGGCTCGACATTGGCCATGCGACAGGGAACGCGGATGGTCTCCGCAGTCATGTTCAAGGCGATGACGATGCGTTGTTCCTCGTCGCAGCGCTCGAACAGCAATCCGCCCGCTGGAGCGTCCAGCATACGAATGGAACCGTTCTTCAGCGCGGACTGACGCTTGCGCCAGTGGATAAAGCCGCGATAGAAGTTGAGCACGGAGTTCGGGTCTTTCTCTTGTACGTCCGGCGCCAGTCCGAGATGCTCCTCGGAAACCGGCAGCCAGGGGTCAATGGAGGAGAAGCCGCCGTAGGGTTTAGCGCTTTCCCACACCATCGGCGTACGGCAGCCGTCACGGCCTTTGTACTCCGGCCAGAACGGCAGGGCGTATGGGTCCTGTAAACGTTCATAGGGAACGTCCGCTTCCGGCAGTCCCAACTCTTCACCTTGATAGATGCAGGCGCTGCCGCGCAGAGACAGCAACAGGCCCAGCAACAGCTTGGCGAAGGGCGCGCGATCACGACCGTTGGCCCAGCGGGTGACGCAACGCACCACATCGTGATTGGACAGCGCCCAGCAGGCCCAGCCGTCGCCGATCTGGTTTTCCAGACGCTCCACCACTTCGCGGATGTAGGTCGGCTCATGGAATACGTTCAACAGGTCGAAGGTATACGCCATGTGCAGTTTGTCGCTGCCGGAAGTGTAGTCCGACATGATTTTCAACGGCTCATCGGCGCCGATCTCACCGACAGTGGTGATGCCTTCGTACTGATCCAGCAACTCACGCAGACGCTTGAGGAAGCCAATGTTGTCCGGACGGCTGATGTCGTAGACATGTAGCTGTAAGGAATACGGATTCTGTTCCGGCGCGCCCAGCGTTTTCTTGGCGTCTTTCGGCAACGGCGGATTGTCGCGCAGTTGCTTGTCATGGAAGTAATAGTTGACCGTATCCAGACGGAAGCCGTCCACGCCCAGGTCCAGCCAGAAGCGCACTTCCTCCAGCATTTGATCCTGCACTTCCGGATTGTGGTAGTTAAGATCCGGCTGGCTGCTCAGGAAGTTGTGCATATAGTACTGGCGACGCTTGGCGCACCACGCCCAGGCGGAGCCGCCGAACATGGCCAGCCAGTTATTGGGCGGCGTGCCGTCCGGTTTAGGATCGGCCCACACGTACCAGTCCGCCTTCGGATTGGTGCGATCCTGCGAGCTTTCCTGGAACCAGAGGTGCTGATCGGAAGTATGGCTCATCACCAGATCGATCATGACCTTCATGCCTAAGGCATGAGACTTTTCTACCAGACGCTTGAAGTCGTCCAGATCGCCAAAAATGGGATCAACGCTGCGATAATCGGACACGTCATAGCCAAAATCTTTCATTGGCGACGTAAAGAATGGGGACAACCAGATCGCGTCCACCCCCAGACCGGCGATGTAATCCAGCCTGCTGACGATGCCCGGCAAATCGCCGATGCCGTCCTGGTTGGAATCCAGATAGCTACGCGGATAAATCTGATAAATGGTGCAACCGCGCCACCAATCCCGCTCAACCTTCGACATGAGAGAAACTCCTAAAACAATCTATAACTGCAGGCCCCGCCGCGCGGCGCCCGTTTAACCTTTGACTGCGCCAGCGGTGAGGCCGGACACAATGCGACGTTGAAACACCAATACCAGCGCCACCAGCGGCACGGTCACGATGACCGATGCGGCCATGATCACGCCCCAGGGCAGCTCATGCTGGCTGCTGCCGCTGATCAGCGCGACGGCGACCGGCACCGTGCGCTGCGCGTCAGTGAGTGTGAACGTCAGGGCGAACAAAAATTCATTCCAGGCGGCGATGAACGCCAGCAGTCCGGTCGTGACCAGCGCCGGCCACATCATCGGCAGGAACACCCGGAAAATAATGGTCAGGTTGGACGCGCCGTCCAGAATCGCCGCTTCTTCCACTTCCTTCGGCATCTGCTTCATGAACGTGGTGAGCACCCATACCGTGAACGGCAGCGTGAAAATCAAATACGCGAGCACCAGACCCAGCAGGTTGTTGTACAGACCCAGGCCGCGAATCACTTCGAACAGACCGGACAGCACCGCCACCTGCGGGAACATGGACACCGACAGAATCGCAATCAGCATCAGCCCGCGACCGCGGAAATCAATCCGCGCCAGAGCGAAGGCGGCGGTCAGTCCCAGCATCAGGGACACCAGCACCACCGCGCTGGACACCATCACCGAGTTGAGGATGTTTTCCCCAAAGGCCGTGCCCTTGAACACGGAAAGATAGTTCGCCCAATCAACGGAAGTGGGCCAGTAGTCCACCACGAACAACTCGCTGCCGGACTTGAATGACGTCAGGATCGCGTAATAGAAAGGGAACACGGAAAACACCACGATGGCCGCCACCAAAAGGTAAAAGGCGGCTTTTCGCAGCAACTGTTTTACATCGACGCTCTGGCTCATCTCAGTCCCCCACGCGCATATACTTGCGCCCCAGATACAGATAGGCCAACGTCAGCAATGCGATCACCAGGAACAAGGCCGTCGACGCGGCGGAGCCGTATCCCACATCCTGGAAGTCCACCAGCTGCTGGCGGGCGAAAACGGACATGGACATGGTGTCTTCACTGTTGGAAGTCAGCACATAAATCAAATCAAAGATCCGCAGCGCGTCCAGAGCCCTGAACACCACCGCCACCAGCACGGCCGGCATAATCAGCGGCAGGGTCACTCGGAAGAAAACTCTTACTGGATGGATGCCATCCACTTTCGCCGCCTCATAACAGTCCTTGGGCAGCATCTGCAGCGCAGCGAGCATCAGTAGCGCCATGAAAGGCGTGGTTTTCCAGACATCGACCATGATCACCGCCACCATCGACAGATCCGCATCCGCGGTCCAGGCCAGCGGCGCCGAGATCAGTCCGACCCCCATCAGCATGTCGTTGAGAATTCCGAACTGGTCGTGCAGCATCCAGCTCCACATCTTGGCTGAAACAATGGTGGGTATCGCCCAGGGAATCAGCACCGCTGCGCGCACCAGACCGCGACCGGCGAAGTTCACGTTCAAGGCCAGCGCCACGATCATGCCCAGCACCAGCTCAAACGACACGGAGATCAGCGTGAACGTCAGGGTGTTCCATACCGATTTCCACCACACGGCGTCGGCCAGCAGGCCATACCACTCGCCATCTTCCTTGTATAAGTAGTTCCCCCAGCCGATAAACTCGGCTGCGTTAAGATCCGTCAGACTGGCGTCAGTGAAACTGAACCAGATCGTGCGTAGTAGCGGCCAACCGGCGACCAACAGCAGCGTACAGATCATCGGGGCCAGGAACAGCCAGGCGCTGCGGGCGCGCTGGCGTTGTCGGGACGACTGGGACATCTTGTCGCTTACCTCAGGCCGGGGAGGCGCTGCGGATGCAGCGCCGGATTGAGAGAGTTTCATTTCCACTTTCCGTTACGGGCGAATCGACGCAGTTGGCCTTCCAACTGAGCCAGACTGGCTTCGGCTTTTTCCTTGCCGGACAAAACGCTGTGCACAGCGTTGAAGAAGGCGGTGCTGACCTGGTTGTACTTGCTCTTGGTCACACTGGAGGGACGCGGTACGCCGCTGACGAAGGTTTCGTACAGGCTGCCGAAGAAAGGCGTCGCAGCCAGCACGTCCTTGTCTTTGTACAGGGCGTTGATGGTGGGGTTGTAGGAAGCCTTGATAGCGCGGCGCTTCTGTTCTTCATAGCTGGTCAGGTACATGACCAGATCCGCTGACAGTTTCGGGTTTTTGGCGTACTTGGAGACCGCCAGCTGCCAGCCGCCCAAAGTCGCGCTATGGCGACCGTCTTCACCTCCCTTTGGCAGGGCGACTACGCCCACTTTGTCTTTGATGGCGCTGTCTTCAGCCTGCGCCAGCGACCAGGCGTAAGGCCAGTTACGCATGAACACGGCGTTGCCGGACTGGAACACGCCGCGGGACTCTTCTTCCGCGTAGTTGGTCACGCCCTGCGGACTGATAGTCCCAATCCAGCCGGCGGCGGTATTGAGGGCCTTGGCGGCCTGCGGATTGTTGATGGTGATCTTGCCTTTCTCATCCACCACTGTGCCGCCGTTGAAGCTGGCGACCCACTCCGTCGCGTTACAGGTCAAACCTTCATAAGCGCGGCCTTGCCAGACGAAGCCCCACATTTTGTCATTACCCGCCTTGCGCTCGCCGTCCTGCACCAGTTTCGCGGAGGCTTCCAGTTGCTCCCAGGTTTCCGGAGGCTGCTGGCTGTATTTCTCCAGCAGGTCTTTGCGGTAGTACAACACGCCAGCGTCAGTAAACCAGGGCATGGCCACCAGTTTGCCGTCCACAGTGTTGTTGTTGACGATAGATTCAAAGTGCTCTTTTTCAGCGCCATTGCTGAAAGGTTTGAGGTCGACGAAGTGCTGGCCCAGCATACCCGGCCACACCACGTCGATCTGGAATATGTCGATGTCCTGACTGCCCGCAGCCAGCAGTTGCTGGTAGAGCGCCAGACGCTCGGATGAGGAATTGGGCGTGGACACCACCTTCACCTCATTGCCGGTTTTCTCCGCCCAGGCCTTGACGCCGTCCTTACACAGCTCCAGCTCCGCGCCGACGGCGCCGCAGGAGATGGTCAACGTTTCCGCATGCGCTTGCAGACTGAAAGCGGCGGACAGAAATACACCCGTACCAATAGCCTTAATTATGGTTTTTTTCATCATGGATTCCTCCGAGTTATTGTTATATGGAGCACATTACGTGGATTGCGAGAATGAAAATAAAGATACACCGTATGCGGAGCGACCGTGAGGACGCCGCCGGCATCAAACCCTCGTCAGATCAAAGACCAGGCGCTGGGAGATACGACTACGGAATGGACTGAACCCTCGCGACGCCCCGCATGGCCGGCGACGCCGGAGCCAATACTGCGTCGTGCGATGCGCCAACTGTATGGCACCGCATGAGCGAAAGATTCTGCGAACAGGGAAATGTGCTTGCCGAAAGGATTTACGACTACGCTGGCGCGATTCGTTGTTTGAGGTTTCTGCGGCTGCGGACGCGCTGAGGAGAGACCTTTGGCGCGGTTTAGAACATCAAACCAGGAACGGAATCCATGTTCCACAGCAACAAGATCCAACGCCTGGGCGTGGGAGATTCCTTGGCTACGTTTGATTTTCTTGGCGTCACGCTTGAAATTCTTCAGCGTGGTTTCCGATACGTGTCTGCAGGTCGCATGATTCATAGCAATGTCTCGCTACAACGGCAATGACGCGGCCCACTCACATCTTGTCTCATGAGTCACTAAACCTATAACACTCATAGATTTGTAGATAATGTCGTACTCGACTTTGCCTGTGTGGGCGGCAGGCGTATATCAACACCTGTGAGGATCGAAGTTAACAAAAACTTTTCATCAAGACAAGAGCCGACTTCTACATAGCCCAAATTTCCATGCCGCGGGGGTACGTGGACAAGCCTCTGTCGCGCACGTACACTGGGCGCTACCGGCGTCAGACAAATAATCCGGACAGCAAAATTCGGCGCCAGGAATCCGGCAACGCGAGCGCTTTATGAAATCATCCGATCCGCAACTTCCGGGACAGCGGAACAATCAGCGGCCACAGACGCAACGACCTGCAGACACACAGGATGACTGGTGGAAATACGGCGTTATTTATCAGGTCAACGTGCGCAGCTTTTTCGACGCCAATAACGATGGCGTCGGCGATATCAAAGGCCTGACCGCAAAACTGGACTATTTCGTCGAACTCGGCGTGGCCGCCATTGCGCTGACGCCGGTGTTTACCTCGCCGATGAGCGACTTCGGCTTTGATGTCAGCGATTACTACAGCCTCGACCCCGCTTTCGGCGATCTGGACGACTTCGACGCGCTGATCCGCGCAGCGAACAACCGTGGCCTCAAGGTACTGCTCGACATCGTCATCAGCCATACTTCCGTGCAGCATCCCTGGTTTCTGGAAAGCAAACAGGATCGCAATAATCCGAAAGCGGACTGGTACGTATGGGCGGACGCGCAAGCGGACGGCACGGTTCCCAACAACTGGCAGACGACCTTTGGCCACCCGGCCTGGTCATGGAGCTCCACCCGCGGCCAGTACTACCTGCACAACGCCACCAGCCGGCAGGCGGATCTCAACTTCCATAACAGCGAAGTCATCGCCGAAGTGCTCAGTATTCTGCAGTTCTGGCTGGAGCGCGGCGTCGCCGGCTTCCGCCTGGACTGCCCGAACCTGTATACCCATGATAAAAAGCTGCGTAATAACCCGCCGCGGCGCAATATGGCGACGATTCCCGAAGAAGCGTTGATCAACCCGTTCGAATATCAGTTGCAGATCTATAACCAGAACCGGCCCGAAACCCTGCCGACGCTGGCCCGCATCCGCCGCCTGTGCGATCGCTACGAAGCCGCCTTGCTGGGCAGCGTCACCAGTAGCGCCACCTTTGAAATGCTGAACATTTACAGCGGCTCACAGGAAGGCCTGCAGATGGCCAATATTTATGAAGCCCTGCCCAGCGTCTATAACCTGCCTGGTCTGGTCAGCGTAGTGCAAACCTTCGAGGAGAATTGCGATCAGGTCTGGCCTTATTGGATGCTGAACAACCACGACGTCGCCCGTCTGGTGTCGCGCTGGGAAGGAGATCATGACGCCCCCCGACTGGCCGCCATTGTGTTGGCTCTGCACCTGTCGCTGAGGGGAACGCCCGTCCTGTTTCAAGGGGACGAGCTGGGTCTGGAGGAAGCTTATATTCCATTCGATAATCTGTGCGACCCTTACGGCAAACTGTCCTGGCCGCAGTATATGGGGCGCGACGGTTGCCGCACGCCGCTGCCCTGGGACGACAAACCGCCTCACGCCGGATTCTCGACCCATACACCCTGGTTGCCCATCGATCCGCGCCACTTGTCCCACGCTATCAATGTGCAGCAAAAGGACCCGGAATCCGTCCTGCGTCGCGTGCAGCAGTTCATACGCTGGCGCGAACAACAGCCGGAAATACTGTTGGGCTCCATGTCGATCATTCACGCGGATGCGTCAGTGTTGCTGTTGCTGCGCAAACATAAAGGGGGGCGATTGCTGGCCGCCTTCAATGTGTCCTATGAGCCGGCTGAAATCGAGCTCAACCTGCCGCAACCGCCAGAAGTCCTGAGCGGTCATGGTTTTCGCGGCGAGTTGCGGGATAATCGTATTTATCTGCCGCCCTACGAGGCGTTCTTCGGCCGCTTGCCTTGAGCAAGCGGCGTCATTGAATCAAAACCCAGACCCGGGCTCTTTTAAAAACGCCAACTCTTCCGGCGTGGATTCGCGTCCTAGAATCGCATTGCGATGGGGATAGCGGCCAAAGCGTTTGATAATCGCCAAGTGTCTGTGTTCAAAATCCAGATTGTTCTCCAGTCCGGGCTGGCTGAACAAACGCACGGCCTCTTCATGGACTACTGCGGATTCGCTATGCATATACGGCATATACAGAAAGCTCTTCTCCTCGTCGCCCAGCTCCTTGTCCGCTCCCGCCCGCACCGCTTCCTGAGCCAGCGCCAACGCCAGATTGTCCGCGGCGAAGGACTCAGCCTGATCGCGAAAGATATTGCGGGAAAACTGGTCCAGAACGATTACTTCCGCCAACCGGCCGCGGGGCTCGTTACGCCAATGGGATAGCTCCCCCGCTCTGGCGGCCGTCAGCAAGGGGCCGAAGCGCTCAGCGATGCGACGATCCAGTTCGTCGCTTTTACGAAACCAATCCGCGGGGCTCAATTCTTCAAACCAGAATCGCAGCACGTCCTCGGCGGTCAGCGACGGCGCATTTTGCAAACCTGACTCATTCGTCATGTCCATCCCTCTGTAGTTTGTCTAAAATTAATAACATAAGGCAGTTTACACGTTGACCGCCAACGCCACTAATCGGACGCCTGCGACGCAATTCGTCAAAGGGTCCCGCAAGCAAAGGTGCCTCATGCCCTCCTCCGACTCCCGCGATCTCACCAACTCCCGCGACCTGCAGCGCCGACTCAAAAAGCTGAGTAAAAGCGAGTTGACTCAATTATTGCTGGAGCTGCACGGCAGGCATGAAGAGGTGGACGCCTTCATTGATCTATTTCTGCTACGGCGTTCGCCCTCCGCTCTGGCGGCCAATTTGAGCGAGCGCATCCAGGCGATCGGACAAAGCAGGCAGTTTATCCGCTATGGCGAAACCTTCGGCTATGCCGCGCAACTGCAACAATTACTGCAGGATATCGAGGCGAGCCTGATGGAAGATTACCCGCTGCAAGCCTGCGACATCCTGGCCGAGTTCATCATCACCCACGAAAAAGTATTTGTGCGCAGCGACGACTCCGCCGGCGCCATCAGCGACGTATATCGAGAAGCGGTCTCCACCATGGCCAGGGCGATCACCTCTGCGCGACGGCGGCAACGATTTCCAGAAGGTTACTGGTTGAGTCGCTTCGCCGAGTGGCGCGACAGAGACGCCGGCAATCTGTTGCTCGGCTTATTGGCGTCGGACAAATCCTGCTTTACTGACAGCGAACTCAGTCAGTTGGCCTGGCGCTATGAGCGGCAGCTGCGTCAGGCGGTAAAAAAAGGACTGGCGCCTCAGGATGACTACTTTCGCGAGGCGCTGACGGGATTACAGGGCGCTGCGCAAGCGCTGAACGACCCGGATCTGTATGCCCAGGCGGTCAAGCTGGCCTACCCTGAACTGAGCGACTTTTTGAAGATCGAGCTGGCGGAGAACTACCTGAAGGCGTCGGAGCCGGATAAAGCCCTCGCCTGCCTGGATACGCCGGAAGCAGACAGTCCCGACCTGCTGAAAATACGCCTGCTGGCTTATGAACAGCTCGGCGATCGCGCCAACAAACGCGACGCGTTGCAACGCCTGTTCAATCTGGAGCCCACCCCGGAGCATCTACAGGCGCTGTTGCATCTGGCGCCGCGAGAGGAGCGCGAAGAGATTATTGACGACGCCATTCAAAGCGCGGAGCAGGCCGGCGACGGCGCGCTGGCGGCCAGTTTGTTGCTGGAGCTGCAGCAACCGCAAAGGGCGCTGGCGCTATTGCAACAACAGGGCGAGGCGTTACAGCAGTATTATCACGGCGACCTGCTGGCGCTGGCGGAACGCTTTAAAGAAAACCGCATCGTCCTGGGCGCCATTCTTTGCTATCGCGCCCTGCTGGAGGACATTCTCAATCGCAGTTACGCCAAGGCTTACGCCTACGCCGCTGATTACATAAAGGAACTGACGGAGCTGGACGCCGCTGGACCGGACTATCAAAGTACGCCGGATCACAGCGCCTTTCTGGTTGCACTGCGCCGCACACACCCGGATAAAACCGGCTTCTGGAGCCGGGTGGACGGTTCCGTACTATTACGCAGCGTCTGAATGCAGTCTGCACAACGCGTTTTCAGGGTGCGTCGCGCAATGCGCCATCCAGCTCAGGTGATGTCTATCCCTCGCTCAAGCAGGCAATGGCGGTAATTCCGCGATGGCGAGACGGGGTTTTTGCCCGACCCACTGAGAAATCGCCAGGGGTTTCTCAGGGTCCACGCCCTCAAAATAATGCACTTCATCCCAGGCGCCGAATTCACGTCGCAATTCGCCGGGCTGCAACAGAAAGTCAGGATTGGAGGGGCGACCGTACTGCGGCTGCTCCCATGTGAAAGTTTCATAGAAGAGATAGCCGCCAGGGGCCAGGGCGCGTCTCAACAAAGGAAACAGCGGTCGATGCAGATAGCGGAACACCAGAATCGCAGAAAAACTATCGTCGTCCAGATCCGGCAGGCGCGTCTCCAGGTCGATGCACCAGATTCGCCCCGGCAGCCCTTCCTGCGACAGCACCTCGGCAATGCCGTCCAGCGCTTCAGCGTCCCGGTCGGCGAAAACAACATCCCGCCCCCGACGCGCCAGCCACAGCCCATTGCGGCCATGGCCACAGGCCAGATCAAGCACCGGCGCAACCGGCGCGTCACGAAACGCATCCTGCCAATTGATCAGTAAAGGCGACGGTTCTTCATCATGACAATACATCTGTCATCCTTTCATATCCGTGAGTGAACGCATCACGCGCCGATGTAATAAAGAATAGTATCTAATTGAGCCAGGGGCATGGGAAATTACCACGGAAGCCACAATGATCGCAGTCAGAAGCCAGCGATCCGCAGAGGGATACACGCCCAGCATGGAGAATAGAATGAATTTGGAGAGAATCGTCACGCCGCGGACCTGCACCAGCCACAGCCAGTTGGAGAGCGCATCAAGAAGCAGCATCGCCATGCCGGTGGCCAGGGCGAACATCCAGAATCCGCGCCACTCCTCTTGTGCGTGACCAAACCAGATCCCGCCGCACACGCCGACGACGCTGAGAATATGCAGCGTACGCAGCGCTATCTTCAACCAGCGTTTGCCGGGAAAGTCGCCGATTACGCCCGAAGAGGGAGCATCACTCATTGGGGGTCAGGCAGTTCTGTTCTGGCGTGTTCCTGAAAGTATTCGTTATACAGCGAGGTTACACGATCCAGGTAATGATCTAAACATTTGTCTTTTTGGGTCTCGAACGTCTCTTGCGCGGCCCTGAGCTCCAGCAGACGGTCCAGTCGGAATTCGCGATACTCTTTTCTCAGACGACACCAGGCGACCAAGGTCCAGGTACGCCCCCAGAAAAACATGCCTAGCGGTTCCAGCCAGCGTTCGCTTTCAACGCCGTCGACCCGCTTGTAACGCACCCAGATCAAGGTTTTTTGTCTGATTGCGGCGCGTAACTCCTCGCCAAACTGAGCGGCCTTGGCGTCCACGAAGAATTGAGGAGAATATATCTGGGTCTGCTCGCCCATGCGCTTCAGATGAGAAGGCAACTCCGCCAGAATCTTCTGCAGGGCGTGGGTGGCGGCGCGGCCCATGGCGCGGTCGCTCCAGGCCTGCACCATGCGCATTCCCAGCAACAGCGCTTCCAGTTCGTCTTCTTGAAAGTTGAGCGGCGGCAAGGTAAAGCCCCTCATCAACCGATATCCCACGCCGGCTTCGCTCTCTATAGGCACGCCGGACACCATCAGCGCCTGGATATCGCGATAGATAGTGCGCTCCGACACCTCTAGCTGTTCCGCGATAATTTTGGCGGTGGTCGCCCCACGCCGGCTGCGCAGAATAGTCACAATTTGAAAAAGACGATCAGCTCTGCGCATCCGGGAAAGGGTTCCTCACGACATGGGAAATTTCGGTTCTCAGGCGGTCGTTGAACAACCAGAGTCGTTCGCCACCTGCAGATGCCGCATTGTAACGGAAGTCGGATCAATATAGCTCATAAAGCCGCGCGTCAGTTCTGACGTCATGAACATTTCCCCCGCCTGCTTGGCGGCGTCCATGTCCCGCCAGTACACAATGTCCGTCCAGCTGTTTTCCTTTGGGTTTTCACACAGGCTGCGATACAGAAAGCCCTCGCGGTCTCTAACGAACGCGTTGACGCCCTCACTGGCCTGGGCGAAAGCGCCTTTATCCGCGCTAGGCAATAGTTTGAAGGTTACAAGCTCTACAATCTGGCTCATGCTCAGTCTCCTTGATGGAAGTGATATTAAGAACACGGAGACAGCATAAAAAAGAGCTCCTGACAGCATTCTGTCAGGAGAAATGGGGGTTGAGGATAAAAACGTTGCGCGACGCGATGGCCGCGCTGAGTCAGACCGGAGCGTCGCTGAGGTTGGCGGCGATCATCGGCATAATGGAGGCTACCAGGAGAAACGACATAGTCAGGTTGAATACGCGCTGCTGCCTGGGCCGGGTCAGCACTTTCTGCAAAATGGCGCCGCCCAGCATCCACACGCCGACACAGGGAAAGCTGACGGAGAGAAACGCCAGGGCGATCACCGCCACCTGCGCATTCATGTCGCCACTGACCGTGGTGAAAGCCGCCACCGCGCCAATCGCCATGATCCAGGCCTTGGGGTTCACCCACTGAAACACCGCCGCCTGCCAGAACGTCATGGGTCTGACATCTTTGTCGGCGCGAATGGATGTGTCCGTCATAGCGATTTTCCAGGCCAGATACAACATATAGGTCACGCCCACCACTTTAACGATCACATGCAGCGCCGGCGCCTGGGCGAAAATGGTTCCCAGACCCAATCCGACTGCGGCGACCATGGAAGGGAATCCCAGACAAATGCCCAGGAAATGCGGCAGGGTGCGGCGCACGCCAAAGTTGACGCCGGAGGCCATCACCATGATGTTATTCGGTCCGGGGGTGACAGTGGTGGAAACAGCAAACAACAGTACGGCGAAAAATAATTCCATGATGACGACTCCCCGCCGAAGCGGAATAACTGCAACTACCGGAATGCGCGGGTCAGGAGAAACCCGAAGCGCGTATGGATTTGCAAAGCTGTAAGGGTTAAAAGAGCCTCCGGATGAGGTATCCGGAGGCGAAAAATACGAGGGTAAACTCGTATGGGAAGACAAAAGTGCTAAACGATCTCGCCTCAGTGCAACCTTAGTCGCGCCAGAAAGGTTTTCTGGCTTCCGCTTCCGCCGCCTCGCGGGTCAGACCGATATCATCCAGCATACTGTCCGACATCAATGACAGCTGATGCCGGGTATCGATATTGCGGCGCCACTTGCCAATCAAATCTCTCAAACCCTGTCTTGTGGCGTCATGCGCGCCATGACTGTCGGAAGGCGTCGCATTCCGACCGAATTTTCCAAAATGTGCTACGGCCATGCTTCATCTCCTCTGCTCGGACGCGATCCGGACAAATCTGTACTTCTGGTCGCGCCTTAATTTTCGCCACCAATCTAGGTTGCATACTTTATCGCCCTTTTTTGAGCCGTTACAGATTCAAAAACCAAACATGTTGACCATAACAGATTTCCTAATTACCCTTCTGTTATGGTGTTAACCGGCTAAATCTGTACTGCTTATGGAAATGAATCTTTATGCGCGTCTGGCCGACCAGTTGGCGGATCAGATTCGCGAAGGCGTGTTTCGCGTCGGCGACAAGCTCCCTTCCGTACGCCAAATGGCGAAGAAACAACAAGTCAGCATCTCCACCGTCAACACCGCTTACGGCGTCCTGGAGGATCGCGGCTGGATAGAGGCGCGGCCCAAGTCCGGTTACTACGTGCGCAAGCGCAATGAGGACCGGCTCGCCACCCCGACGCAGACCCGCCACACGCCCAAGCCGCGTCCGGCGAATACCTCTCAGTTGGTGATGGAAGTGCAGCGCGACGCCGCCGCCCGCAAAGGGGTAAGTATGAGCGCGGCGATTCCGGCCCTGGACTTCCCTATTCTCAAGCAGGTACAGCGCACCTTCGCGCAAATGGCGCGCAGCAAGACATTTCTGGGCATCGGCTATGATTCTCCGGAAGGCGTACGCGAGTTTCGCCACCAGATCGCCCGCCGCGCCGTAGACGCAGGGGTATTTATTTCACCGGAATGCATCATCACTACCGCCGGCTGCCAGAACGCCATGGCGTTATGCCTGCGGGTACTGACGCAACCCGGCGATATCGTGGCGGTGGAATCACCCTGTTACTACGGCCTGCTGCAAATGATCGAGACCTTCGGCCTCAAAGCGCTGGAGATACCCGCTCATCCACAGACCGGCCTGAGCCTGGAGGCGTTACAGCTGGCGCTGGAGAAGTGGCCGATCAAAGTGGCGCTGACCGTCGCCACGTTTTCCAATCCCATCGGTTCGCTGATGCCGGACGAGCGTAAAGCTGAACTGGTGAAAATACTCGGCCGCTATGACATCCCGCTGATCGAAGATGACGTATACGGCGATCTGTACTTCGGCGACCACCGTCCCAAAGCCGTCAAGGCGTTTGATCCGGACGGACGGGTGCTGCTGTGCTCCTCGCTATCGAAAACCATCGATCCACAGTTGCGCCTGGGCTGGGTGATGCCGGGCCGTTATTTCGAGGCGGTCAGCCACCGCAAGTTCATCAACAGCATCGCCCTGCCGACATTGCCGCAGATGGTGATGGCGGAAGTGCTTTCCCAAGGCATGTACGACCGCCACCTGCGACAGGCGCGGGAGTGCTATCGGCAGCGTTTTGCGCGCCTGCTGGATCTGGTCAACGAACACTTCCCCGAAGGCACCCGTATCTCCCGGCCACAGGGGGGACTGGTAGCCTGGTTCGAATTGCCGCGTAAGATCGACACTACCCAGCTTTATCACCGCGCCCATGCGGAAGGCGTGATGCTCGCCCCCGGCGAGCTGTTCTCCATCTCGGGCCAGTATCGCCACTGCTTCCGCCTCAATTACGCCCAGGGCTGGTCGCCGGAACGTGAGCTGGCGGTGCGTAAGATCGGTCAGTGGGTGAGAGAAGAACTGCAATCGTCCTGACGCGCCCCCTGCGCAAGTCTCAGAGACGGGAGCGTTTGCAGGATTTATACTGAATGCTCTCAAGACCACTCTGAAGCAGGGTATCGCCGCCATGAACGACGCCACAGACGACCGCCACAGTGAAGAAACCGCCGAATGGAAACCCCAGTTCGGCCTGCGCAACCGGCACGTTCAGTCGCTGTTCGCCTCGGTGAAACTGCGTCGTCCCATGATGGCGAAACGCGCTCAGGAAGTGCTCGACCGCGCCCGTCCCTATATTTTCGACTGCGCCGATGGCGGCAAAATCCACGGCCTGCTCAGTTGTCGGGAAGACAAGCCACGCAAACTCGCTGTGTTGATTCATGGCTGGGAAGGTTGCGCCGATTCGCTGTATATCCTCTCCCTCGCCGCGCATCTGTACAACACCGGCTACGATATCTTCCGGCTGCATCTGCGGGATCATGGTCCCACTCATCATCTGACTGAGGAACTGTTTCACGCCAACCGCCTGGATGAAGTCTGTGAAGCGCTTAACAAGATGCAGACGCAACTGGAGCCGGAGCAGTGGTACTTGGCCGGTTTTTCCCTGGGAGGCAATTTCGCTCTGCGAGTGGCGACGAAAGTCCGGAAATTTGAGCTTAATTTAAGTAAAGTGGCGGCGATCTCCCCCGTTCTGGAGCCAATGCACACCTTGTGGGCTCTGGAGCATGGTCTGCCGATCTATCGCAGCTATTTCCGCAAGAAGTGGTTACGCTCATTGCGCAAAAAGGCGGATAACCACCCCGGGCTGATTGATTACGACGCGTTCTATGACCGTAAAAGCCTGACAGAAATGAGCGACTACTTCGTCGGCGCCCATACGCCCTACCCCAACTCCGAAGTATACTTCAAAGGTTACGCCGTCACCGGGGAGCGCCTGCGTCAGATACAGGTGGAAACCCGATTGGTGCTGGCCGAAGACGATCCGGTAATTCCCGCCCGGGATCTGGAGCACCTGAACGGCAACCCGCTGTTGAAGATCATACGCTCCCCCTACGGCGGGCACTGCGGGTTTATCGAAAACTTCAAAATGGAAAGTTGGGTGGACCGCTATATCGCCGACTTTCTGGCGGAAGGCGCGCAAGGCTGACCTCTCTCACGAATACATGATTTTGAACAGGCACGAATGATCTATGTCGAAGAAAAGCGCTAAAAACTCCGGACTGGTTTACTCCACTGAATTCGGCCGGATGTGTCCGGATTGCGGCAAACCTGTAGACGCCTGCGTTTGCGGTCAATCCGCCGTTCCTCAGGGCGATGGCGTCGTACGGGTCAGTCGCGAAACCGCCGGTAGAAAAGGCAAGGGCGTCACCGTGGTGAAAGGCGTACTGCTGGCGGGCGAAGAGTTAAAAGATCTCGCCAAACATTTGAAGCAGAAATGCGGCGTTGGCGGCACGGTGAAAGACGGAGTGATTGAAATTCAGGGCGATCATCGCGATCTGATTGTGGAAGAGCTGAAAAAGAAGGGATTCACCGCGAAAAAAGCAGGAGGCTGACAGAGGGACAAGGCGAGGCTGCGCCTTAAACACAGCTTGATCGCATTTTGCGATTGCGGCTATAATTTGTTCATTATCGACACCCAAGTTGTTGGAGCCCGCCATGCCCCAGTCCGTCCGAATCGACGACTTTCTTATTGACAGCGCCAGACGCGAAGCCAAAGGCGCGCACCGATCCGTCCAGGGCCAGATTGAACATTGGGCCAAGATTGGCCAGATGGTGGAGCGTTCGGGCGTTTTATCCTATGAACGCATCAGAAGCTTCCTATCCGGCGAGATACAGATAGACAATCTGAACAATGACGAGCGGCTGATGGCGTCCCGCACGCTGTTTGATCAGTTCATCGACGACGACTTCAGTTCAGTGACGGACGAACTGAAAGAGCGCGATGACACTTATTATGGCAGCGAGGACGGCGAATCGATCAAACGTTATGAGCCCTGACTGACCCGAAAGTCATTCAATCTACGGAAACACAACAATAAGGACGGAGAGTGAGACGTAAACCGGTTTTATGGGTCCTAGTCGGCGGCAACGGCGCGGGCAAAAGCACTTTTTACAAACATAAGCTCGCACATCTGGACATTCCCTTCGTCAATGCGGATGAAATCGCCAAGGGCTACGGCGAAACGATTGACGATGACGTCACCTTGCGCGCAGCGCGGGAAGCGCATGACCTTCGGGAGCAGCTGCTGCGCGAGCGGCGCTCATTCTGCATGGAAACCGTATTTTCCCACCCTTCCAAAGTGGATCTGTTACTGTCCGCCAAGCGCCATGGCTATGAAATCACTTTGGTTTATATTCATTTGCAGTTGGAAGACCTGCACGTCAACAGAGTGTCGCAGCGCGTACGCGCAGGGGGTCACGATGTGCCGGAGGAGCGCCTGCGCCGCCGCCTGCCAAGGCTGCGGGAAAACGTCAGCGCCGCCATCAACTTCGTCGACTTTGCGTATTTCTTTGATAACACAAGCGCGGAAGCGCCCTATCAGTTTATCGTCAAACTGGAGCATGGCCGACCGGTACAGTGGGGCGAAACCACCCCGGATTGGGCATTGCGCATGATTGCGGACTAGCGTCTGCGTTGTCGCGTTATTCTATCTCACTCAAGGGTGCATCCGGTTTGGCGTAGCTCAGTCGGGCCAAACGCTGGCTGCGGTGATAGCTGTCGAGACCGGACAGCGCTACGGTTTCAGCTTTTTCGATATCCACAAAGCCATCTTGCGACAAACACTCCGACGGTAATTGCACCTGCATGATTTCACCGATAAGCAGTTCCGTTCCATTGATGCTGAGGTGATGATGCTCCCTCAGCGCCATGCCCAGCGAAATTTTGCTTTCTTTCACATAGGGCGCAGCGAAGTCCTGCCGCCAGGCTTCCGTCAGTCCCACTGCGGCGAACTCGGAAACCTCTTTGGGATAGCGGGCGGAGGTCTGATGAGAGGGCCGATAAATGCCTGCATGTACTTGATTCAGTGTGTAAAAGCTTGTTGCAAGGATATTTTCCAAGGTATGCCGTTCTACCGAATGCGGGCGAATAATCATGGCCACCAGCGGCGGATGCGCGCCGATGTGCGTACAAGAGCTGACAATGGAGAGGTTGGTGAGCCCTTTCTTATCTGCCGTTCCTACCAGATTGGCGCTCTTGAACCCGGAAAGAGAGTTAATAAACGCCACCCGATACAGATGCGGCATCGATTCGATATCTTCATGATTAATCAGCATGCGGCTCTCACCCTGCAAATAATGACTGCAAACCGCTAACTATACGCGTATTTTCCACTTCAGGTTCACATCAACCCGCTCTCACCAGGGTCCAGCGGCTTGTCCGACCATACTGCCGCAATGAAGCTCAACGCCGCTCCCCCCAGGTGTTATTGAATAATGAAATAATAGTAACTATTATCATTTACATTATTAGTACTATTCACCAATAGGAACCGATCCCATGATGCGCCCTTGCAAACTCGCCGCAGCTTTCGCTGTTCCGCTGTTAATGTCCGCCTGCGCCGGGCACCAGGCTTCTAGCACCAGCCAAGTAGTTGAACCGAAACAAGTTGTCGATCACTTCGCGAACATGGCCCACGCTATGTATGCAGATTCCCTGCAAGCGGCGACGCAGTTGAACAAGTCCATCGACGTATTTCTGGCCACCCCCACCCAGGCGAACCTGGATGCGGCCAAAGCCGCCTACGCACAGGCGCGGGTTCCTTATCAGCAAAGCGAAGTATTGCGCTTTGACGTCGAAAACGGCCATGTAACGGAAGGCCTGGATGCGGATGGCGGTCTCGCCAGCATCGACGCCTGGGAAGGTCAGGTCAACGCATGGCCGCTGGACGAAGCCTTGATCGATTACGTTTCCGGTTCCTATGAAGGCGAATACAACTCGCCCAAGAACATCATCAACAGCACTGGCGTTTTCACCGTAGGCGGTCAGAGCATTGACATCTCCACCATCACCCCGGAGCTGATCGCCGGCATGAATGAAATCGGCGGCGCGGAAGCCAACGTCACCAGCGGCGTGCATGCGATTGAATTCCTGCTGTGGGGCCAGGACCTTAACGGTACTGGGCCTGGCGCCGGGGCGCGTCCCGTCAGCGACTATTACACCGACTCCAGCCAGGGCGCCTGCACCAGCGGCGACAAAAAGTCCGATTACAAGATCTGTCAGCGCCGCGCCCAGTACCTGAAAGCCGCAGCCGACCTGCTGGTCAGCGACCTGCAGGCGATGGAGGCGGAGTGGACCCCCGCCGCCGGCGCGAAAAAAGGCACGCTGCGTAACGATTTCCTCACTCGCGGCGACGGCCTGCAACGCATCCTGGACTCCATGGGCGATATGGCCATCGGCGAACTGGCCAGCGAGCGTATGAAAGTCGCCATCCTGTTCGGCAGCACCGAAGACGAGCACGACTGCTTCAGCGACCTGACCCACATCGCTATCTATAACAACGCCATGGGCGTGGTGGACGCGTATCGCGGCAGCTATGCCCGCCTGGACGGCAGCGTAGTCAGCGGTCCCAGCATTGCGGACCTGGTAGCGCATCATAACCCCGCGCTCAAACAACAAATGGATGAGCATATGAGCTTGATCGAGAGCCGTATGCGCGCCATCGTCGACAAAGCGGAAGCCAAGTCCGGCGGCAAAAAGTTCGATCAGCTGGTCGGCGGTAGCGCGGAAGACAAAAAACTGGTGCTGGACGCCGCGGCGGCGCTGGTTAGCCTGGAAGAACCATTGAGCGAAGGCGTGTCCAAAGTGCTGGCTCTGAGCCTGCAGGAATTCGACGCCGGCACCTGCCCGACTGAGGACGTAGGCGACTGCGAATCCTGATCCTGATGTAAATCACGGCGATCGGTCGCAAATCGGGTAAAATCCCCGACCGATCGCCGTAATCTCTGATAATAAGCTGTGATGAAATAATGAAGAAATCGGGACCAACCCCCTTTTACCCACTTCCATTGACCAAACACACCGGGAAGCGCCAAGGCGCTTTTTTTGCGTTTATACAGGGCGCTTTTTTCCTCGCCGCCCCCATCTATGCCGCAGCCGTGGAATACGATCTCGCCACCCAGAAACAGGCTGGCGGAGACACTACTGTACAGGCGACCCACGCTGGCGCTTTCAGTCTGAATTCCGCCAACATGAGCTCCCGTCGCAAGGGTGACTTCCTGATCGGCAACGATTTTTTTGAAGATCCCTGGGTCATCGCGCCGGCGACCACGGATCTGCGCGACGGCCTGGGACCGCTGTTCAATGTCAGCGCCTGTCAAAGCTGTCACTTCAATGACGGCCGCGGCCATGCTCCGGCTGATGCGGCGGATGACGCCGACAGCCTGCTGATCCGTTTGAGCCGACCCGCGCGTAACGCTGACGAACAAGCGCTGTTGAACAACCCCGAAGTCGCCAATCTGGGCGATCCCGTCTATGGCGGTCAATTGCAGGACCGCGCCATTCCCGGTGTATCCCCTGAGGCCCGCATTGAGGTCAGCTACAACGAAGAGACCGTAAGTTTCGCTGACGGCTTCAAAGTCAACCTGCGGCGGCCACAGTGGCGTTTGCGCAACTGGGCCTACGGCGAGCCTGCGGACGACCTGACCCTGTCTTTGCGAGTGGCGCCGCCGGTCATCGGACTTGGACTGTTGGAAGCCATTCCCCAAGCCGATATTGAAGCCCTGGCGGACCCGCAGGACAGTAACCAGGACGGCGTATCCGGTCGCCCCAATCGGGTTTGGGACGTAGAGAAAAACGCTCTGGCGCTCGGCCGTTTCGGCTGGAAAGCCGGTCAGCCCACCGTCAAACAGCAGACTGCCGGCGCCTTCAACGGCGACATGGGCCTCACCTCTTCCCTGTTTGCAGCGGACCACTGTACTGACGCCCAAAGCGCATGCAAAAAAGCGCCCAATGGCGCCGATGAAAACGGTGTCGAGATTCGCGACGACGTCCTCGACTTTGTCGCCTTTTACAGCCGCAACCTGGCGGTTCCCGCGCGTCGCAACATTGAGGACAGCGCTGTGCAAAGAGGTCATGGCCTGTTCCGAGAAGCTGGTTGCAACGCCTGTCACAATGAGTCTTTCGTCACCGCGAAACTGGGCAAAGACCACATCGAACAATCCGAGCAGATTATTTTCCCTTACACGGACATGCTGCTCCACGATATGGGCCCTGACCTGGCGGACTTGAAACTGAACGGTTCTCCTGCGTCTGCGGACGAAGTGGTGGAGCACGACGCCACCGCAACGGAATGGCGCACGCCGCCGCTTTGGGGCATCGGATTAAGCCAGGTCGTCAATGCCCAGGCGACTTATCTGCATGACGGACGCGCGCGCACTTTGCTGGAAGCTGTGCTTTGGCACGGTGGCGAGGCGCAACAGTCACGGGATAAGGTGTTGACGTTCAAGGCTGACGAGCGTGATGCGCTGGTGAAGTTTTTGGAATCTCTGTAGAGGAATCCGCTTTGAATTTTAGATCGACAAGTCTATTCAGACTGTTCAGCGCCGGCGTCCTGGCGGCGTCCGCGCTGTCGTTGTCTTCAGGCGCGGCGGCAGAAAGCCTTGAAAAGGAATACCTGCAAATTCTGCAGCAGGCCAGAAGCGATATTATCGTTCCCGCCCACGCGCAGCTCAGCGCTAAAGTCCAGGCGCTAAAGGCCAAAACGACGGCGCTGTGCGAAGAGACGAATGCGCAATCTCTTGAGCATGCGCAACAGGCGTGGCGCGAGGCCATGCAAACCTGGATGAGCGTATCGCTCATCCAGTTCGGCCCACTGCAGGAGCAAGACCGCCGCCTGCGCATGCAGAGCTGGCCAATCCGGGAAAAGCTGCTGGAGCGCGCCGTTGAGGCGCTGGCTTCCGGATCAGATCCACTGCAAGCCGCCATCAACAACGGCAGTATCGCGATCCAGGGATTGCCCGCTATCGAATATTTGCTATTCGGTAAAAACGCTCTCGATAAACTGCAGTCCGCCGATCAGGGAGCCCGCCGGTGCCAGGCTCTGACTGCGATCGCCAGCCACAGTGTTGACCTGGCGACGGAGCTGGAAAAGGAATGGAAAGGCGGCTTCGGCGACAACTTCGAAAACCCCTTTGAAGCTGACGGAAATCTCAGTGTGCCCCAGGAAAGCGTCGATGAGTACCTGAACGGACTCATGACCGGAATCCAGCAAATCACCGCCAACAAAGTGGCGACGCCGATGGGACTGGAGGGCCGCTCCGCCAAGCTGAAAGCATTGGAGTCCTTTCATAGCCGCAATTCCATCGCCAATATTCGCAACAATCTCAGCGCCCTCAGACGTTTCTATATGGGCGGCGACGGCTACGGACTTGACGATTTCCTGCTCTCCCGCGAAAGCGCCGCCATGCATAAAAAGATCACCGGATTGCTGGATGGGGTTGACGCGCAACTGGCGCAGATCGATTTCGCCCTGGAAGACGCCGTGAATGACGCGGAAAAAAACGCCAAGGTCAAAAAATTATACGAAGCGCTGCGCCAGTTGCAGGCGGCCGTGGAAAAAGAGCTGTTTCCCGTTATCGGCGTTACTCGGGATTTCAACAGCGAGGATGGGGACTGATATGCGCGCCCAATCCAATCTCCACGCCCAACTTACCTTAACCCGCCGCCAGCTGGCTCGCGGACTGGCGCTTGGCGGACTGGCTATGGCCGCCCCTGCCTGGGCGTTCGGCGCCAAACAAACGACCAACGGCAGCGCCGCCGCGGGCGCGCTGTTCTCATCCGTGAATGGCGCTGGCGGCGACTCCCGTCTGATACTCTGGAGTCTGCAAGGCGACATACTGATGGAGCACGCCCTGCCTGGACGCGGACACGGCGTGGCGCGTCATCCGTCCGGCGAAGAGTTCGTCCTGGTCGGCCGCCGTCCCGCCCGTTTCGCAGCAATAGTGCGCCGCCAGGCGGATGGCGAGCCCAGTTATGAAGAGCTCTCCAGCGCAGAAGACAGACACTTCTTCGGACACGCCTGTTATTCCCGCGATGGTCGCTACCTTTACACCACGGAAAACGATTACGCCAGCGGCCGCGGCGTCATTGGCGTTCGCGACGCCCAGGACGGTTACCGTCAGGTGGGCGAATGGTCCAGCGGCGGAATCGGGCCGCATGAACTGCATTTATCCGCAGACGGCAAAGCGTTGGTGGTGGCCAATGGCGGCATCCTGACTCACCCGGATAATCCACGGGAAAAAATGAACCCTGACGCCATGGAGCCTTCGCTGGCTTATATCGACATCGCCAGCGGAGCGTTATTGGAGCGCTGGGAGCTGGAAGATAAAAAGCTCAGTATTCGCCATTTGGATGTGGCGGACGACGGCGCCGTCTGCTTCGGCTGTCAGTACGAAGGCCCTCCCACGGATACGCCGCCGTTGGTCTATATGCACAAATCCGGCTCGCCAATCCAGGCTGCATCAGCTGAATACAGCCTGTGGCGCAGCCTGAAGAATTACACCGGCAGCGTAGTGATCAATTCACGCCTGCGCGTGGCGGGCGTCACTTCTCCCAGAGGCGACTCCATCACATTGTGGAGCCTGGACGCTCAGAAGTGCGTCGGGAAGATAAGCCTGCCGGACGTCTGCGGGCTCTCATTGACGCCTGACGGCAAAGAGTTCCTGGCCAGCAGCGGCGAAGGGAAAGTCATCCGCGTCGATCCGCTGACGATGAAAGTTGAACAACATTGGTCTGTCGCTGGCACACGCTGGGACAACCACATGACCCTGGCGGGTTAGCCCGCCAGGGTCAGTACGGCCCCAGGGAACGGCTGACGGTAACCCGTTTTCCTCCTCTCTCGACGCCACCCTGTGACAGGGCTATTATTTGGGTCCGCTATCCCCCCGGAAGGATTGTTATGCCGCAGACCATCGCTTTGATCGACACTCTCAAACGCACCCTCAAAGCCCAAGGGAAAACCTACGCTGACGTCGCTGACGCACTGGAGCTATCCGAAGCCAGCGTCAAGCGCCTGTTTTCCGAGCGCAGCTTCTCATTGCAACGGCTGGATCGCGTCTGTGAATTTCTCGGCATCGAAATCTCCGATCTGGTGCGCAGCATGGAAAACAGTTCCGGTGAAATCACTGAACTGACCGAAGAGCAGGAGAAAGAGCTCGCCGCCGATATCAACTTGTTGCTGACCGCCCAATTGTTGCTGAACAAATGGACGTTCAAGGAAATTATTGGCACTTATCAAATCGAAGAGCTGGAAGGCGTGCGACTGCTGGCCAAGCTCGACCGCATGAAACTGATTGAATTGTTGCCGGGCAACCGGGTGAAACTGAAGATATCCCGACATTTCTCCTGGCGGCCACATGGGCCTATACAACAATTCTTTGAGCAACAAGTGCAAAACGAATTTCTGCAGTCGCGCTTTAACAAGAACGGAGAAAGCCGTCTATTCCTGAGCGGAATGCTATCGCGACGTTCCAATGCGGAAATTCAGCGACGCATGCAACGTTTGGCGGCGGAATTTCACGCTTTGGTGGCGGAAGATGAATCCATCCCACTGAATGATAAATTCGGCACCGCTTTCGTCATGGCGATTCGGCCCTGGGAACCGCAATCCTTTACTCGATTGCGTCGTGAGCCGTCTACGAAGAAGTTCTAGGCGCGCCCTGAAAACGCAGCAGGGACCAACTTCACCGCCGGTCCCTGCTAATCAATCATGGGCAATTCCCTGCACACCTAAACTAGGAGGTTACAGGCGCCCTCGCAGGCTTTAATTGTTGCTTCCAAAGTTCTCCCATTTCAAATCCCGCGCTGACGCATCATCATCCATCATAGAGCGGCCATAGCGCATGGTTTTACCATCTTTCATCGTACCGGGTCCCGCTGCAGTGGGTTCACCGTATTCAAGATAAAAATCCGCCACCAGTTGTTCAATGTCCTGGTGCTCAATATTCTCGGCTTTCTGATTTGCGATACTCAAATCGCCCGCGACCGATAAGGAACTGGCCAACGCTAGAGCTAAACCAGCAACAAAGCCTACTGATTGTTTAGTACACATACGTCACCTCCTCAGTTTTTTTGGGAGTCATGTTGTTCCTGCTGCGCCAAAAATTACGGCCTCTTTTTTAGTTTGGACCATAAATTCCGCTTATTGGCGCCCACAAACTGGTTAATTTTTGTTCACAAAAAAGCGTAGGCTTGCGTACGTATTTGTAACAATGTGTGGCATAGCGGATGCATAGCTACGCAGCCCAACTGCCGCTTATTTTGTGACCCGCCAAGCATTTCACACCCCTTGCATTGGAAGAAAATAGAACACTTTGTAACCTTATCTTTGTATCCGTCCGGTTAAGCCCTGTATCTAGGTTGTAACCTGGACCGGATATAAAAAGCCCCTGGCAAAATAACGATAAGATAGGGATACCTCTCATGAAAAAACTCGCATACGCCGCAGCGATTGCGGCGGCCGCGTCTTCGGTCTGCGCCAACGAGATTGAAGACTTCCGCAATAGCTGGACTTACCGCGCTCTGACGCATCAACGCACCCTGGACCTGGGAGAACCGCTGGGCCGCGCCAACTTTCCTTATACACATAACAGCTATAACTCATCCGCTTACGCCAACCTGGGCAGCTACTGGGACCCCAACCATATTTACAGTCTGGTGGATCAACTGGATATGGGCATACGCGCTTTGGAGCTGGACGTTCATTACACCTACGGTGACCTGAAACTATGCCACGGCGCCAACGACCACACTGGCTGTTCCGCTTTTGACCGCCGCTTCGAGGACGGCCTGAAAGAAGTCGCGACCTGGTTGCGACAGGACGGCAACCGCGGTGAAGTGTTGATCATCTATCTCGAAGAACATGTGGACGGCCGCTACGATGACGCTGTGGCGGCGTTAAACCGGCAAATGGGGGATTTGATCTACAAACCGGGAAGCTGCGCTACGCTGCCCATGAATATCAGTAAGGCGGACATTCTCAATAGCGGCAGGCAAGTGCTGTTGATTGGCGGTAATTGCGGTTCGGACGCCTGGGCGCAGACGGTCTACAATTACGGTTTTCCCACTGACAACGATCACTTTCACCCCTATCCCGAATGCCGCACGGATAAATACGACCTTAACTTCGTGCAGAATAATCTGGTTCGCATCTTTGAGGACAGCACCCGCCTGTCCGATGTATTCGGCGACCCGCCGCAGCCGATCACTCCGGAATTAATGGCGCAGGCCGCACGTTGCAGTCTGGGCGTCGTTGGCCTGGACCAGCTGAAAGCCTTTGACGAGCGTATGACCGCCGCAGTATGGAGCTGGGATCAGAATGAGCCCAACAACGCCAATAACAACGAGCATTGCGCCGAGCAATGGGGCAATGGCCGCTTCAATGACGCCGCCTGCACTAATGCGCGCCCGTTCGCCTGTTACAGCAAAACCCACGACGCCTGGGCGGTTACGCAGAGCAACGCAATCTGGGAACAGGGAGAATTCTTCTGCCAACAGGAATTCGGCGGCGATTATCGCTTCGCCACGCCGAAAAACGGCTACCAGAACCAACTGCTGCAGAACGCCAAGGCCGAGCAGGGCTACGCCAATGTGTGGCTGAACTACTCTGACTTGGCGCAAGAAGGGGTCTGGGCGCCGGGCGATCAGCCTGCCGTCACTCTGCCGGGAGACGATGGCGCCGTGGTTTGGCGCAAGCTGCGCAATGACAAAGGAAAGTGCCTGGACCTTGAGGGCCGTGAGACCCATAACGGCGTGGAGATCCATCAATGGTCCTGTCACGGCGCCGACAGTCAGCTATGGTGGAAGGATCAATACGGCATGATCCACGCAAAATCGGCCCCGGACAAGTGCATCGACGTATCCGGAGCCGATACGGAGAAAGGAGCCCGCATCGTACTATGGAATTGCCATGGCGGTCCCAATCAGGTCTGGCTGCAGGGTCCCAGCAACAGCTTCCGTATCTCTAACGCCACAAACATGGCGCTGGACATCAAAGACCCATTCTGGGGCGATGGTCAACGCGCGCATCTGTGGGAGTATCACGGCGGCAAATCTCAACGCTGGAGCTGGGACTGACCTCAGGCCTTCTCCAGATCCCGTTCAGGGGCGTAGCGCCGGGCGTTAACCCCGGTGGCGTCCCTGACGTCGATATTGATCACCAACGCTCCCACTTCCGCATATGGCTGATAGGCCACACAAGCGCCGTCCGGCGCAATTAACGTCGTGGCGGAGCCCTGATAGTCCATGGCGTAATTGACGCTGGCGAAAAATACCGTGTTTTCGATAGCGCGACATTGCATCGCCCGCTCGTAGAATGGGTTTTCCAACTTTCCCCATTGCGTCAGCTTCACTCCTTTGAAATGACTGCCTGTAAAATGAGGATGAAACACGATCTTGGCGCCGCGACTGGCCGCCCATCGCACCGTTTCCGGACAGCGCCATCCTTCATGGCTGATCACAATGCCGAACTTCACGCCATCCGCATCGAACAGCTGACGCCGGGCCCCCGGGATGAAATACGCCTCCTCCCCCTGCTCAAGATGATTCTTCGTCTGTTTCCCCAGCAGCACGCCACGACGATCCACCACAAAGGCGACATTACGACGCCCTTCCGGGGCTGGCCATTCCATGGGAAGTATGATGTTAATGGAAGTTTTACGCGCCAGATCGCAGATCCGATCCAGCGCAGACTGCATTTTCCTGGGCGAGCAGTTTTCGACTTTGAAGTCCATGCCTCGAATTCCCGGCACATAAGCTTCGGGAAAACATATCAGATCCACTTTCGAAAGAGTCGCCTCCGTGACCAGACGGTCCACCCACTGCAACGCATTATCGACAGACTTCGGGATCGGCGGAGATGCCAATGCAATTTTCATATATCAATCCTTTTGTATGCGTACGTCCTTTTTTATAAACCCGTCGACGCGCGTCCAGGCGCGCCACGAGCTGTGTACAGCTTGGCGGTGTAAATCAACTGCAAAAGTTACTGCAACGGCTTTAAAACCACATTAAAGACGCCGACCCGAATGCCTTTGCGGTCAAGGGGGAAGTCCAGCCAACGGCAGCGTTCCGGGTTACGGTCAACCACATCCGTAGACGCCTGCGCGCTGTTCTGGTCCTCTCGCCAATAACTTTGCGTCGTCAACGCACGGTACCCCGGCGCGCTGAACTTCCAATGGATATGCCTGCGGCGACCGCCATAGGTTCCCGGAACGATACTATGGAACGCATAGCGGCCTGAAACGTCGGTATATCCAACGCCACGCAGGTTCACTGCATCCAGAGAGTACTCACTGACGTCACCGTCGCCGGCGGGGTGATAGCGGCCATCGCCATCCGCGTGCCAGATCTCCACGCGCGCTTCCGGCAAAGGAAGATCGCCCAGTGGGCCTCCAAGTACTATTCCCTCCACCCTCATCAAGCGACCAGGAAAGTTGCGGTAGTTGATATAGGCGGTTTCTCTCGCGTTACGCACATAAAAGGGACCTTCCGGCGCCGCCTGCGTGACGCCGCAGGAACCGTTTTCAAGATCATCCGCATGCGCTCCACGCCAGGGCCACAACGACGCCCCCAGCAAAAGCTTGAGAAAAACGCGTCTGTACAGCGCAGTCTCAGCGTTCATGAGACGTCCTCCATGGCCGCAAGTGAAAGGCAAGTTGGATAAAGGTCGTCTTATCCGTTCAACCAGCAGTTAGTCCAAGTATAGTTCGCGTCGACGCGCAAGTGCGAAAGGTGAGCTAAAACAAATCGCCGTCAGGCGACGGCTTCGTGGTTCTTGGAGGCCGCGACGCGGTTGCGGCCGCCCTTGATGGCCCGATACAGGGCGTGGGTGGCCCGCTTGATAGTGTCATGAAGGTCTTCATTGCGGATAAGCTGGGCGCAGCCGATGCTAACGCTGTAGCGCACATCGTAGCTGGTGGGTTTGCATTGCTCAAACAGTTGCCGAATGCGCTCCGCGACCACCACTGCGCCATTGAGGTCTGTGGCAGGCAACCCGATCACGAATTTTTCACCGCCGTAACGCCCGAGAATATCCACCTCGCGAATCACGTTCTTGATGGTTTCCGCCAGGAAAATCAACGCCTCATCCCCCGCTTCCGGTCCGAAGTTGTCGTTGATCCAGATAAAGTGATCACCGTCGAGCACCAGGAAACTGAACTCCTCCTTGTAGCGGCGACAATGCTTCACCATTTGCGTGCACCGTTCTTCAGCAAATCGCCAATTCAGCACCTTGGTGACCGGGTCATACATAATCAGCTCTTTCACCCGCTCTGCAAAAATGCGCGTTTTCCAGATGTAATATCCAAGCACGACAAGACTCATCAGCAATAGCAAGACGGGGATAGTGCGTAAAATCGCCGTGAACATAAATGTGGATGAGGGATTGCGACGAACCAGCCAAAGCTGACCGCCCGGCAAGGGAGTAACGTAGACCACGTCGCCATCGAGCGCACGGTGTTGCGGCTCGGCAGTGAATATCTCTGGCGGCAACCCCTGAGGCTGTGAGGGAGAGACCAGCGTCTGCGCGTCTGGGTCGGGATTGAGTCCCAGCCATTCAACTTCCGCTGAGCGCCGGTGATACCAATACGCCAGGACAGTCAGAATCGTCAACGCCAGGACGACGCCTCCCACCACGAGCTTGTTGAGTTGCCTCTTGTTATTGCTATCTGTTTGCACCCACCGGTTCTCAACTGCTAAATGGCTCAGATTTAAAGAGAATTCTGATGAAAGTATAGCCGAAATGCGCGCTGCGCCAATGCTTTGCAGTAATAGAAGGGGATGTGAAGAGAAGGGCCGGAAAAGTCCGGCCCTGATTGCAGGGTCTATGCGGCGTTTAGCATCTGCATGAAAACTCGATCAATGGTCTCCAGATCGAGTTTGTCCACAGCGTCAAAACGCACTGCCTCCAGCGCCTCAAACTGACCATCCGCAAAGCAGTCTATCGCTGTGACAGGTTTGATGACTTCCTTTTCATTCCCCTTCGCCTTGCGCTCCAGCAATGCATCCACTTCCGCCACTAACGAACCGCCGCCCAACATACGCGCCTTCAATTCATAGAAGCGCACCGGCGGAGGCGTCCTATGCTCCGCCACCCACATCGCGGCCAGCAACGTCCGCAACATATAGGCATAGCGTTTGGCGTTGACCTCGCCCGCAGCCAATCTCTCACGCTCCTTGCGCGCCATGGAGAAGTAGTGATGAAACAACGTGACGGGACGCGCGGAAAGCGACGCCACATATTTCATCTGCGCGAGAAACACAACGTCCCGGCTATAAACAATTGGCGAATTCAGCCATTCCTGCAACGTCGCCGAACCGCTGCGTAATAGCGTCAACGCCTTGCTGATATCCCAGCCGTTAACGTCCAGTTCATCCACAATGGGAAGCTCAATTACATCCCGTCGTTTGCCTAATGATAAATAATGAGACAGTGGACGTTGATAGATAAATCTAACGTCATAGTCACTATCCCGGGAAGCGAATCCCCAGGCCCGGCTGCCTGATTCACAAGCGTAGAGCACTCTGACATCGTGCTCCCACTCGATCCGCTCCAGAGTTTCCTGTATCCGCTTTTCCATTGTCGCCACTCCTGTTTTTACTTCTGATATAAGTGGACGCGGTGGGACTCGAACCCACAATAACCATGACTTCGGGCATTACTCCGAATGGTCTCGGTATTACCCTTCACCGGCTGCGCAACCCGTTTGCCGGCGGCTCGCCTTTTCGCCTTCGCGTCCTTTGTTCGACCCCGTCAATTACAAAGAACGCGCCAATCTTTCCAACAGAAAGGAATTACTTTCTAAGCAATTGTTTTTTAAGGATATAATTTCGGTTAAGCTGAGATTAGAGTTATTCACGCAATCCAAGTATCAAGAACAAGCTATCTAATGGAATAGATAGTTATCTTTTTAGATCGGATCATTTTATATACAAATCCGCTGGCGCAACCCCAAATTTTCCATGTACAACTATGGGAATTACTTATGCAGATTTATATACGGTTGTTATTTAATGGCGCAGCCTGCGCGTGCAGCGAGCCACGCAGCGAAGTCAAAGCAGAGACAACAAGGACAATAAATGCGTGTAATTATCCTGGGCAGCGGCGTCATCGGCGTTTCCACCGCATACCATCTGGCCCAGCTCGGGCATGAAGTGACTGTTGTCGACCGACAATCCAGTCCTGCCTTGGAAACCAGTTACGGCAACGCCGGCGAAATCTCACCCGGTTGCTCTGCGCCCTGGGCGGCCCCGGGGATTGCTTTGAAAGCAATTAAGTGGCTGTGTATGAAGCACCGTCCTCTGGTTGTCCGCCCCACCCTGAATCCCGATCTATGGCGCTGGACAGCGCAATTTCTTGCTAACGCCAATTCTCACCGCTACAACCTGAATAAATCTCGGATGTTGCGACTGGCCGAATACAGCCGCGACGTACTCAAACAACTGCGTGTTGAGACCGGCGTCCGTTACGACGAACGCAGTCGCGGCACGATTCAACTATTCCGCAAGCAGCAACAAGTCGACGCCGCACTGGCGGACACCCGTATTCTGGAATCCTTTGGCGTTCCTTATGAACTGCTGGATCGCGATGGCTGCATTAAGTACGAACCAGGACTCGCCACTGTCAGAGACAAAATCAGCGGCGGGCTGCGTTTACCTGGCGATGAAACCGGGGATTGCTTCAAATTCACACAAGCCTTAGCCGCACTGGCGGAAGAAAAAGGCGTCGTTTTCAAACAGGGCGTTACCATCCATGGGCTGGAGAAGAGCGGCGATGCGATCCTGTCCGTACAAACGGGTCAAGGCGCGCTGCAGGCGGACGCCTATATCGTCGCTCTCGGCAGCTATACCCCTCTGCTATTGAAGCCTTTGGGGCTCAGAGCGCCCATCATTCCAGTGAAAGGTTATTCGATTACCCTGCCGGTCAAAAATCCAAACCGGGCTCCAGAGTCGACGCTGCTGGACGAAACCTACAAAGTCGCCGTCACCCGCTTGGGCGACCGTATCCGGGTCGGCGGAACGGCGGAATTGGCCGGTTACGACCTGCGCCTGCATCAGGCAAGAAAGAGCACGTTGGAGTTTGTGGCGGACGACCTGTTCGGAACCGGTTACGCCAATGGCGAAGCCGAATTCTGGACCGGGCTGCGCCCCATGACTCCAGACGGAACCCCCATCGTGGGGGCGACGCCTATTAATAAACTTTATGTCGCCAGCGGCCACGGCACTTTGGGCTGGACCATGGCGGCGGGAACGGGACGCGTCATGGCGGATATTGTATCCGGACGCCAACCTGAGATTGACACTGAGGGACTGGGAATAGACCGCTACTGATAACCACTGCTATGTGAGGGACCGTCGCTGGCGGATGGAGCTCCGCCTCGCCGCCGTTCTCAATGAACGGCGAACCATTGGACGCACGCTTGATCCACATCCTGTGTCTGGCGCGCGCCGGGAGCTGTGACCCGGCGTGACGCCGCGTCTTACAAAAAACGTATGGGAAGCAGCGCAGCGCCCCCCATAGCGCAGCCTGACAAATAAAGAGAGGAGAAGATCCCTTGGAAACTATTCATAACCTGGTATCCGACCTGAATGATTTCGTATGGGGCCCCCCCATGCTCATTCTTATTCTGGGCGTAGGGCTGTTTTTGCAATTCCGTTTGAAGTTCATGCCCTTGTTCACGCTCAAACTGGGCCTGCAGTTGGTATGGAGAGGTCGTAAGCCGGATACCCGCGATCCGGGAGAAATCAGTCCTTTCGCCGCGCTGATGACAGCATTGGCCGCCACTGTCGGAACCGGAAATATCGCCGGCGTGGCGACGGCTCTGGCCCTGGGTGGACCAGGAGCGCTGTTCTGGATGTGGGCCACCGCCCTGGTCGGCATGGCGACCAAGTACGCGGAAGTGGTGCTGGCGGTGCGCTTCCGGGAAAAAGACGAGAATGGCGAATACGTTGGCGGCCCCATGTACGCCATCAAAAACGGCCTGGGCCCCAAATGGGCCTGGCTGGGCGGCGCTTTCGCACTGTTCGGCGGTCTGGCGGGATTCGGCGCTGGCAACATGGTGCAGTCCAACAGCATCGCGGAAGTGATGAGCACTTCCTTCGACATTCCCGCCGCCGCTTCCGGCGTCGTGATGACCGTGTTGATCGGCTTCGTGCTGCTCGGCGGCATCAAACGCATTGGCGCAGTGGCTCAGGCGCTGGTGCCCACCATGTGTATTTCCTATATTCTCTGCGCCTTCTATATTCTTTTCACTTTCTCTGACCGCATCCCTCACGCCTTCGACCTGATTTTCACACACGCCTTTTCTCCCACCGCCGCAACAGGCGGATTCGCCGGCGCCGCCGTCATGATGGCGATTCGCTACGGCGTGGCCCGAGGCATCTTCTCCAACGAGGCAGGCCTTGGCACCGCAGGCATCGCGCAAGCGGCGGGAAAAACCTCTGATCCGGTCACCTCGGGCCTGATTGGCATGATGGGCACTTTTATCGACACGATCATCGTTTGCACCCTGACCGGCCTGGCGTTGATCGCCAGCGGCGTCTGGGAAAGCGGCGTGTCAGGCGCGGCGCTCACCGCCAGCGCGTTTGCAGCGGCGATGCCGGGGTTCGGCGAATATTTGCTGGCGATCCAGTTGATCGTATTCGCCTTCACCACCATTCTGGGTTGGGCCTACTACGGCGAAAAGTGCTGGGAATACCTGATGGGCTCCGCCGCGATTATTCCTTATCGCCTGCTGAGCACCCTGTGCGTCATGATTGGCGCCTTGGCGCAGTTGGAGTTCGTCTGGCTGATTGGCGATGTCTTCAACGCCTTCATGGCCATCCCCAATCTATTGTCGCTATTGCTGTTATCGCCCATTCTGGTCAAGTTGACCAATGAGCACTTCGCCACCGTCAAAATGGCGGCGGTTAGATCTTAACGATCTCATAAACCCCTGTGGCCGCCTTTGCGCGGCCTTTTTTTATACTCATCCATAGACTTCCCGCCCCTCTCCAACTTAATCCCTACAAACATACACTCCAGCTATCAAGTTGCCTTCCTCTCGGCCTTCGGAGAATATGATCGCTGTCTGTAACCATTTATCGAAAAAGATCATATGAAAAACGTAGTCATCGGCCTGTTGGGCGCCACCATGGATAAACGCGGCAAGGGGCCTGCGCGCTGGGAGACATGGAGGCCGACCGTCGGCATATTCATGCAACAGGACCTGCTGATTGATCGCATCGAGCTGCTGCATGACGCCAGAGACTCACGCCTGGCCAATAACGTGGGCGCGGATATCGAGACTGTATCGCCGGATACAGAAGTGAGCCTGCGCCAAATCAGTTTCAGCGATCCCTGGGATTTCGAACAGGTTTACAGCACCCTGCTGGATTTCGCCGAAAACTATCCTTTCAAGCCAGATGAAGAGCGTTATCTACTGCATATCACCACCGGCACCCATGTTGCGCAGATTTGCTGGTTCCTGCTATGTGAGGCGAATTATATCCCCGCGCAGATTTTGCAGACTTCTCCAGACCGGGGCGAGCGCGTCGCCGCCGGCAAATATCACCTGATAGATCTCGACCTCTCCAAATACGACGCCATCAGCTCCCGCTTCAAGCGCCAGCAACTGGAAGGAACGGAGTTTCTCAAGTCAGGCATCGCTACCCGTAACGCCCGCTTCAACGCCATGATCCAGCAGATCGAGAGAGTGGCTATACGCTCTCAGGCGCCGATTCTGATCACCGGCCCTACAGGAGCAGGCAAATCCCAGCTCGCTGGCAAGATTTTTGAGCTGAAGAAAATCCGCGGCTCCGTGAAAGGCGAATTTGTGTCGATCAACTGCGCCACGCTACGTGGCGACAGCGCCATGTCGGCGCTGTTCGGTCATAACAAGGGCGCATTCACCGGCGCGCAAACCGCACGCAAGGGCCTGCTCGCCAAGGCCGATCAGGGACTGTTGTTCCTGGATGAAATCGGTGAGCTAGGCCTGGATGAACAGGCGATGCTGCTGCACGCCATTGAAGAGAAGCGCTTCTACCCCGTCGGTTCCGACAATCCTGCGCACAGCGACTTCCAGCTTATTGCCGGCACCAATCGCGACCTGCAGAAGCAGGTCGACAACGGCAGCTTTCGGGAGGATCTGCTGGCCCGCATCAATTTGTGGAGTTATGAACTGCCCGGGCTGAAAGACCGACGCGAAGACATAGAGCCCAATCTGGACTATGAGCTACAAAAAGCCGAGCAGCAGTTAGGACATAAGGTCAGCTTCAATAAAGCCGCGCGAGCGAGATTTCTGCATTTCGCCCAACAACCGGACTCCTTATGGCAGGGCAATTTCCGCGACCTGAATGCCTGTGTACAGCGCATGGCTACGCTATCCGAAGGCGGCCGCATCAACGAGACGCTGGTGGATGAAGAGTGCGAACGCCTGCAACATTTTTGGCGGCGTAGCGGCGCTCATGAGTCCCTGCCGTTACTGGAGGATTATCTGTCCCCAGGACAAATGGCGGAAATCGATACCTTCGACCAATATCAATTACGCAGCGTGATTGCGCTTTGCCGTAACAGCCGCTCTTTGTCAGAGGCGGGACGCCAGCTCTTCAATCGCTCTCGATTGCGTAAAAGCTCCAGTAACGACTCCCACCGGCTGCGGCAGTATCTGAACAAATTCGACCTGGAGTTTGACAATCTGAAATCATAAGTATCTATCAAAATAGATAATTTACTAAAAATCCGAATCTTATAACAAAAATAATTTTCGTTAATTTTCATACACTTATATATAAAATAAAAGTTGGCCCGCGTTTTGTAATAGTAATGGCATCGAGATGTACCTGCTGAAAGGCGTCTCCCCAAATACAGCTGATCCGGGACATGAGAGTCCCACCAAAAAGGTTTGAGAATGATGCAAAGCACGAAACCCCAAATGCCATATGAAGTTACTAACGTAGAAAAAGGCGTTCCAATCAAAAGCTGGACTATCGGCGTTCCGTTCGAGCCGGAAGCGCGCAAACAATTGAAAAACATTGCGTCCCTGCCGTTCATTCATAAGTGGGTGGCTGCGATGCCGGACGTACACTTAGGTAAGGGCGCAACCATCGGCTCTGTTATTCCCACTTCCGGCGCTATTATTCCCGCTGCCGTGGGAGTGGATATCGGTTGCGGTATGATGGCGGTGAAAACCAACGTGCATGCAACGCAATTGCCGGACTCTCTGGGACCGCTGCGTAGCGCGATAGAAGCGGCGATACCCCATGGTCGTCAACCAGGACGCCGCGATCGGGGTTCCTGGCATGATATCCCGGAAGATGTGGGCGCGCGTTGGACTCACGAGCTGGCGGATCGTTTCAAAATCCTGTGCGAAAAGCACCCGGTTTTGAAAAACACCAACAACGTGAACCATCTGGGAACCCTGGGAACGGGTAACCACTTCATCGAAGTGTGCCTGGATGAGAACAACGATGTGTGGATTATGCTGCACTCCGGATCACGCGGAGTTGGGAACCGTATCGGCGAGCACTTCATCAAGCTGGCGAAGAAGGAAATGGAGCGCTTCTTCGTAAACCTGCCAGATAAAGATCTGGCGTATCTGGCGGAGGGAACCGATTACTTCAACGATTATGTACAGGCTGTAGGTTGGGCGCAGGATTTCGCGCGCATCAACCGTCAGGCGATGATGCAACGGGCGCTGAACGCCCTGGCGACTACCTTGAACAAGCCGGTTATCGCCGAGCTGGAAGCGGTGAACTGCCACCATAACTATGTGCAAAAGGAAAACCACTACGGGAAAAACGTGTGGTTGACCCGTAAGGGCGCGGTAAGCGCGCAGGAAGGCCAACTGGGGATTATCCCAGGCAGCATGGGAGCCCGCTCCTACATAGTGCGCGGAAAAGGCAACGCGGAAAGCTTCTGTAGCTGTAGCCACGGCGCAGGAAGAGTGATGTCTCGAACCGAGGCGAAAAAGCGCGTATCCGTAGAAGAGCACGCGCGCGCCACAGCGCATGTGGAATGCCGAAAAGACGCGGCGGTTGTGGACGAAACGCCTTCCGCTTACAAAGATATCGACGCCGTGATGGCGGCGCAGTCCGACCTGGTTGAAGTCGTGCATACCCTGAGACAGGTTGTGTGCGTAAAAGGTTGAAGAGAGGCGGCTTCACGCCGCCGGTGCTATTAGTTGTACGGTATTTATAATGGATAAAGTTGTAATAGACGGACGCATGGGCGAAGGCGGAGGGCAGATTTTGAGATCGTCCCTGACCCTGGCCATGTTGTACGGCAAAGAAATAGAAATAAATCATATACGCGGCAAGCGCCCCAAACCGGGTCTGATGCGTCAACATCTGACTTGCGTTAAGGCCGCCCAGACGATATGCAACGCAAAAGTAGACGGGGCGGAGCTGGGCTCCTCCCGCTTGACGTTCAAGCCCGGCCCGATAAAAGGCGGCAATTACAAATTCGATGTAGGCAGTGCAGGCAGCACGACGCTGGTGTTCCAGACAATATTATTGCCTCTGTTACAAGCGGAAGGGGTTTCCACTGTCGAATTCGGCGGCGGCACTCATAACCCTTTCGCACCGCCTCTTACGGAAATTGAGCGCTCCTTTCTACCGTTGTTGCGGGACATGGGCGCCCGTATCGAAATAGAAGCAGAACGCTGGGGCTTTATGCCCGCGGGCGGCGGTAAATGGCGTATTCGCATACAACCCGCAGCGTTACGACCGATTGAACGCGTTAAGCGGGGCGAGCTGAACCACAGCCGCTTGACTGCCTATTGCTACAACATTCCCGGTAAGGTCGGCGAGCGGGAAGTACAGGCTTATCTCTCGTTGCGCGAACATCCCGTGCATGAATCACGGCAGCGCAAACCGGAAGCGGGCTGCGCCGGCAACCTGTTGGCGGTGGACCTGCAGTTCGATGACCATCGTATTTGTATTTCCGAATTGGGTCAGGTGCGGCGTCGAGCGGAGCTGGTTTCCAAGCTGCTCAGCCAGAAGGTGAAGTCCTATTTGGACAGCAAGGCGGTGCTGGATGAACATCTAACGGATCAAATGATGCTGCCAATGCTGATAGCGGGTGGCGGCAGGTTTTCCATCGCAGAGTGGTCTTTGCATGCGGAGACCAATGCGGAAGTGATCGAACTGTTCACGTCACGCAAAATAGAGTGTGACGGCGCCATCATGTGGATGGAGTGATGAAGCTATTAACTAATGGAGAGGAGCCCCGCCTCTCCTTATTTTGATTGCAGCTTACTCTTGTATGAATCTTCTTGATATTGCTCTCGGGATGCCTGTTTCCATTCTTCAAGAAAGCCCGCTTTGGTTAGATAGCCATAAACATGATTGAACAACCTATACATCCAGAATTGCAGGTCGTCGATGTCGACAACAGTGCGCCCCGCATTATCGTCTTCAACCGCCAGATCTGTCATCTCCCAAAAGCAAGCCGCCACCCGTAAGGCCTCCTCAGACGTGGCAATCTCCGCCTGCGAAGACATCACCGCCACCACATAATCATCCCCCAACCTCCGCGCATAATGCAGCGCCAGAACTTGTGCGTTCCGAGTATGTTCAGAAAACTCAATCACGCGAATCTATCAACCCGTATACTCCTGCTTCGCCAGCTTCAACCATTTCTTATGATAAGAGTGGTAGTGTCTGCCGGATACCTTCGCTTTTTCCAGGATCTTTTTGAACTGCTCCTGCGAATCTCTTTCCCTGCCTTGGGCTTTCAAGAACATCCCGAACCAATAACTGGCTTCGGGGCCGGGGAAGTATGCTTCCAGCGCCTCGAATTCATGTTGCGCTGCCGAGGTTTCGTTCAGTTCCGCCAACGCCCGGGCGTAAAGTAGATGCGCTTCCGCGTTTTTGAAATCAGGGTTGTGGCGGATCAGATCGTCCATCACAGAGCGGACTGCGCCAAAGTTTTTCAGACCAAACTCCGAACGGGCCAGGCCGTACATGATGTGTGGATCAGTCTGATGAATTCCCTTCAGGGACTTTTCATACATCGCTTTGGCTTCACCGAACATTCCCTTAGCCAACCACTCTTCCGCCAGCCGCATAGACGTTTCCACGCTATCGGTTATGGAGTAATTGAAGGCCGCCTGTTTGACCGCCTTGTCGGGATTCACAATAGACTGCATCTTGCGCTGCGCGTTTCTACCCGTGCGGCTTCCCGCCAGTTCCGGCAGCACTTCCACCAGTAAATAAGCGACAGAACCTGCGAAGGGCAACATGACCACAATCCAGATCCAGGTTGTACTACGGCCTGTCTTAACAATGTGCACCACCAGGGCGACTTGAAAAATAATGGATAAGGCGAAAATAGGCATTTCTAACTTCTTACTCTATAACATCAGGTAAATAGAATTGCTCAGACGGTTGGCTTCGAATAAACGACAGTCTAAACCGGCGATTGCAACATCAGATGCAGGGGATACATGGCGTAAACCAAGCCGCCTGCAACTGACAGGGACACTCCCGCCACCGCGCCCAACAGCCTCTGCGTGGGTCTTTTCACTATGGCGAAAATCAACAGTGCGGCGCACAGCAAAGGAGGCCACCAGGAGCTTTGCTTAAATGCAAACGCCCATTGGGACCAGGCTGGCGCAGCGCCGTACAGGGAGTTGAAAAAATCTAAGAATTGCTTCGGCGCATCAGTATTCATCCAATACCAGGACACAAACACCTGCACGAAAATGCCGGCGCACGCCAGAAACGCAAACAGAAATGAAGTGAGTTTTTGCATAAACCAACGCTTTGATATCTAAATCCTATAAACGCCGTTAGCAAGAAATGCGATTGACCGGCGCTCTCCCTGAAGTGGGGGGTGAAAAATTTCCGCGCATTCTAACCGATATTTAATAAAAGAGTTCGTAATTACTTCAAAATTACGGTGGGCGGTCTGTGACGTCGTTCATTAAAAGTGAAAAAGCATAGGCATGCTTAGAGAGGCGTTGCGAACGAAGAGGAAAAGCTAAAGACGGGATCTAAGTACTATAAGTATTAAAGTGAAGGCGAGGACATATAGATAGCGCCGCAACCTTTCTGGCTGCGGCGCGGTGGTCTATATCTTCGTCAATTCAGGTATCGGAAGAGGCGTCTCCGCCCTTTCACGGGCAGGACGCTTACGTTCGATAGTGGACTCTGGGTTCACCATTGGCTGCAGGCCTTTTCCGCTGATTCGCTCCATTCCGATATCTCTCAGCAAGTGGTCGCTCATACCATACAGGCCTTCGATACGTGGAGTTCCAACAAAAATACGACGTGCGGCAGCGTTAATGCGAACGAAAAACTTTTTCATCGTGTATTCCTCGGTTATCGCCGGGAACACATCGGGAAGGAAGGGTATTATGGGTATGGGTACTTCAGATGCATATCCAACCAGCCGCGATGAGTTCCGCGGCTGATAGATAGTATTTAGTGGTTCGTCAGCACACGGAAAGCTAAGGAGACAGAGCAACCTTGAGTAGATCGCAGATCCTTGGCTCTTTTTTGATGAGTTGATTGAGTCATCATGTGGCTCCCCCTCGCGTTTTTCGCATGTGCTGAGCGGCTATAAAACTCCATTTTATTGCGCCATGTCAACCACTTATATCCATAGTCTCGGTTTTCGCATACTGCATCTCACAAACTACCAATCCCATTCCGCATTGCCGGGCCAAGGTTGAATCAAGACGCGCCATGGGGGACACTGCTGCCTCCTGACAGGAAAAAGTGGGCGCATCAAACGAATGAGATCCTCATGCCGCTTCCCTGATTGAATTACCGACCTGACCGACAGGAGACATATCGTGAACCGCAAGAGCAGACTTGGACGACTTGCCGCCGCCCTCGTACTGGGCCTGTCCATCGCCACTCACGTCGCGGCCAAAGACAAGATTGTCGTCGCTTCTAAAATCGACACGGAAGGCTCCGTGCTCGGCAACATGATTCTGCTTCAGCTGGAAAAAGCCGGCTATGAGGTAGAAGACCGCATCCAATTGGGCGCCACCAAAATCGTCCGCACCGCGCTGATCAATGGCCAGATAGACGTTTATCCGGAATACACGGGAAATGCGGCCTTCTTCTTCGATATGGCGGACAGCCCGGTTTGGAAGGACCCGGCCAAAGCCTACGCCACCGCAAAAGAAAAAGACCTTGCCGCCAATAATTTAGTCTGGCTGCATCCCGCTGACGCCAACAACACCTGGGCGATTAGCGTACGCGGCGATTTGGCTCGAGAACAAAAACTGGCGACCCTGGATGACCTTTCCCGTTTTCTGAAAGATGGCGGAGAAATAAAGCTCGCCGCCAGCGCAGAGTTTGTGGAATCTGAGTTCGCCCTGCCCGCCTTTCAGAAAGCCTATGGCTTTCAACTGAGCGCCGACCAGTTGTTGGTATTATCCGGCGGCAACACCGCCGCGACTATACGCGCCGCCGCCCTGCGCACCAACGGCGTCAATGCGGCGATGGCGTATGGAACTGATGGCGGTCTGAGCGCTCTGGATATGGTGGTGTTGCAGGACCCGCGCAATGTGCAGCCGGTCTATGAGCCCGCAGCGGTGATCCGCGGCGAAGTGCTGAAAGCAAATCCTGACATCGGTCCAATGATTGACGCGATATTCGAAAAGCTCGACCTGACTACGCTACAACGCCTCAACGCCGACGTCGCCGTAAATGGTCTGGACCCCAAAGAAGTCGCCCGGGAGTTTCTACAATCCGCCGGACTGCTCTGACCCACACATCTCCGACGAGAAACAACAGCGCGCTGTCTGGCGCAAACCGTGTGACGCTATCCATGTCCGTCCTGGCCATAGTCGCGCTGCTGTTTCTGGATTTCGCATCCTTTCAACCTAATCGCATACTTCCTGGCGAAGGCGTTGCGTTAACGAATGCGCTTTCCCTGCAGTGGAGCCTCCCCATTTTCGGCGGAGCCGTCGCCATCGCCTTTTTATCTTGGCGCCCCACATACAACGCTTATCTCGTCATGTTGTTGACGGCGACTACAGTGATCGCCTTATTGCCGGTGATGGCGGGCGTATTCGGCCTGGAACGCGCAGCCGAAGGCCTGCGCCATGGCCGTGCAGCGCTGGGTGGCGGCTTCTGGCTCGCTGGCTTTTTTATGGCGCTGATCGTGGTTGAAGCCTGTCATAAGTTACAGGCTGGCGTCTGGCTGAAACTGGCCAGCGTCATAGTCGTGGGCGGGGCCATTGCTATCGCCTATCACTATGGCGCACTGGAAAAGTTATCCCTGGCGCAGGAGTTTCATGTCAGACAACGGCAGTTTGTCACGGAGATGGGCGCGCATTTCAGCTTGGTTTTCTGGTCAATGCTGCCCAGCGCACTGATGGGCATGGCGCTCGCCATCTGGGCGACGCGTTCGGAAAAGGCCCGGCGCGGATTATTCGGCGTGCTAAGCGTGCTGCAGACCATCCCGAGCCTGGCGCTTTTCGGACTATTGATCGCGCCTCTGAGTTACCTCGCCAACGAGTTTGAGTGGCTGCGCGCTATCGGCGTTCAGGGCATTGGCTTCACCCCGGCCTTGATCGCACTGATTGGCTACAGTCTATTACCTATGACCCGTAACGCTTACGTCGCTCTCACCGGAACCCCTGAACCCGTTCTGGAGGCTGCGCGCGGCATGGGCATGAGTGAAAGCCAGGTATTCCTGCAGGTGCGCCTGCCATTGGCGGCTCCCGTGATTCTGGAAGGACTGCGCATCATGACCGTGCAAACCATCGGCCTTACCGCCGTCGCCGCGTTAATCGGCGCCGGCGGTATGGGAACCTTCATTTTTCAGGGCTTGGGACAGGCGGCGATGGATCTGGTGCTGTTAGGCGCCATTCCCACCATTTTGTTCGCGCTTACCGCAGACGCTCTATTCGCATTTTTGACCGCCACAACCCGAGGCGCCCCATGATCCGACTGGACAACGTATCCATGCAATACGGCGAGCATTACGCCGTACGCAACCTCTCTTTAGATATCGCCAGCGGCGACTTTTGCGTGCTGGTAGGCACCTCTGGCTGTGGCAAGTCCACCACGCTAAAAATGATCAACCGACTGGCGGAGCATAGCAAAGGCCGCATTCTGATCAATAACCAGGAAATCGCCAGCTTCGAGATCAACACGCTGCGCCGACGGATTGGCTACGCCATTCAAAGCATCGGTCTGTTTCCACACTGGAACGTAGCGAAAAATATCGCCGTGGTCCCTCGCCTACTTAAATGGGAACCGCAACGCATACAAAATCGGGTTAATGAATTACTGGAGCTTTTCGCCCTCGATCCCGCCATTTTCGCCGAAAAAATGCCTCATGAATTGTCAGGAGGACAAGCGCAGCGGGTTGGCGTCGCGCGCGCGCTGGCGGCGGACCCGGACATTCTGCTCATGGACGAACCCTTCGGCGCCCTCGACCCTATCACCCGGGAAAGCCTGCAGGAAGAGATGCTGCGGATTCAATCGCAGATTAAAAAAACCATCGTATTCGTTACCCACGATATTGAAGAAGCATTGAAGCTCGCCACCCGTATTGTGGTGATGGACGCAGGTCAGATAGTCCAGTACGACACACCGGAAAATATTCTGCACCGCCCCGCGAACCCCTTCGTCGAGAATATTATCGGCAGCCAGGACCGGGGCCTGAAAGCGGCGTCCTGCAAGCAGGTGCGCGAAATCATGCGCCCCGATCCGCCCCGTATACAAGGCGTAGCGCCCCCATGCCAGGGCGCAGGCAGACTGTGGGCCGTTGATGGCGCGAACGCGCCGGTGCGATTACTGCAGGCAACCGTGGACGGCGACGCCAGCTATCGTTGGCGGGAAATCGACGTTACGCCGGACATGGGTCTGCAGGCGGAAGACAGCGTCAAACTGGCGATCTCCAAAATGCTGTGGCGAAAAGTAGGCGCACTGCCGGTCCTGTCGCCTGACGGGGCGCTATTGGCGGAAGTTCGTATGGCGGACCTGGTGGGAGGTTGCGCCTGATGTGGCGAGCCACCGCCACTTATTTGCCCTGGAGGGCATTGGCGCCCGTCCTGCTATTAATCCTGTGCGCCAGTTTGTTCCCCCATATGGAAGTGCTGTTTCGCTGGCTGCAGCCAGACTCCGCCCAGGTGATTTATGACCGCGACAGCTTTTGGCGGTTACTACTGAGCCATGCCGGTCTGGTATTGCTGTCCGGGGCTATCGCCACGGTGGTTGGCGTCGTTTCCGGCATATTGGTGACTCGGGAATCCGGACGGGATTTCCTGCCTCTGGTGAACAACGTCGCCTCCATTGGTCAGACTTTTCCTCCCGTCGCCGTGCTCGCGCTGGCGGTTCCCATGACCGGCTTCGGCGGCGCGCCCACCGTCGTCGCCCTGACGCTTTACGGACTGCTGCCTGTGGTGCGTAACACGATTGCGGGTCTGGAAGGCGTCTCCGGCGCAGTGCTGGAGGCGGCGCGCGGCATGGGCATGTCGCCGTCGCAAGTGTTGTGGAAGGTGGAGCTGCCCCTCGCCTTCAAAGTGATCATGGCGGGCGTACGCACTTCTGTGACCATTAACATCGCCACCGCCGCTATCGGCTCCACCATCGGAGCCAAAACTCTCGGCGACCCTATTGTGGCGGGCTTGATCAACGGCAATACCGCCTATGTGCTACAGGGCGCTATTCTGGTGGCTTTGCTGGCTGTGGCGGCGGACGCCATTTTCGAACGTATAGAAAACGCCTCCGCCTGACAGGTTCAAGCGTTGCGGACAATTTCCATGAAGTCTTCACCATAGCGCTCCAGCTTGCTCTTACCGACGCCGTTGAGAGCCAGAAACTCCATGTCGTTCTGAGGACGATGGCGCAGGATTTCCATCAGCGTGGCGTCATGGAAAATCATATAAGGCGCCACGCCCTGCTCCTCCGCCAACTCTTTGCGGCGGATACGTAAAGCATCCCATAGAGGCAGATCTTCCTCACGCAAAGATTCGCCGCTGCGTTTCGGCGCCTTAGTCATAACTTCTTTAACGTCTCGCCGTAACCGCACTTCCTGTTCGCCCCGTAATATGGGCCGACAGGCCTCCGTAAGCTTCAGGGCGCCAAAGCCATCCAGATCCACATTCAACAGCCCCCGCGCGGTCAACTGGCGCAGTACCGAACGCCATTGCGCCACATCCAGGTCTTCGCCAACGCCGAAGGTAGGAAGGCGCTCATGACCGAATTGTTTCACCTTGTCGGTCAGTTCGCCTCGCACTACATCAATAAGATGATTGACGCCAAAGCGCTGCCCCGTGCGATAAATACAGGACAGAACTTTCTGCGCCGCCACCGTCGCATCCCAGGTTTCCGCTGGGTTCAGACAAGCGTCGCAGTTGCCGCATTGCTCAGGCGCCGTCTCGCCAAAATAGCGTAACAGCGCCCGGCGACGGCAGCTGACAATCTCACAGAGTCCCAGCATGGCGTCGAGCTTCTGCCTCTCCGCTCGTTTGAATTGCTCTGCGCCGGGAGAGCCTTCCATCATTTGCCGCAGTTTGATTACATCCTGCAGCCCGTAAGCCATCCAGGCGGTGGACGGTAGCCCGTCACGGCCTGCGCGTCCGGTTTCCTGATAATAGGATTCAATGCTTTTGGGGAGATCCAGGTGGGCGACAAAGCGCACATCCGGCTTATCAATCCCCATACCGAAAGCGATGGTGGCCACTACAATAACGCCGTCTTCCCTTAAAAATCGCTGCTGATGTTCCTGTCGCACATCCGCCGGCAAGCCCGCGTGATAAGGCAATGCGTTGAAGCCTTCCTTGCGCAGCCATTCCGCCACTTGCTCGACTTTATTGCGGGATAAGCAGTAAACAATGCCTGCATCGTTGGCGTGTTCAGCCCGTAAAAAACGCAATAACTGCTGCCGTGCGTTTTGTTTCTGGGTGATGCGATATTGAATATTGGGACGGTCAAAGCCGCTGATAAAATGCTGCGCTTCCGTCAGCCCCAGGCGTTCGGCGATTTCTTTTCTGGTGCGTTCGTCGGCGGTGGCGGTCAACGCCACCCGGGGCACATGAGGGAATCGCTCCTGCAACAAGTTAAGCTGGAGATAATCGGCGCGGAAATCATGCCCCCATTGCGACACACAGTGCGCTTCGTCAATGGCGAATAGAGAGATTGGCGTGCGTTGCAGCAACTCCAGCGTGCGCTCCTGGGTCAAACGCTCTGGCGCGATATAGAGCATGTCCAGCTCCTGGTCCAACAGCGCGCGCTCCATATCCCGCAACTCCGCCAGGCTGAGACTGGAATTCAGGAAACCCGCGTTAACGCCGACCTGTCTCAGCGCGTCCACCTGGTCCTGCATCAATGCGATCAAAGGGGAAATCACCACCCCCACGCCATCACGCAAGATAGCGGGAATTTGATAACACAGCGATTTACCGCCGCCGGTAGGCATCAAAACCAGGGCGTCCCGACCAGCCATCAGTTCCCCGATGACGGCTTCCTGCGGGCCACGAAAAGCGTCGTACCCGAATAAAGTCTGCAAAGCCTGCAGTGGCGATTGAAGAGAAGATGATATGCGATTCATAGCCGCGCATTATACAGGTTGCAGCCTGGGCTCACAGTAGAGATAACCCTGGCGGGCTACCTCCTTTTCTCATCCATAGAACATGGTCGCAATAGCTGGGCAGTCAACAACCAAAGTCAGGAAAAGCGTATCAATAAAGTCTCACTCGCCCCACAACCAGAGTTGATTGGCGCCGCCATGGAACATCCACTGACCAACCATCGCGCCTTCCTCCGAGCCATATGCGTCGACGACAATCGCCGTATCCGCGGTCGTTCTGATAGCGCCATCGGCGAAGTCAAACGTCTGATTTGTAGATGTCGAGCACGTCTCCACGAATAATGTGGCTCCGTTGTAGTTCTCGCTATGGTGGCTCAGGCAGTCTCCCGCCGCGTTGTAAAGCGTTCGCGCCACGCTGTCGTAGAACCAAAGCTGTCGCGAAGCCTTTCCGCATGCCTGCAACTCCGGGGAGGCGCTCCCCGTTTGTACGCCCAAACACAGTCCGGTGCGGGCATTCTTCAGCGGACGGAAATGCGAAGCGGCGACGCCGTTGACGCGCTCTTCCTGGCCCCACTGAGCGAACTGTTTATCGGTGTTTTCTTTAAGACTTTTCAACTGGGCGTAGTCGAGCCAGTTGAAAATATCTTTTTCGTAAGTGACGAACAGGGACTCACTGCGCTTATTGCGCATACGGCCATCTTCAAAGACCCACTCCTGATTGTCGCCGCCATGGCACCCCCAAAGCGCCAGATTGACGCCTGCCGTGACACCGAGACCATCGATGCACAGTTTGGCGTTGGCTTTGGGATGCACTGCGCCATTGGTGTCCCACCACCATTTCTGCTTATCGCCGCCATCGCAGGCAACCGGACGAATCATCGCAAGATGGCCGACGTAATCCGGCTGCAGGCAACGGCCGGCGATTTTCAGTTCCCGCCAGCGGGGACGGGCATTGGCTTCCGCCACCGTGTAACCGCCGTCGGAATCATCTTCGTTTGCGGCGAGCCCTTTCAATAAGTCCACAAGCTCCCCGGATAAATTGTCGCGAATAATATCGTCTCCGCTGACCAGCTTGCCCTGCATGGCGTCGCCAATAACGCCAATCACTTTACCTGTCCCTGGCGGCGCCAAACCGTCATATTCAGAAGAGGCGATCAAGCCCTCGTAGCCAATCAGGTTGGACTCATGAATCTTGAACAGCGTCTTATCAAACACTTCCACGCGGAAGGAAGCTCCGGCCTGAGCGCCCGCCCACAACTCATAGTTGGATTTGGTCGGGTTAACGGCGTCCACATCAGCGTTCATGCGGGAGAAAACGTAAATATTGGCGCCTGGGCCCGCGACGCCGTAGAACATGAACTCCATTTCCGGGCCGGCGTATACGCGGGCGTTGGCGGAGCCATCGCCCTGAGGCAAAGGCATATCGAATTTCTGTTGGCTTTCGTTGACGGTGGACCAGCGGTTATCCGCGTACAGCAAACCCACCTGGGCGCTTAACTCGTGGCTTGCGCTGATATCCACGTTGACGTCGACTTTACCGTCCACTCCCATGACCAGCACGATTTCCGGCACGACTACCACAGGTATCGGCCCGATCTGGAAATTGATCGGCTCTACGTCAAAACGCGCCAGCTCAGTTTTCTGATTGATGCTGGCCAACTCGACATCAGACTTCAAAGCCAGGGCGCTGCCGATTTTGCTGTCCACAACAAACTCTGCGCGCGTCGCCTGAAAGTGTTCGATTTCCAGATCAAAAATGAAGTTGCTGCTGAAGCCCACACACCCGGTGACGGTGACATAAGGAGCGGCCTCAGTAGCCTCAAAAGCAACGCGGAAATCTTTATCCGCACAGGCGTCAGGTAAATCCGCCGACTCGCCAGGAGAATATACGGTGATGCCACGCGCTGATAGATCCATCCCCTTGGCGGCTAAACGCGGCGCTGGTGACGCGTTGGGATGCAACGCGCCGCTCAGAGAAACCTCGGCTTCCTCCACCACATCCGTAAGTTGCGCGTCTTCTACCGATAAGACCGTATCGCCATCCACTTCCGTCTTACTCTTGACCCGCTTTAGAAAGCCATAAGGCGCATTGTCCGAAGCGCCGGATACAATCACTGAACCGGGCTTCACGTCGGCGACGGCCTGTTTCGACTCAAACACCATCTCAGAGGTTCCCACCGTTTCCGGTCGCAGCGCGCCTGCATCTTCGATCACCTTGGCGTCCTGAGACACCTTGGGGCCGTCGCTACAGGCGGCGAGCAGAGTTGTAAGCAGAGTTAGCGTAAGCGTCCTTCTGAGCGTGGTCATCGCGGTCATCCCGGAATTAAGTATTTGGCAAGTATGAAAAAACCTTAATTTTAGGTGAAGAAACAACCTCGCGAAACGACAATAGGGCCTAGTCTCTTACGCCTCGGGCTAACAAATACGGCCTGTTTCCCGGCCCCAACGCCGTCTCGGCGTCATCATTCCTTAACATAGTTCCGTCTTAATGCTCCCCGATTGGCCAGACATGACGGGGTATCCGTAACAGGTCTTTTTCAGGATGAATCGCTGAAAAATTGATCTGAATAAAAAAGATGCTATTTATATGCTGCAACAATGTTCGCCCTTGAATTTTCTGCAATCGGCGCTATCACATCCGCCGGTTGCGCTCTGCGGAAGCAACGAATGCTAAAACTCCAGTTGGAGTTATTTTCCGGGTCGCTCTGAGCGGCCCTTTTTTTGATTAAATGGACGCATTTGACGCTAAAAAAGAGCCAAAAAAATCGTATTAATTTGTTAATAATCATAAAGTTATCAAGCACATCAAACTTTTTTAATAAAAACCTGAATAAAATGCATACAACCTTAAAGATTACTGCTAGACTGCTTTCTGTTAGCTTAATCAGCTGATGGCGACTCCGCGAATTTGTGCGTTTGCTTGCGGCGTCACTTTATTTGTGGAAAACGCATAAATCACACGAGATCGATATGAATATTTACGTTGGAAATCTGGCCTACGGCGTCACTGAAGAAGAATTGAGAGAAGCTTTTTCCTCTTTTGGAGAAGTTACCAGCGCTAACCTGATCATTGACCGTAATACCGGCCAGTCCAAAGGTTTCGCGTTTGTCGAGATGTCGAACAACTCTGAAGCGGACGCCGCTATCAAGGGTCTGAACGACACAGCGTTGAAAGGCCGCAATATCAAAGTAAACCAAGCTAAGCCACGTGAAGAGCGTCCAGCTCGCAGACCACGTTACTAAGCAGTTTACTGCGGTCTGCGCAGTTTCGGCAGACTGACAAGGCGGGCGCTTCGGCGCCCGTTTTATTTTTAAGATTCTGAATTCCCCTCTCCCATTTTTCTCTCTTTCAAATCTCCTCGTCGTTTAACTTAACGTCTTCAACCTCTTCCCCCCCCTTAAAAACCATTAGCGCCTGACTATCAACAAACCCTTTCGATAGCAATTAACAATTAAATTGATATTTTTTTATAAATTTATTCAATCATAAATCTCTGCGACACTGCTCCTCGTCTTAAAGATTAAGCACTTAGCTCCCCGCTCAAGTGGATGAAAAACGAAATATAGAGGACCAATGAATGTTACAGAGTAGAGAAGGACAAACCGTACCCAGCGTTACTTTCAATCTGCGTGAAGGAGAAAAATGGGTTCAGGTGACCACCGACGACCTATTCAAAGGCAAAAACGTCATCGTATTCGCACTGCCAGGCGCCTTCACCCCCACTTGTTCAAGCACGCATTTGCCGCGTTACAACGAGCTGGCTCCCGTGTTCAAACAAAACGGCATAGACGCGATTATCTGTCTGTCCGTTAACGACACGTTCGTCATGAACTCCTGGAAAGCAGACCAGAAAGCAGAAAATATCTACTTCCTCGCGGATGGCAACGGTGAGTTTTCCGCAGGCATGGGCATGCTGGTGGAGAAAAGCGAGCTGGGCTTCGGCAAGCGCTCCTGGCGTTACAGTATGCTGGTGCGGGACGGCGTGATTGAGAAAATGTTCATCGAGCCTGAACTGCCGGGCGACCCTTTCAAAGTAAGCGACGCCGACACCATGCTCAACTACATTAATAAAGAAGCGGTACTGCCCAACCGGGTAACCGTATTCAGCAAGCCAGGGTGTCCCCACTGCGCTCGTGCGCACAAACTGCTGAATGATCGCGGCATCAGCTTTGAGAACATCGTTCTAGGCGCCAACGGTCTTAGCTACAGCACACTACAGGCTGTGACGGGGCAAGGCACTACGCCGCAAATATACATTGACGGACAGCGCATCGGCGGGGCCGATGATCTGGAAGCCCACTTCGGCGTCTAATGCGCGCAAGCCAGCGTCGGTCCTGCGTATAACCACAACCGGACCGACTAACCAGAATTATTAGGAATACAGCAAGCAGGGGAGATGACCCAGTGCAAACACGCAAAGTGGACGTAGCTATTATTGGAGCCGGCACTGCAGGCTTGGGCGCATACCGCGCCGCGCGCGAGCACACGCAAAATGTGCTATTGATTGAAAGCGGCCCCTACGGCACCACTTGCGCCCGCGTCGGATGCATGCCCAGCAAGCTGTTGATCGCTGCAGCGGAGGCCGCCTATCACCACCGCCATTCCGATCTGTTTGGCGTTGCTTCCAACAACCCTCATATAGACGGCCGCAAGGTCATGGAGCGGGTGCGCAATGAGCGGGATCGTTTCGCCGGATTTGTCGTCGATTCCGTAGAAGGATTTCCCGCCGAGCATAAGGTTCGTGGTAAAGCGAAGTTCATTTCGCCACATCGATTACAGGTGGATGACGACCTTATCGTTGAAGCGCAGCGCATCGTTATCGCCACGGGGTCACGTCCGAATACGCCGCCTTTTTTGAAAAATGCGGGCGACCGTCTGATCATCAACGACGATCTGTTCGAATGGCGCGATCTCCCCTCCAGCGTCGCGGTGTTCGGTCCCGGCGTCATTGGTCTCGAATTAGGTCAGGCCTTGAGCCGTCTCGGCGTGCGAGTACGCATGTTCGGCGTCGGCGGCGCCATTGGGCCGATTCAGGACCCGGATATTCGCGCCTATGCGGAGAGGATCTTTAATCGTGAGTTTCCTCTGGACCCCGACGCCAAAGTCAGCAGCGTCAAGCGCACCGAACAGGGTGTGGCGATCACCTTCCAGGACAAGGAACAGGGAGAGATCACGGAAACATTCGAGTATGTTCTCGCCGCTACCGGACGCCGTCCCAACGTCGATAATCTGAATATCGAAAAGGCGGAGCTGCAAATGGACGCCAGAGGCATGCCGGTGTTTGATCGTTACACCATGCAATGCGGCGATAGCCATATTTTCATCGCTGGCGACGCCAATAATGATCTGCCGCTATTGCATGAAGCCGCTGACGAAGGCCGCATTGCAGGGGATAACGCCGGCCGCTATCCGGATATTCGCGCTGGCAAACGCCGCACGCCCATTGGCGTAGTGTTCAGCGATCCGCAGATTGCGTTTCTTGGACTGAATATTAATCAGGTGAAAGAACGCTGCCGCAGTTGCTATGCTGAAGGTGTAGTGTCTTTTGAAGATCAGGGACGCAGTCGGGTGATGGGTAAAAATCTGGGTCTGCTGAAAGTGTATGGCGAGCAAGGCACGGGCTTGTTTCTGGGCGCGGAAATGTTTGGCCCGGCGGCGGAACATATCGCTCACCTGCTGAGCTGGTGCGTGCAGCAACGCCTGACGGTCAGTCAGATTCTGGAGATGCCCTTTTATCATCCGGTGATCGAGGAAGGCGTGCGCACGGCGCTACGCGATCTGAACAGCAAACTCCATTTAGGGCCGGACGTCATCGAGCGTTGTCTTGATTGCGGACCTGGCGCCTAAATCACCAACCCGCAGGAGGAAAGCTATGAACGCAGATATCAAAATCAGCGACTTTATGGACACGCACCCCGCGTTCGTCGCCGCCGACGCTTCGATCATTGAGGCGGTGGACATCCTTCTGAAAAAAGGGATATCCGGCGCGCCAGTGGTGAATGAACACAAGCACGTCATCGGCTTCATATCCGAGAAGGACTGCATCAAGAAACTGCTGCTGAGCAGCTATCATTGCGACGCGCCCGCCACTGTGGGCGAGGTCATGCATAAGGCGACTGTGACGGTGGACCCTGAGGCGAGCATCGTCGATCTGGCCAACTACATGGACGACCATCGCCCCAAAGTCTACCCGGTGGTGGACGACGGCAAGCTTGTCGGGGTCATCAGCCGCACTCACGTACTGATGGCGCTCAAACAAAAACAGTTACAGTGCAGTCAACATTCCTGACGCGTCCCTGCGTCATCGGTCAATCCGGCGCCGGCGTAAGGCCATGGGCTTCCATGGCTTTGCGATGCGCTTCGACAAACTCTTTCGGCATCCGGGTCGGCTTGCCGCTCTTCATATCGATGCAAGCGTAATGACTGTTGGCGCGGACAATGGTTTTGCCGTCCGCAGGGCGAAATATCTGAAAGTGACGACTGGACTGCAGGCGTCCGTCGCACGCGGTAATCCAGGTGCCGATATACAGCTCATCGTCGGCATGGGAAGCAGCAAGATAATCCACTTCCGTACGGGTGATCGCCATGGCTTTGCCCAGTTTTTCATGGGCGGCCCAGCTCATCCCGAGCGGGTCGATATGACGCCAGCTGACTTCCTCCATCCAATTAAGGTAAGTCGTGTTGTTGGTGTGTCCCAGCCGGTCTGTGTGCGGCTCTAGGACTTTGATGGGCATGATGAAGGGGTTAAGCATGTCCCAACTGATTGCATCGACATAGGTCATTTCACGTTATTTCCGTTTCTTGTTGGTTTGCAGGCTGCCGCCACCGGGTATGGGGACCGGTAGCAGCCCTTTTAGATTAACGCAAACGGGATTTATGTGAACTCATCCAACAAGATTACGTTTTTCAGATTTTTGAAGCAAAAACACAACGGAAATAGGGACTTGCCGCTGTCTACACTGCATAGTGACTCAGGGTCTTTTGCAGTCCTGAGATGACATCAACCCGAGTTTATTTGCAGGAACGCTCCCGGCGGCTTAGGGAGTACGGGACAGTAAAGAACTCAACTGCGGGCGCCGAGCCGCCCGATACAAGGAGCGGGCAATGTTATACACCAATGAAATGTTTAATATTCTGAAGACCCTGCGTCGCCGTTTCAAAGAAGAAAATCTGGGAACCTTGCGTCTCACTGATCCCGATGTTTTACAGAACGTCGTCGAGTTCGCCAAACTTTCCGATGTCAGCATGACCAAGGATATGGCGCATACGCTGTTGAAGATGACAGGCGCCCATGTCAGCCGGGTGGAGTTGGAAGGGCGCGACAATCACCCCGCCGCGCACCTGCCTGCGAATTTTCACGGAGAATCCATTCGCGGTCGCGTGGAAGCCAGTCGGGAAGCCCATTTGAAAGTCTTGCCGGGGCGCGCCACAGCGTGAGCTTTCTCTCCGTCCGCCGGGTGACAATAGGAATTGTCCCTTCAGCGCAAGCCTGCAGCTGGCCCGGCAGAGCGTCAACCCTGTCGTCTCACTGCAGTCACGCTTCTTCTCTGATCGTCAGCCCACGATAACCCTTTAACCCTTATCGCTCAACGTAGCGATAAACGACTCCGCCTCGGCGATGGATTTCTCCATATCCGCCACCAGTCTGGACACATTGCTCTCCACCGAGCGCAGTTCGCCTTTCAGGCCATCGATTGCGGACGCGTTAAGATTGTGCTTGAGGTACAACACCTGATCGCGCAGTGCGTTAAGCACCGGCTGCATGCGGTTTTCCGCCGCCCGCATGGCGGTAATGAGTCGCTGATATTTCTTCTTGGTGGCGGCCAGTTTGGCGGCGCTGTCCTGCTTTAGCTTAGGACTGGTGTAAAGCTCCAGCTCCTCTTCCCATTCTTCGAACAAGGCTTCGGACACATCCTCCACCGCATCGATGCGCTTGCTCACCTCTTCCGCCGCATCTTCACTATCTTCAAACGCTGCGCTTAGCTGATCGTATTGCTTCTGCAAGGTGGAATCTTTTTTGCCAAACATGTTTTGGAACCGGTCCAGCGCAGACTTGAACTCCTCTTTGGCCTCCTCCTGAGCGTCACGGGCGGCGCCAACGCGATCCACCATAATGTCGCGCTTATGCACGCCCACTTTTTCCATGGCGCTGTAGTAGGCGCTCTGACAGGCGGACAGTCCCAGCAGCAGACATAGCAGCAATGGAAGGCGGAATAACAGAGAAGACATAGCAAGATCCTTATCCTGGTTTCATAACAATGCGCCCCGGGATTGTAGGCGCTGACCTCTGGCGCTGCAAATCCGCCGGCTGACAGTGAAAGTCGAGACTCCGGGCCTATACTATTTCTACCTGCACTGACGGGGAAAACGATATCATGTCGCTTCGGTGTAAAGCCCGCGCGTTAACGCGTGCGACATAAAAGAAGATCGGCCAAGCATTCAAAATCATAACCAGGCCGACGACAGTTTCTGCAACAGCCTCAATAACTCATAATGGAGACAATCCGTGAATATTCGTTATTTGATTTCCGTATCCTTGCTCGGCCTCAGCAGCGTCGCTATGGCCGCCGGCCTTCCCAAAACCGACAATCCTGAAAGCGCCAAAGCCTATATCATTTCACCCACTGACGGCGAAACCGTATCCAGCAAATTCGTGGTGCGCTTCGGTCTGGAAGGCATGGGCGTGGCGCCGGCCGGCGTTGAGCGCGAGAATACCGGCCATCATCACCTGCTCATCGACGGCGAGAAGATGCCGGACATGAATATGCCTCTGGGCTCGGACGTCAAACACTTTGGCGGCGGCCAGACTGAAACCACACTGGAGCTGCCGCCCGGTCAGCACACCCTGCAACTGATTCTGGGCGACCATCTGCATCAGCCTCACGCACATCCGGTGGTGTCTGAGAAAATCACTATCACGGTGAAATAAGGGCGTAATCGCTATTAAGAAAACGGAGCGATAGACTTACCGCTATCATCTTTTCTTAATAATACGTCTCTATAACTGGAGACGACGCCCCTTAGAAATGAACGCCGGCCTGTCATTCGAGCTGTAAACAGGTCCGGCGGCTCTTTGACATTGGTTGTCTTCCCGCAACGGCTCAATTCCACCCCCGCTCTAATCTGGCTTGACCAAAGCGCGACGCGCCGTTCGCATTTCGTACACGTCAAATATTGCTGCATAAAGAGGATTATCATGAATGCGTCCAAACTGCTTGGGACAGCAGCCCGCTTTTTATTGGGCGGCGCACTGGCGGCTCACCCCTTCCTGGCTTCCGCAGAATCTCACTGGCGCGACCGCCACTCCACGGAGACGGTGCGATTCGCCACTTTCAATGCATCGCTGAACCGTTCGGCGCCGGGAGAACTCATCGCAGATCTGAACAGCGGCGACAACGCCCAGATCCAAGCGGTAGCGGAGATTATTCAGCGCACCCAACCCGATGTGCTGCTGATCAATGAATTTGACTATGACGCCGCAGGAGAGGCCGCTCGACTGTTCCAGCAGAATTATCTGTCGCTCAGCCAGAATGGCGCTGCGCCAGCGATCTACCCTTATGTTTACTCCGCGCCTTCCAACACCGGCGTGGCCTCCGGTTTTGACCTCAATAACGACGGCGTCGTCGGTGAGTCAGGATTCGAGCTGGCCAACGATGCTTTCGGCTTTGGCGTATTCGAAGGCCAGTATGGCATGCTGCTGTTGTCCAAATACCCCATTCAGGAGCAACGAACTCGTACTTTCCAAAATTTTCTCTGGCGCGATATGCCCAACGCCTTACTGCCGGATAACCCCGACACCGATGCCCCCGCAGACTGGTTCAGCGCCGAGGAGCTGGAGGTGGTGCGACTGTCATCCAAGAGTCATTGGGACGCGCCGATCAACATTCGCGGACGTCGTATTCACGCGTTGGTCAGCCACCCCACGCCTCCTGTCTTCGACGGTCCGGAAGACCGCAACGGAACCCGCAATCATGATGAAATCCGTTTTTGGGCGGACTACATTTCCGGCTGTCGCATCAGCCGTTACATCGTGGATGATGAAGGACGCCGCGGCGGGCTCGGCGATAGAGAAAGTTTTGTGATCATGGGTGACCAAAACGCCGACCCCTTTGACGGCGACGCCACGCAGAATCCCATGACGCAATTGTTGGAGCATCCTCGGGTCAATGTAAAGCATACGCCTCTCAGCGCCGGCTCTGCGGACGCCGCGTTCAGACAGGGTGAGGCCAACGCCCTGCAGATCGGCAATCGGGCGCAGGACACCGGAGACTTTAATGACGCCAACCCGGGCAACCTGCGCACCGACTATGTACTGCCTTCCTCCGACCTGACGATCATCGACTCCGGCGTGTTCTGGCCCAGCGCTGACGATGAGCTGTATCGATTGGTCGGCGATGGCGGCGCCGTCAGCTCCGACCACCGACTGGTCTGGGTGGATATCCGACTGCGCTGAGTAAGCGCTTTCCTCCTGACTTCTTTCTGATTTCCCTCTGCAAAACGCAGTTACACTCAGTAACTGCGTTTGACATTGTTTTACCTACATTTAAATAACTAACGCGTACAATTGCCGACAGTTTTATAACGTGACTTTCTAACTGTTTTTGTAAAGGTAACGCATGTCCAAGTTGTACGCCGCTCTCTGTTCGCTTTTGCTGACCGCTTTCCTGAGCAGCGCCGCTCAGGCCACGCCTGTCGTTTTGAACGCTTACGACTCCGGCTGGTATAAATCCAACGGCTATCACTCGCCGAGCAACACTAATTACTACACAGGCAAGAAGCACAACAACTTCTTCGCCTTTGACATGAGCGACGTGGAAGGCTCCATCGTTTCCGCCACATTGAGCATCTTCAACCCCTGCAACGGCTACGAATCCAACGATTATTCCGAGTGGTTCGCGCTGTTTGACGTCAACACCGACATCAGCACATTGCTGTCCGGTTTTGGCGGCGTTAATGCATACAACGATCTGGGCTCAGGCGAACTGTTCGGCGCTACCCGCGTGTCGTGGAGCAGCAACTACAGCTATATCGATATCGTACTCAACAGCGCTGCGCTGACTGCCTTGAATGCCGCCAACGACCTGTTCGCTCTGGGCGGCAGTCTGATCACCGCCAACGACGGCATCGACTTCCTGTTCGGCTACTCCGACAAAGGCTATAACGGCGGCAATATCAAGCTGAAGCTGGAAACTGAGTCTGTACCGGTGAGCGAACCTGGCGTACCCGCCCTGCTGGCGATCGCTTTCTGCGCCTTCATTCTGAACCGCAGAGCCTCCGCCGCCAAAGCCTGATATCGGTCACGGCGTACGAAAACCGGAGCATTGACTCCGGTTTTTTTTTGTCCGTCATTCCCTCCTTGGCGTTACGCGCCGTCTAATAATCAGGCGCATGGATGCGCCTGCGCGGCGGCGAGCCGCGGGAGACAAGGCCTGACATGTGCAGGCCTTGTCGTTGCAGACAAATAGAAGGAAGCTATTTGTCTGCCTGATTAGTAGAATAATTACCACTTGCATTTACGCCGTCACAGGATAGGCTGATGTGTCTGTCGCACCGCACGCGGCGCGTCCCTCCCAGTCTGTACACAAGGAATCCTATGGCCTCGCAATCCCAGTCCAGCTTTCAGGCGCTGCTGAGCCTGCTGCGTTACGCTCGTGGCTACCGTCGACGCATCATCGCCGCCGGTTCCTGTTCCATCATCAATAAACTCTTCGACATCGCCCCGGAAATTCTCATCGGCATCGCCATCGACGTGGTGGTGAACAAAGAGCAAAGTTTCGTCGCCGCCATGGGATTCAACACCCCGCAGCAGCAAATCCTCGCGTTAGGGGTTTTGACGTTTTTCATTTGGGCCGGCGAGTCCATTTTTGAGTACCTCCACCTGATTATGTGGCGTAATCTTGGCCAGGTGTTGCAGGCGGACCTTCGCCAGGACGCCTATGACCATGTCCAGCGGCTGGATATGGCGTTTTTCGAGTCGCGCAGTTCCGGGCAACTCGTCTCCATCATCAATGACGATGTGAACCAGTTGGAGCGCTTTCTCGACGGCGGCGCCAATAACCTGATTCAGGTGTTCGTCACCGTGGTCGCCGTCGGCGGCGTCTTCCTGGCGATTTCGCCCTTTATCGCACTACTGGCGTTCACCCCTATACCCATCATCGTCTGGGGCGCGTTTTTCTTCCTGAAGCGGGCCAATCCTCTATACGCGGACGTGCGTGAGAAAGTGGGCGGACTTGCTTCTCGTCTGGCCAACAACATTGGCGGCATCGCCACCATCAAGAGCTTCACTGCGGAAGCGCAGGAATCCGAGCGTCTGCGCGAGGCCAGCGACGCTTATGTTCAGGCCAACCGCAAGGCGATCGCAGTCAGCTCCGCCTTCATTCCGGTTATCCGGATGGCGATTCTGGCGGGCTTTCTCGCCACTTTCACCGTGGGCGGTCTGCAGGCCCTGTCCGGTGAACTCAACGCCGGCGCTTACGGCGTACTGGTGTTTCTGACCCAGCGTCTGCTGTGGCCGTTGACAAATCTGGCGCAAACCGTGGATCTGTTCGAACGCGCCATGGCCAGCACCCGGCGCATCCTGGGCGTGATAGAAACGCCCATCGACGTGCGTGACGAAGGCTCTCATTCGCTACCGCAGCCCGTTCGCGGTGAAGTCGACTTCCAGAACGTCAGCTTCGAGTACGCCGCCGGCGCGGGTGGGGTGGAAAACGTCAACCTGCAGGTCAAAGCCGGCTCCACGCTGGCTCTGGTCGGCGCCACAGGCTCCGGTAAATCGACGCTTATCAAGCTGTTGCTGCGCTTTTATAGACCCAGGCAGGGCTCGATACTGGTGGACGGCGTTCCTATTGAGCAATTGCCGCTTAAGGAGCTGCGCGGCGCTATCGGTCTGGTCAGCCAGGATGTGTTCCTGTTTGAAGGCAGCATTCGTGAAAACATCGCCTATGGCCGTCCCACGGCCAGCGAAGAGGAGATCATCGCCGCCGCCAGAACCGCAGAAGCCTGGGAGTTTATCGCACGTCTGCCGGAAGGACTGGATACGCCCGTCGGCGAGCGCGGCGTCAAACTGTCCGGCGGCCAGCGCCAGCGCTTGTCTCTAGCACGCGCGCTGTTGAAAGATCCGCCAATTCTGGTGCTCGACGAAGCCACCAGCGCCGTCGATAACGAAACCGAAGCCGCCATCCAGCGCTCGCTGAAGCATATCGCTCACGGCCGCACCGTGGTGATGATCGCGCACCGTCTTTCGACGATCGTTCACGCGGACAACATCGTAGTGGTCGATCACGGCAAGGTGGTGGAGCAAGGCGACCACCGCCAGCTGCTGGAACGCAAAGGCATGTACTGGTCGCAATGGCAGGTGCAGACCGGCGGCGAAGCGGAAGTGGAAACGGTATTTTCCTGATCGGAAACGGGCTGGGGCGTCCTTGTTGCGGCGCCTCAGCCGCCATCCAGATAGCGATTAACGATGGCGTCGAACTCGCCGCTCTGTTGCAGATCCTGCAACGCCTGATTCAGGTTATCCATGGTTTTGGGCGACACGGAAGCTTTACTGCCCATGATGTAAAACGTGGACGAGACAAGACCCAAGGGGTGCATCGCAATCTCATCCTTCCTTCCAATATCTCCCGCCATACTGTAGATCACGATGGGGTCTGCAAAAATGCCGTCCACACGTTTGGCCAGCAACTTCATCAAATTCAGCTCATCAGACACCACGTCTTCCACATGCAGCTTCCCGTCATCCTTCTCGATATATTCGTTAACGTCATTGCCGTAGAAGTAGCCCCGCGTCACACCTAAGCGAAACTGGCTTTGCGTCATTTCTTTGAAGGATTTGAAATGGTATCGCTCAGCGTCTTCCCGTCGGATAATCAGATTGGAGGCGGAAGAGCGATAGGTCTGGGAAAACCAGGCGTATTCTTCACGGTCGGCGGTTTTCTGCACCGAGGTGGCGAGATCAATTTTACCCTGACGTAATTGCAACAGGTGCCGCTTGAAAGGCGTCTCGGAAAATTCCAGCTGACACCCCATCCGGTCAGCAACCGCCTGAATCAACTCAATATCCAAGCCGCTCAAACGCCCTTCCTCGTTCTTGTACATGTAAGGACGCCATGACTCCCAGCCGACCGACAGCGGACGTTCGCAATCGGCGAAGGCCGGACCGGCCAGCGCCAAGCATAACAAGACGCCGAGAACGCCAGTTCTCTGACCGTATTCGCTTTTAGAATGGGCCATTGCGTTGATCCCGAATGTTGTGGTTTTCCATTTCAGGAGCTATCAGTATTGACCCTGAACACAAATTGTTCAATTTCTCTCCAGGCAACCACTGTAATTTCATCGCGACGCACACGCTGTAACGGCGATGTTGCGTAATTTCAGCGGATTCGGCCGCCCCCAAGCCATGAGATTGACGAGTTTTTCCCAGTCATAATTAATCGCGGCCATCTATTTTTCTCCTTTAAATCAGAGGGTTCCGTCGACCTGTATCACACTGGGGCGGCATAATGCCGGGTTATTCCCATCCTTTCAAAAGTTTACGGCTCAGGTTCGTCACAGCGTCGCGTAAGTCCGGCGCCTGAGTAATGGCGGACACTACTGCGACTGAATCAACGCCTGTTTTCAGAATAACGTCCATATTGCTGAGATTAATGCCGCCGATGGCGGTGAGAGGATAGTGATCTTGCAATAGCGCAACCCAGCGCGCCAGCTTCTCCAGGCCGACGATACGCACTTCTTTGGTCTGCGTTGGGAAAATCGCGCCAATGGCGATATAGCTTGGTTGGATTGTCGCCGCGCGGGCCCACTCAAAGTCGCCATGGGTGCTGACGCCCAGGCGCAACCCTGCGTCGCGGATGGCGTTCAGATCTGCGTCTGCAATGTCTTCCTGACCTAAATGCACGCCGTAAGCGCCATGCTTGATCGCGAGTCGCCAGTGGTCGTTGATAAACAGGCGGCAGCCATATTGACGACCTAATTTCGCCGCCTCGCTGATTGCGCCCTCCAACAGCGTCAGGTCATTGCTTTTAATACGCAACTGGCAGGTATCTATGCCCAGAGGCAATAACTTGCGCAACCACTCCACCGAATCCACCACTGGATACAGTCCCAGGGACGATGCGCCGCAATCTGGGAAAGCGGCATAGTCCAGCCAATCCAGACGATCGGTGATCCGGGGGAAGTCCGTCATCAGAGAGGGCCAGCCTTGGCGCGCGATGGGCCCGGGTCCGGGACCGATGGCGTATCCCTGACGCAGCCCTTGCTTCACATAAGCGTTGGCGAGCGCCGCCGCATCAAGAAGGCTCTCTCCTCTGGCGACAAAAGCGGCCAAGGCGCTGGCGAGCGTACAGCCGGTGCCGCGATGATGGCGGACGGAGAGACGGGGTTGCGCAAACCAATATGGCTGCTCCGAGAGCCAGACCAAATCCAGGCATTGCTCGCCCAGGCCCAAATGGCCGCCTTTCAACCAGACGCCTTTGGCGCCAAGCTCACGCAACCGGACGGCGGCGGACAGCATATCCGCCGGGCTGCTGATGCGCCTATCCGCCAGTTGCTCCGCTTCCGGGATATTCGGCGTCACTACATCGACATAAGGAAGCAGGCTTTTCAACGCCGCCACGGACATACCGAAGCCCGCGCCGGTGGAGCTGCCCAGCACAGGGTCAAGCACCACCAGGCCGGAGTATGCGCACAGGAACTCCCGCAGGACATCGACCTGCTCCGCATCGGTCAGCAATCCAATCTTGATCGCCACGGCGTCGCCGTCAGCACGTAAAGCCCTCAGCTGGTCCCGCAAGACCGCGGTGGCGACAGGGTTAATGCTGAGGACTTCCTGCGAGTTTTGCGCGGTGACGGCGGTCAGGGCCACGCCGCCATGGACTTCCAATCCGCGCAACGTGGCGAGGTCCGCCTGTATCCCGGAAGCGCCAGCGCTGTCGGACGCTGCGATAATCCATACTTTGGGCGTGTGGTTAGTCATGGCGACGCCAGAAAGGCATTCCGATGGTCGGCGTGCTGGGACTGGCGGTTTGCCGCTTCAGCATCAGGCCAGCGTTGTATCCGGCGCGACCGGCCTCCACCGCCAGCTTGAACGCGACGCCCATGCCGACGGGATCATGCGCTTTAGCGATCGCCGTATTCAACAAAACGGCGTCAAAGCCCATTTCCATCGCTTCCGTCGCGTGGGAGGGCGCGCCCAGCCCGGCGTCGATGATCATCGGCGTATCCGGCAACCGCTCCCGCAGCATGCCCAGATTGTATTTGTTTAATAACCCCTGACCGGTGCCAATCGGCGCGCCCCAGGGCATCAGCGCCTCACAGCCTGCGTCCAGTAAGCGTCGGCACAGCACCAGATCTTCCGTGCAATAGGGCAGCACTTTGAAGCCGCGCTTGCTCAGTTCCTTCGCCGCTTCGACCAGTCCATAGGGGTCCGGTTGCAGGGTGTAATCATCGCCAATGACTTCCAGTTTCAGCCAGTCCGTCTGGAAGATCTCCCGGGACATTTCCGCCAGCGTCACCGCTTCTTTCGCAGACTTGCAGCCTGCGGTGTTCGGCAGCAGTTTGCAGCCGCTGGAGCGAATGTAATCCCAGATCGCCTTGCCGTCCTGCTGGGCCGGATTCTGCCGCCGCAGGGATAAAGTGATGATTTCCGCGCCGCTGGCCCGCACCGAATCCAGCATGATGGCCGGCGACGGATACAAAGCCGAGCCAATCAGCAGTCGGCTCGTAAAGGTTTCTCCATACAGAGACAGCTTATCCACGATTTACCTCCGGTGGCGTCGACCACCTGTATTTATTTCACCGCGCGTCAGCCGCCCGCCACCGGGGCCACGACATCGATCATGTCGCCCGGGTTCACGGCGGTTTGCGTATAGGCGGAACGGGGCACAAATTCGCCATTGATCGCCACGGCGAAACCGACGCCCTGATAACCGCATGTTTCCAGCACCTTGCTCAACGCGGCGTCGCGCACATGCCTGGGTTCGCCATTCAGCGTAATTTCAATGTCAGGCGGCATGCTTTTCCTCACGTAGAAAATGGTCCAACACCTGTCCTACCACCACCGGACCCAACAGGTAGCCATGGCGATACAAACCATTGGCGCAGATCAATCCCGGCTCCCGCGTTACGCGAGGCAGGTTGTCCGGCAGCGCCGGCCGACAGTTGACGCTGGTCTCCACCACCCTCGCCTCCGCAAACGCCGGGTTCAGGGCGTACAAGGCGCTGCTTAGCTCCAGAGTGGATTGCAGACTGATGGGGGACATGTCGGCGCTTTCTATTTCCGTCGCGCCGATAATGATCTGACCGTGCAAGCGCGGCACGGCGTAAAGCTTATAGCGGGGATGCATCAGGCGCACAGGTCGGTTCAGGCTGACTTCGGAGGTTTCGATAATCACGACCTCCCCGCGTACGCCGCGCAGCCCGGTCATTTTGCGGCTGGCGCCAAGACCGCGCACGTCGATCACCCAGTCGAAGCGCTCGCTGCCGCTGTTCCAGTGAATGCGGTTCGCGGCGCATTCCACCATAGTGTTGGCGACCAGGCGGACTTCGCTTTGTCGCAACGCGGCGAGCAACGCTTGCAACAGCAGACGACTGTTGACGTCGGCTTCAGAGGGCAGATACAGGCCTTGCTCAAAATGTTCCGCCAAACCAGGTTCCAGGGCGGCTACCCCCGCCCGATCCAGCCATTGCAGGGTCTCCCCAGCAGGAAGCTTGGCGTTGAGGTCGCTTTGAAACTGCGCCAGTTCCGCCTTATCCAATGGGTGCGCCACCACTAGGGAGCCCGCGTGCCGATAGCTTGCGGACAATCCGGTTTGCCGTTCCAGCTCGGCGATCCATTGTGGCCATAGTTCCAGGCTGCGCAGTCCCATGCGATAGACTTCCGGCTCCGCGGAGACCAACTCGCTCAAGGGAGAAATCATGCCCGCCGCTGTCCAGCAGGCGCCGCCGGGGCGCTCGAAGTCTCCGGCGTCAAACAGCGTGACCTCATGCTTCCGCAGCGCCAGCCGCCAGGCGCACAAGCGCCCGAGCAGACCGCCGCCGGCGATCCCGATACGCAGTCGGGATCTCATGGCGCTAGACTTCATGATACAGACGCCGCCCGGCGTCTTTGTATTTCTGCGACATCTCCTGCATACCCTGCTCCGCCTCCTGCTGCGACGCACCCTCGGCCTGGGCCTTCTCCGCCTCCAGTTTGGCGGAATAATCACGCACATCCTGGGTGATTTTCATGGAGCAGAATTTGGGACCACACATGGAACAGAAATGCGCCAGCTTGTGGCCTTCCTTGGGCAGGGTTTCATCGTGATAGGCGCGGGCGGTGTCCGGGTCCAGCGCGATATTGAACTGGTCTTCCCAGCGGAATTCGAATCGCGCTTTGGACATGGCGTTATCCCGCAGTTGCGCGCCGGGATGGCCTTTCGCCAGATCCGCGGCATGGGCGGCGATTTTGTAGGCGATCAGTCCTTGTTTGACGTCATCCTTGTTGGGCAGGCCCAAGTGTTCTTTGGGCGTGACGTAACACAGCATGGCGCAACCGTACCAGCCAATCATGGCGGCGCCGATGCCGGAGCTGAAATGGTCGTAACCGGGGGAAATATCCGTGATCAGCGGCCCCAAAGTGTAGAAGGGCGCTTCTTTGCAGTGCTTGAGCTGCTCTTCCATGTTTTCCTTGATCATGTGCATGGGCACATGACCGGGGCCTTCAATGATCGTCTGCACATCGTGCTTCCAGGCGATCTCGGTGAGTTCGCCCAATGTGCGCAGCTCACTGAATTGCGCCTCGTCATTGGCGTCGGCGATACAGCCGGGACGCAACCCGTCTCCCAGTGAGAAGCTGACGTCATAGGCTTTCATAATCTCGCAGATTTCCTCGAAGTGGGTGTAGAGGAAATTCTCCTGGTGATGCGCCAGACACCACTTCGCCATGATGGAGCCGCCGCGGGAGACAATACCGGTCAGACGTTTGGCGGTCATGGGCACATATCGCAACAGCACGCCGGCATGAATAGTAAAGTAATCCACCCCCTGCTCCGCCTGCTCAATCAGCGTGTCGCGGAACACCTCCCAGTTGAGGTCTTCGGCGACGCCATCGACTTTCTCCAGCGCCTGATAAATCGGCACTGTACCGATAGGAACCGGGCTGTTGCGGATGATCCACTCACGGGTTTCGTGAATGTTTTTACCCGTGGATAAATCCATCACCGTATCCGCGCCCCAGCGGGTCGCCCACACCAGCTTCTCCACTTCTTCTTCAATAGACGAGGTCACCGCAGAGTTGCCGATATTGGCGTTTACTTTCACATGAAAGTTGCGGCCGATGATCATCGGCTCCGCTTCCGGGTGATTGATGTTGCAGGGAATCACCGCCCGTCCCGCCGCCACTTCCTGACGCACGAACTCCGGGGTGATGTAACGGGGCGTGTTGGCGCCGAAGTTCATACCGGGATGCTGGCTGCGCATGGCGTTTTCAATTTCCGCCTGCTCCAGCGCCAGATTTTCCCGAATGGCGATGTATTCCATCTCCGGCGTAATAATGCCTTTACGGGCGTAATGTAACTGGCTGACATTGCCGCCCGCCAGCGCTTTACGCGGGGCGTGGCGATGTTCAAAACGCAGATTGTCCAGGGACAGATTCTGCTCCCGGCTTTTGGCGTAAAACGAAGTCGCGCCGGTGAGATGTTCAGTGTCGGCGCGGTCATTGATCCAGGCTTCGCGCATTCGCGGTAAGCCGCGTCGCACGTCGATCTCGACAGCGGGGTCGGTGTAGGGTCCAGAGGTATCGTATACCCGCAGCGGCGCGTTCTCTTCTGTCGCGCCATCCTGCAGTGGCGTCGGCGTCAACGTGATTTCGCGCATCGCCACCCGAATGTCGGGACGACTGCCTTCGGCGTAAATTTTCTTGGAAGCGGGAAAGGGTTGCGTCGACAGCGCGTCCACCTGCGCCGACTCACTGAGTTTGCTGATTTTATTGATATCGATTGTGCCGCCCACAGTACTCTCCTAGTTGGTTGTATGGGGTAGCACCAGTTAGGAGAGAGGGCATCAACGTCTTGCTGTGTGACTCGGCTGCATCCTGAGGATGGCGCGCCGCGGTGAACGTTTGATGAACTACTTGTTTCCTACGCTGGTACTAACCAGATCAGGTTCTACGGGCCCCACTGTTGTGGTCTCAGCCTGTTACTCCAGGCACCCCGACAAGATGTGCCGATTAGTTTAGGCTTGGTCGCGGGTGGATGGCAAGTGGACGCGATATACAATTACTAGTGTATTTTATATCTCTTGCGGATAAAGCGAGTATCAGGCGGATTCCGTATCAAATCCTCGTTATAAGCGTATATCCATTTACGACAAAATAAGACAATTTTCAGGATGATAGGAGCTTTTGCCTATATTTATTAACATTTTCATGACAAACACTCCTTCCTGAAAGTTCCTTTGTTTACCAAGCCAGCTTTTCGGCATTTCCGGTTAGTCGCTTTTCCTTAAACCAAAACACCGATTCTCTTGTGCTTTTTTCTGCTCTATTTTCTTAAAAGCAATGTTTATTGCCAATAAAAATTGAATTTAACAGGCTTTTGAGGAAACATGAGATGAATCCGACGCGGGCTGAGTTGAAGATTTCTGTCGCCAGGTTGATTGAAACGGCTTATTCGACGGACAAGGGACTGACGGCGAAGATTGTGCGTAGTAAGGGGTCGTTTAAGCTGGCGGTGGATCAGGATGGTAAGGCGACGCTGTCCGGTTCGGCGGGGGTGCTGACTTTTAGCGGCGATCCCGCATTGAAGGCGATTGGAGCCAGGGTGAAGTGGGTGAGCATTACGTTCGCCAACGGCGAAGGCAATCTGATCAAGTACAACGCCACGTTTTCCATCGGGCTTATCAGTCTTAGCGTGGGCGGCAGTTTTGATATTGAGGAGTTGATTACTTCCTGCTCCGGCCTGTTGTGCCGCGCCGCCAAAGCCATGCAGCAACGCAATCACGCCTACGACGAACAATTACGGAATATCATGGGGGAACTGAGCATGAAAATCTGGGGACTGATTCTCTGTCTGCTTGCAACAGGATGCGCATCCGTTGGCCCGCTCGATCCCTTGTATCCGAATTACCGCCTGTACGCGGAAGCCGTTGACGCCAACGCCTTGAGCGCGGACTATCCGCTGTATTTTTCGCGCCGGGTTGTGGACCAAGTGACGGGCGATCAGGCGGCGTTCGCACAGCTGGGGTTCAAAGCCTACATGCTGCGGGAGCACTCCCATTCCGCCGCAGTTGGAGAGGATAGCGGCTGCCTGACGGTCAATGGCTACGGCATCGGCGGTGAACCGCTAACGTTTTATCTGGCGTATGTACAGGAAGGCGCCGAATGGCTGATTGATGACGTGAATGTGGTGTTTCTGGAGCCGGAACAGGCATTCAGCGCCGCCGCCAAATGCCCTGAAGAAACGCGAGTGGACGCAAAAGGCTAAGACGAAAAGGACCTCTGCAACGCGGGCCTCTCTTTGCTTTATTGACATGGCGACGACCGACGCATGCTGACGTCTGCGGGACGACTCGCCATGGAAGATAGGACCTGACATACGCAGGCCCTATCGTTTCAGGCAAGTAGAAAGGCGCTAATTGCCTGCTGGATTAATAAAGCCCATTGCAAGCAGGCGAACGTACCATTATTGCTTGATCTAATCAGGCGAGAAGGAAAATAGAGTGTCGCCGAGACGCAAAGATTGGTAGCGCGGTTGCTGCAACTCAAAGTCTCTGCTCTTCAATAGCTCGACGATATCCCTATTGCAACACGACGACGCTCTAGATAAGTCCAGTTGGCCCATCTTGCGCCACACACCAGCATCGTCAGCATCGTAGACTTTGAGGTCATACACGTACTCGATCTCTTCCGCCACCAATACTTCTTTATCGCCGTCCTGATCGAGATCTACCGTGAAAGCGAAACACAATCTCTCCCGACACATTTCCAACTCCACAGCGCCTTCAAATGCTGCAACATCGGCGACGCCTTCATCCAGCCACTCCAGCCCTATTGGCTTTGAGTACAACTCAGCCAGACGCTCTTTCTCTTTCCAGTCATAGTAATAATTAGCGGTTTTTAGTACTTCAAGACGTTGAGAGAGTACTTGCGCCTGGGCTTGAGGCAGAGAGCTTTCGCCCTCCACCATCGCTTTGATCTGCGTTAAGCGCTCTTGGCCGGAGCGCCCTAACTGAAAACGGAACAAGCCCAGATCGACATTTTCCGCGGTGCTTTTTCCCGCCTCCAGTCTTGCAAACTGGTTGCTTGCACTGACTTCCTGGGAGTTCAGCCAAGGGGTAAGCGTCAACATCGCCATCAGCGCCGCCGCCAGAACAACCGGGATATTTACCGTATTCAGCGTCGTCAGCCAAGACGCGCGTTTCATAATAAACATGACGCAATAGCTCAAAGTCAGCGCCAGCGCCAACACGACCAATAAAGCTGGGTAATAACGATCCGGAGTCAGGCCGTACTGGTCTATACGTTGATATAACGAGTACCCCGCCAGTATGGCGAAGACAGGCAATAACGCCAACAAAACATAGATGACGCCGCGTAGCCATTGTGGATATGGATTACCGCCCTCACCGCCACACTGGGCTGCGCCGTTCAACGATATGACCGCCACCAGAATCATCGCCAACAACATCGGAGTGGAGCGACCAGTGCTCCAGATCATATCCAAACCTACGATAGACAAGGCGACTGCAAAGGCGATCATGAACACCGCCACTGGCGGCAGAATCGCACGACATATCGTAGCGATAAGTCCGGTCAGCATATTCAACAAGTTGGGGTAGCGACATCCCAGGCTGATTCCCAAGGCGAAAATGATCGCTGACGCAGTCCAACCTACAGGCTCGTATTCAATAAACCGCCCCAGCTCAACAATCTTCAGGATATCGAACAAAGCCGCGCATAACGTCGCGACCAGCCAGTACAACCCAACTAACAGGCCGGCAAACGCCAGAATAAACAGGTTTTCCCAATACTTGCGATACAGCTCTACATTGAGAATATCGCTCATAAAACTCTGATTCTTTTGAAAATCACATTGAACAAAGGGCAGCAGCGCAAATAGCAGCGGCACGATTGTCACCCACCATGAGGTCACCAGATCTGAGGAGCCCTCGTAGCTACCGCCCTCTGGTTTGAACGTGTTGGTGATTAACCAGACCGCGGATAAGCCAATTACAATGGCGATGCCCGCCGCCAGCGCCCAATTCGAAGCGCTCCTGCGCGTTCTGCCGGTAAACAAAAATGCGCCGGCGAAGACAAAAATAAAAGTGATCGCGACAGCCGCAGCCTTCTGAGCCATAAGATCATTCGGCCAATACTCAGTACCCAGCCAGGCGGCCACGCCCGTCGCTATACCAGCGAGCAAAGTGGAGAAAAAGGGAAAACGGGTTTCTTGAGGGGTCATAGTGTCCACTGCTAAATAAAATCAGAATCTAGATAAAGCGCCAGCATACACAGTAATCCTGTCTTTCGAGAGGTGGGATTATGGCGAATTATGGCGCAAGGAACAGAGCGGCCGTCAGATACGCTCCGCCCTCTGCAAATCAAGGTCGGAACGCATTTAAAATGGCGGGCTTTAGTTGCTCATGGTACTGCTTGTTCAAGCTTGCATCTGACATAGTAATACGTACAAAGCGACCATATTCTCCCTGAGTTTTGGCGCCGTAATACAGCACAGCCAGCAGCTTGCCTTGCGCGTCCACATAGCTATTGAAATAAGTCATCAAGCCCGTTTTCATATTGCCCCATTCTCTCTTCATCTGGGGTTGGCCAAGATAAGAAAAGTTCTGCGTCACCGCTTTTTTAAACCACTCATTCAGCGGCGCGGCGTCCAGCTCGGCTCTTGGCGAGAATACCACCCTGAAGACCTCTCCCTCTTTTAGCTCTTTCGGCACGTAGTAACGTTCTTCATTGAGACTGATCTGCATACGCCATTTAGAAGGCAGCTTATCCGCCGGACCTGATTTACTCATCCAAAACAGCGTTCCGCCGAAGAAAGGCTGTGTGCGGTCGTCATAACAAAAGCCGAATAGACGCCTATCCGTCTCGCCATTATCGTAGGCCAGCTCCATGGCGTATCCGTTCAAGCTATACCAACCGCGGTTATTAGAACCGTCATTGTGTTTTTTCTGGGAGGTGACGCCTACGCCAGGAGAATTTCCGCTGACAAAAGAGCTATCCCCGGCTTCGTCGCTGTATGATGCGGCGTAAACGCTGGTCCCCGCCGTGACGGAAGCCATCATGCCGCTGTTGAACAGGCTGGAGCGACCTCGGGTGAAGCGTCCGGAGCCGAGAAAAGTCCAACTGTTGGTGAATGACCCACCGCCGCCGACCATGCCCATATTGTCCGCAGTGGATTTATAAATGTAACGGTTGAGCTGTTCGCCCATCCGCGCAGGAGCCAAACGCCGGCTTTTGGATAGCGGGCGCCATTTCTCCGCGCTGGCGGGAATCTTTATTCTGTAACGCTTATCGTCATCCTCTTCCCAGATTCCCCAGCGGTCAGGTTCTTGCCGACGAGATACCTCAATGTTCAGATCTTCAGGCGGCGCCGTCAGACCTTTGTAGGCGGTCCCGTCTTTAAGCAACAGCACAACATAATCGTAGTAGGTGTTATTCACCCTGTTCTCAGTGAAGTCGCACACCAGCGCCTGATATGGTTCAGGTAGAGAATATTCAGGGGCGGAAACATTATCGATTCGTTTTAACTCCGATGAAGCCGCGTTGGAAGTTTGCTTGGTTGCAGTGGCGACGGCAGTGGTGGAGTCCGGCGCTGACTTTTCAACAGGCGCGTCGGACGCCGTCTGGGAAACGGCTACCCCCTGCAAGCGTTGCGGCATGGTCTCTTTCATAACCTGCTGCATGCCGCTGGCGTATCGCGCCACCAGAGTCGTCACATCCGAGGATATGATGCGCAGATAGACTGCTTTGCCTTGCCCATAGAATCCCATGAAATGCGCGTAACGGCGGACGCCGTCCCGCCTCTGCAGCGCATAAGTCGCCGTCATTACGCCGCCATCATTTTGCTGGGGCTGCGGCGCAGACAACACCTCGCCCCACTTGCCGGCGTCCTGGTCGATGCGTTCTTTGAACCACTGCGAATAGCCGTTTTGCGGAAGCGTCACAGCCGGGGAAACGAAGAGCCGATATTCTTCCCCGCCAGCCAAATCACCGGGTATAAATATCTCTTCCCCGTTTTCGACCAGGACTGACCAGCCATCCGGGGCGGCGAGGACCACCGATGTATAAAGCACAAAAGGTAGCGTGGCGATAAAGACCCGCAGTCTGTGTAGAGTTCTAGCAAAGCGTGACGATGGCAACTTTCAAACCTCTGGCGACGTTATTGTCGGAAAGCTTCTTTAAAAGCCGGTTGTAACTCCTTGGTATAACGCTTAGCCATAGCGGAATCGGAGATTACGAGACGAACGAAGCGCCCGAATCGACCTCGTGTCTTCATGCCGTAATACACCACATACAGGTCTCTGCCATTTTCCTTGAACGCATTGTAGTACTGATAAAGCCCCTGCTGGCCTGTCCAGTTTTGGGCCAAGAGCGGTTCACCGAGATACGACAGGTTTTCCGTCACCGTCTGCTTAAACCAGTCCTCCATCGAGCGTCCGTTTAATTCCACTTTCGGAGAGATCACCAGACGATAGACTTCCCCTTCCTTGAGATCGCCGGGAATATAAAACTGGTCCTCATTTTCAGTGATCACCATTTTCCAGTCGGTCGGCAGATCACGCTCAGCGTCAGACTCCTTCATCCAATACTGGGTTCCGCCGAGAAAAGGATCTGTACGGTCGCCGTGGCAAAATCCAAACAGCATGCGCTGTTTTTCGCCGTTATCGAAACTCAGATTCATGGCGTAGCCGTTCAGTTGATATGCGCCCCGGTTTTTAGCGCCGTCGTTGTTCTCTCTGGTTGTGGAGGTCACCACACCCGGCGCCATCCCGCCAGCCACCGAGCTGTCTCCGTGCTCATCGCTTTTGCTGGAGGCGTATACACTGGTTCCGGTCAGGGCTGACGCCGCCCCCCCCGAGCCATGCAGGCTGGAGGAACCTTTGGTGAAGCGCCCTGAGCCGAGAAAGGTCCAACTGTTGGTGTACACGCTGGAGGTGCTGGAAATGCCCGCCATACCATACGCGTTCATGATGTAGATGTAACGGTTCAGTCGTTCCCCGATCCGCGCAGGCTCCAGAAGGTCGCTGTGCTTAAGCTCACGCCAGTCGCCGCCGACCTTAACCCGGTATCCGTCGCCGTTCTTCTTCCAGACGCCCCAGTTTTTCGGATTTTCTTTGCGTGCTTTGGCGATGTCGAAATCTTCAGGGGGAACCGTCAAGCGCTTGTAAGCGCTACCGTCCTTAAATAACAGATAAACAAAGTTATCCACTTTGTAGTTGGAGTTGGAGATGCCCGTTGTGTAATCGCACACCAGCGCTTCGTAATGCGAAGGCAAGGAATACTTTGGAAGAGAGCCATTATCGACTTTTTGGATATCCGTTTTTCTGGTTACACCTGTACTTTGGGTTGATGCAGGAAGGCTCGGCGCAGATTTCTGCGTCGCAGGCTGAGCCGGAGTCGCAGCGCCTAACTGACTGGCGACGCCCTTGAGCCGTAACGGCAGGGTTTCCTTCATTATCTGCTGCATGCCTGCGCCGTAGCGGGCAACTAATTTAGCGCCGTCTGAAGCGAAAATGCGCATGTATACCGCCTTCCCCTTACCGTAAAACGCCATATAGTGGACGAATCGCGCCTTACCCTCGGTCTGCATCATCACTGTAGAGCTAAGTACGCCGCCTTTATTTTCTTTGACCGCCAGCGTGTCGATAACCTCGCCCAGCTTGCCGCCGTCTTCTTTCAGCACACGTTCAAACCAATCCCGATATCCACTTTGCGGAACGTCTTCCGCCACGGAAATAAACATGCGGTATTCTTCGTCCGCTTTCAGGTCTCCGGGAATAAACAGCTCTTCGCCGTTATCCATCAACACTTTCCATCCCTCCGGGACGGCCAGGGCGGAAAAGGACAGCAGGAGCATAATCAGCGCAGCGCTACGTCTTATGACGCGCGATATCCGTAGGGGGCAAAGTCGTTGAGTCATCAGAAAGGCGACCTCAATACCGGTTATTGGGTGCTTTATTTAAGCATAATAAGCACTTACAAACTTCTGGGGAAAACCCTTGGCTGCGCGGCGTCGCAGTGGGTTTGTCCGCTGCGGGGTGCTATGATCCTGCAACATCGCGTGACAGTTTTATAAGGACCCAGCAGATATGAAGACCGTTCTGAGCGTAAACCTCAACAAGATCGCCCTGATCCGCAATTCGAGAGGGCGCGATTATCCCAGCGTGAAGGCGTTCGGACGCCGCGCGTTGCAGGCGGGCGCCGGTGGGGTCACCATTCACCCGCGTCCTGATCAGCGTCACGCCCGTTACAGCGACATCGCCGACCTGAGCGAGCTGGTGAAGGAGTTCGCCGACGCCGAGCTGAACATCGAAGGTTACCCGGAAGAAGAGCTGATCGAGCAGGTGCTGCGTTACAAGCCTCATCAATTCACGCTGGTGCCGGACAAGCCCGACCAGATCACTTCCGATCACGGCTGGGATTTAAACCAGGACGGCGAATTCGTCACCGATATCGTACGTAAAGTACAGGCCGCCGGCGTACGCGTCAGTCTGTTTATGGACCCCGATGAAGCCCAGATCAAACTGGCCCAGGAAACCGGCGCCAAGCGCATCGAACTGTACACGGAAGAATACGCCCACGCTTATGGAGCCCCGCAATTCGACGCCATCGCCGCCAAGTATCTGGCCTGCGCTCGCTACGCCGTGTCTCTGGGCCTGACAGTGAACGCCGGACACGATCTTAACCTGGAGAATCTGGCGCCGCTGGTGGCGGAAGGCACGATCGCGGAAGTGTCCATCGGCCATGCGTTAACAGTGGAGGCGTTGGAAATGGGCTTTGATCAGGTGATTCAAAAATACGTCGAGATTCTTTCCTAACTCCGCAGGTCTGGCGTCCATGGATAAGAAGCTGAAATCAAAAAGCAAGTTTCTCAGCCTGGTGCTGCGTCATCAGCCGGAACTGATCCAGCTTCCTCTGGACGCCAACGGCTGGGCCGATATCGAGGTGTTACTGGCGGGCGCCGCCCGTCAGGGCGTGAATATCAGTTTGCAGGACGTGCTGGAGATCGTCGCCACCAATGACAAACAGCGCTTCGCCCTGTCCGGGGACAAACGTCGCATTCGCGCCAGCCAGGGACATTCTATTGACGTGGACCTGCAATTGACGCCGGTGACGCCGCCGGATGAGCTGTATCACGGCTCCGCCACGCGATTCACGGACGCCATCCTCGCTACAGGCTTACAACCCGGTCAACGTCGCCATGTCCACTTGAGCGCGGATGTGGAGACCGCCCATAAGGTGGGAAGCCGACATGGCAAGCCTGTGATCTTCCGCATCGACGCCAAAGCGTTAACCCTGGCGGGACACGCTTTCTATCTCTCCGCCAATCAGGTATGGCTTACCGACGCCGTACCGCCACAGTATCTCAGCCTGCTGGACACATCGCCGCAGGGCTAGTCCTGTTCTTTATCCGCCTGCTCCAATACCCTGTCGAACAGCTCCGACATGTAGGGATCGAACCAGTCGCGTATATCTTCCAGATTGTCTTCGATAATGATGGGAATCACGGTGCTGAACAGATCCAACAAAATGACCGCGTTTACAGAAGAGTCCGCTTCCGACGCAGTGCGCAGTCGCTTGGAGATGCACAAATTGAGTTGATGCAGATTACGATAAATGGTCTTCAGCCCACGCAGAGTCAAATCGATATCCCGACCTTCCGCCGCCCGGAAATACTGCGCCAGCAGGTACATGCCGGCGGCGCGGAACACAGTGTCCTGCTCCGTCGCCATCGGCAGATGCAGGCGCGCCATAGGACGGAAAAAATCCAGGTGCGGACAGCCGCTGGTGGACATCAGCAACCCTATCAACGCGCTCAACGCTTTTTGCGCCGAGGTATGCTGGCAGATTTTCTTGTCCCCAATCGCCACCTCAAGATCTACCTGCTCGTAAGACATAATATCCTGGCAGCGCTGCACCACCTCCACTAGGCTTAAAGCCGCCGGGCAGTGAGGATGGTACATGGAGTCGAGTGGACAATGAGGGCATTTATGACAATCCAGTTGTGTCCACTCTGGAAAGTCTTTTATATTTCGATCAAGAACTTCTACATTGTTCTCATCGAGCGTGATTTCAAAATTTTCGCTGCGCGACTTATCGAGCTTGAACCGATATCCGATTTTAATTGGTTCCATTTCCGGCCGCCTTTAATTGCCGTCAGACCCTCTCAGTATAGTTGCCCTGCGTGGGGTGAGCTGGACAACGGCGCGGAAAAAACGAAGCAATCACAGATAAACGCTGGCGCGCCATAGACAACAAGGAGAATAAAGCATGACGGAGTACCTGATATTCCTGGCCATTGTCGCCACCGCTATCGCCAGTCCCGGACCCGCCGTATTTCTGGCGGTGAAGAATGGGGCCAAGTATGGTCTTAAAGGCGCCAGCGTCAGCATCGCCGGCAACGTCACCGCCGTTTTGCTGCTGGCGGCGGTCTCCGCACTGGGCTTAGGCTCCGCGATTCTGGCGTCCGCTACTTTGTTCACTATCATCAAAGTGCTGGGCGGGCTTTATCTGATTTATCTCGGCGTCAAAGCCTGGCGCAGCAAGGGCGCGCTTCCCATTGACGCGGACGGCGAGGTTTCCACGCTGGCTTACAGCCGTTGGGAACTGTACCGGGAAGGCTTTCTGACCGGCATCAGCAACCCCAAGGCCATCGCCTTTTTCACCGCCTTGTTTCCCCAGTTCATTGACGTATCCAAACCCTTTCTTCAACAGTTCCCGCCTTTGGCGCTGACTTTCGCAGTGTGTTCATTTGGTTTCCTGTCTTTTTACGCCGCCTTGTCCACCCGCCTGCGCGCCTATTTGCGCAAAGAGAAAATCATGAACCGCTTTAACAAAGTCACCGGCGGCGTATTCATCAGTTTCGGTCTGGTGATGGCCGGCTCCAGCCGCTGACGCCAGCCAGTCCCTATCACTTCAAAGAGGTAAGCGACGATGGAATTTGGATTGCAGGATAAGACCGTCATGGTGGCCGCCGCCAGCTCCGGCCTGGGCTTCGCGATCGCCATTGAATGCGCGCGTCAGGGCGCCCGTTTATCCATTATGAGCCGATCCCAGGAAGGCATTGACGCAGCGGCGGAAAAAATCCGCGCCGCCACAGGAGCCAAGGTGCTGGCGATGTCCGTGGACGCCAGGGACGCCTCCGCCATCAGCGCCTGGGCGCAACGAACCGTCGATGAGTTGGGAGTCCCTCAGGGGCTGGTGGTGAACGCCGGCGGACCTCCAGCGGGACAATTTGACGATTTTGACGACGCCGCCTGGATCGGGGCTTTCGAACTCACCTTAATGAGCAGCGTACGCATGGTGCGCGCGGTATTGCCCGCCATGCGCGGACAGGGGAAAGGCAGCATTCTCAGCATCACCTCTTCCTCAGTGAAAGAACCCATCGACATGCTGTTGCTGTCCAACGTCATGCGCTCTGGGGTGACCAGCCTGATGAAGAGTCTGTCGCGGAGCCTGGCAAGCGAAGGTATTCGCGTCAATAATCTGATTCCCGGGCGCATCGACACGCCTCGGGTTCAGTCTCTGGACGCCACCGCAGCAGCGAAAAAAGGCGTATCGGTTGAGCAACAGCGCGACGCCTCCGCATCCAGCATCCCCCTGGGTCGATACGGCAGCCCGGAGGAATTCGCCAATGCGGCGGTATTTCTGTTGTCCGACGCCGCCAGCTACATCACCGGGGCGTCATTGGTGGTGGATGGGGGAACCATGAAGACGCTGTTCTAGCGTCTATCTCGAAGCCGCGGTTAGAACTGTACGTTCATCGCGCCGCACAAAAACGCCACCAAAGGTCCCGCCGCCGCAAAGCCGGCGGCGACCTGTTTATGGAAATCTTTATCCATGGCCGCGTCCAAAGGACATTGCGTCATGGCGAAGAAACTCTTGCGCTTGATGTCGTCAATATGAGGCGTGTCCGCGTCGAAGCCTTTCGGCGGTCGCGTGAGCCCATCTCCGGTTACGCCGCCATGCGCCTTCTTCAGTTTCTTATCCGCCAACACCTTCTCCCAGGCGCTTGGCTTATCGCGAATACGCTCACGAATCTTCAACAGCTCTTGCGACTCCGGCATCCAGATACCGCCGCCGAAGAAGATTTCATCCGTCGCCAGATGCACATAAAAGCCAGGCGTATGCACGTTCTTATATTGTTGATGCCGGAATTGCGCGGCGGCGTGGGTTTTGTAAGGCGTCTTGTCCTTGGAGAAACGGGTGTCCCGGTAGATGCGAAAGATTGAGCCGCCGTTCAAGCGCGGGTCCGCCACAAAATAAGGAGAGACTTTCATCAGCTCCGGCGCCATGGCCTCAATAAAGCGCACCAGCGGCTGCTGCACGTCCTGTTTGAAGCGCGCTTTGTTCTCTTCAAACCATTCCTTGTTGTTATTTGCCTGCAATTGCTGGAAAAATTCAAAAAACGCTGGGGAAAATCCAGAAAATTCCGCCATGATAACGCCGCCTCCCCCTTCGCGAGTGCTCGCCTGAATTCGAAGTACAAAAGCATAAACCCACGTTTATAACAGGAAAGTTCCCGCTTCGACTATGACGAATATAGCGAATAGATAAACCGCCGCGATCCCCACGACCGCGGCGCGCCTTTGCGCTTTTAATAAACGCGATGAGCGCTACTGGCAAGAAGCCGCGTAGATTTCCTGCGCCCATCCCGGATTATCAATAAACGGATTGCGATTACCCTGGCGTTCATAAATACGCTGGTTGCGACGTTTCTCCCAGGCGTCCACCGGGTCCTGGTTATGCCATTGCAACAGCTGGCATAGCTTGCCCAGTTTGGGATCGTTGGTCCCGGTGCCGGAATAGTTGACGAGCTGCAGATTCGGGGTGCCGCTGTCATCGCCGCCTTCATAGCGCACATCCATGTAGAAAATCATGCGCGCCACATCGCCTTTCACCGCATTTCTGGGTTCAAAGCTGTCAGCGTCCGTCTTGTTCTCCGGAGCCTCGCTGATCGGACTTCCGCCCAGATCGAAGTCTTTATTGCCGCGATCGCCATTGATAGAAACATCCGCCGGACGCAGGTGATGGATGTCGGTGTGGGCATGCTGACTACTACTGCTGAAGCCATGACTCTTGGGCCATACATGTTCCCGATTCCAGGCGTCGCCGGAATTGGACTGTCCGGCGTTATCGTCTTTGTCGATAGAGCGGCCGGAATACAACAACATCACATTCCCGCTGTCGTCAGGGTCTTCATCCGTGTACTTGAGGGCGTCCCAAACCTGGGAGTAACTCATTGCCGCATGGTCACGCAAAATGCCATTGAGCGCTGATTTCAGCGCCGCCCCGGTTTTCCCCATCGCGGAAGAGTAATAGCCGTCAACGTCGTCGTATCCATCATCGCCTCCGCTGTCGACGCTGTAGCTCATACGCAGGCTGAGCCCGCTGTAATCGCTATAGCCGCTCACCATGACGTGATAATCCCCCGCTGCCGGGCCTTTAAATTCGCAGGTTTCGTTGTTGCCTCCCGCATAGGGGCGACAGTCGTAGACAGAGGAAGTGGGCGCCGCGCCGAAACGCACGAATAAGTCCGCATCGCCTTTGCCGTCGTACTGCTCGAACTTAAGGCTGACCGCGCCGGCGGGAACCTCGCCGACATAGAACGTCTGCGAGCCTGCTGCGCCCGCCAGTCCTGTCTTGGCGACGCCGTTGACGAGGGCGCCTGTGGTCGGCGAGTCGTCGCCGGGTCCCTGGTCAGACCCGCCGCAGCCGGCGTCAAGATCGCCCACGCCCGGCGCGCCCGCCGTCGCGGCGACGATCCAGTCCTGCTGGGTGTCCGTGTCGTCGCTGGCGAAGCGCATCAGAGACACATTTTGCGCATTCAAATACCACTGGGACACCGCCCCTTCCCAGGCCACCATGTCCACTTCCTGAGTCCCTTTCATCAGCTTGACGAAATCACCGGAGTTACCGAGACTTAAGGACATTCCTGAAAGCGTCGGGTTGGCCCCGAACAGACCTTGGAATCCAGCCGTGTTCTTCGCCACGCTGACATAAGAACCCGCGCCGATCACACCGCTCAATGGATAAGCGCCGCCGTTGTCCTGCAAACTGTAGTCCGCCAGACTCACGCTCTGGCAGGACGGATTGAAAATTTCCACCCACTCTTGCGACGCGTCGTTATCAGGCGCGTCGTACAACACTTCACTGATCAACAATTCCCCATGAGAAGACGGGCAGATCATTTGCCCCATCGCCCCCAGCAGGATCATCCATAGGTTCTTATTCATTTAACTGGCTCCAGGTTAGTAATGCCGGGCGTACAACTGGAATACCCTACGTGGCCGCTATGACAGCTTATGGTTATTTTTGTGACGATATTGATAGCCGGTTTCTGGTCAGCAAAGAATAGGCCGTACAGGTGAAATGGTAGACGTTATATGGACTAAGACCGCTACAACAGGGAGTTACGAGCGGATTACGCGCACGCAAAAAGCGCGCAGGAATGCGCAAAGTCAGAAAAACAAAAAAGGCAGAAAAGACGGATATGAAGGTAAGAAAGATTTAGGCGGAAGCGGCTTTACGGATGATCTCTGGATAGCCGACAACCAAGGCTGCGGGCTTATCCTGATAGAAGCCGCGGTCGCGCAGCATCTGATGCATGCGCGGCAGGTTATAACCGGGGACAGTGGGCAAAGCATGATGCTCGCAGTGATAGTTCACATAATGTGGCGCAAACAAGAGACGCTCCCACCAGCGCGCCAGCGTGGTGCGCGTGGTGTCGCGCACGTCATCGGAGGATAACGCCGGCATAGCCCCATGTTCGGCGACCTGGCGCACGCGGATGATAAAGGGGTACGTGAAGATATAGGCGACCCACCACAACAGATAGACTTCCCAGTGGCCCAACGCCACACACAGACCCAGGAAACCGCCGTGCATCAGCAACAGATGGCTGAAGTTACGCAGCGTGGTGCGACGCACTTCCGCCTTATCGACCTGCCGGGTCTGCACCCCCATGGACACTGCGTTGCCGGGTCTGCCGGTATTCACATACAGCAGCAGCGCCAACGCATTCTTCAGCCCGGACTGCCCGGTGAAGTCACGAAAAACCTTACGTCGCATACTGGTTTTACTGACCGGATAGCTGCGGATATTGCCCACGTCCGGATCTTCGTCCGCGCCGGTCTTAACGTGATGAATAAAGTGATATTTGCGATAGAAAGGCAACGGAACCAGCACCGGAACGCCAGCCAGCCAGTGTCCCAGCTGATCGTTCAGCCATTGGCTACGGAACCAGGAGCGATGGGAACAGTCATGCAATAAAATCCCCAACGCCAGCTGCCGATTGGCGAGCACGACGAGCGCCAGAATCAGAGTGAAAACATTAGGATAGAGAGCAAAAAGCGCGCTCACACCGACGATCAGCCCCCAAGTAGTCACGAAGCCTATCATGCCCCGAAAATTGGAGCCCTGTCTTAATTCTTGTTGTTCTTGTTTGGAGAGATAGCTGTCGAGTTTCATAGCTGTCATCTAAAGTGTGAACGCAAATTCATACTATTAAGATCGCCAGCGTCGGAGAATGGCGTAATCTTCCAAACCATTGGCGAAAACGCTCAATAAACATTCACGCATAAAAAAAACCGGCGCTGTTTCCAGCACCGGTTTTCTCGTTACCTTCAGATTATGCGATCGATAATGCGTCAGCTACCGATGCGGCCGCCGCCGGTCTTATTGATCGCCACTACGGAAGGACGCGGCGGCAGGTCGTTGCGGAAATCCGGCCAGCGCGTGGTGGGTTGATCATAAGTACCTTCTTCGCCGGGATGCTGCACCGAGCAGAAGAAAGACTGATTGTCCGGGGTGAAGAACGGCCCGCACAGCTCCGCCTGCAACGGCGTGCGCAGGAAATGTTTGGTCAACGCACGCGCTTCGCCGGATACCGCACAGGCCCAGACGCCATCGGCGACGCCGTCTTTGTAGGCGCCGTCGGTCGCGATCCAGAGGTTGCCGTGATTGTCGAAGGCGCAGTTGTCCGGGTCGGCGAACCAGCCGTTGGCGGAAATATCCGGGTGATATTTAGCGCCTTCCGTCTGCGGATTGCCGGCGATAATGAACATATCCCACATAAAGCGATCCGCTGTGTGGTCGCCATCCGGCGGCGTCATTTCGATAATATGGCCGGACTGGTTTTTGGCGCGAGGGTTGGCGGCGTTGGTGTCGCCTTCCTTACGCTTGCTGTTGTTAGTCAGCATCACAAACACTGAACCGGTTTGTGGGTTCACTTCCACATCTTCAGGGCGATCCATGCGGGTGGCGCCGAGCAGATCCGCCGCCTTACGCACGTCAATCATGACATCGCCCTGATTACGGAAGCCGTTGGCCGCCGTCAGCGGGCCCTGGCCGAATACCAGCGGACGCCAGGTCACCAGACCGCCGTCCGTGAACTCCGCCACGTACAGCGTTCCTTCCTCCAGCAGGCGCATATTGGCGGCGCGGTTGCTGGGATCGTATTTGTTCTTGCTCACAAACTTGTAGACATACTCGAAGCGTTGATCGTCGCCGGTGTAGGCCACCACGCGGTTGTCCTTGTTCACATAGACATTACAGCCTTCATGCTTGCAACGACCCAGGGCAGTGCGCTTTTGCGGCCTGGATTCGGGATCAAACGGGTCGATCTCCACGATCCAGCCCACATGCAGCGGTTCGTTGGGGCTTTTCGCCAGGTTCCAGCGGTCATAGTAATTGGCCCAGGCGTATTCATGTTCGCCGGATAAGCCAAAGCGCCTGTAGTTTTCCGCTTCTTTGGTCTTGGTCGGATCGCCTTTGAAGTAGTTCTGCACATTTTCTTCAGCGGTCAATACCGTACCCCAGGGCGTGACGCCGCCGGCGCAGTTGCCGTAGGTGCCCAGGGTTCTTACTCCATCCTGGGAAATCGCGGTGCGCAAGCGGTCGCTGCCGGCGGCCGGGCCGGTCATGCGCATTTCCGTTACCGGCGTGATGCGACGGTTGTATTTTGAGCCTTGCACAACCGCCCACTTGCCGTCGGTTTTCTTGATTTCGATGATGCTGAGACCGTGCGCCATCATGTCGATATCCGCCTGCGCCTTGCTCATCTGGTCCGTTTTCGGCGAACCTGGGAACATCAGCTCAGAGATAGTGTATTCGTGGTTCACAGCCAGCAGACCGTGATCTGAATTGTCGGAGCCCAACGGTAAAGACAGAAAGCCGACAAAATCGTTGTTGTAACCGAACTGTTTGGATTGCGCTTGCGCGCTCTGGTTATGGGGATCAAACGCCGGCGCATCCGCTAACACTTTATCGCCCCAGCTGATCAGGACGTCGTGCTCATAACCGGGCGCCACATGGAATGTTTCATCCTGGCCGTGAGGCAACTCCGTGAAAGTCAGCTCTCCCTTGTCCGAGCCAGCCATGATTGCGCTGCAGCCGGTCAGTGAAACGCCGGAGGCCGCCGCGCCCGCAGCGAAACCGCGCAGTACGCTGCGACGGGAAGTCCGCGCCTGCAGGATGTCAAAGAAGCTCCGGCCCTGCTCAGGACTGGAGGGAATGTCATCAGAGTCTTTGATTTCCCAACCATATTGAGGATGTTGTACAGTCATTTTTTAAACCTTAACAGCGTTGATCCGACAGCTCTTTTACTGCAAGTAAATGACAGTTTCGTGAACTGAGCGGTTACGGCTAAAGATTTTCGTTAGTTAAGCAGTACCCAAAAACAAGAATGCGCCTGCGCGGCGACAAGCCGCTGATCAATAGCGGATCAACAAGAGAAGGAGCTTTCCATGGAACAAAAGTACATCCAGCTTTACGACGAATACACGCACTCCACCATGAGTCGCAGAACCTTCATTGAGCGCCTGACCAGACTTGCTGGCGGGACCACGGCGGCCATGGCCCTTCTCCCACTACTGGAAAACAACTACGCACGGGCGGAAACCATCGCTAAGGACGACTCCCGTTTATCCAGCGATTATGTGGAGTATCCCGGCGGCGAGAGCGTCATCCGCGCTTATCTCGCCAAACCCAAAGACACATCCGCACCGCTGCCTGGCGTAGTGATCATTCATGAGAATAAAGGACTGCATCCACACATTGAAGACGTGGCGAGACGCGCGGCGCTGGCGGGCTTCATCGCCCTTGCTCCGGATGGGTTGTCCCCTCTGGGAGGCACGCCGGGCGATCAGGACAAAGCCCGCGGCATGATTGCGCAATTGGACGGCGACAAGGCTCGCCGCGACTTTGAGGCGGCGGTCTCCTACGTCAAAAAACGCGAGGACTGCAATGGCAAGGTAGGCTGCGTTGGTTTCTGTTGGGGCGGCGCCATGGCCAATCAGTTGGCGGCTCACTCTCAGGATCTCAGCGCCGCCGTGGCCTTTTACGGCAGGCAGGCAAGCGCTGCTGACGCAGCCAGGATCAAAGTCCCGCTACAACTCCACTATGCGGGTTTGGATGACCGTATTAACCAGGGCATTCCCGACTACCGTGAAGCCCTGGACGCCGCTGGCGCGCGCTATGAACTGCACATGTACGAAGGCGTCAATCACGCCTTTCACAATGACGCCAACGCCTCCCGTTATGACGCGAAAGCCGCTCAGTTAGCCTGGGAGCGCACCATCGCCTTCCTTAAACAAGCCTTGGCCTGACGCTTACTCCACACCACTTTCCGCTTCCGACGAGGGCGCTTTCTCAGCGCCCTCCCGGGGCGGGACCGGCGCGAAGTAACCCACCAGCAACAACACCACGCCAACACTGATAAAGGCCACAATACGGGCCACGGTGCCCGTACCGGAGAGGTCGAAAAGAAACAGTTTGGCCACCACCGCCACCATCAGTCCGCCGCCGATCATCCATACAGAGCGATGCGCCCTGCGCGCGCCGACCAGCATGCACAGCATGCCCGCAATGCTCCACAGCAGACTCATGCCGCTCTGCACCACAATGGACGACACCATATCGTCGAAGCGATAAGGTATCGCCAGACTAAAATGAAATGCGCGAAACAGGGCTGCGTTGAGCCACAGGAAGCAAAACGCCGCCACCACGCCATATGAAGCGACTCGTTGCTTAAGCGCATCCAGCGCGCCATGGCGGCGCACCTCCGTCCACAGCACCCACAAAGCCAGTAGGTTCACCAGATCAAGCGGGTTCAACAGCGCCAGCCCCTTGTTCGCCGGCGCAACCATGTTACTCCACAACATCCACAATCCAACGCTCGCCATTATTGCGCGTGGAAGCCACTGCAGCAGCTCGTTCGGATAGCGCCTAAAGGGCCAGACCGAGGACATGCCGCGCCGCAGAGCCAGCAACGCCAGAGCGGGAACCAATCCCCATATCGCCTGCCCGGCCATGGTTTCAGGATCATATTCGCCGGTGATTTCAAAATGAATCTGCCAAGTGATTGCGAAAATCAGAGCTAAGAGCATTACGCAGTGAAACAGACCTACTGGCGCGCGTACGCGATCCTGTATCAGGCGCAGATATCCGAAATGCGCCGCCCACGCCACTGGGAACGCTAACCAGCCGGCGTTGGCGTATAACGCCCGGTATTCCAGCACATAAATGAACAAAACAAGTAATATCGCCGGAGCCAGCAATAACGCGGGGTAAGCCGCTGTCGCCCATTGCAAGCGCAGGTATGAAAGCGCAAAGACGCCGATGAAGAACGTGTAGAACAGTAAAAACGCCGACGCCTCCATCGCTGACGGATACTGCTCCGCAGCTTCGACCCCGCCGGCCAAAGAGCCTAACGCCACCGCCACGCCCAGCACCAGCGCGTTGACCATTTCCGCCGGCGCAAAATACCGGCTTTGCTCGCCGCGCCAGGCGAATATCCCCGCTCCTAAGGCATACGACACCAACGTCATGGACGCCAGGAAATCTGCGTTCAGCCACGCGATAGCGCGGGCGTCTACCTGATAGTGCATAAACAGGTGGATCACCCCGATCACAAAACTCGCCATCGCCAACCAGGGCAAGTGCGGCGAGCGCCATCTTCCCGCAAAGAACTGACAGGCCGCCGCGGTCAGCACAGTGAACAGACTGCCGGCTATCGGCAGGTGCGTATCTGCAATGTGTCGATGAATCTCAAACAGACCGCCCGCCATCCACCATGCATAGGCCCACAAAGACAGAATAATCGGAGCCCACTGCACTTCCTGACGCAACAGGCGATCCTGATAACGCATCGCGATGCGGGCGGCGAGCCCACCTGCGATGGCCACCAGCAAAGTTCCAATAAAGTCCGCATTCAACACAAACCATTGCGGTTCCTGGGATGGCGGCTCAGTGAGATACATCCCGCCGCCGAAGAGCATCAACCCCAGTCCGGAAAAGCGCGGCAGCAGCCGCTGTTGGCGCGCGCCCACCCAAAACAGGGCGACGCCTTCCACCGCCCACAGCGCAGAAGTAACGCGGCCGTCAAAGGCGAGAGGAATCGCCAGAGTGAGAAACGCCACCGTCAACGCCAGATAGCATTCGTACAACAAGCGCATCTGGGGACGTGCGCGCACCAGCAAGCTCAGGGTCAGATAGAAAACGCCAACGCCTGCGCTGCTCCAGGCCATGGCGTATTGCGTGTCTTTAACCATCAACGATTGCAGGGCGATAAAGACCGTAGGCGTCCCGAACACCAGGGTGCCATCCACCAGGCCCTTCAAGTTGGGAGGTTGACGCAAGGCGAACAGCAGGGCGATCAAGCTATACATCACCGCAAAGGCGATCAGGAAGGGTTCAGTAGAATGGAAGAACATGGGGGTGTAATACTGCGCGCCCCAGATCATGCCGATGCCGAAAGTGAAAACAAACCCCAACCAGTTCAGCGTGCGCCAGGACTTAAACCAGGCGATGGCGGTAACGCCCAGATTGAGAAGCAAATAGTAAGTAAACAACTCCACATGCGAGCCCTGCCCGGTAGAGGCGAGAATGGGCGCAGCGAAGCCGCCGATGACGCTCACCGCCGCCAGCGCATGGGCGTTCTGCAAAACGGCGATCAATATGCCGCAACACACCACCGCCACCATCAATGAGAAGCTGGTCAGTGAAGACAGCAAACCATGCAGGCGGAATGCGGCGAAGATAATGATGTACAAAAGGCCAATCGCGCCGCCCTGCATAATGAGGCCATAGCTTTGATTTTTACGGCGTAAACGCCAGCCGATAGCGAACATGGCGGCGGCGCCCGCCGCCACACCCAGGTAACGTAGCTCTAGGGGAATAACGACTTTTTGCGACGCGTACTTCAATAAAAACGCCACGCCGAAAAACAGGATAATCACGCCCACTCGCACCACAATATTGCCGCCGGTGAAGTAATTGGTCACCCAAGCCATTACTTTGTCGGCAATATTGGGAGCTGGCGGTTCAGCTGACGCGGCGCGTAGGGAGTCGGGCTGAACAACCTTAGCCGGCGGCGCTTGCGTAATAGCGGGTTCTTCCAGGGACGGCTCTGTCTCAGGCATTGTCGATGTGGTGTCGGACGTTTGCCCCATCTCGGCTGCCTGCGCTGAAGGCGGCTCCAGATCCAACTGCAGGTCGCTGATATCAAGAGAAGCGTCCTCCACCTTCTCCCTAACCTCGTCAACCTCACCCAACACCGTCACGCTTTCCGTCACAGTTGTCGAGGTTGTCGCCATAGGCTGCGGTGACGGCGCTATTTCCATGTTTGAGGCAAGAGGGAGATCCACCGTTGGCGGCGGTGCGGCGACAGGCTCAGAACGCGCTTTTTCAAATGCGCTGACTTTTTTCTCCAGCTTTTGAACTTTGATCTGCAGGCGATGAAAGCTGGCCGCCAAAGCGCCCAACGCAGCGCCCATCAGCGCGCCGCCAAAGGACTGCAAAGCGGCTCCGCCGACCACCGCGCCGACTACCAGAAGAATAAGAATGTCCATGCTGACCACGCACCTTGAATAGTTTTACGACCAAAGCTGAATCACCGATGTGAACTCACCGCCGGCACATCGCATCTACGCAGGAAATTATTAACGGTAGAACTGATTTCAGCCATCTCTCAACATGTAAGAGCTTTGTGCAAAGCGGAAGCTGCAACTGGGAAGTGTTGGAATCCGCCATGTAAGGTATCGGTTTTCAATACCTACATGGCGATACAATCTCATTGAATCGCGTTTTAGCGAACTTGGTAGGAAGGGAGTCGCAAAGGCTCTTCGTTTAACGCCGCAAGTTGCTCACGTAACTCCAGGATGTGATCCCCCCAGTAACGGGCGGAGTTGAACCAGGGGAAATTGCGCGGAAACGCGGGATCGCTCCAACGGCTGGCCAGCCATGCGCAATAGTTCAACATGCGTAACGTCCGCAACGCTTCAACCAGTCTCAGTTCAGAAGGGCGGAAATCATAGAATTCGTTATAACCCTCGACGATCTCCACCAACTGCGCAGTGCGGTTGGGACGGTCGCCGGAGAGCAACATCCAAAGGTCCTGTATGGCCGGAGCCATGCGGGTATCGTCAAAGTCGACAAAATGCGCCGCATCATCGCGCCACAGAATGTTGCCTACGTGACAATCGCCATGAGTGCGGATATAAACATAGTCGCCGCCGTCACCGATGATTTCTTCCAGCGCCTGTAATAGATCGCGCGTCAATGAGTCATAGGAAGCGCGTAACTCACTGGGGACGAATTGTTCCCTGACCAACGCTACCGCGTCGCGGCCAAAGCTTTGCGTATCGATGCGCGGGCGGTGCTGAAAGGGCTTGACCGCTCCCACCGCATGAATACGGGCCAGCAGGCGGCCCAGCGTCAGCAGGCTGTCGAAGTTATCCAGTTCCGGCGCGTGGCCGCCTTTGCGAGGGAACAGAGAGAAGTGGAATTCGCCAGCTTGCGGCAGCGTTTCCCCATCATTCATTCTTAGCGGCGCCACCACGGGCAGCTCCGCCTCGACCAGTTCGTAGCAGAACTCATGTTCTTCGAGGATTTGCTCCCGACTCCAGCGATTCGGCCGGTAAAATTTAGCGATCAAGGGATCGGCGCCTTCTATGCCGACCTGATAGACGCGGTTTTCGTAGCTATTGAGAGCGAAAATACGTCCATCGCACAAATAGCCCTGGCTCTCGACGGCGTCCATGATAAATTCGGGGGTTAAAGCATCGAAGGGATGTGTGTTCGGCGCAGTCATGTTGAGATCCTGTATCCAAGTGCGCCCAACATAGCAGATCTGAGCCGGTTCAGCGATAGTGAACCTTACCCACATAGAAACGCGATAACGTCCTTAGCGAACAGGTCCTGAGGTTAACCGAAGGTGATGGGCCAGACGCTTTTCAGCGATGTAGGGGAAGCCATTGTTAAAGTCCACGGACCAAGCCAGCGTCCTCGCCTTTTCCACTTCCGTCGAGGTCCAGTAATTGCCGGAGATCGTGTTGGGGAAGAAGTCCGTATCGATATCCGGATAATAACGGGTGGGGTGCTCCAAAGTACGCAGCTCCGCCGCCTCAGGCAGACGCCAGTCGGAAGCGCCGCACAGACCTAATTCACGTACTTCCCGCACATACGCTGCCGTATCGCACTCAGAATACAGACACAGGCCACGGTTATAGACGCTGCCTCCCGGCGGTGGCGCGTCCGGCTCCGCATCAGCCGGCAGGTCGCCTTCCCGCGCCCACGAGTAGGTGTGCTCCGCATCCTGCAAACCGCCGTCAACCCGCTTCACTTCCCACAACAGTCCAGTGCTGCGATCGAGTACGCAGGACCAATCCCCCGCCTCCGGCGCCAACTCTACGCCGCCGGCGTCAATTTTAACGAATCGGGGGCCTTCCTCCATGCTGACAAGAGGCTGATCCCGCTCTCCTGAGCCGCTTACACTATTGGGTAGTTCCGGACTGCCCTGATCAAGCGCTAACGTCTCTTCCTGCACGGATGCTTCAGGCGTATTGAAGATATACAACAACGCGGCGATCAACGCCGCCATCAGCAGAATCGCACATAGCACTTCCAGGAATGTGGCCCAGGCAACGGATCGACGCATAGCAGGCTCAACTCGTTATCAGAAAGCGGAAGATTCGGCTCTGAGGATAGCCTCTATCCAAATTATTATGGACTCTCAGGAAAACAACGCCTCTTATCTATCATATTTTATTCATTTAGCGAGGCTATGCTTTTTCACGCACTCGTGCCGAAGCTGAAACAATGAGGCTTTCAACCTGGAACCTTTTGTTACAGTTCTGTCATATTTCTGTCATAAATACTTAATAGCATCAACGCTCATTTCCAACCTGACACACTATTCTTTTCAAATGAGAGATATAAAAATTGTGCGCGCACGTCGGTTCACTGCTTTCATAAGCCTGGCGCTTATCTTCGCCAGCCTGCGTGTCTATGCGTTAACCCCATTCAGTCAGGAAGACATTCCCACAAAAGGATATTTATTCGAGGTTCATGGCTCCAACACCATTGGCGCCGCCTTGGCCCCAGCCCTGGTGAAGCGCTACTTGGAAGAACGCGGAGCGCAGAACGTCACGGTGAAAAGCGCTGGCAAAGAAAATGAAGCCGTCGTCAGCGGAACCGTGCAAGGCCAACCCATCGCCGTCAAAGTCGCCGCTCATGGCTCCAGCACCGGTTATAAAGCATTAAAATCCGGAGAGGCGGGTGTCTGGGCGTCATCACGTCCCGTCAAAGACTCCGAAGCGAAGGAGCATCAGAAACGCGCAGACCTGAAAGCGCTGGAATCGGAACATGTCATCGCCGTTGACGGCCTGGCCATTCTGGCGCATCCGCGCAATCCGGTGAAATCGCTTACCACCACTCAGGTGGCGGAGCTGTTTTCCGGCAAAATCAGCAATTGGAAGCAGGTCGGCGGCCCAGACATGGCGGTTACCGTTTACGCCCGTGACGAAAGTTCAGGCACCTGGGATACCTTCTCCAACCTGGTGCTCGGTGACGACTACAAGCTGGTGAAAGCCGCCAGGCGCTATGAATCCAATGATCAGCTATCCGATGACGTCAGCAAAGACCGCGGCGCTATTGGTTTCAGCGGCTTTGCTTCAGTACGCAGCAGCAAAGCCCTGGCGGTCGCTGAGGCGAACGGCCCCGCCATCGCTCCCGACCAGCTCAGCCTGGCTACGGAAGATTACCCCCTGGCGCGTCGCTTGTTCTTTTACACCAGTGGTCGTCCGGATAAGTCCGCCATTGACGGGTTCATCCACTTCACTCACTCCGCGACGGGTCAGGATATTGTCGCGAACAGCGGCTTTGTTTCTCAAAACATTATGGAAGTCGCCCCCAAGCTGGATAACAGCGTTCCAGAGTCTTTCCGCCAGTTAACCCGTAATTACAACCGGTTGACGGTTAACTTCCGTTTCGCCGCGGGACGCAGCAAGCTCGATAACAAGGCCCACCGCGATCTGGAGCGTTTACTGGAGTATTTGCGTGAAAGCAGTCGCTCGCCAACGGATCTGATGCTGATTGGTTTCGCAGATAAAAGCGGGGATGAGCTGCGCGCGCAAATGGTGTCTGAACTCCGCGCTACCGCAGTCAGTCGTGCGTTGAAAGAGCGCGGTGCAGAGGTTAAGGCCGTTACCGGCTACGGCCAATACAAGACTGTGGGCGCCACCGGCGGCGAACATGGCGCGAGCCGTAATGGACGGGTGGAAGTCTGGGTGCGTAAAGACGCGAAATAACAATCGATCGCCGCTGGCTCACTAGCGGCGATGCTGTCTTTTTAGATAGGGTCCGCGTTAGATGGATTTACGCGCCTTGGAGATAAACTGGGTGCGTTCCGATTCGTCTGGAATGCTGTTAGCCAAATCCTTGAACAACGTCTCCATATCCGATGAGCTTTTCACCGACTTACGCACCAGCCGAGAAGCCAGCGGGCCAACATGATGAGCCAGCAACTGGGTCAGCTTCTGCAATGTTTCTCCGCTCAGCGTCAGCGGACCAGCTTGTCCGGGCCTGATGGACGAGCGCGAACCAATGGTGGTGATGCGCGACGCGCCGCTACCGGTGGTTTCGCTGGGCATAGAGCGAATCCCGGTGCGATTCAACGTATTGAGGAAATTACGTCGCTCGACTTCATTGGGAATATGGCGAGATAGTTTCTCAATCATCTCCTGTAATGTCGTAGAGGATGCGGCGGCGTTGCGGATCATATGGTGCGCAACCGGCCCCAGAAACGGCGCCAGCGTCTGACTCAGGATCAGAGAAACTTCCGGCGACAACGCGATCTGGGAGCTTGAAGACGAACTGTATGTAGAAGGTTGATCCGACTGACGGCCGGCGAAAGTGACCTTGCTTTGGATCACCGTAGCGGCGAGATCGTTGAGATCCGGCACGTACACCTGATTAGGCGCCAGCAGCGTCTTCAGCGCGATAGCGAATTCCTGCCCGGTTTCATAACGATCACTTGGATCTGCGGTCAACGCTTTCGCCAACAAGCTGGAGAAAGCGCGATCCAATTGCACCGGCAGCGTGGGACTGTCGGCGATGAACTGCAGGATTTCTTTTTCCGTCCAGGGCAAGCCGCCCTTTTGCGGACGTTTGCCGGCGATCAATTCAAGCAATACGATGCCAGCGGAAAACAAGTCGCTGCGCCCATCCACTCTGTCGCCGCGCAACGCTTCAGGGGACATGTAACTGGGTGTGCCGATCACGTCGCCGACGTTGGTCAGCTCTGAAGTATCCAGTTTAGCGACGCCGAAATCCGTCACTTTCACATGGCCGGACTCCAGCAAAAGAATGTTGGCGGGTTTAACGTCGCGGTGCACCACCCCTTTCAGATGCGCGTAGTCCAGGGCTTCCAGCACCTGAATCACCAAATCGCCGATCTGACGCACGGAAAGCTGCATGTTTTCCCGCAGGAAAGAACGCAGGTCGATGCCGTCGACGAACTCCATCACCATATAAGGCGAGTTCTTGAAAACGCCAAAATCGAAGACAGTAACAATATTGGTGTGCAGACAGCGGGCCGCCGCCTGGGCTTCCTGACGGAAACGGGCAAGCAGGCCTCCGTCGGACTGATCCACCATCAGGTGGGCGTGTAGCATTTTGATAGCGACCGGGCGATCAATATCCGGGTCATGACCTTTGTACACCACGCCCATTGCGCCCTGGCCGATGGTGGACTCAACGCTATATTTTCCGATTACGTCAAATGGTGGTTTCGTCGACATAGTTCTTACGTACTGAGCAAAGCAAACCGCCGCGCCGCTGGTGAGCGGGCGCCGACAGCCGTCTTCCGTGTAACATCCGATTTAACCCGCCTGCGCACAGAGCAGTGCGGCGTATCCCCAAAAGTCCTTCAGTATAGGTAAGCTTACTCTACGCTTACTCGAACCATACAAACCAATTCGTTGATTTTTGTAAGCTTGAGAAGAGGTCCCGGACTTGACTTACAATGCGGCCAATATAGCGCGAACCTTCACGTCATCGCCATAGCGGCCACTTAAAAGGTTGTAATCAACCCACGCCCGACACAGTCGTCGGGCGCGCTGGCGTCTCACCTGAATTGACTGCTTTATGTTCAAGGCTCGCCAGTTTCGTCCAACAATCTGACAGCGTTAGCCAAACTGCGGTGCATACGGTTAAAGGACTGCGTCAGAGAAGAAATCTCATCGTTGCCTTTCACCGGCATTTCTTCCGCTTCCAAAGCGCCCAGGCTGACCTCGTTGGCTTTATCCGACAGTTTCTTAACCGGGCGGATAACCACGAAATCCAGCATAACGTTGAGCAGCACCGCAATCACCAGGAACACGCCCACCAGCAAGCCAATGAACAGTTTGAAGGTTTCGTCCGCCCGTTGCAGCGGCAGCGACATGGGCACCGACACGATCTGGGCGCCGACCACTTCATCCTGTTTCCAGCCGAAACCGTTGGAGCTGCCGTACATGTCGATCATGGTCTGCGGCGCCGCGCTGGGAGTGCTGTGACAAGCCAGACACTTCGGGTCGGTGATCTTGATCGGGCGGCTCATGTACAGTGAAGGGCCTGTCGGCGTTTCCCGAGTGCCGACCAGTTCCGGCGCGTCATCGTTGTTGCGGAAATGGTTAATAATGTCCGCCTCCCAATCCGAAGCGCGGTCCGCGGGATTGGTTGGGTTCAATGTGGCTTCCCGGTAGCTGTATTCAGGATATTCCTTCTGCAGTTTGCCGATATAACGGTGCGCCGCGTAAGCTGGCACGGTCTGCGGCAAAAACTGACGCTTTTGCTGCAACGCCAGCAGCGGGCGTACTTCGTCAACGGTATAGCCGCGAACGGCGAACGCGCTCTGCATCATGATCCGGGCGCTGTCGAGCACCTCTTCCCGCGCGTTTTTCTGCAATAGCTCATACACCAGGAAAGCCGCCAGGGCGATGCCGGCGCAAGAAGCCAAACCTAATACAAGGTTAAATTTAAGTCTTAAGGTCATCCCCGAAACATCCTTCAGCTATGATTTACTTTATTGTCAGGCCGGGCGGTCGTTGCAATTACCTTTGACGCCGCCGCTCATCCCGTATCTGGTCGGCGTGTTACAGGTTTTTGCAGTTAAGAAAAACCGGTATCGCCTGCTTCAATACCGTCGCTGGTATCACCGCCTGCTGGGTTTGGGTTTGCGGCCAGCTGGGCCAAAAACCTATTTTAACCGTCAGTTTGCTGGCGTTTTGCAGCGCGCGGGTATGGTCTCCTTTTATCCGCGCGTTTGTTTCCTGAAACACTTCATTAAAGTCCAGAACGGTCTGTTCAGCTAATTGCAGGCCAACGCCAGGATAGGTGAGATCGACATTCGATCGGGTGTATACATTGACCTCTTTGGCCAATACCTCAATCCATACGCTGGAGTTTTCATAGCCGTCGAATATCGGATGGCGTTCAGAACGTAACCGGCATACGCCGATGTGCGCGCTGTCCCAATCCTTCTCCAGCATCCAGCCGCCAAAATCATAGGGCAACATGCTGCCGGTAATCTGTAGTCCTGATGTATCTTTTGGTTGCGACAGCATAGCGGTCTCAACGACGGGTTTTGTCTCTGCGCTGGCTTCTACTGTCTCTTTTTTCGCTGACTCTTTCTTTGCGTTTTCTTTAGCCGCCACCGATTTGGTCTGAGTCTTTTCCGGTTCTTTCTTTTTCACGGAGGACCCGTTTGAAGAGCTGGAAGTTTTCTTGCTCGCGGTTTTTTCCTTTACGGGCTTTTTAGCGGCGGAGGTCGCGGTTTTCTGTTTAGCGGTCGATGTGGTTTTCTGCGCAGCATTATTGGCGCTGGTTTGATCAGCGTCGCTGGCGCTTTCCATCGTGACGGAACCCGTTGCCGGCGTCGCGTCCGTCATAGCGGGCGTCGTTGCCGTCGCCACGTCTTGCGACGTTGTCGCATGGGTCGTTTCAGAGGTAGAGGAGGTGGCGTACTGCTTGTCTTCCGTCTTGGAGCCGGAGTCCGTTGAGGGTTTAATTGAGGACATGTTACAGCCGCTGAGAGCAACCGCTCCCGCCAGCAGCAGATTACGCGGAATAGAGAAGCACAAGTCCTTCGCAGACAACTTAGTTTTCATTTCTAGCCTTAGCACATTCATCCAGATAGTTGTTCGAGATTCCATAATTGGCGCATCCGACCGCGATAAGCGGCGCAGGCCGAGCTGCTAATCATGGCAATTGCCCGCGTTGGCTTCAATGCCTATTTTATATAGTCATGAGAGTTTGTTGCGAAACGCCCTCCTCATTTCGCCCACTCCCAAATGAAAGGACTCTCCCTTATAGAACACGCGGCGCACGTTCCACTAGGTTACAGGGACGTGCGATAGGTCACGGAGCGACAGTATAACGCGGTGGGAATGTTAATGCTTTCAAGTAATTATCAGCACAAACCGCAGGTTCAAGCCGCATAGGCGGCGTTCAAATACTTAAGAATTTCCGCGGATTCAAACAGTCCCGCGCCTTCGCTGCGATTCGGGTCAACCAGAAACGGCGCCTGTACACGCCCATGCTCCTTGAGAAAAGCGTCCCTTTTGCTTCCCGGCAAAGGTTTATATTCACCAAAATGCAGCCGTCGCACAGCTGGCCCCATATCCGCCAGCTGCTGCTTGCTCAGATTGATCAGTAGATAGGGTATTTCCAGTTCGCATAAGCGTTCACGAACCAGTCGCGAGTATGGACTGGATTCAAAACTATACAGCGCCAGCGGTTTTTTCGGCGTATTGGACGGCGCCGCCTTCAGGCCTTTCCCTCTTCGCACCATAGTCGCCAGCCTGGAGCCAGTCAGATTGATGAAGGACTCCCTTAGCGCCGCAGGCGGCTCTTTAGCGCGATATTGACGAAACAGGTAAGTGACGATGTCCTGTGCGCCCGTAACTTTTTCTTCCGTATTCGGATCGTACAGAAATGGGACCGCCCCGCCACCGGAAAGTTCCTGTAAACGCTGACGGTGTCTGACGCCCCCTTGTGGAACCGGATAAATCATGGCGTCAAGATTCAACTCCGTCAGCGCTTCCCGCACCAGGCGACAATGCGCACAGCCTTCGCGATCAAAAAGTTCCGGCGCTTTGTCAGGTTGCGCCGTTTTCCGGCTCCCCATGGTCCCTCGCCAACGTCGCAGAGTGGAAGCAAGAGTAGAGCCCAGCACATCAAAATTATGAGAGTTGAACATGACTAACGCCTCGTAATGACCAAAGGTCAGTTATTCTATGCCCGCTTTTTTCACAGGATCAAGTGGCTCTCGCAATCTCTATGAAGATATGCGCCGTAGAGATTAAACGCAGCGGAGTGGCGCTTGTCGCCGGAATAGACTTTCCACGACTCCTTGTCGCACAATCATTCAGTACTGACTAACAAGGAAAACGGTCATGCCCAAAATATTAAAACCCACGCTATTGAGTCTTCTACTTTGCCAGAGCGCCTCAACGTTGGCGGGATGTCCCGCCTTACTGGACGGCGAGGTCAAAAAGCTGCATACCAGCCAGACCATCAATTTATGTGAGCGCTTCGTCGGCAAGCCGCTGGTGATCGTCAATACCGCCAGCTATTGCGGCTTCACGCCTCAGTTCAAAGGTTTGGAGGCGATGTATAAGCGTTATCAGGAGAAAGGTCTGGAAGTGATCGGTATGCCTTCCGACGACTTCAACCAAGAAGACGATGACGCAGAAAAAACCGCCGAAGTGTGCTTCGTCAATTACGGCGTGACTTTCACCATGACAGACGCCCATCCCGTCAAAGGACCCAACGCGCATCCCTTGTTCCGAAACCTGGCGGAGCAAACCGGGCAACCTCCGCAATGGAACTTTCACAAATATGTGGTAGACAAAGAAGGTCGCGTCGTCGCCGCATTTCCCAGTCGCACCACACCGGAAGATGCGGACTTCATCGCCGCCGTGGAAAGCGTTCTCTAAAGCTGAGCCGTCCATGCTTTACCCCTGCGCCGCAGCGGGCTATGTTTAGCCGTATTGGGCCGCTTACCTTACGCGGCCCTGTTCAGGCCGGTTCCGCCGGCGAACGCACAGCTATATATAATCTGAGGAAAGTTCGTGGCTCATATCGTCGTGCTCAGCGGCGCTGGCATAAGCGCCGAAAGCGGCCTGCCTACGTTTCGGGACGTGGGCGGACTATGGAAACAATACAGCGTACATGATCTGGCGTCTCCCGGCGGCTGGGAACGCAACCCGCAATTAGTGCTGGAGTTCTACAACACCCGCCGCCAGCAGGCCCGGGAAGCCCAGCCCAATGCTGCGCACACGGCGCTCGCTGCGCTGGAGTCGCAACATCGCGTCACCATCATCACGCAAAACATCGACGACCTGCACGAACGCGCGGGGTCCAGCAACGTGGTGCATCTGCACGGTGAAATCATGAAGGCGCGCAGCAGCGTGGATGAATCCTACCTGGTCGAAATGAATGACCAGGATATCGCCCTGGGCGACCTCTGCCCCCAAGGCAAACAAATGCGCCCTCATGTGGTCTGGTTCGGAGAAATGGTTCCTATGCTGGAATCCGCTGCGGATATTGTCGCCACGGCGGACGTTCTGTTAGTGGTGGGTACTTCCCTGCAGGTCTATCCCGCCGCGGGATTGGTTGACTGCGCGCGGCCCAATTGTCCAATAACGGTAATTGATCCCGGCGAGGATGTGAAAGTCAAAGGCGCCACGATTATCCGTAAAACCGCCTGCGCCGGCGTACCTGAATGGATCGCATCCCTTAAGCTATGATGTTTCAGGGGAAAACAGACACAAGTCAAAGTCTCTTCCCTGACTGACGATACTATGGAATACGCTGGGTGGCGTTGCGACATGCATCCGTCGTTCAGCGTCATCAACCCAACCGGGAAATCTCGCACGCGCCGACGGGACGAAGCATGGATAACGATAACGCAACTCTCATCAAGCAAGCCTGCGCCGACTATGACAACGATCCGCGCCGGATGATGGACATCCTGTGGCAGGTGCAGGACAAACTACGCTGCATTGATGGCGACGCTATGTCGCTGATCGCCGCCCTAACCGGGACCTATCGGGTGGAAGTGGAAGGCGTTGTCAGCTTCTATGCATTTTTTTCCGACAAGCGCAAAGGCGATATCACGATTCGCTTGTGCGATGACATCGTTGACCGTCATGCCGGCGCCCAAGCCGTGGCCGAGGCGTTTTCCGACGCTCTCGGAATCCAGCCGGGCGAAACCAGCGCCGACGGCGCTTTTTCCCTGGAGTTTACGCCCTGCATCGGCATGTGCGATCAGGCGCCTGCGGTATTGATCAATGATGTGGTCGTCACCCGTCTGACGCCAGCCAAGGTCAAAAATATTCTGCGAACCCTGCGCAAGACCAAAGATCCGCAAACGCTGATCGGCAAAACCGGCGATGGCGCCAACAGCCATCCCCTGGTCCAGGCCATGGTGCGCAATAACATTCGCCAGCCCGGACCAGTCCTCTTGACCGACGCCAACCCAGATCAGGGCCTACAAGCCGCTTTGCAGTTATCGCCGCTGGAGGTGATCGCCCAGGTCGAGGAGTCGCTTCTGCGCGGACGCGGCGGCGCCGGGTTCCCTACTGGCAGAAAATGGCGACTGGCGGCGAACACTCCCGCCGAAGAACGTTACGTCATCTGCAACGCGGATGAAGGCGAGCCCGGCACGTTCAAAGATCGCGTACTGCTGACCGAGAAACCCGACCTGCTGTTCGCCGGCATGACGATCGCCGCCTATGCGGTGGGGGCCCGTCACGGCATCTTGTATCTGCGCGGTGAATACCGCTATCTGCGCGCCTATCTGGAAGCAACGCTGCAACGTCGCCGGGAACAGAATTTACTGGGCGCAGGCATTCTGGGGCGAGACGATTTTTCTTTCGATATCCGTATTCAGATGGGCGCCGGCGCCTATATTTGCGGGGAAGAAAGCTCTCTGATCAGCTCCTGCGAAGGCAAACGCGGCGAGCCCAAAAACCGTCCGCCGTTTCCTGTGCAATCCGGCTACCTGGGCCACCCTACTGTTGTTAATAACGTCGAAACCCTGAGCTGCGTTCCGCGCATCATGGAGCAAGGCGCGCCATGGTTCCGCGGCATGGGAACCACGGGCAGTTCAGGAACCAAGCTGCTCAGTGTCAGCGGAGACTGCGTCCGCCCCGGAATTTACGAAATCGCTTTCGGCGTCACACTGGCGGAAATTCTCACGCAGGCGGGCGCACAGGACGCCGCTGCAATTGTTGTAGGCGGAGCCAGCGGCCAGATTGTCGGGCGCACCGAGTTTCACCGTCGTCTGTGTTTTGAAGATCTCGCCTCCGCCGGCGCTATTGTTTGCTTCAACAGCTCCCGCAATATTCTTGAAGCCGCCGCCTACTACATGGACTTCTTTATTGAAGAAAGCTGCGGCTACTGCACGCCTTGTCGCGTGGGCAATGTTTTCCTGAAAAAAGGACTGGAAAAAATCATGCATGGCGAAGGCGAACCGGAGGATCTGGATTATCTGCGCAGCCTGAGCGACACCATCATCGCCACCAGTCGCTGCGGGCTCGGCCATACTTCTCCCAATCCCATTCTCTCCACTATGGAATATTTTCCTCTGGTGTACTCCGCCATGGTGAAAGAACGACCCGGAGGCATGCAGGCGGGCTTCAATATTCAAAAGGCGCTGGATGAAGCCAGAATCATCGCCAAGCGGCGCTCGCTCATCTATGACCCGGCTTATGGAGACAAGGAATGAGCACAGAGTTCGAATTTACGGTGGACGGCGAAACCGTCGTCGCCCAACCCGGCCAGACCATCATGGACGCCTGCGACGACGCCGGCGTTTACATTCCCCGTCTGTGCGACGTGGAAGGACTGGTTCCGCAAGGCAGTTGCCGCGTCTGTACAGTGAAGGTCAACGGTCGCACTGCAGCGGCCTGCACTCAACCAGCGGAGCCGGGCGTCGCTGTCGAAAACGATACGCCGCAGGTTCAGGGCTATCGTCGCGATCTAGTGCGCATGCTGTTTCACGAGGGCAACCACCTGTGTCCGATCTGCGAGGCCAGCGGACGCTGCGAGCTGCAAGCCATGGCGTATCGCCTGGGGATATCCCAGGACAGTCTGTATCCCTATCTGCAACCGGTGCGTCCGGTGGACGCCTCTCATCCGGATATCGCCCTGGACACCAACCGCTGCATCTTGTGTGGACGCTGCATCCGAGCCTCACGTGATGTGGACGGCAAAAATATCTTTGAATATGTGGGACGCGGCATCCACAAGAGGATTGGCGTCAATGCAGAGAACCTGGCCGCCACCGACGCCTCCATTGACGACTACGCCATGTCTCTGGAAGTTTGTCCGGTAGGCTGCATTATCCGTAAACGCGAAGGTTTTTTCGCCCCGATAGGCCAACGCCAGTTCGACAACAAGCCCATCGGCTGGGAAATCGAGGCCCGCCATAAAAACCGTATCGCCGTGCATCAGATCGATCCGTCCGAGGAGCAGTCATGAAGCGGAAAAAACGCATCGCCACGGTTTCCCTGGCCGGCTGTTTCGGTTGTCACATGTCTTTACTGGACATGGACGAGCATATCCTGGAATTAATGGAGCTGGCGGAGTTTGACCGCTCGCCGCTGACCGATTTCAAAACGTTTTCCCGCCGTTGCGATATCGGCGTCATAGAAGGCGGCTGCTGCAATGAAGAAAACGTCCATACCCTGCAGGAGTTCCGCAAGCACTGCGATGTGCTGGTGGCGGTGGGGCAGTGCGCTATCATGGGCGGCCTGCCGGTGATGCGCAACGCCATCATGCACTCAAAAGATCCGTTGCGGGAATGTCTGGAGGAAGCCTATTCCAGCAGCGCCAAGGTGTATAACCCCAGCAATCAGATTCCCAATGACGCCGCGTTGCCGTTGTTGCTGGACAAGGTGTACACCTGCGCGGAAGTGGTCAAAATCGACTACCAGATTCCCGGCTGCCCGCCTTCCGGTGAAGTGCTGTGGGCCACGTTGGCGGCGCTGATCAAAGGTGAGCCGGCGCCGCAGGAATACCACATGATCAAATACGATTAGGACTGGCGCCGATGAATCTTGATAAGCCCAAAACCCGCATTGTGGAAATCGAACCGGTCACCCGCGTGGAAGGTCACGGCAAGGTCACCATTCATCTGGACGATGACAACAATGTAGCGGAAGCCCGCCTGCATATCGTGGAGTTCCGCGGCTTCGAGCGATTCATACGCGGACGTCTGTTGTGGGAGGCGCCGGTAATCGTACAGCGGCTTTGCGGCATCTGCCCGGTCAGCCACCACATCGCCGCCGCCAAGGCGATGGATGTGATCGTCGGCGCCGACGCTTTGCCGCCAACAGCGGAGAAAATGCGTCGCCTCATGCACTATGGCCAGGTGATGCAGAGCAACGTGCTGCACTTCTTCCATCTGAGTTCGCCGGACCTGCTATTCGGCTTCGATGCGCCCCGCGGCAAGCGTAATATCTTCAATGTCATCAAAGAGTTTCCCGATCTGGCCAAACAAGGCGTGCTGATGCGCAAGTACGGCCAGGAAGTGATTCTGCATACCGCCGGCAAGAAAATTCACGGCACCGGCGCCATCCCCGGCGGCATCAACAAGAACCTGTCGCTGCAGGAAAGAGATCTGTTGTTGCAGGACATTGAGCAGATGAAAGTCTGGGCCAAAGGCGCGGTGGACGTCGCCAAGCGTTATACGCTTGAACACCTGTCTCAGGTGGAGCAGTTCGCCAACTTCAACTCCAGTCATTTGTCCCTGGTGCGCGAAGACGGCGCGCTGGACCTGTATCACGGCGGCCTGCGCGCCACTGACGCCGCCGGCAATATTATCTTCGATCATGTCGATTATCAGGATTTCAACGACTACATCATGGAGGAAGTGCGGCCCTGGTCGTACATGAAATTCCCCTTCATAAAAAGTCGCGGCGCGCTGGACGGCTGGTATCGCGTCGGCCCCTTGTCCCGTCTGAATAATGTCGCCTTTATCGATACGCCCCTGGCGAACGCCGAGCATAAGGAATTCCGCGCGTTGACCCACAACAAACCCAATCACATGAGTCTCGCCTATCACTGGGCGCGCATGATTGAAGTGCTGCACTGCGTGGAGAAGATTCACGAGCTACTGCTGGACCCGGACCTGCAAGGCGCCGATCTGCGAGTCAGCGGAGAACGTCGGGAAGAAGGCGTCGGCGTTATCGAAGCGCCGCGCGGCTCTTTATTCCACCACTACAAAGTCGACAAAAACGATCAAATCACTTACTGCAACCTGATCGTTTCCACCACTCACAACAATAACGGCATGAACCGGGCGGTTACGGATGTGGCGAAAAAATATCTGGGCGGGAAAAAACGCATCACGGAAGGCATGCTGAACCATGTGGAAGTCGCCGTACGCGCCTATGACCCCTGCCTGTCCTGCGCCACCCACGCCCTGGGACAAATGCCGCTGACCGTGGAGCTATTCGACGCCGACGGCGCGCTGATTCACAGCAATAGCCAGCATATGGGACAGGACATTCCCCCGGACTGAGTTCAAAGGAGCCCAGCAATGATGACCAAGGACATCAATCTATCCACTCTGGTGATTGGTTACGGCAATCCTGGCCGCCAGGACGACGGACTCGGTCCCGCCTGCGCGGATCGCATTGCAGAACTTAATCTGTCAGGTGTGACGGTGGAAACCAACTACCAGCTAACGGTGGAAGACGCTCTGGAATTAAGCCGCTATCAACAAGTCGTGTTTATCGACGCCAGCCTGCGCGGCGGCAAGCCTTTTTTCCTGCAGCAAATTGAAGCCGACGACGAACGCCAAATGGGCAGCCACGTACTGTCGCCGCAAGCGGTGGTGACCTTGTCACGCACCCTGTTTGACGCCAATACGCAAGCCTTCCTGATGGGCATTCGCGGCTATGCGTTCGATCGCTTCGAGGAGGCGTTATCGCCAGAAGCTCAACTCAATCTCAACCAGGCCTTCGACTATCTGGCGAGCTGGTTGCAGAGCAGAGAGAAGTATCGCGATCATGCATGAGTTGTCGGTCATGGAGAACGTCGTGCAACTGATTGAGGACAGCGCGGCAAAGGAAGGCTTTCAACGGGTCGTCAAAATCGTATTGGAAATCGGCGAACTGTCCCATATCGAAACCAGCGCTATGGACTTCTGCTTCAGCGCCGTCGCCAAAGGCACTGTTGTTGAAAACGCCACACTGGAATATCTCTCCATACCCGGCGCAGGCCAATGCCCGCACTGCCGCCAGACCACTCCACTCCACCAGCTCTACGACCCCTGCGCTCACTGCGGTAAGTTTGGCGTACAAGTCACCGCTGGCATGGAAGTGCGGGTGCATAGTGTAGAAGTGGAATAAGCTTGCACGCTTTCACGGCGCGCTATTGCGACGCTGAGCGTGCGTCTCCGGATTAAAGTTTTTCGACAGGTACTCCAGAATCAGGCTGCGCAACTCCTCATTGAGTTCCGGCATGCCCTGCTCTTCCTGCATCCAGGTAAGCACTTCATCCCAGCTTTCTTTGCTGAGGCCCTGCTGTTTCACCAGCGCCAGGGAATGACAGGCGCCGCACAACGCGCCGGCTTCCTGCGATCCGGGGCCTTCCGGCCAGTCCGCGCCGAATGGGGACTCCGCGCCGTTTGCATAGTTCGTCAGGCTCAATGCGCTGACAAACAGGAGTGAAGTCAGAGTTTTTATTGTCATGGTTTTTCCTCTTTTTGAGGGAGGACTATGGACGTCATTATCTTGGCTGGCCAAGGTTACACAGTTACGCCGCTGACTCCCCTTTCCGATGAGAGAAAAGCCAGGGCGCTTCTGTCAGCATCCAAACATCATTGGGCGCTGATCACTTTCCCGGATCAGGCGTCCACAACCACCGCAATACGGTGCATGCTGTTGTTCAGATACCCTTTCGGATTCCAGTTCACCGCGAAAGGCTGCATGTTGCCTTTGTCATCCGTGGCTCTGGCCCAGATTTCATAATAACCGCGGGTGGGGAAAGTCACTTCCGCATACCACTCCTGCCAGGAGTAGGGATTGGGTGGCGCTTTCAGGTCCGCCTGCACCCAGGTGACGCCGAAGTCATAGGAAATATCCATGCGCTTAACCACATTATCCCCCGCCCAGGCATGGCCGTGCACTTTCAGTGTGCGCGTCTTGATGGTCTGGTTGGTTTGCGGCGTGGTGATCAGTGATTTAACGGGCATGGACTCAATGATTTGGTAGTCCTCGTCCGCAACATGCGTTCCCGGCGCCACAGGGAATTTAGGCACGCGGTAGGAAGATCCGGTCATTTTGGGGCCGTCATGCACGATGTCCCGCAACTGAATCCGGCTCAGCCATTTTTGTGAGGTGGAGCCCGGCCAGCCCGGACAAATGGTGCGCACCGGGAAGCCATGCAGCGCCGGCAGAGGCTCGCCGTTCATGGCGTAGGCGATGATGGAGTGAGGGTCCATCGCCTTGGAAATGGGCACGCCTCTGGAGATCGGGGTTTTGCTGGGATCGCCGGACAGATGTCCGTCCAGACCATGATGCGCGGTGTAAATGGCCGACGGTTTGACGCCCGCCGCTTTCAATAAGTCCGCATAGCGCACTCCAGTCCACTCGGCGTTGCCGATAGCGCCCACTGTCCACTGATTGCCTTTCGCCGGCGGATTGAACGCCGCGCGTCCATTACCGCCACACTCCAACTGCAGCTTCAAGGTGACCGGTTTGAACTTGGACTTGAGTTCATCCAGCGACAGCTCCAGCACTTTCTCCACTTCGCCGTCGATGGTCAGTTTCCAGTCAGACGCGTCCATGCTGCGCGCAATATCCGGCACTACGCCGTTATTACGAACGAAATGGCGGCTGGTGGGCGTAACCGCGTCATCAAGCAGGTGAGCGGGGGTTTCCGCATTGATCGGGCGATCATTCAGCAGGGTCAGTCCGTCTTTACCGCTGAACAGGCCAATTTCCGTATCTTCCGCCATGGCGGCGGGTATCAGCCCTGAGGGAAAGTTGCGATGAAAAGGAATCGCCATTCCCAACATGGCGCCCATGGCGCCGAGGCCAGCGCCTTTCAGAAAACCGCGTCGATCGGAGTGGGCGCGTCGTCCGAACACCAGATAATCCGCGCGTTCCGGATCGTCCGCGTACAACTCATACAGCCCCCGTTCTTTCTTATCATCCGTCATGGTGGTTCCTCACTTTTTTATGTCCCTTGCCTAGGGTTTGTTTTATAAATTGGAATCAACGCTGATTTACGCTCAGGCGACGCGGAAAACGCCCGGAAGGCCTTTCCGCGCGGCCGGCCAGACTCGCCTAGAGCGTTTTATAATATTCGTCGATTCCTCCGGCCATGAAGTAGTAGGAAGATACGTTCTGCTTTTCCAGATAATACTGCAGCCACCGGATCTGCTTGCCCGCCTGATCGTAGATAAGCAGCGGCACGTTACGCTTCTTCGCCTGATTGATATAGCGATCGATTAAATCCGGACGGTCCAACGGGGCGCGCTTTTCCCGCATAAAGAAGATAGCGATGCCTTCCCTTTGCTGCTTGTCGCGCACATCCAGAACAATGCCGTCAGTTTTGATGATTTTATCTTCAAACTCCGCCACAGTGATCGTGTGAGCCTTGAGTTTGTCCTTACCGATAAGGCGCCCTGGGTCGCCCAGGACTTCCCCGAAAAGATTGGTGTCTTGCGGATAGGCTTTGGCGTAATCAAATACGCCAGCGTCGTAGACGATGACGTTCTCGATACCGTATTTACGGCATTTGCTGGCGGCTTTGTAGGATTTGAGACAGGTTTTGCCGTTGCAGTACAACGCCAGTTTCTTGCCGGGATGCTGCTTTTGCAGCGCCTGCATTTCCTCTGCGAAGTTATGAGAGGTATATGAGACGTTAAAAGCGCCCTTTATATGCAGGGTGTTGTACTCATAGTCCGTACGTACGTCGACGGCGACGATTTCGCCAGCAGCCAATTGCTGATAGAACTCCTGGAGTTCAATGAAATCTACGGCCGGGTATTGGCGACGACCGGGAAATTCGTCTTCTTCCGCGTAGGCCGAAAGAGTGAAAAGAAGAAATACAATATATGCCAGATTGCGTGGCGAACATGTAAACATCTTATGACGTCCTTTGTTATAAAGCTGTTTATACCGAACTTATGTTTGCAAACATCAAGCGCGAACAGGCGAGTCTTCAGGCTTCCTTTTCTCTACGCGGAGGGCGGCGCGTTTATGTATCAACACTCGCACAGACTGAGCGCCTGCGCAGCGAAAACGCCGGGAAATTAGCCGAGCCGCTATGAGTCCAGGGCAGCCGTACGGACTAAATGGTCAATCTGGAAAAGCTTGAGTGAGCGAAACCGGTCAGGGGCAAGGTCGAGAGCATTCTGTCCATGGGCAAGTCCATCTATATCCTCGTTTCCATTAATAAAAAGCGCGCCGCTCACAGAGCTGCACGCGTCCGTTATGATTGCAGAGAGTACGAAGCCACGTCATCTAACGTGATACTTCGTGGCGAACATTAATAAAACAATTGATGCGTGCAGATCAACTGAAATAACAGAATTTATTGAGATTAACGCTGTTAAGTAACATTTAAATCAATTCTGAAACATTTCTTTACATTACGACCTGTTTTTCATCGGTTTCCCACGTTATTCCCAACATTAAAAAAGCGCCTCTGGCGCAGGCTAATTGCCAACATCAGAGGCGCTTTTGTTTATGTATGGCTAACGCTGATTATCGCCGTCAATGATTAAAAACAAATGTCATTGAAATGATTAAACAGCGTAATTGCGCATATTATTGAGCGGATGTTTCCTTTTCATATATCTCAGCTTCAACATCGCTCAAATAATCAAACTCGATTATCGCATTTGGGTTGATATTGTAAGGGAACTCAATTGAATAATAATTATGGCCGTTTCCGCCCCCAATCGTTGTTATCTGGCCCAAGGTGATAAGACATGCGAGAAAAGGCTTTTAGTCTTGAATCAGGCCAATACTTAAAAGACGTGGAGTTATTGGAGGCTAAAACGCCATATAGTCCGGACCAGAGAACAAGCGATCTGGCAGGAATATTGAACCCTGTTCATGACAGTTCAGGGGCAAGGCATTAAACTAGGCGGGTCTGACCACATTTGGATATTTCCTGCATGTCTCCCATTTTTATTGGCATCACCGGAGCCTCCGCATCCGGCAAGAGCCTTTTATCCGTCACTATCTATGACGAACTGAAAGAAGAAGTCGGCGCCCACCACATCGGCATTATCAAAGAAGATTCTTACTACAAGGACCAAACCCACCTTTCCATGGAGGAAAGGCTGAAGACCAATTACGATCATCCATCCGCATTCGACCACGGTCTGTTGGTGCGTCACATGGACCAGCTCAAGGAAAAGCGCGCTATCGACGTGCCGGTTTATGATTATAAAGAGCACAACCGGGCCAAGGATTCGATCTCCATGGAGCCGCGTCGGGTCATCATTATCGAAGGCATCCTGCTGTTGTCGGATAAGAATATCCGCAGTCGCCTGGATACCAGTATTTTTGTCGACACGCCCCTGGATATCTGTCTGCTGAGACGTTTGCAGCGTGACATAGAAGAGCGCGGCAGAACCATGGAGTCGGTCATCAAGCAGTACAAATCCACTGTCCGCCCTATGTTTCTTGAGTTTGTAGAACCCACCAAACAGTATGCTGACATTATCGTCCCCAAGGGCGGCAAAAACCGCGTCGCCATTGAGATGCTGAAGGCGCGCATTAAGCAGCTACTCGCCTGATTGCAAAGGACCCGTTGCAGTTTCCACGACCTCAACGGGTCTTAACGCCATCTTTACCTTCTTCGCATCAGCCTGCAAACGTGAGTATTTCACAATTCCTTTGCGCCGCATTGCGCTGCTCGGTCGTCTCTCTGGATTTAAGCTCTATGTTCAGGGGTTGTTAAACGGGACTTTCCGTTTTACGCCCGGCCCCGCCAGACAACACAACCGCAAAGGAGAGACACGATGTCCGACACAACTAATGATGTATCCGCAAGCACTCCTCCACAAACCCGCGAAAGCGATCGCCGCGCCTTCCTTCGCAATGCCGCGTTAGTAACCGGCGCCGCTTCTATCGCCAGCTTTTCCAGCGCTGCAACGGCTGCAACCGACAGCGGTGTTTCACGCGATCGTAAAACGGTCAGCGCTTCATTCGATCCCCAGTACGAAGTCAGTATCTGGGATCTGCAGAACATCCTGGAACAGATTCTCAATCAGTCCGGCTGTCCCACCTGCGGGTTAGTCGGCCTTGATCTGCGTCTGGGATTGGACCCTGTGGTAAAAATCCAGTCCAAGATTCCCGTCAACGTCACTCTGTACGGTGGATAAGCGCCAATCACTTTGGCCGGTCCGGGGCTTTCCGGGCCGGCGATACAGCAGCCGGAGCCTTTACCATGAACGCTTTAACTTCCTTGCCCAAGTTGGGCGTCGGTATTAACTATCAGCCTGAGTTTATCCCCCTGCTACGGGCCTGTGGCGACGCAGTCGACTTCATCGAAGTCAGCCCGGACATCCTGTGTCAGGAGTACTGGGACGGCGCGCAACGGCGGACTGGGTTTAGCCCTGATCGACTCAGCGCAGTCATCGAATGGTGCCGGTTGTATCCCGTCGTCGTGCATGGCCTCGGGCTGTCAATCGGCTCGGCTAGCGGTTGGAATCAGGACTACATCCGTATTCTGGATAGCTTTGCGGACGTGCAGACGTTCCATTGGCACAGCGAGCACCTGGGATTTCTGCAAATACGCACGGCTGACGGCGTCGGCTTACACGCCGGCGTGCAATTGCCCGTGCCGTTCACGGAGGAAGCATTGAACATTATTTGTCCGCGAATAGAGGCGATCCAGCAGCGTTATCAGACCCCGTTTTTATTGGAGAACACGACTTATTACCTCCCCAATATGCCGAATGACGCGGGAATGGACGAGATTGAGTTTCTCAATCGCATCACCGAACGAACCTCCTGTGGTCTCTTACTGGATCTCTATAACCTGTACTGCAATGCCATCAATTTCGGCTTTGACGTCTATGAGGCGCTGGGCCGCCTGGACATGAGTAAAGTAGTGGAAATACATGTGGCGGGCGGCGCCATCCATGACGGCCTGCAACTGGACGTACACAGCGATGAACCCCCTCAGCCGGTGTGGGAATTGCTGGACTGGACCCTCCAGCGCGCGCCAAACGCCAATGCGATTATCTATGAGTTGCTGGAACAGGCGCTGGATATCGTCGGTGAACGAGGCATTCAGAAACAATTGGCGACCGCCCGGGATATCTGGCTGCGCCACCGTCAACCAGTCATAGAGGAGCGCCGCTATGCCGTTACATGATCTACAAATCGCGATGGTGGAGATGATTCACTCCCACACCTCCGACGCCGCCGACAACATGGATCTAAACCGGCTGGATTTAAGCGCGGAGGAACGTACCTGGCTACATGCCCTAAAGGCGTCAAAGGGATTTAAGGTCACCTGCGATGTGCAAAAATGGTGGCGTAAAGCCAGACTACAAATCGCCGCGCCGCTGACCCTGCGTCTGCTGGATCGCCTACAGTTGCAAGCGCTGGTGGAGGAATACATGCGCGCGACGCCTTGCCGTTCACTCTATTTTGTACCGGAGGCGATGTCGTTCAAAACTTTCATCTGCGAGCATACCAAGGACCCCCTGCTACATGCGCTGACCATGTTCGAGAGCGCGCTGAAAGCGATTCACGAATATCGGCTTTCTCCAGTCAGCCCTATGGAGCCAAGCAGCAATCGCTGCCGCAACTTTTCCGTAACCGTCGCCCCCATGTCGCAATTGATAGAGTTTCCCGCAGCGCCGGAAAAGCTACTCTGCGCCCTGATGTTGAATCAGCCCCTTCCTAATGCTGAGGGACCCCATCCTGTGTTGGTCGCCCCTGGCGTAAGAAAATACTGGCGCGCCGCCACTACAATGGAAAGGGAGGTTCTGCATCAATGCGCAGCGCCACAGCCTCTGGACAGCCTGTTAGAGAAAGGCCCACATAAAATTCGCGTGGTGGAAAGACTGATCTCTGAACGGGCCTTGCGTCTGGTTTAAATGAAAACGCCGGCGCAGGGCCGGCGTTTCTTGAAGGTTATTACCCTTTCGATTACATGGGTGTAGATTCCGCCAAGAGTGAGAATTTAGCTCTCACTAATCTGCGCCAGTTACTACCCTCTGCTGAGCGCCACGTATCGCTAAGCGGAACCATTTCAGTTGAGTCGGACCTGCCGCCGAATAGCCATAGCTGCCCGCCGAAGACTAGCGCCTGATGGGAAAACCTTGCAGTAAAGGCCGGAGCATCCGCAGACGTCCACGTTTTACCATCCACGGAAGTCCAGATGTCGTTGAACACGGCGAACTCATACCCCTTACCGCCGATAATCCAGAGCTTTCCATCGTGCTCAAACAAAGTGTGGTCTGTCCTGCCAGTGAAGGGCGTCTCACCCGCCGCCAGGATCGAACTCCAATTAACGCCATCGGATGTGGCCCACACATCGTTTTGCAGTAATGGACTTCCCTCAGCATCCGCCACTAGCCATATTTGATCATTATGCACAGCCATCTGATAGTCGCTGCGCAAGCCCACTCCGTCGATGTCGCCTTGCAATATCCACTCAACTCCATCGATGCTTCTCCACATGGAGGGGAAGTCATCCCCGGAAACGTAACCAATAGACCAGAGTGCGCCCTGAAACTCCGCAAATCCTTGCGCCTCCCTAACGCCAAAAGCAGGGGTCGCAGAGTGTTTATTCCAAGCCACTCCATCGGTGGAGTACCAAATCACCCCTTCGTTATAAACAAACAGCTTACTGTCGAAAACAACGACTTTGTGCTGGTTCATTCCTTCCGATTCAATAATCGCTCTCCGGGTCCAAAGCACGCCATCAGTGGAGTTCCAAACCTCAGCGTTGGCTACGCTGACTTCACCATCAAACGCCATTCCGCCAATCATCCACAGAGTCCCGTTGAACTCAACGAGCTGATGATCATAGCGACGCGGAAGCGCGGCGCGAATCGTCGTAACTTCGCTCCCTGAGTCCCCGATTCCTTGCCTAATGGTGGCTGACGCGCTATTTCTTTCTCCATGTATCAGCCAGTAATAGGCGGTTCTGTCTAACAATGCCGCACTCTCAGTCACGGTATCGCTATTAATCAGCGTCATCGCTCCATTTTCACACAGACTGTAATTGGCGATATCGCACTCTGGATTAGTCGAACTGATAAGCGACAGGTCGCTTACGGAACTGCCAGCGCCATATGTCAGCTGCACCTGCGTATCTGCGGCGCCGACAAAAGCCGCTGCTCCCACGTCCACCTCTATTGCAGAGATTCGGTATTGAAGAGACACGGGATTATGATTCGCATCTCCCGCTTTAGTCGCGGTCACCACGGCCTCGCCAATCCCAACAATGTTGAATACGCCTTCACCTGCAGCGGCTACAGCTACATCAGCATTATCGACGCTGTAGGTAATGACGCCCACACCGCCCTCGACGGTGGAAGCAGGGTTATTGACCGCCTCTTCCACGTTAGCGTATATCGGCCCTGGGTTAAGGAAAGCAATGACCTGGTTCTTCTTGGCCACGGTGATCGTATAGCTGGCGGTAGCGGCTTCATAGGTCGCATCGGCTTCTTTGGTGGCGGTGATCGTCGCCGTTCCAACACCTACCAATTGCACCACAGCGGTTTCGCTATTTACCGTCGCAACGCTGGTATTGTTGGAAGCGTAGAGAACAGCGCCTGTTCCTGGCGCGCCGTCTTTAATGGCGTTGGTCAGCGTATCGCCATAAACGCCATCCAGAGGACCTGGCTGTGTGAAAGCGATAGTTTGCGTTTTCTTGGTGACATTCAGTGAATATTTGGCGCTTGCGGCGTTGTGATTCGCATCCGCCGCCTGAGTCGCCATAACCGATGTGCTTCCAACCGCCAGCGCTGTCGCCAGCCCGCTTTCCGAATCGACTGATGCGATAGCGGCGTCGCCGACGCTATAAGTCACCGCCCCGGTAGAAGTACTGGTAGCGACGTTGGTCAGGGTTTCTCCGATGGTCAGGCTGAGAGGGCCAGCGCTGTCAAAAGTAAGGGTCGGCGTTTTCTTCGCCACATTAATGGTGTAACTGGCTTCCGCACTTTCATAATTAGTGTCCGCCGCCTTGGTGGCGGTAATCACGACACTGCCGACACCGACCATGTTCACCTCGCCTGAGGCGCTATTTACCGTTGCAATACTTTCGTTGCCGGACGCATAGGTAACAGCGCCAGTCCCTGGGGCCGCGCCGGTAATGACGTTGGTGTAGGTATCGCCATAGATGGATTCAACCGGACCTGGCGTCATAAAGGCGATCGACTGCACGCCTTTGCCAACGATAACCCGATAGCTCACGGAGGCTGCGTTATAGTTGGCGTCGCCGGCTTTGGTCACTGTAATCAGGGCTTCGCCTACGCTGACGGCGTGAACCTCACCGGTCTCTCTATCCAGTTCAATCGCTGTTTCCGCATCAGCGCTGTAGGACAACGCGCCGGAGCCGCCTTCAACGACCGTCACACCGTTTATAACCACTTCGCCAACGCTGGTTTCAATAGGGCCAGGATTTCTTAACAAGAGCGTCTGCGCCTTTTTATTGACGGTCAAGGAGTACTTGGCGATTGCGCTGCTATAGACGGAGTCGCCCGCCTTTTCCGCGGTAATCACCGCCGAGCCAGCGCCAACAAGCTGTACGACGCCGCTTTCGCTATTAACGGACGCTACCGAGCTGTTGCTGGAAGAGTAAGTGACGGAGCCGCTGCCAGGAGCGCCTTCTGCGATCGGGTTATTCACCGTTTCGCCATAGACGCCTTCCACTGGGCCAGGGTTTACAAAGGCAATACTCTGGATTTTTCTACCCACCGAAACGGAGTAAGTGGCCGTCGCTGCTTTATAGAGTTCATCATCCGCTCTGACTACCGAAATATGCGCATTGCCCTCTCCAACGTAGGACACAACGCCGGTTTCAGCGTTCACGGTGGCGACCTCGGTATTGTCGCTAGAATAGGTTAATGCTCCAGAGCCCTTATTACCCAATAAGGTGTTGGTATAAGTTCCGCCGATGACGCCCGCTACAGGGCCGACATCTTTGAAAGAAAGATCCAGTTTTTTTCTGTCTGCTTCTATAGCGTAGGTGGCGGTCGCCTCCAGATAAACGTCATCCGCCAGCTGCGTGGAGGTGATGACAGCGCTTCCCACACCTACAATCGTCACGACGCCGCCAGAGGTCACACTGGCGACGGATGTATTGCTGGATGCGTAACGCACTTCACCAGAACCGATGCCTGTAGCGATATTGGTGAAGGTATCCTCATAAGCGACGGCGTAGGGTCCAGGCGTCGCGAAAGTGACCGCGCCAAGGCGTTTTTCAACGACCACGGTATACGTCGCCTGCGCGGTTTGATATTCAGAATCCGCCGCCTTAACGGCGGTAATCACTGTGGAGCCTGCGGACTTCAGTTGCACTACGCCGGAGGAAATATCCACGGTCGCGATACTTTCGTCAGCTGACGCATAGGTGACCACTCCGCTACCTGGCGCCGTTTCTTCGTCGATCACATTAGTGAGACTATCGCCGATCAACCCGGTCAAAGGACCAGCGGAAGTAAAGGCGATATTTTGCTCTTTCAATTCTGGCGCGGTATCCATTCCATTACGAATTACGACCGTACCGACGGCGGAAGCGACCACGCCGTTTTCCGTTGCGGTGATACGAACAGTAAAGGGCTCGTCCGCCTCTTCATCTTCGTCATCAATGATTTCAATGGCGATTGTCTTTTCGGTTTCACCGGGCTCGAAGGTGACAGCGCCGGAAGCGGCGACATAATCCACGCCACTGGCGGCGGCGCCATTCTGGGTCATGTATTGCACCGTGACCGGCGCATTAGAGGCTCTGTTCAGAATCAGCTTCAATGTCGCCTGACCCGCCGCCTCATCGACGCTGGAACCGGTTACACGCACGAAACTGGCGAGCGGTTCCACCACAATACTGGCGATATCCGAGCTTTCTTTGCCCTTGGTGTCTTTCGCCGTCAGTTTAAAACTCAAAGTCTGGGTTTTAGTGACGTCAGGGGCCAGAATCATATTGCTCAGGCTGTTAGGCGTGGACAGATAAACCGTCGGTCCGGACACCTGAGCCCAGGTAGTGCTTACGATTTCAGCGCCTTCCAGCGCTTCCGCCGTCCCCGCGAGAGACAATACGACATTGGGGTCGGCATACTGATTGCCGCCGGCGCTGACTTTAGGCGCTGCGCCAGAATCGCCGCCCGGCGAGGGTGTGTCGGGATCTGTCGGGTCCGTAGGTTCTGTCGGCGTCGCGCCGCCATCCGTCGCCGGCGCGTCGTCCGTCGAGCTGGAAGAGCCGCCGCAGGCGGACAGCGACAGCAGTAATATCAATAATGAGAAAAAGGATAGGCATTTCTTAAGCATGACTGACTCCCTGTTATAGCTCGTATCTCACACCGGTCTGCACTTGATAGGCGGTGAGATGCTCGTATCCAAATATCTGTTGGTATTCTAAAAACACTGACAGGCCATGAGGCAACACAGCCGTGGCTCCTACGCCAGCCTGATAAAACAACGACTCTTCGGAGTCCGCTTGCAGATCAAAGTGGTTGTTCGGGTCTGGGTCGTAGGAAAAGCGTCCTGTCACCGCATCGCGATCAGAATGAATCTCGCTCAACGCGCTCAGTTGGAAGGAAGGAATCAATACCCCCCAATCACGACTGATGGCGTAGGTTCCCTGCACGCCAGCCGCCAGCGTCAGCTGATCAATGCGTTGCTCGCTGAGGGTCATATTGAGACCGCCTGCGCCATTCTCACCATAGCCGTCGATGTTGCTGTTCAGGTAATCCAAGCGCACATAGGGGCTTAGGGTCAGCGCATTGTGTGACCACTGCCATTCCGCGCGGGTGTTGAAAAGAAACTGGTCGCCGCTGGTATCGCCGACAGCAGTGACGTCGACATCACCAGTCGGGTCGGTGTAGGCGATGTGGCGTTTGGAGTCAAAACGGGTTGCGCCATACCCCATCTGAACGTCAAAACTGAAATCGCCCACAAAATAGCTGGCGTAGCCGAGGAAGGTATAAATATCCGTATCCAGTTCGCCGCCCTGGTTGGCGTAATCAACGCCAGTGTGCGTCCAACCAAAAGCGCCGCCGACAAATAGATCGCGACGCAGCGCATAGTCCGCGCCTAAGGTCAGTACTACGCCAGAATAGTCATAGCCGCTTTCCAGGCCGGTTTTATCGTATTCACCCCCTTCTCTTTGAATGTTGGCGAACACGCCCACTCGCGACCAGGGGCTAGATTCTTCACCCGCTGCGCCGCCACTGGCGGCGCCATTCCAGGCCACGCCGTTTAATGAAAATCCCGTAGCGCCATTCTGCAATAATTTTTGCCGCTGACTGACTGCGCTGCTTTGCGAGCGGCTGGAGGACGCGGAATTACGCATTTGCGAAGAAGTCTCTTCCGGCGCAATCTTATTCAGCGCTTCCGCCACTAATTCAGGATTGTTGATGCCCAACTGGGATAGCCCTTCGCATCGGGCCAGCAACAGGCTACCGCCGACTGAGATTTCATCGTCCGTCTGGGAGTTCAAACTGCCACAAGCGCTCTCAAACACTTGTGCGACCTTGCGATCATTATCTCCCTCCGCCAAAGGCGTCACGGAGCTGTCTACGACAGTGACGGTGACGGTTGCGGTAGAGCGGGTGGCGGGCTCCGCGTCGTCTTCAATGACATATGTGAAAGTATCAGTGCCGATAAAGCCGGAATTGGGGATATAGCGTACGCTGCCGTCGGCGTTGGCGGCGGTGGAGCCGTTGTCCGGCGAACCGACGCTGACCAGTCGGATAGCATCGCCATCGGAGTCAAAGTCATTCGCCATTACATTGATAGTAAGCCTGCTGTCAGAGGCCATGGTGCGCGAGTCATCCACCGCGCTGGGAGGGGCCGCCCACAATGACTGCGACACAATGCATGAGCCCACGAGAATGGCGCTTCTGGAAGTCAAACCGGCATGCAATACACGAGATACGAATCTGATCATCTGACACCCTGATCTAAAACTATTTGTTGTGGCGGCGCGCGCCCGCAGAAAAACCCGCCATGCTGGCGCGGCCTCGTCTTGCAGGGTGGAAAATGAGTGTGAACTGAAATTGTGATTATTTTGAGGGCGATAAAGTGATTAACCCTTCAACTTCCGTATTGTCACCACACTCCGTAACCGATTGATTAAACCGGCTATAGCAACCGCCACTTTTAAATTAGTGGCTTTATCAATCACCTATAGCGAGGGATTGTATGCAAAGGCGTCAAAAAAGTTAACGAAAACTTACATTAACTCTACAGAAGGAAGATTAAAAATGACAGGAATGGGAAGCGGTTCTCTCAGGGCATATAAATAAGAGCTTTGCGAAAAGCTAAAACGTGACAATAAAAGCCGCCCGTATCAGGCTGATCGAGTAGGAGGGGGAGTTACCTCCCCCGTCCTCTCACACCACCGGGCATACGGTTCCGTACCACGGCGGTTCATGATTGGCGCTGAAGCCGGTTCATCGTATCCAGCAAGCTTACCAGAGACAGGCGGTCGAACATCCTCTTGGGAAGCGCCGCGTTCATATGGGACGCGCCACTATTCCACCAAGGTCCCCGACCATTGCTTGCGCTACTCCAAGCCCTCTGCTCGGACAGTCCTAGTCGCATTAGATTACGGGCTCGGGTGTAAGTCCGTTTCCACTGTCGCCAGAGCAACAGGCGCAACCGCCGTCGCACCCAGCCATCGAGTCCTTCCACTGGGCGCTTCGAGGTCGTCAGGCGATAGTAGTTCGCCCAGCCCCGGAGTGCCGGATTCAGTCGCGCAATGGTGGTCTGCAGCGGTCGCCCTCGTGATTGTCTGAGCAACTGACGCAGTTTGGCCTGGTAGCGCTTCAGGCTCTTCGGCGCGATCCTCAGCCGTACCTGCTTGCGCCAGCTCACGCTGTAACCCAGATAGCTCCGGCGCCATGGTCGATCCACAACACTTTTCTCCGCGTTCACTTTCAGGCGAAGGTGCATTTTCAGGTAATGGGTAATGCTAGTCATGACCCGGTGACCGGCCCGCTCGCTTCGGACGTAGATATTGCAGTCGTCCGCGTAGCGGCAGAACCGGTGGCCCCGGCGCTCCAGCTCCCGGTCCAGTTCGGTCAGGAGCACATTAGAGAGCAGAGGTGACAGGGGGCCGCCTTGCGGCGCGCCTTCCCGCCTTGGGCTGACCAGCCCACCGTCCAGCATACCGGCTTGCAGGTATCGGCGGATCAGGGTGAGCATCCGTCGGTCGGCGATGCGGCGGGCCAGCAGGCCCATCAGCACATCGTGGTTGACCCGGTCAAAGAACTGCTCCAGATCCAGATCGACCACCCAGCGGTGACCGTCGTTGATGTGCCGTTGCATCGCCCTAACCGCCTGATGGGCGCTTCGCCCGGGGCGGAACCCGTAACTGTGGTCCGAGAAGATCGGCTCCAGCATCGGGCTCAGCACTTGGTGCAGGGCTTGTTGGATCAGGCGATCCTGTACCGTTGGGATGCCCAGTATCCGTTCTCCGCCTTGCGGTTTGGGGATACTGACCCGGCGTACTGGTTGAGGATGGTAGTCTCCGGCCAACAGCCGCTCTCGCAGCGTTGGCCAATGCTGTTGCAGGTGGCCTTTCAGGGCCGCCACCGGCATCTGATCGACACCGGCGGCGCCCTTGTTGGACATCACCCGCTGATACGCATGCATCAGGTTCGGGCGCTCAAGCACCTGTTCCATCAGCGTATTCGGCTCCGCGTTCGTCCACGAGTGAGCCCCCGTGTCTGCCTCAACACGGGCTTCAGTCTCTGCCGGATACCGTCCGACGTCTCCCTGAATACCCTGACCCATCCGGATCGCTTCTGTCTTCATAAGCACATCACGAGAACTCACCGCCTACTGGCGGTCAACCATGTTCAGTCCTTCAGTACGCGGTAACGCACCTACTATGACCTCGGCTGAGTTCTGGCGCTCCATCCCCACCCCTCACGAGGTGAGTAGCACAACGGCAGAGAACCAGACTTCCCAGGGTAAGACGCGTGACCTTCACACTTATGCCCGCCGCATCTACGTCCACACCTTCCGTGCAAGTACGGGCTTTGACGGTATTTGCCGCCTTACCCAGTGTGGCCGCCTCGTATGCGATTCCTGTTCGTCAGGCCAGTGCTTTGCCTACGGCTTCCTTCAGATTCCACCTCACGATGGACACCCTTGCCGTTCGGCTAGTGGTTCCCCTTGCCGGGCCCACAGGGGACTTGCACCCCCAAGTCATCCGGCCAGCACCACCTGAACCGGAACAGCGCCCGTCAAGGCACTACGCGCCATGCCTGGCGCACAAATAAAAAACGCGGCTTCCGTGCCGCGCTTTCGTATCAGATGCTTCCCTTGCCGTTCCTTATGGCTCGTTATTCATCCTTGTTGCTTCCCTGCATCGTGTCCTTACGTCTGATGTGTGTCCCTACGCTTTCTATATTAGTCAGCAGCCCTGGGACGCAACAGGCTACATATCCGCTATCTGTTGTAAGACATTCTCTCATCGCCTTGAGACATGTCTCACCATCGCCAGCGCCATCTCTTACGAAGCGACCGTAAGCCCCTGTTTTTTCATTTATAACGCAACAGTCTGAGGGGAGGGCTCCAAATAGAACAGCTTCCTCAGCGGCCCTCCTACCGGGCCGTCAAAGGGGTAACAGGTCGTCAGCACCAGCTGCGGCGGCATAGCGGACGACGCTGAATCCGCTCCGGGCAACGCCAGCATGACTTCCTCCGCATTCACCACCTGGGCCCCGGTGACATTGAATTCCAGCCAGTGGCCTGCGGGCGTCTGCCAGCGTACGACATCGCCTTCACGAAGCTCGCGCAGGGCCAGAAAGTGAGTGTCGCGGTGGCCGCTGACCACGGCCATGCCAGGCTCCCCCACTACCGCGCTGGCTTCCATATGGGCCGGGCCAAACGCCAGGTTACGTCCACTGGCGCCTTCCAGCACCACCCAGCGCGCCGCCAATCGCGGCGCCTCCATAAGTCCCACGGGATAAGTGTCCGCCCAAGGCCAGGGTTTGTGGGTCACAGCGTCTTCTCCTGAGAAAGCGCGGGCCGCCAGGGTATCCCGCCACGCCTGTTCCAACAATATTTGAGCCAGCCAGGCTTTGGCCTGGATGTATCCGCCACCGCCCAGACTCACCGCGCCGACAAGTAGAAACATCAACGCTGCAGCGCGCTTCGGAAGTGTCATACGCGCCTCCCGAAACGATGCTTGCGATTTCTCAACTCCCGCAAATCTCTCCATCCCAACAAGCCCGCCACCGTCAGGCAGAAGACGCCTACATGTATCATCAGAGGCGAAGCTGTCGCAGTTCTGGGCATACGCGCCAGGTTCGGAGACAAACCCTGTGGCGACAAGTTGGGAATGGCGTCGCTCTCCAGCTCACCGTCTCTGGGACGCGCCGGCGTCTCCTCCACCGCCACGAAGCTGGTATAGGGGCTCATTAAGGCGAAATCCAATGCCAGCGGCAGCACGACGTCTCTCACGTTTTCTTCCGGCTCGCCCATGCTCTTACGATCTAACCAGTGGTCGATTTTGTGACGCGCCCAAGCCCGCGCCACGCCCTGACTCGGCGCTGCCTGTTGCAAGTCCAGGCTACGCATCCACAAGGGCTGCTCATCCTGCAACAGGCCCACGCCGTATCCTTGGATCGAGGCGGGTAGCTCCGACGCCGCTGCGCCATCTTCCACTTTGAACAGCAGTTGCACCGGCTCGCCGCGATAGAGATCAGGAATCGCCACAGGATAGACTTCGGCGTTCAGCGCCGACTGCACATCCAGGCGCACATCCCGCAACGCAGGCTGACGTAATGCGGCGGTCAGTTCCGCAATTTTGTCGCTGACTTCCGCTGTATCGTTGATATGGCTGTACGCGCCGCGGCCGAATTGCGCCGCCTTGCGCATGAAAAAGCGATTAGGCGAAGGACCGATGCCTACAGTGAATAAGCGCGAATCGCCTAATTGCTGGTCGATCTGCTTGAACAACGCCAGTTCATTGCCAACGCTGCCGTCGGTCAGAAACACAACCTGACGCACGTATCCTTCCGGCGCCGCATCGCTCAGCGCGCGATCCAACGCCTCAGCGATTTCAGTGCCCCCGTCAGCCTTAAGGCCGCGCACAAATCGTCGCGCCTGTTGCAATGCGCGCTCCTGGGCGGGGACCGCTTGTGGAAACAGTTTGCGGGCGTGGGAATTGAACTCAATCACGTTAAAACGATCTCTGGGCGTCAATGTATCCAACGCTTGCAGCACCGCATCGCGCGCCTGTTGGATGGATACGCCCTCCATGGAGCCGGAGGTATCAACCACCCAGATCAGCTCTCGCGGCAGGCTCAGTCCCTCATCGGAAAACTGCGGCGGCATCAACAACAATTGTGCGTAAACATCATCGCCCACAATTTCTTTAAATAACGCCGCCTCCGGCTCCGAACCCTGGCGCACGCGCCAGGTAAGCGTGAAGTCCTTGTCCATTGGTACATCTTTATTAGATTCCAGAGAGACTTCGTATCCATTGGTTTGTTGCGTCCATTGAATGCGGTGCGTGACGCTTTCTATCGATTCCACAGGTAAACCTGGATTCAGATGAACCCGGATACGAGCTTGATGGCTGGGGGTCAATAAGTCTTCTTTAGCTACTGTCGGCGGAGTAATTTCCGGCGCGTCCGCCACCTGATTCGTCGCCGGCGCCCAACCACTATCGTTGATCAGCGTGCGCTCATGGCTGCGTAACTCGTTGCGCAGACGGGTTTTGTCTTCTTCCGACCAGGCTGGCGTCGCTGACGAGCCGGGTATGTAACGCGGCGTCACCGTCAACGGTAAAGCCAGAGAGAATGCGCCCGAGCGATAACTAATATTCTGCTGATAACGCAGCGTCAGCGTGATCATTTCACCAGGGCCGATATTCGCCACCTTGTGCGTGAACAGGTTCGGACGCTGCTGATGCACGACCGCAGCCCTTTTTCCGTCTGCTTTCGCCTGCTGATACACTTTTTCGGCTTTCTGCTTTTCTTCGATCTTGCCGACAATCAGCCGGTCTCCCACCTGCATGTCCATGCTGTATACCGCGGCGTCTTCGGGCAATGGAAACACATACACCGCCTCCCGCCACTGCTGAGAGTCATTGCGGAATGTTTGCGTCATCTCCGTGGTAGCGATCAGACCCGCCACGTTGGCTTCATAACTGGTGGACAAAGTGATGGCGGGAAGATAGCTGGGGGATGCGGAGGCGTTATCTTGCAGGAAAAACAACTCGCCGGAGCCGACATCCGACCAGTCGTCGTTCAGGGCGCGGGCGAAACCGGCCCAACACAAGGTCGACAATAGTAGAAAAAACAGCGTCCAGACCCGTGCCGGGCGGGACAGGATATGGGTTGCGTTTAGCGTTAGCATGCAGGCGTACCTTTTTTCTTGTAGAGCGAAGCGTGCCTGCAGTATGTGGCGCTCAAAAGGCGGCCGCCGGGCCAATTAAGGCATGGGAAAGGATGAATTATGACGAAATATGGCGAAGGGAATACGGCTGGGAGAAAACGTCAAGCTGACGTTTTTGGACGCCAAAAGAAAAGGCGCAGCTCCTTGCCGCGCCTTTTGATTTTGATGCCTTCCTGATCCATTCCTTTTGATTAAGATCGTCCTTGTCGCCTCCTTGCTGCGTTTCCTTACTTTGGCATCCGTGTCCCTACGCTTTCTATATTAGTCATCTCGCCGTAGGGGAGATAGCCGACTTGTCTGCAAAGCCTGTGAGAGATCTCTCAAGCGCCCCCCATAAAACCTAACCCAAAGTGTCTATTGCGGGATGGGGGACCTGGGTCTAGGATTTTTACTGCTAAAGCCCTTCGATTTGGGTATTTTTTGCAACAAACTTGAAAACGTTTTCAAATGTGCAACTATTTAGACTAAGCGCCTTGATCGGCATAGGCAAATAGTCTGACAACAATGGCCTGTCAGTAATTTCAGTATCTATGGGAAGTCTGCCGATAAGGCTGAAAAAGCGCGCCAAATGCGGATAGTTCATGACGTTATTTTGAAAACATTTTCATATCTGTCGCTCCTCCTAATATATCTGTTGGTCGGGGGCGACCTGGAAATGAGGAATCTTTTATGAAAGGAAAGCGTTTAAGAAGTCTGATCTGTCACAAACCTCGCCGATTACTGCTCAGCTGTCTGGCGGCCACGCTGGCTTCGCCAGTCGCTTACGCGGGCTTTCACGTACAGGAAGGGCAATTGCTGGATGGCTTCAACAAGCCTTTCGTCATGCGCGGGATCAACCATCCTCATGTCTGGTACACCTACCGTACGGAACAAGCTTTAAACGATATCTCCGCCGTAGGCGCCAACACTGTGCGTATTGTTCTGGGGTCCGGCCATCAATGGCCCAGCACCCCCGCAGAAGAAGTGGCGCGCATCATCGCCCAGTGCAAAGCCAAAAAGATGATCGCGGTGCTGGAAGTGCATGACGTCACCGGTTACGGCGAAAAACCGGAAGCGGCGCCGTTATCCGCCGCCGTGGATTACTGGTTGAGTATTCAAGACACGCTCATGGGCCAGGAAGATTACGTCATCATTAACATTGGCAATGAACCCCTGGGCAACAATGTTCCCACCACCGCCTGGGCGCAGATTCATAAAGAAGCGATACAGCGTCTGCGCGATGCAGGCTTCACCCACACGCTGATGATCGACGCTCCCACCTGGGGCCAGGACTGGCGGGAAACCATGCTGCAGCAGGCGCCAGAGGTCTTCGCCACAGATCCGCTGCAAAACCTGGTGTTCAGCGTGCACATGTATCAGGTGTACGCCGAGCGCAGCAAAATCGACAACTACCTGTCCACCTTCGTCAATGTCCACAAGTTACCCCTGGTGGTGGGAGAGTTTGGCGCCGACCATCAAGGAGAAGAGGTGGATGAAGCCGCCATCATGGAACTGGCGGATTTTTACCGCGTCGGCTACCTGGGCTGGTCCTGGTCGGGCAACAGCGGGGGTACGGAATCACTGGACATTACCCATGATTTTGACGCCAGCCGCCTGACGCCCTGGGGAGATTTCCTCATCAACAGCGCCTACGGCATCCGCGCCACCGCCAAACCAGCCAGCGTTTTCACCGCTGGAGAAACCGAGCCACAGCCTCCCAAAACGCTTCCTCAGTCCCTGCAAGTCACACAGGGACACCCTCTCGATATAACGCTTTTCGGTAGCGATACGGACGGAACTGTCGCCGCCTTTCAAATTGACGCCCAACCCCGCCACGGAGTGCTCGTCGGCGCTGGCCGCTCCTGGACTTACACTCCCACGCCCGGTTTTGTCGGCGAGGATAGCTTCACCTACATCGCGTTTGACGACGACGGCTTGCGTTCGGCTCCCGCGCGCGTGGACATACGCGTGGAAGCGTCAACCGACGCCAAAGCCAGCTGCGACTATACGCTCGTCAATGAGTGGGGCGCCGGTTTTATCGCATCCATGCGCATCACCAATACAAGCACAACGCCTTTAAACGGCTGGGAAGTGGACTGGGCCTACGAAGACGCAACCCGCATCGTCAACGTATGGAATGGCGAGTTATCCGGCGAGAACCCTTATCACGTCTCCAGTATGAGCTGGAATGCGGAGATCCCTCCCGGCGCCAGCGTGGAGTTCGGTATGCAAGGCGTCAAAGTCGACGCCGCCAGCGCACCCCGCCTCATCCAGTGCGGACCGGGCTAAGGCAGCGGCATTTTTGCTGAATGCGAATTTACGGCGGCAGGTTCAGCGGTATCGCCGCCGCCCATAGCGCCTTATGGCGCTTTTCCGGCGCACAGCGCCCCTAACGACAAAGCGAAAATCTTGAATATTGGACTGACTTAATTCTCCAAAAAGGGAACGCCAATGAAACTTTCAATGAAATCGGGATACGGCCTTGCCGCCGCTCTTTCCCTGGGATTCGCCGCCGTGCAGAGCCCCCTCGCACAGGCCGCCAAGTGCGAATATGTCGTGCAGAATGAATGGAACAGCGGATTCGTAGCGCTGATCAAGATCACCAACACCGGCGCCAGCGAAATCAACGGCTGGGACGTCGCCTGGCGTTATGACGACGGCTCGCTGCTAAGCAACTCCTGGAGCGCCCAGTTATCGGGAACCAATCCCTATCGGGCCGCCAATATGAGCTGGAACGGGCGTATCGCTCCCGGCCAGACCATCGAGTTCGGCATGCAGGGCGCTAAAGGCGCCGCTGCCGCCCCGATTCCCGTCGTCACCGGAGACGTTTGCGATGATGACGGTGCGCCGGATAACCGTCCCCCTGTCGCCGCCTTCACCGCTTCCGTCAGCGTTGGCGACGCGCCGCTGCCGGTGGTTTTCGATGCCTCCACCTCCAGCGATCCGGACAACGATGCGCTCAGCTATCAGTGGGACTTTGGCGACGGCTCCAGCGCGACAGGCGTCAAGGTTTCCCACAGCTACGCAGACCCCGGCGACTACAACGTCACTCTGACTGTCAGCGATGGCGCAGCGTCCGTCACGGCTTCCCGCAGCATTCGCGTGAAACAGCCGGATACGGCGGACCCGGTCACCGCCAGCTTCTCCAGCAGCGTGGTGGATAAAACCGTCAGCGTTAACGCCGCCGCGTCGACGGGCGACAATCTCACCTATATCTGGGATTTCGGCGACGGGACCACGGCCTCTGGCGTCAGCGCCAGCCATACCTATGCGGAAGCGGGAACCTACAGCATCCAGCTCACTGTCAGCGACGGCGAACAAAGCGATAGCGCCAGCAAAAGCGTCACTGTGGAGGAAGGCGATACCGATCCCGGCGACGATCATGCACACGTCAACAACCCCTTCGCCGGCGCCAAAGCCTATATCAACCCGGATTATGCGAAACAGGTGGACGCTTCCATGGCCAAGGTCGACGCCTCTCTGGCCGCAAAAATGGCGACATTGAAAGACACGCCCACCGCGGTCTGGCTGGATCGTATCGACGCCATCTACGGCGGCGACCTCAACGGCGGTCGTCTGAGCCTTGAACAGCATTTGGAAGCGGCGCTGACGCAAAAAGTCGGCGATGCGCCCATCACCGCCACCTTTGTGGTGTACAACCTGCCAGATCGGGACTGCGCCGCACTGGCCTCCAACGGCACGCTGCATTCAGATCAGAATGGCCTGGCGATTTACAAGTCAGACTACATTGACGTGATCTATGACGTCATGTCCGACCCTCGCTTCCGCGACATCCGCATTGTCACAGTAATCGAGCCGGACTCGTTGCCGAACCTGGTCACCAACCGCGACATCCCCGAGTGCGCCAAAGTGGCTCAAAACGGTGTTTACGTCGACGGCGTGCAGTATGCGATCAGCCGTTTGTCGCAATTGCCCAATGTCTATCTCTATCTGGATATCGCCCACTCCGGCTGGCTGGGTTGGGAAAGCAACTTCGGCCCCACCGTACAGCTGTTTACGCAGGTGGTGAAAGAGGCTTCCGGCGGCGATTTGAGCGTCATTGACGGATTCGTTTCCAACGTCTCCAACTACACGCCCACCGAAGAAGTCTATCTGCCTGATCCGAGCTTGCGCATTAACGGGCAGGAAATTCGCTCCTCCAAGTTTTATGAGTGGAACCCTCAGTTCGACGAAAAAGGCTTTGCCGAAAATCTGCACCAAGCCTTCGTCAACGCCGGTTTCCCCAGCGATCTCGGCCTGCTGATCGACACCAGCCGCAACGGTTGGGGTGGAGACGAGCGCCCCACCGGACCGGACGCCTCCGCCGACACGGTAGACAACTATGTCACCGCCGCGCGCCTGGATCGTCGTTTCCATCGCGGCAACTGGTGCAACGCTGACGGCGCCGGGGTGGGCGAACGTCCCCGCGCTGCGCCCTTCGGCGCCGGTGCGCCAGTGGATGCGTTCGTCTGGATCAAGCCCCCCGGCGAGTCTGACGGCACCAGCGATCCATCACAAACCACGCCCGATGACGAGGGCAAGAGCTTCGATCCCATGTGCAGCCCCGACTACATCGGCAAGTCCGGCTACCCCACTGGAGCGAAAGACGGCGCGCCGGCGGCGGGACACTGGTTCCATGAGCAGTTCCGCATGCTGGTGGAGAACGCTTATCCGCCGATTGAATAAATCGCATAAAACGCTGGGCCGGTGATCCGGTCCGCTTGCACGAACCTGAAACCAGGCGATCAGGGAGGATCGCCTGAGGACCAACAAAAACCTGAAAAGGAGACGCTGATTATGCGCACGCCAATGTTTTTATTAAGTTCCATGAGCCTGGCCCTGGCCGCCGCACTGGCCGCCGCCATGACCCCGATCCAGGCGTATTCCGCCGACGGCAATCCTCGCGTCAACCAGCGCGGTTATCTGCCGGAGGCGCCCAAAGTCGCTGTGTACGCCACCGCCAATGACGCCGCGCAAAGCTGGGAATTATGGCGCAATGGCGCCCTGGTGGCTTCAGGCATGACCGCACGTAAAGGCGCCGACGCCGCTTCCGGCGAGCGTCTGCATCACATCGATTTTTCCAATGTGGATATTGAAGGAGAAGGCTACGAACTGAAGGTCGGCGGCGATCGCAGTTATCCCTTCGCCATTGACGACCAGGTTTTTACCGGCCCGTTGTATGACGCCATCCGTTACTACTACCACAATCGCAGCGGCATTGAGATCGAACCCCAGTTTACCGGCGGCGGACGCAGTAGCTATGCGCCGGACGCCAAACTGGCGCGCCCGGCGGGGCACATCGGCGTCGCGCCTAACCTGGGCGATTACAACGTCCCCTGCTGGCCGGGAACCTGCAATTACTCGCTGGACGTTTCCAAGGGCTGGTATGACGCCGGCGATCACGGCAAATATGTCGTCAATGGCGGCATTTCCGTGTGGAAGCTGTTGAACGCCTATGAACGCAATCAACATTTCGGCAAGCATAAGGACGCTTTCGCCGACGGAACCCTGAATATCCCCGAAAGCGGCAACGGCGTGCCCGACCTGCTGGACGAAGCCCGCTGGCAGATGGAATTCCTGCTGGCGATGCAGGTTCCGGAAGGCGAAGCCCTGGCTGGCATGGTTCATCACAAAATGCATGATGAAAACTGGACCGGTCTACCGCTGGCGCCCCATGAAGACCCGCGCCAGCGCTATCTGGTTCCTCCCTCCACCGCCGCCACCCTGAACCTGGCCGCCACCGCGGCGCAAAGCGCGCGGATATGGAAAGACATCGACCCGGATTTCGCAGCCCGCTGTTTGACCGCGGCGCAACGGGCCTGGCAAGCCGCCAAGCAGCACCCTGACGTCATCTACAAAGACGACTTCAACAATGGCGGCGGTGGATACGGCGACCAGGACGTCAGCGATGAATTCGTGTGGGCGGCGGCGGAGCTGTTCGTCACCACCGGCGACGCCAGCTACAAGCACGACATTCAATGGGATGAGGATCTGGCGCCTGACTGGGCCTGGCCGCAAACCCGCATTCCCGCCCTGATGTCCCTGGCCATGGTTCCCGCCGATCACAGCGCGACCTTGCGCGAGCGGGCCCGGGGAACGCTGGTGTCATTAGCGGACAAACTGGTCGCGGTCATTGATTCGCAAGGGTACCTGCTGCCATTGGGGAACGAGGAATATTACTGGGGCTCCAATAATGTATTGGCCAACAAACTGGCCATCACCGCCCTGGCTTATGATTTCACCGGCGAGGACAAATACGCCCAGGCCACGCTGAAATCCGTGGATTACCTGTTCGGCCGCAACGCCTTGTCTTTGTCCTACGTCACCGGGCATGGCGCCCATGCGGTCAAACAGCCTCACCATCGTTTTTGGGCCGGCGTTCTCAATAGCAGTTATCCCTGGGCGCCCCCCGGCGCGCTGGCGGGAGGACCAAACCCCGGACTGGAGGATGATGTGGCGAAAGCGGCGTTATCCGGCTGCGAAAGCAAACCGCAGACGTGTTTCATCGACGACATCGGCTCCTGGTCCACCAATGAGATCACCATCAACTGGAACGGCGCCCTGGTGTGGACCCTGGCCTTCGTCAATGACTTGGCGGAAGCAGGCGATGGACCCGATCCAGACCCCAATCATGATCCGGTGGCGGCTTTCACCACGAACGCCGCCGGTCTGACTTTGAGTCTTGACGCCAGCGCCTCCAATGACCCTGACGGCGACACGCTCAACTATCAATGGGACTTCGGCGACGGCGCCGTCGGTTCAGGTAAAACCGCCAGCCATGAGTATGCTGCGCCCGGCGTGTATAACGTCACGCTCAAAGTGACGGACGGTCGCGGCGGCGAAGCCAGTTTGACGCAACAGGCGATCCTCGACGACGGCGACTCGCAAGGGGCTTGCGAATACATCATACAGAATGAGTGGAACAGCGGTTTCGTTGCCCTGATCCGCATTCACAACCAGGGATCAACGCCGTTGGACGGTTGGGAAGTCAACTGGGAGTACAGCGACGGCACGCTGATTGACAATCACTGGAACGCCAATTTATCCGGGCAAAATCCCTATAAGGCGAGCCCTCTGGATTGGAATAAAACCATCCAGCCCGGCGCTTATGTGGAGTTTGGCATGGTTGGTCAGAAAGGGTCCGCCACCGCGCAAACGCCGACGGTGTCAGGGAACGTCTGCCATTATTAATCAGGCAGCCAAATAGCTTCCTTCTATTTGTCTGCAACGACAGGGCCTGCCCATGTCAGGCCCTGTCTCCCGCGGCGGCTATGGCAAAACGACGATGACTACAGCTTAAAGCCGGCGACGATGCCGTTGAGATCATGCGCAAGATCCGCCAGCTCATGACTGGCCGCCGACGTTTTCTGCGCGCCCTCCGCGGTGTGGTCCGCCACATCGCGGATATTCACCAGATTGCGGTCCACTTCCCGGGCCACATGGGCCTGTTCTTCCGACGCGCTGGCGATGCTCAGGTTCATCTCGTTGATGCGTCCCACCATACGCATGATTTCTTCAAGCGCGCCATCCGCCGCTTCCGCCAGTGACAGGGTTTTATGCGTGTGCTCGTTACTGGCGGTCATGGAGTTCACGGCTTTGCGGGTGACGCTTTGGATATTGTCGATCATCTGGGTGATTTCCCGGGTGGACTCCTGCGTGCGATGAGCCAAAGCGCGCACTTCGTCCGCCACCACCGAGAAGCCGCGTCCCTGCTCTCCCGCCCGCGCCGCTTCAATGGCGGCGTTAAGCGCCAGCAGGTTGGTCTGGTCGGCGATGGAGCCAATCACATCGAGTACGCGGCTGATTTCCCCCACCTGATTGGCCAGAGCCTGAATCTCCCCCCCCGTGCTGGTGACGGAGTTGGTCAGCTCTTCCAGAGACTGTTTGGTTTCGCCGACCTGTTTACGCCCGCTGGTCGAGGCCGACTCCGCCGCTTGCGAAGCCTCAGAGGCATCGTTGGCGTGCTTGGCCACATCGTCCACCGCCGTAGACATTTCGGTAACGGCGGTGGCGGCCATCTGAATCTCGCTGTTCTGCATGTTCAAGGCGTTGGTGGCGTCCTCCGTCAGCGCATTCAGATTTTCCGACGCGGAGGCCACCTGAGCGGCGGCGGAGGTCACTTTCTGCAGGGTTTTACGTAAGCGATCCTGCATTTCCGCCAGCGCTTTCTGCAGGTCGGAAATCTCATCCTGGCCTTCCACTTCGATCGTCTGGGTCAGATCGTTACGGGCGATGCGGCGCGCAGCGGACAGCACGGATTTCAACGGCTTGTTGATACTGCGGGTCAGCACCAGCGCGAAGGTGAAAGTAATCACCGCCGCCAGGGCGATCGCGATAATCATCAGTTCTTTGGTCGCGGAATACAGCTCGCTGGCGCGGCCTTTGGCGGAATCGGCGCCGGACGCCACAAAGTCGGACAGGTCCACATAGACCTTGCGTAGCTGCTCCAGTCTTTCATTGCTGGGGCCGGTCATCATTTCGCGGGCCTCTTCCTTGAATTTCACCCGGGATAAACCAATCATTTCGTCGTGGGTTTCCAGATAGCTCTTCCAGGAGGCGGTGAGGGTTTCAAAGAGGTTTTTCTCCTGTTCGGACTCCAGAATTTTCTTGTAGTCCGCCATCAACCCTTCCAGCTTATTCTGCGCCGCTTTCATGCGTTCATCCGCATCGATGATTTCCTGATTGAACTCCGCCATCACATGTAACAGCTCCTGGGTGCGGAAGAAATTAAGGGAGGATTGTATCTCTCCCAACACCCGTTGACGGGGTAACCAGTCCTCCGCAATTTCAGCGGAAGATTGCGCGATGGCCGACATCTGCTTCAATGAAAACAAGCCCAGTCCAAGAATGAAAGCGAGGGCGACCACAAACCCGGCGGCGGTGCGATGACCGATTTTGAAACGTCTGAAGTGCATGTTCACAACCCCGGAAAAAAAATATGAGCGTTTTCTCTAAGTCTAGACAGGGATTTGGTTTCTTAAAGCCGAATTTGCTGGAAAAACAAATATCTCTTGTGAAAAAACGTATCCCAGTGAGAGGTTCTTGCTCTATGCGCCCGGAGTAGAGACGCGGCGCCGGTTTCTGCTAGTATCCGCTAACGCTCTCATGCGCGGGCGTGAAAACACGTCAACCAGCCTCAGAACAAAACGCTCAGCAACCGCCTCATGGAATAAGCGCAACAACGTGAATTTACCTCTGCAATCTCATCCCGCACTGTACGCCGCTTTCGATGTTTATCCTTCCGCCAAAGGCGCCGCCACGCACATTCAGCAGGCAGCGCAAACCTTGTTTGACGCCGCGGGAGGGGGACTTCTCTATGTGCTGGGAAATGAGCGCCTACCTCGCTTTCAACGGGAAGGCGCCGTGGAAATCCTGCGCTTCGGACGCTTGCTGGATAACTATCTGCATCGCGCGCTGGCTTACAGCAGCGAACTACAGGGCGTGCTGGAAAGAGGGTTGCAGGACAGCCTGAAAGTCGCGCAATTCCGCGATCCCTGGGGCGGCCTGCCGCTGGTGCGTCGCGCCGCCGGACGCTACCGCACCCTTTACGAGGTCAATGGCCTGCCCTCCGTAGAGTTGCCCATGGCGTATCCCAATGTCGGGGCCGCCACGTTGGCGAAAATCCGCGCGCTGGAAGACGAGTGCCTGAGCCGGGCGGACCGCATCGTGGTCCCCTCCGGCGTCATCCGCGACAATCTGGCGCGACGCGGGGTAGCGCCGGAACGCGTCAGCGTGATTCCCAACGGAACGGAGCTTAACTATGGCCATGCGCGCCCCGAAGCCGCGCCAAAGCGCTATATTTTATATTTTGGGGCGGTGCAGCCGTGGCAGGGACTGGATGTTCTGTTACGGGCGCTGCAACGGCTACAGGATATCCCGGACCTGCACCTGGTGATCTGTTGTTCGGTGAAATCCCGACGCGCCAAGGGATACCAGAAGCTGGCGGAAAAATTAGACGTGGCGGAACGGACCACCTGGCTGCATCGTCTCAGCAGGGAAGAGCTGGCGCCCTGGGTCAGCAACGCTTATATCAGCGTGGCGCCGCTGACGGAGTGCCCGCGCAATATCGATCAGGGCTGCTGCCCTTTAAAGATTCTGGAATCCATGGGAGCGGGCGTTCCGGTGATCGCCTCCGATCTGCCGGTGGTGCGGGAGCTGGTGGAGCACCGTGAGAACGGCTATCTGGTGGCGCCGGAACGGCCGGCGGAATTGGCTCGCGGACTGCGGGTGTTGTTGGATTATCCTGACATCGTGACGCAAATGGGCGTCGCGGCGCAGCGCAAAATCGCGGAGGGGTTGCAGTGGTCCCACGCCAATGCCGCGCTGCAACACATTCATGAAGAACTGATAGCGGGGAAGTAGATGGCTAAAGCAAAGCAACACAGGGCGCCAGCGCCCACCCCAGAGTTAAAAAAATACTTTCGTGAAGCCATGCGCACGAAAAAGCTCGAAGGGGAATTCAGTATCGACGAGTGGCTCAAGCGCATACGCTTTATGGCCGCCCGCGATAAAAGCGGGGATAGCGTCAGGAAATGGGTAGGCGTCTCCATCGCCCTCTGGGTGGTGGGCTTTATCGGCTCGCTCGTCGCTGAGTTTCCCCCCGCCGCCGCAGGCTTTGCGGTCGCCTTCGTGTTCAGTCTTATCGCCTTCTTTTCCTTAAAAAGCAAAGATATTCCCAATCGACTGCGTGATTCCGTGCTGCCTCTGCTGACGATTCTGCGCCAGGACGCCAATCCGGAAACCCCCTTGAAGCTGAAAGTGGATTTGCTGGGACCAGAGTTGCTGTCAAAGCGCATCAACTTTGTCAAAGCCGGGAACAAATATCCCAAAGTGGAGGAGTCCATGTTCAGCGATCCCTGGTTTCAGGGCAGCCTCAGCCTCGCCGACGGCAGCGTACTGAACTGGGAGGTGCTGGATATGGTGCGCCGCCGCAACATACGCAAGCGCAACCCCCGCGGCAAAATCAAAATGAAAACCAAGTACAAGATCAAAACTCGCATGGACGTCAGTCTGAGCTATAAGAACGACTGTTATCAGGCTCAGATCAGGCCCGGCGCCACAGCGCCGCAGGTTAAGAAAGAAGGAGAACGCAGAAGCGTGCTCAGATGTCGCCGCCAGGCGCCGGGCGGCGCTCGTCCGGGGGAAAAAATGGCTCTCAAAGAGCTTCTGGTCAGCGTGTCCGCGATTTATAAAAGCTTAAAACCGGTAGGGTGATGCAATGATTGAATGTAAAGTAAAAGCCGGGTTTTTCGTACTGCGCCCATGTGAAGCGCCCTCCGCTATGACTTGCTCCATCTGCTCGCGTCCTATGTGCCTCCGGCACAGTATGACAGTGGAAGGCGAGTTGCTATGCACTGAATGCGCCGCCGTACAAGGGGATAGCGACACTGGCGATGACGAAGGCTATATGGAAGACGATGCCTACATGGACGATGACGGCGGTAATTCCGCCCGTTGGTTTTATTACTATCGCCAACATTACTACACCGAGACCGGCGACGCCGACATGCTGACGCAAGACCACGGATTCGGCGCGGACGAAGTCGCCGCTTTCGTCGGCGCCGCCGATATGCTGGATATGCAGGACGACCTGGGCGGCGACGATGATTCCGCCGACCTGTTCGACAGCTGAAGGCGCGCCTATGACCGGAACCTTACTCTGGCTGACCCAGAACCACTTCCCGCAACAGGGCGGTATGGCGCAAAGCTGCGACCGCATTGTGTCTGAATTACGCCGCCGCGGCTGGCGCATTGATCTGGTCCACTTCAGCAGCAAGTGGCGCGACCTGAATGCGCAGCGCAAGCTGGGCGGGGTCAACATCCGTTGCCCACTGGAAGCGGACGTCAGCCATACCCTGAACCGGCTTTGGTGCGCCCTGCCCCACCTCGGCGCCGAAAGCTACGACGCCGTAGTCGCCTTCGGCGGCTATGCGCCGATGCTGGCCGGGCCGGTCTACGCCGCCTGGCTGCAAAAGCCGCTGTCGGTACTGATTCGCGGCAACGATTTTGACGCCGCCGTGTTCGATCCCAAGCGCTCCGCCGTGCTGGACAAAGCGATCCGCGCCAGCGCCCGGGTAGCGGCGGTCAGCCGCGATAAAGTCGCCAAGATTCAGCGCTTATGGCCGGGCGCCGCCGTGGAATGGGTCGCCAACGGCATTGATCTCGCCTCCTGGAGCCCGATCCAGTCCGACTACGAACAGGCGCAGACGTTGCGCCGGCAGCGCATCGGCGGAGAAAGCCGTCTGATACTGGGGATGTTCGGCCATATCAAGCGCAAAAAGGGCGGCGACTACTTCATCGACGCGCTGTTGCGCTCCGGCCTGGCGGACAAGTCGCACCTGCTGGTGGTGGGCGATATGGAACCGACGCTGCAGGAGCGCCTTGAGAACGCGCCTGAACTGGATTACAGCCACGTTCCCTTCGCGGACCGCTACGCTCTGCCGCCCTACTATCTCGCCTGCGATTACGTGTGCATTCCGTCCTATTACGACGGCATGCCCAACGTCATGCTGGAGGCCGCCGCGCTCGGCGTTCCTATGCTGGCGTCCCGCGCCGGCGGCATGGCCGACGTGTTGGAAGACAACCAGCACGGCTTCTTGTTTGATTCCGGTCAGACCGACGCCTGCGTCGCCGCCATCAGACGCGCTTTCGCCGTCGCGCCGGCGCAACGGGAAGAAATGGCCGACGCCTGTCGCGAGCTGGCCGCGCGACGCCTGAACCTGGATGCGGAAATCAGCCGTTATGAGATTCTGTTCCGTGAGGTCATCAGCCTGGAACAGAAAGTCAGTCATCTGCACAGCCTTTGAGGAATATCTGTATGTCTCACCCGCTTTTACAGTCCTGGCGCATGCTATGGCTGTTGTTCCTGACCGCTCTCTGGACGCAAGCCGCCGCAGCGCAGGCGCTCAAGGTCGAAGACGACCGCGGCGATCTGGTAGTGGAGTTCACGCTGTCCTATGACGACCTCTCCATCCGCTATCGGGATCACGGCGTCATGACTCGCCTCAGTTCCCGACTGAAGGATGACAAACGTAAGTATTACGGCCCAAACGGCGTGCTGGTGGCGGAAGTCAAAAGCAAGGGCGACGACTTCAAACTGAGGGCGGACGACCTCAACGGAGAAATCAAAGTCAAAGGGGACATTGAAAAGCTGAAAATCGTCGTCAACGGCGACGAAGCGCGTCCGGTGAAGATCAAAGCGAAGGGCGACAAGCTCAAAGTGTATCGGGTGTCCGGCGAAACGGAGATCTTTATCGGTCAGGCCCAGCTGAGTCAGGACAAGAAGGAAGTGAAAGTCAAAGACGCGGACAAGGACGAGCGCTATCGCATCAATGACTATCGCCTGTCCTCCGCCTATGGCCTGTTGCTGGACGAACGCATCCGGCCTGAGCATCGCTATATCCTGATGGCGGAAATTCTGATGCGGCAATAGCCATGATTTTTTTCTACGCGCTGGGAGGCGGCCTCGGACACATCACCCGCGCCCAGGCGTTGATTCATACCCTGGGGCTGGAAGAACCCGTCACACTTGCGATGAGTTCCGCCTGGAATGACACAGAGCCGCCTTTATCCCAACAGTTCCTCACACTACGGGCCCCGCAGGGGCTCAGCAAAGATCCAGATGGCGTGCGCCGGTGGCTGTCCGCAGCCCTGGCGCAGAAAACCTACCGACGCATCATCATCGACGCCTTTCCCGGCGGCCTGCTGGGAGAATTGTGCGACTTTCCTTTTCCTGCTGACGCCGAGCTGATCCATTGCGCCCGCCTGCTGCGCTGGCCGGTGTACGCCCCCATGCTCAAGGGCGCCTTGCCGCGCTATCAACGCTGTTTTCAGCTGGAGACCCTCAGCGGGGATCACGCCGCTGCGCTGACTGCCTGCTGCGACCGCATCGATTCTCTGCATCTGGACGATCCGCCTCTTGATCCAGTCCGGCCCTCACCACAAGACGCTCTATCCTCCGCGCCGCTATGGCTGATTGTGCACGCAGGCTCTACAGAGGAAATTCTGGAGCTGATCGCATTGGCCCGGGATAGCGCCGCCCTGGAGGGCGTGTCCCCGCAGCTTGTGCTGCTGTCGCCGCAGCGCCCGACCGCTCTGCCGGCTGACGTGGTCCATCGCTGCGTGTACCCCGCCACGCCCTGGTTCGCCAAAGCGCAGCGCATCTTCAGCGCTTGCGGCTTTAACACCGTGCGCCAGTTACAGCCATATCGACATAAGCACCGCTTCCTCCCTTTCCCCCGTCGCTTCGATGACCAGTTCGCCCGCGCCGCCGCCTTGCGCGCGGAAAGCTGGGAGCAGACCTGAAAAACACGCCGTCTGTACTAAACTGACAACAGATCGCGACTAACCAAGGGAGGCTGCCGGAGGATGAAGGCGCAACATAATTTCAAGCCGTTGAACTGTTCGGAATGCGCCCATGGGGCGGGTTTGAGCTTTGACTTTTCCATGGCGTTCCAACCTATCGTCGACCTAAACGAACACAGCGTGTACGCCCATGAAGCGCTGGTGCGCGGCGTCAACAACGAAAGCGCAGGCGCTATATTGGGACAAGTCGATTACGACAACCGCTACCGCTTCGATCAGGCCTGCCGGGTGAAGGCCATTGAGCTGACCGCCAAGCTGAACCTGGATACGCGGGTCAGTATTAACTTCATGCCCAACGCCGTGTATCGCGCCGAACTCTGCATCCGCACCACCCTGGAATCCGCACGCGAGCACAACATTCCCACATCGCGCATCATTTTCGAATTCACCGAGGGCGAGCAAATCAAGGATTTGCCACACGTAAGCGAAATCGTGCACGAATATAAAAAACAGGGCTTTCTGGTGGCCATTGATGATTTTGGCTCCGGCTATTCCGGCCTGAATCTGCTGGCGGAACTGGCGACCGACATCATCAAACTGGACATGCAGCTGGTGCGCGACCTGCCTCGTCACAAGCCGCGCCAGTCTATCGTCAAAGCCATCGCAGAAGTTTGCCGCGAACTGGATATCACCATCATCGCCGAGGGCGTGGAGACCCTGGACGAAGCCAAGGCGCTGCGGGATCTGGGGATTTATCTTCAGCAGGGTTATTACTATTGCAAACCGCAGTTCGAATCTCTGTTTCAGGCGCAGCCGGATACCTTCGCCGGCCTGTGAGCGTCGCCGTCATGACGAGGGGTTTGACTTGGGGCAAGATGCAACCAGATGCTGCGCCAAAATTCACTCACCGGAGCTACAATGTGACATCATCACCCGGTAATAGCTAATCAGAGGGAGAAAAACATGTGTGGCGTTTGCGGATGCGGCGATGAACACGCCAGCCTCAACGGCAGTCCTTTGGCGCCGGCTCACGCCCACGCGTCCGGCCTGTCTCAGACGCGTATGGTGCTGATCGAGCAGGACGTCATGAACAAGAACAACCAGTTCGCCATGGCCAACCGAGATCTGCTCGGCGTCCATCAGGTGCTGACGCTCAATCTGGTATCCAGTCCCGGCGCCGGTAAGACGACCTTGCTGACCCGCACCATCGCCGAGCTCAGAGAATCGCTGCATATCGCAGTGATCGAAGGCGATCAGCAGACGGAATTCGACGCCGAACGCATTCGCGCCACCGGCGTCGAAGCAGTGCAAATCAATACCGGCAAAGGCTGCCATCTGGATGCGCATATGGTGGGCCACGCCCTGGAGCGCCTGCCGCTGCCGGAGCTGGATATTCTGTTTATCGAAAATGTCGGCAACCTGGTGTGTCCCGCCGGCTTCGATCTGGGGGAAGCCGCCAAGGTGGCGATTCTGTCCGTCACCGAGGGCGAAGACAAACCGCTAAAATACCCGGATATATTCCACGCCTCCCAGCTGATGCTGATCAACAAAATCGATCTGGCGCCTTATGTCGACTTCGATGTGGACAAGGCGCAGGAATACGCCCGTCGGGTCAATCCGAACATGGAAATCATCCATCTGTCCGCCAAAACCGGCGCTGGAATGGAGCAGTGGCGACAATGGCTACAGCAGCGCCTGCCCGGGAAATCCTGACCCTTAGCGGGGTGGTGCAAGGCGTCGGTTTTCGTCCTTTCGCGTACCGTCTGGCCACCTCGCTGGGACTCGTCGGTAAAGTCTGGAATCAAGGCGGAGATCTGCTGATCGATATCCAGGGTTCGCCCAGTCAGTTACAGGCTTATAAAACGCAGCTACTGGCGAATAAACCGACACAGGCGCAGGTGCGCGCCCTCGCCGCCGACACGGCGACAGTGATTCCTCATCGACATGACTTCGCCATCGTCGACTCCACCCCCGGAGCCGTTCAGGGCGCCATCCCCGTGGATTTGCGTTTGTGCGCCCAGTGCCTGAACGAACTGTTCGATCCTCATCATCGCCGTTATCGCTATCCTTTCATCACCTGCGCTGAATGCGGCCCCCGCTACAGTTTGATCCGAAGGTTGCCGTTCGATCGCGCCCGCACCAGTATGGATGCGTTTCCACAGTGTCCGGCATGTCTGCATGAATACAATGATCCAGAGCAGCGTCGCCACCATGCGCAAACCAACAGTTGCGCCGCCTGCGGCCCTGCCTTGCAGTGGTATGACAAACACGGAGATCTTCACCAGAACATCGACCCCATCGCCGCAGCCTGGCAAGGGCTGAGTCAGGGACAAATTATCGCCGTCAAAGGCGTCGGCGGCGTCCACCTGCTATGCGACGCCGGTAATGCGCGCGCGGTGGCGGACCTGCGTCAGCGCAAGCAGCGCCCCCATAAACCCTTCGCAATCATGACGTTGAACCGCGCTTCGCTTGCCGGGATGGCGGAAATTGACGATCACACGGAACAATTGCTGCAGGGCGCCGATGCGCCTATCGCGTTGACGCGCAAAGGCCCTGATTGCGACCGCCGTTTGTCCGGCGTAGCGCCGCAATGCGCGGATATCGGCGTCATGTATCCCTATGCGCCAATTCATTACCTGTTGTTTCACCAGGCCCTGCGATGCCCCGCGGATACGACCTGGCTGGAGCAGGCGCAGCCTCTGACCCTGGTGGTCACCAGCGCCAACCTCAGCGGCGAGCCGCTGATCACCGACAACGCGCAATGCCTGCGGGATTTACAGGGCGTCGCCGACGGCTTTCTGCTGCACAACCGAGATATCCTCGCGCGTAGCGATGACTCCGTCCTGCAGAACTCCCAGCCCGCCATCTATGTCAGACGCGGTCGCGGGCTGGCGCCCAACGTGATTGAGCTGGCCCAGGAAGGACCCTCAGTGCTGGCCTTCGGCGGATTTCTGAAGAATACCCTTTGCGTCAGCCAGGGGAATCGCGCATTCGTTTCGCCTTATATCGGCGACCTGGATCGCGCCGCCGCCTGCCGCGATCTCGATCTCACCGTGGAGCGCCTATTGGAGACCCTGGCCATACAGCCCGACCTGATCGCCTGCGATCTGCATCCCGATTTTTACAGCACCCAGGCCGCCCGCCGTTATAGCGAACGCCTGGACGTTCCGCTGCTGCAAGTGCAGCATCACCACGCCCACTGTCTGGCGACCATGGCGGAAGCGGGGCTGCGCGGCCCGGTCTTGGGGCTGGCGCTGGACGGCTTTGGACTGGGCGACGACGGCGGCATCTGGGGCGGAGAGCTGCTGTGGATGAACGGCGCCGATTATCGGCGTCTCGGGGGACTGCGTCCGCTGCCGCTTCCCGGCGGCGACAGCGCCGTGCGCGAACCCTGGCGTCTTGGCGTCGCCGCCTTGCTGTCACAGGGCCGAGAGGAGGACGCCGAGCGCCTGTTCGGCGCACATCCGGGTTACGCGATGCTACGCCAAATGCTGGCGAAGAACGTCAATTGTCCCCGCACCAGCAGCGCCGGGCGTTACTTTGACGCCGCCGCCGCAATTCTGGGCGTACGCCATCATACAGATCACGAAGCTCACGCCGCGATGGCGCTGGAGACCCTGTGCCGACAAACGCCGCCGACGTCAGACGCGTCATTCTTGTTTGAAATCACCTCTGAAGGCGCTCTGGATCTTTATCCTCTATTGGACGCGCTGACGACCTGCGAGCCGCACGCCGGCGCGCGCCTGTTTCACGACGTGCTGGTTCGCGGGCTGCTCGCCTGGGTCGACTGGGCTCGCGCCAAAACTGGCGTAGGCCGCATTGCGCTGGGCGGCGGTTGCTTTCTTAACCGGGTGCTGCGCGAGTCGCTGACGTGCGGATTACGCGCGCGGGGCATGCAAGTTCACGCGCCTCGCCAAATGCCGCCCAACGACAGCGGGATCAGCCTGGGCCAGGTCTGGTATGCTTATCTCCGCGCCCAACATCAACCCCCTGCGCCTAACGCAGTCATCGAGACGGACCAACCCACATGTGTCTAGCCATACCGGTGCAGGTGGAAAGCCTGCTGGACAACGACGAAGCCCTGGTGGATATCGGCGGCTTGAAAAAACGCATCTCCCTGGCGCTGGTGGACGACGTATGCGTTGGCGATTACGTCATCCTGCACGTGGGTTACGCGCTCAGTAAAATCGATGAGGACGAAGCCCTGCGCACGTTAGAGTTATTCGACCAGATGCAGGCGCTGCAAGAGGAGCTCGGCGCAAGTCTGGAGTCCGACGGGAGCGGCGACTGATGAAATACATCGACGAATTCCGCAATGGCGATTACGCCGCCGAAGTGGCGCGCCGCATCCACGCAGAAGCCGATCCGGAAAGGCGCTATCGCTTCATGGAGTTCTGCGGCGGCCATACCCACACCCTGTTCCGTTACGGCATCCCTGACCTGCTGCCCGCCAATGTGAAGATGATTCACGGACCCGGTTGCCCCGTCTGCGTCCTGCCCATGGCGCGCATCGACGCCGCCATTGAACTGGCGGTAAGGCATCAGGTCGTTCTATGCAGTTACGGGGACATGCTGCGCGTTCCCGGGGCCCATCGCACCAGTCTGCAGAAAGCAAAATCTCAAGGCGCCGACGTGCGCATGCTGTACTCCCCGGCGGATGCATTGCGCATCGCCCTGGAAAACCCGCAGCGCCAGGTGGTGTTTTTCGCTATCGGTTTTGAAACCACTACGCCGCCCACTGCAGCGGTGCTGCTGAAAGCGCAGGAACTGAAGCTGCGCAACTTTTCGGTGTTCTGCAATCATGTGCTCACCCCCCCTGCGATCACCGGCATCCTGGAGCCGGCGCAACAGGCCGGCGAACGCATCATCGAGGGACTGGTCGGACCCGGCCACGTCAGCGTCATTACCGGCGGCGGCGCCTACGACTCGCTGGCGCGACGTTATCGCACCCCCATCGTCATCGCCGGCTTTGAACCCCTCGACATTCTGCACTCGATCCTGTTGCTGGTGCGCCAGTGCAACGCAGGTCGCTACGACGTTGAGAACCAATACTCCCGCGCAGTGACGGCATCCGGCAACGCCAAAGCCCAATCCATGGCGGCGCGGACCATGACGCTGCGCGATAGCTTCGAATGGCGCGGGCTGGGATGGATGCCGCACAGCGCCTTGCGAATCAGGCCGGAATTCGCGGATTACGATGCGGAGAGGCGTTTTGAATTAAGTCCCAGCGAAGCGCGTGAGAACAAAGCCTGCGAATGTCCGGCGGTGCTGCGCGGCGCCAAAGCGCCGACCGACTGCAAACTGTTCGCCACCGTCTGCACCCCCGACAATCCCATCGGCGCCTGCATGGTGTCTTCCGAAGGCGCCTGCGCCGCCCACTACAGTTACGGACATACTCGCTAAATGAGCCTGGACCCCGACTTTCGCCACGGCTGCGTGGAGTTGATTCATGGCGGCGGCGGCCGCGCCATGCGGCGATTGATTGACGCCCTGTTCCTGCAGGCCTTTGATAATCCTCTGCTGCGCGCAGGCGACGACCAGGCCTGTTTTCAGGTCGCTCCGGGCCGCATGGTCATGACTACCGACAGTCATGTGATCTCCCCCTTGTTCTTTCCAGGCGGCGATATCGGCGCTCTCGCCGTGCACGGCACAGTCAACGACGTCTGTATGGCTGGCGCGGTCCCCCTGTATCTGTCCGCCGCTTTCATTCTGGAAGAAGGGTTTCCGCTGAGCGACTTGCGCCGCATTGTCTTGTCCATGGCGGAAGCGGCGCGGGAGGCGGGCGTCGCCATCGTCACCGGCGACACCAAGGTCGTGGAGCGGGGCAAAGGCGACGGCGTCTTCATCACCACCACCGGGGTTGGACGCCTGCCTGAGAACGTTAGCTGTAGCGTGGCGCGGGTGGCGATCGGCGACCGTATTCTGGTAAGCGGCTGCCTTGGCGATCATGGCGTTGCGATCCTGTCACAGCGGGAAAACCTGGAGTTTGAAGCCGATCTGCGCTCCGACAGCCAAAGCCTGCACGACCTGGTGGCGACAATGATCGCCGTAGACCCCGGTTTGCATTGCATGCGCGATCCCACCCGCGGCGGTCTCGCTGCGACGCTCAATGAAATCGCACAACAGGCGCAAGTGGGCATGCGTCTGCGCGAAAACGCTATCCCTGTTCGCCAGGAAGTGCGCGCCGCCTGTGAGTTCCTGGGGCTGGACCCCTTATACATCGCCAACGAGGGCAAATTAATCGCCTTCTGTGCGCCGGAGCAGGCTGACGCCCTGTTACAGGCAATGCGGTCGCACCCGAAAGGGCGCGACGCCGCCATCATCGGCGAGGTGATTGAGGACCCGCGTTGCTTCGTTCGACTGCGTACAGGGTTCGGCGGGGAGCGTGTGGTGGACTGGCGCAGCGGCGACCCGCTGCCGCGCATTTGCTAAGGCTTGGCCCGTCAATAATGTTTTTCCCGGGCCCGCTCCAGGGCGGTCAGGGTGCGATCAACATCCCGCACCACCATAAATTCGGTAAAGATTCTCACCGCGTCATCCGCCATGGCTTTGGGAGAGTCGCGGTCGAAAAATTGTGAGATGCCCGCCGCGGATTGCAATAATTGCGCGCCGGCGCGAATGAAATAATCGTCGCCATGGACAGCGCGCAGATTGGTGGAGATTTTGCCGACCTTATCATTCAAGGCCGCCTGTACGTCCGCCCTGCCCATAAAAGCCAGGAATCTTCTCGCCAATTCTTTGTTGGCGGAATTAACCGGCAGCAGGAAAACATCCGTCGGCGCTTCTTCGTAGCGCGGCAAATCGGGATTGATGACAGGGAAAGGCGCAAAGCGAAAATCCTCCGCCAGATCCCCCGGCAGGGTGCTGCTGAAAAAATTACCCATCAGCAGCATGCCGGCGCGCCCGCGATAGAGCAGCGGCAACGATTGTTTCCAATCCCACTCGCGGTGCAGTTTGTGGTCGATAAAACAGTCTCTGTCCAACAGGGTTTTCCAGTGCTCGAATACACTGCGCACGCGAGGGTCCGTGTAGGAAGCGATTCCGCTGGTCAGCTCCCGATGAAAGGCCAACCCGTTGATGCGCAGGTTGAGATAGTCGAACCAGGCGGCGGAGGTCCAGTGATAATGGGTGCCGATAGTGAAGGGAGCGACGTCGGCTTTGCGCATGTCGTCGCACATTTTCAGCAAGCCGTCCCAGTCCTGGGGCGGTTGCAGTCCCAGGCGAAGAAACACGGACTGCCGGTAGTACAGACCCCACTGATAGTAGGAGTAGGGAACCGCATAAACGCGGCCGCGCCAGGAGACAATATCCTTGATCGCCTCGGTGTAATCCGCATCGAAGTTTTGCGCTTCCCACAAATCATCAATAGGCTCGACAAAGCCTCTGCGCACGTATTGCAGCAATCGCTCCCCCGCCTGCCAATACAGCACGTCGGCGGGCTCGTTCTTGCTCAGCCAGCGCTCAATGCCGCTTTTATATGCATCCTCGTCGTAGGCCAGCCAACGTACGCTGACGCCAGGATTTTCTTTCTCAAACTGGCGGGACAATTCATTGAACGCCGCCCGCTGATCGCCGCTGAACACCATCAGCGCCACTTTGAGTTCCTGCGCCTGCGCGGCGGCGATCTGCATCGAAACTCCAAACGCCAGCCACAGGAACGCGAATAACCATCTTCTATCCTTACCTAACATAGCGCCATTTCGCCCTCCAGGCGACGCAGAGGATGATTGCGCCGCTCCGTATGATTTCAGGTAACCGCTAATATTAATATGGCAATGATATTGACATGTTAATATCTGGCGCATGGATGCGCCTGCGCGGCGGAGAGCCGCGGGAGACAGGACCTGACATGGGCAGGCCCTGTCGTTGCAGACAAATAGAAGGAAGCTATTAGTCTGCCTGATTAATAGCCTAGACCCTGTTGTCGCATCCGGCCACCCGCAGACTTATTCCATGATCCGCACCGAACCACGATGATGAGGCCCGTTCAAAACGCACTCCGGCCCCAGAGGAACGATGCGCGTGGGATTGATGGCGGCGTGGCTATAGTAGTAATGACGCTTGATATGATGCAGATCGACGGTGTCCGCCACCTGCTCATGCTGGTACAACTGACGCATGTATTGGCTCAGATTCGGAAAGTCGGCGATCCGACGCAGGTTGCATTTGAAGTGCCCATAGTAAACGGTGTCGAAACGGATCAGCGTAGTGAATAGACGCCAGTCCGCCTCCGTCAGATAGTCGCCCGCCAGAAAAGGCTGCCGCGCCAGAATGTCCTCCACTCTGTCGAGGGCGGCGAAGAGTCCGTTGAACGCTTCTTCGTAGGCTTCCTGCGTGGTGGCGAAGCCGCAGCGATACACGCCGTTGTTGATCTGGGCGTACACCCATTCGTTGACGGCGTCGATGCGTTCCCGCAGCGGTTCGGGGTAAAAGTCGGCGTGATTGTCGGTCAGACCGTTAAACGCCTCATTGAACATGCGAATAATCTCCGCCGACTCATTATTGACGATGGTCTGAGTCTGCTTGTCCCACAACACCGGCACGGTGACGCGACCGCTGTATTGCGCATGGGCTTTCAGGTAGAGCTGGTACAGGTAGTCAGCGTCGTACAGATGATCCGGCAGCCCCTTGGCGGCGTCAAACTCCCATCCGTTATTCATCATATCCGGAGATACGGCGGAAACGCTGATATGAGGCTCCAGTCCTTTCAACTTACGAAAGATCAGAGTGCGGTGCGCCCAGGGGCAGGCCAGACTGACATACAGATGGTAACGACCCGACTCAGCCGGAAATCCATCTTCCCCTTGAGCGCTGACGCGGCGACGAAAACGAGACGCTTCCCGCTCAAACCTGCCTCCGCTTTTAGCGGTGTCGTACCATTGATCGCGCCAGACTCCGTCAACCAGCAAACCCATAACCCATCTCCTCCCGGTGAACCGGCCAAAACCTCACCTTAGAAGCTATATCCTTGAATAAAAAGCTTAAAAATTGCGTTAAAAGGTTCGAATAAAGGGAAAGGACCTAAGCATGAACAGCGGTCTCAACCGCCGCTTTTGCGGAAAGCGTCCGGGCTGACGCCGAAACGCTGGCGGAATAGTTTGCAGAGATGACTGACGTCCTGCGCGCCGATTTCATCAGCCAGCGCAGCCAGACTGTGGTGGGAGTTCAGCAAGCGCCAGCGCACATGCTGCAAACGCATTTCCCGCCAATAGGCTCGCGCCGTGCAGTCAAACTCCGTGATAAAGAGACGATCCAATTGACGGCGGCTGACGCCGATGGCGGCCGCAATGTCTTCAACGGTGAAGGCGTCTCCCAGCCAATGCCGCATCAGGCTCGCAGCACGCCCGACGTTACGACCGAGCCCGCTCTCCTGCGCCAGGGATTTCAGCGGATGGGTTTCACTGCGGGCCTCGTCCACCAGCATATCCGCCAGGCCTTTCAGCGCCCGGGTTCTCCCGCAATGTCGCGCCAGTAACTCCACCGCCAGGTCCACCGCAGCGACGCCTCCCCCACAACTGATGCGCTTACCGTCAAAGCAATACAGCTGCCCGGTGCGAACTTCAATATGGGGAAAAGCAACCTGAAACTCCTGCACATGACGCCAATGCATCGCCACTTTGGCCCCCTGCAATAATCCTGCGGCGGCCAGCAGGAAACAGGCGTTGTCGATACTGACCAGAGACAGCCCCTGCGCCGCCGCCTTACGCAACAGTGGTCCGTATTCACTGGCCAGCGCCATGCTGCGGCGGGCGGTGCGTCCCCCGAACACCACCAGGTAATCAAAATCAGTGAGCCGCGTCTGCGCCGCGATTTCCTGCACTTCAATGGCGACGCCGCTGCTGGAGACAATACTGCCCGGCTCCAGGCCCAGCACGCGCCAGGCGCAATAGCGTTGCGCGCTGTAATCCTCGTCGTCGGCGCTGAAGCGCAGCTTATCCAGAAATCCACCGAAAGGCAGCATGGTGAACTCCGGCAGCGGCAACAATAGAAAGCGTACGTCCGGTGCGGATGGGGCAGGTTGAGTCATATTCAGACGTAGTGTTTCCTTAATTCCTAATGACTAGAATCTACCCCAATATGTCTAATTATTACCATTTAAATCCACTCTTACGCCTTAAACTGCTCACATCCCCCATTCACCAAGGCGTTAGCAATGACTCTGCAAACTTGGCTTCTGTTTCTGGCCGCCACCGCCGGCCTGTCGTTCTCTCCCGGCCCTAACGGACTGCTCGCGCTCACCCATGGCGCGGTTTATGGGCGCGCCCGGGCCGTGTTCACAATTCTTGGCGGCGTGTTGGGGTTTCTATTGCTGATGATGCTGTCCATGTTCGGCGTTGGCGCGTTACTGCAGTCTTCCGTCACGGCTTTGACAGCGTTGCAGTGGTTGGGGGGAGCGTATCTGGTGTGGCTGGGAATCCAGCAATGGCGCGCGCCGGGACTTCGCCTCAACCCGAATGGCGGGTCGTCGCACAACAATGTCATGTTGTTTCGCCAAGGCGCCCTGGCGGCGCTGTCCAACCCGAAAGTGCTGATTTTCTTCGCCGCCTTTTTACCCCAGTTCGTCGATCCGCAGCGGCCGCTGTCAGGTCAGTTTGCGACGATGGCGCTGACCTTCGCAGTCATCGAATTCAGTGTGGAGGCGATGCTGGCGCTGTCCGCGCATCACATCGGCCCGAAACTGCAAACCCATGGCGAACGCTTCAATCGATTTTGCGGCGGCCTTTTTATCCTCATCGGTCTCGCCCTGCCGCTCTCGCGCTAGGATTTGTTGAGGTTTAACCATAAAAAAAGGGGCGCTCCGCTTGGCGGGCGCCCCTTTCACGACGGCTGTCAGCTGCACCGATCAGTCGGCGCCCTTGCCGATCTCCCGTTCGTACGCCAGACGTTTGGCGGCGTCCAGCGTCAGCATTTGCATAAAGGCGGTGACTTCCGTATCGGAACCCTGCGGCGCGCCACCGGCGGCGCCTCCGCCAAAGACGTTGGTCGGAACGGAACGGCGTGCGAAGGCGTCCGCCCACAGTTTGTGAATTTCGATTTCCGCATCCAGCTTCTGCGCCAGCGCGTTATCCGCTTTCAGGATCACTTCTTTCTGGTAGGCTTCCGCTTCCGCCAGAGTGCGCTTGGTTTCCGCTTCAATGCGGGCCTTTTCCAGATTGATCTCAGCGGTTTCCTTTTCGATGCGCGCCTGTTCTTTGAGTTTGGTCGCAGACGTCACAGCCAACTGTTTGTCCGTTTCCGCTTCGGTGGTTTTCTGAATCTGGTCCACCTTGGCCTTGGCCTGACGCTCCGCCACTTCGCGCTCGCCGCGGGCGATCGCCAACAGACGCTGTTCTTCTTCCTGAATCCGCTGCTCACGGGCGATGGCGCGGTCGGCGCTGGCTTTCTGCTTCAACTGCATGCGCTCAATGAAACGATTGTTGGGCGTCATGTCAGTAATGCGCGCATCCACCACACTGATGCCGAACTGGGTGAACTTCTGATCCTTACGCCGGGGAGTTCCGTTGGCGTCCGTGACTTTGCGCACAACGAATACCGCTTTGGCTTCGTCACCGTATTCTTCCTGAGAGGCGCCCAGCGACACATTGGCGGAGCCGGAAATTTTACGCTGCGAGCTCACCAGCATTTCCTCACGCTTGACGATGTAGATGCCGTTGGACATCTGGTTTTCAAATTCCGTGTTGAACTCGGTGCGGCCGCCGCTGTAGTAGTCCTCCGCGCTCATCAGCGATGCGGTGGCCTGCAGGGTTTCCTTGAACGCCGGAATCAGCGCCGTGCGCAGCAGGTTGGCGGGAGTACGGTATTCATGGGCCAGACGGGTGAAGCCTTCCTGATCGGTGGGAATGCTGAAGCGGACGGTGGCTTCCGCCGCGGCGTCCACCTGGTCCAGAAACATGATTTTCAGCGGCGGCAACGCAGCGCTGGTTTCCGAGTTCTCCACTTCGACGTAGGAAACGGTGCTGTCGCCGCCTTTCACCGCCTGCACGGTCAACGCGCGTTTCCAGGCGTTCCAGCGACCCCACAGATAAAACTGGTAACCGACGTCAGACACCACGTGTTCATCGCCCAAAATCGTTCTGACGTGATACACATAGCCGGGCTCGGCGTAAAAGATACTGTTCCAGGTGACGACAACAGTCAGGACAAGGCCTGTCAGGATGGATATCAATCCAATTGATAAATTGCGCATGGGGATTCCACAAGGTAGGTAAAAAAACCGGCGTATCTTAGAGAAAAATTAATTTTTGGTAAATAACGCCAGACATTGGGTTTATGACCTTCTTCACACTCCCGTCACCAGCGGACGAATGTGAAAAAACTTAGGAAATAACGCCCTCATAGCGTCCCTGCGCTTAACGGCGTCGGGAAAAGCCGCTAGATTAATCGGTGAAGCGACCTATCCCGACCAGGCCAACCGGACACCAACGTGCGCATTCAAACCAAGCTTATTCTGGCGCTGCTGATCGCCACCACGGCGATGTTCGCCGCCATGTATTCTCTCATGCAGTGGAGCTTCGACCGGGGTTTCCTGGATTACGTCAATCGCCGCGATCTGCAACGGCAGGAGACGCTGATCAATAATCTCCAACGCTTCTATCGACAAACCGGCAGCTGGGAGCCCCTGCGTCGCGATCACAATTTGTGGCGGCGCCTGCTGGAAGCCGATGAAGACGACCAGCAACCCTGGCGTCCGCCTCGGCGCGGCGGCGATAATCGCCCTGACCGCCCGCATCCGCCACGTCCGCCTACCTTGCTGGACGCAGACAAGCAGGTGGTGACCGGCCGCTATCGCAGTGACTTCATCATGGCGCCGATAAAGCTCGGCGATCAGACCATCGGCTGGCTGGCGCTGCCGCCGCGGGTGCGGGTGACGGAGCAAAACGACCTGGCGTTCAGCAAGAGCCAGGACAAGGCCTTTCTGGTCATCAGCGCACTGATGGTGGCCATTTCGCTGTTGATCGCATTGCCTTTGGCGCGCCAGTTCGTAACGCCCATCAAACGCCTCGCAACCGCCACCCGGCAACTGGCGCAGGGTGCTTATGACATGGAGCTGAAAATTTCGGGCAAAGACGAACTGGGACAACTGGCGCGGGATTTCCATCAACTGGCGCAAACGCTCAAATCCAATGAAACCGCCCGGAGACGCTGGATTGCGGATATTTCCCATGAATTGCGTACGCCCCTGGCCATCGCCAAAGGCGAGCTGGAGGCGCTGGTGGACGGCGTTCGCCCGACCAATCGGGACAACCTGCTCTCCATCCAGCAGGAAATTGAACACCTGCAGAAACTGATTAACGACCTGTATGAGCTGACCAACGCCGAAGTGGGCGCCCTGCGCTACCAGAAAGACGAGGAAGATCTGCGCCTGATTCTGCAACACGCCCTGGACAGACACCAATCCAGTTTCGCCGCCGCCGGCTTTCAGTTGATCAGCGACCTGGCGCCCAGCCCCGCCATAGTGTGGGCGGACGCCACACGCTTAAGCCAGTTGCTGGATAATCTGCTCAGCAACACGTGCAAATACGCCGACCCCGGCGCTCAGGTGCGCGTTGCCCTCAGTACTGACCATAATCAGGTCCGACTGCGCATCGAAGACTCCGGTCCGGGCGCGCCGGATGACGCCCTGCCCAAGCTGTTCGACCATCTTTATCGCGTCGAAAACTCACGTAACCGCAACACCGGCGGCTCAGGGCTTGGACTGGCGATTTGCCGTAAAATCGTCGAGGCTCATGACGGCGAAATCAGCGCGTCCCGTTCTCCTCTTGGCGGACTGGCCATAGACGTGACGCTGCCAGCCGGTAAAGAGTGAAGCCGGCCCCCTTATCTGAACGACAGCGGAGACAACGCACATGCCTCAAGCCAGCATACTCATCGTGGAAGATGAACCCAAGCTCGCCAGTCTGCTCAAAGACTATCTGCAGCAGGAAGGCTACCAATGCGACATCATTGGCGACGGTCAGCAGGCGTTGGAGCGTATCCGCGCCGAGGCCCCGGACCTGATTCTGCTGGATCTGATGCTGCCGGGTCTGGACGGCCTGTCCGTGTGCCGGGAAGCGCGTCGCTTCACTGACGCGCCCATTATTATGGTGACCGCCCGGGTGGAGGAAATCGACCGGCTGCTCGGCCTGGAGCTGGGCGCGGACGACTATGTCTGCAAGCCTTTCAGCCCTCGTGAAGTGGTGGCGCGGGTCAAGGCCATCCTGCGCCGTGTGCGCGGCGCGCCCGTAGAAGAACGCGCGCTGATGCTGGACCCCTCGCGCTATCGCGCAGTCCTGCGGGGCAAACCGTTGGAGCTGACCGCCATTGAGTTTCAGTTGCTGAAAATACTGGCGGACGAACCCGGCCGCATCTTTTCCCGCAGCCAGCTTATGGACGGTATTTATCAAGATCATCGCATCGTCAGCGACCGCACCGTGGACAGCCACATCAAGAAGCTGCGCAAGAAAATGACCGAGCTGTTTCCCGACCAGGATTACATCCATTCCGTTTACGGTCTGGGCTATAAATACGAAGGATGACGGCGTTGTAATCTCTATTCCTTAATGCCTCCTCATTTCCTGCACATTTCGGGCATAGATTGATAATCACATAAAGCCAAACAGGAAATTGAGGAAAACGGTTATGAAAAAATTCGCTGCATTCACCCTGACATGTTTAATCGCCGCCAGCGGATTCGCACTGGCCAAGGGCGGCCCCCACCAAGGCCCGAACATTGACCGTCTGGCGGAAAAACTGTCGCTGACGGAAGAACAGAAAGCACAGTTCCAGACCATCATGGAAGAGAGCCGCGAGCAACGTCACAGCCTGAAGGAGCAATACAAGCCCCAGCGTGAAGAGATGCACACTGCGATGGAAAATCTGCGCACGCAAACTGACGCCAAACTGGCCACGGTGCTGAACGCAGAGCAAATGGAAAAGCTGAAAGAAATGCACGAGGCGCGCGGTCAGCACAAAGAACGTCGCCGTCACCCTGAAAACTGCGACAAAGAAGGCGACGAAGAAGCATAACGCTACGTCCGTTGCAGGCTCCCCTTTTTCGCCGGCCGCCCCAGGGCGCGCCGGCTTTTTTGCGTGCTCAGTCCAGCTTGATGGAGCGCAGGTGAGCAGCGCGTACGCGAGCGGTCTCCATCGGATCGAGCCGCTCTTCCAGATGGGCTTTCAGGCGTTGGCCGGCGATAAGCGAAGCGTCTTCGTTATTAATGATAGGCATAGGATAATCCTGTCCCAATACGCATCCGGACATGATCTGCTCCGCATGCGGCATTTTCCACGGCGCGTGCAAATAAGCGTCGCTCACCTCCCGCAACGCGGAACATTCCGCCCGGATAAATTTGCCGGCGGGATCGAGCCGGTGCGACTCAGTGACCGGATTGTAAATCTTCTGCTCGAACATCCCTGTGGTGCCCGCGAACTGTTGCGTCAGCGGAAAATGCACCGCCGGGTCATAATCCGTGGACAGACGCGCCATATGCAGCGCCGGCTCACGCCAGTGCAACCACAACTGATTGGCGGCGAAGGACATCAGAAGCCCGCGTAACTGGTAGTTGATCCAACCGTAGTTGATCAGCGCCTTCATGGCGGCGTCGATAAGGGGAAAGCCTGTTTCACCGTTCTTCCAGGCTTCGAATTTGGCCTCATCGAACTGATGCTCACGCAATCCGTTGAAGCTTTTGTGCAGATTGATGGACTCCATGCCCGGCTCGTCCTCCATCTGCTGCATGTAATGGCTGCGCAAATAGAGCCGGGACAGAAACTCGGTCATAGACTTCACCCAATCCGCGGAGCGGTGGGTATGGTAGATCTGCAAGGCGCGCCGCGACTGCTGCACCGCCTCTCGCAAGCTGATGACGCCATGGGACAGATAAGGGCTCAGACGTGAGCCGCCTTCAAAGGAGGTGGCGGGATAATGGGTGTCGCGAAAATAGTTTATACCCCGCGTCTGCAGGAAACTCTTCAGCTCCTGGGCGGCGGCGGCGCGTCCGCCCGCCTGTCGCAGCACGCAAGGCGTGGGGTCTGCGCCGATGGTCTCAGGCCAGGCTTCCGGCTTGAGCGGCGACGTGCCCAGCATCGGCAGAGACTTGGGACTGGGGTAGCGGGTCTGCGCCATGAAGTCTTTCCAGGCGGCCTGCCAGCGCTCAGCGGCCGTAGCGCGACGCAGCACGCCGCAGACTGGCCACTCCCGCCACAGCACGCCATTACGGCGACACCATTCGCGAACGATCTGATTGCGCCGATTGCACCACTGCACCCCGGTTTCCTGGTGGGAATACAGCTCAAAAACGCCAAACCGGTCTTTCAGGTACTCAAGCACGTTGATCATGCTGTCATGCATGAACCACAGGGGCTGGCCCAGCTTGCTCAGCGTCTGGTCCAACTCCTGCAGCGTTTCCCGCACAAATCCCCAACGCCGTTCGCCGGCGTCAGGCTGCGCCCAATACTCCGGCTCCGCCACATACAGCGGCGCCACCGGACCTTGTCGGGCGGCGTGATAAAGCGGCCCATGATCGGTGACCCTGAGGTCACGTTTAAACCAGACAACCCTTACCGTCACTGACTCCACACCTGATCAGAATCACATCGTCAAAACGCTTAAACTCCCCGTTATTGTGTCCCGATCCGCCATACACTTCATGAGCGGAGTCGGAGTGTTCCTTCGCCTTACGCAGCCTTTTACCGCGTTTAAGCGTTCACAGCCAAATAAATAGTTGTAATTTAAGTGTCGGCAATGCCGCTTAAAGTTGCAACAAATTGCCAATTTTGCGATGAGGCAGCGGTTTTTCACCGCACACCTTGGCGATCTGATCTCCGGGTCGCACCAGCCGGCGGTGGGTGCGCGCCATCAGATATCCCGCCGTGCGCGCCCGCACAGGCGTGCGCTGATTGGGCTGGTCGCCGTCCAGGCAGACGATCTCAGCGAAAACATCCCCTTGCTCCAACCAGGCGTCCAACGGCTTTTGAAACACCAGCAATCCCGCCGCCTCCGCCTTCATGGAATCCACTGACTCCAATGCGCTGACATGGACGTCCTCCAGTTGCGGCGGCTGCGCATCCCCCTGAATCAGACCTTCGCCGACCAGATAGTTGAACAGATTGGCGGCGTCGACGGCGGCTAACTCATCCGACACGTCATATTGACCGCGATACTCCACCGTCACCGCCAGCTTCGGCATTTCCATGGGGTTATCGGGAAAGTCCTTTTGCAGCCAATGCCAGGGTTGCAAATGCGAGCCGTCAAACGCAACGACTCCGTCCAGATCCTCCGTCAACAGATAACGGGCGCCGATATGACGGCACAGATCCTGCGCCTTGTCCGCCTGACGTTTGACGGAATAGACATGGGCGCTGGAGTGGTCGTCGCAATGCAGGTCGAAGACATAATCCGCATCGATGGACAAGGCGAGCAAGGTTTTCTTCAATGCTGTGGTTTCATCTTCCGCCAGCTCCGCCGCCACCGCGGCGCGTAAAGCGTTGCGCACCAGCTCATTGTTGGTTTCCAGGTCAGAGCCAAGTCGACCTTCCACGCTGTCGCGGGTATCCAGGTAAAGATCCGCAAAGTTGCGGTTGAAATTGCCGGTGCCGGTCAGGTCGAATCGACCCGCCACATAGCCGAATACATTCTGGGAAAGACCAATGGGGTTGGCGTAGGGGACCACAATGATCTCCCCTGGGATCGCGTTCCGACGCTCTGCATCCTGCAATAACGCCAGCAGATGTTGCAGCACCAGCAGACCGGGCCACTCATCCGCATGCAGACCCGCTTGGAAATACACTTTCGGGCGCGCATCCGCCTGTCCCAGTCGATGGACAAGCAACTCCCGACGGGTGCCGGGGGACGGGCTCATCAATTGAATACGCTCGGTTCGCATCATTCACCTCTGAATAAAATCCATGCCTTAATAGCGCAGTCGTCAATTGCGCACTATAGCATTAAAGTGTCAGCTAAACGCGATGCCAAAGTAGGCCGTCATGCAACCGCAGCGAATCGCCTGGAGCAACTTTTTACTGCCTGTGCTGGTGGCTCATGCCGCCTGGCTCTGGAGTAGTCTGGTCGGCGCTATCGACGGCTGTTTGCCGTACTGGGACGGTTGCGTGTCCATCAGCAAGGCGGCGCGCTCCAGCGACGCCCTGTATCTGTTTCGCGCCGGCATGATTATCCACGCTGTGTTGTTGCTCGTCTTCTGGTTCCAGGCGGGCGCTTTTCTCAAGCTTAATCAGGCTTCGACAGGCGCTGTACGCGCCATGCAGTGCCTGGGGGCGATCGGCGCGCTGTTTCTGGTGTTATACGCCGATTTCCTCGGCGTGGACGGACGCGTCTACCGGTTACTGCGGCAGTATGGCGTCACCATTTATTTCTCTTTCACCGTGCTGGCGCAAATGCTGCTTTTGCGCAGCCTCCTGACGCTTTTTCGCTCGCCCGCATTGCATGCCGCCACCGGCGTTCAGAAATGGCTGCGGGCGAAAACCTGGCTGTGCTGGTGGATGCTGGCCCTGGGGCTGGCCAGCGTCGCCAACAGCCTGTTGCTGGAAAACCCCGCCAAGGACAGATGGGAGAACGTCATTGAGTGGTTCTTCGCCTTAAGTATGACCACGTACTTCGCTTTCACCGCCATGATCTGGCGACGTCTGGGCTATCGTCAGCGTCCCCATCTGGATGCCTCTTCCCGCTAAAACCTGTCCAGACGGCCAAAATGCACCGCAATGGAGCAGCCTGGATTAGATTTAGGGCATGAAATCTTCCCTTAGCTTTCCGTATTTTTTACTGAAATGAAAATAAAACACTTAATTATCAATACGTTAAATAAAAAGTCGAAATTGGCACAATCTGTGCGATAAACAGGGTGAAGAGATTTCGCTAAGTTGTTACAGGCTTAACGTTTCTTCATCAATAGTCAGGGTACTTCTTTTGTACAACGACTGTTACCTCTACGCTCGTGCCTTAAGCCTCGCGATGGGACCAGGATGGACTTTTTAATAGGGACACCCCGGAAGCGAGGCATTTTTTTGTCTGCGCGGCGGATACCGCCACTCTCCTCTTATCCTTTGTAAACATTTGTTAAACCTATCAACGAATTTCCTCTTGCTCCCCGCTAGATTGACTCGCTCACAAAAACAAAAAGGACAGGGACCACCATGCGAATCCACTGTGGCGCACTGCTTATCGTCAGCCTGCTGACGCCGCTTCTGAGCGCCTGCGGCGGCGAGAAATCCGATGTATCCACACTGCGCGACCCTCGCGAGCCGGAGCAACCGCCGCCGCCCAACGCCAACTTTCATGGCGTAGTGCTGGACGGTTACCTGCGTCAGGCCAAGGTCTGGCTGGATTTGAATGGGGATTACCTCGCTGGCGATGACGAGCCTGCCGTAATGAGCGGCGTTGGCGGGGAGTATGAGTTTACGGCGGAACAACTGGCTGGCGTGGACGATCCCAGGCTATACCCGCTCATGGCCTACGCGCTTCCCTGCGTGACGCAAGACGAAGATTTAATTAACGCCGTCGCCCCTCCGGCGACGGATTGCGCCTCCAGCGAGCCGGGATTGGTGGATAAAGCCTACTTTCTGATGGCGCCGCCGGGGAGTCCGGTCATTTCCCCTCTGACCACACTGGTGCGCATGCAGTACGATCTGATGCGGGAGGAAAACCCGGAAGCCACTGTCGAGCAGGCTCATCAACGCGCCCGTGAGCGAGTGGGCTTCAATAACAATTACCTGTTCGATTACGTCAAAAGCGGGCAGTATCGCCACCATGTCTACGCCAAGGCTTTCGCTATGGCGCTGCAGAACATGATGACGGAAGAAGCGCAGAGTATCGACGCCGCCAACCGCCTCAACCACCTGGACGCCACCAAGGTGAAGGTGATGAGCGCCAGTCTGCTGCACAACGCGCCCAAAATCGCTTATGCGGCGGCGGGCGTCATGAAAGATATCCGTTCAACGGAAGACTTCACGGCCTATGACTTCAGTCCCTGGAAGACTGCACTACAGTATGAAAACGCCCTCAGCGATCCCTTAACGGTCAAAGAAATAAACTGGTATGTGCATGCAGACACGGAGAGCGCGGCGCTGGAGGGACGCAATGACAACGATGTTAAACTGTTCGCCCTCGCCGGCGTACAGGACCCGCAACGCAAGCACGTCGGCCGCGCCGGGCTGACCTACGATTCCAAAGGCGCAGTGGCGGCGGTGCGTCTGGACGGCGGCGTCGATATGAGCCGTCGCGCCTTGTCTCTGGACGCCTATGTCTCTTCCCTGAGCCTGGACCCGTTGTATACGGAGATTTCACCCGCGGATGGCGAGTGGGACGTCGTCAACGTCCTGACGCTGGATCGCGGCCGTTGGGTGGAAACCTTCAGCAAAGTCAGTGACGCCGCGCTGAGCCAACGCACCAGCGAAACCGTTACAGGCCAGATGAAGCCGCAGAAAGACGCGGGCGCAGGTCTCGTCCGCATTAACTCCTACTCCACCGACAGCGCCTCCCATAATCAGGTGCTGGTCAAACGCTCATTCGTCTTTGACGGCGACGGACGTTTGTCCCACGACACCTACGATAACGACCTGGAAAAGCTGACCACGCAATACGCGTACGCCAGTGACGGCAGCCTGAACGGCGCACGCACCTTTACAGACAGGCCGGAGAGCTCCTGCGTTACGGAGCCGGGGTGTGAAGTGGCGGCGTCCAACTTCACCTATGACGCCGAGGGCCGCAGGTTGACCCGCCGCTATACCGACATTCACACCCCCTATTTCAAGTGGTGCGAGCATTATGTATACCGGGAGGATGGACTGCTGGATTATGTCTATCTGGAACGCTATGCCGCAGACGCCGAGCCCCAGGGTGAAGACGGGGACATCATTGTGCTGGTGACTTACGAGTATGACGCATTACATCGCCTGATGGAGTAACCTATCCGCTTCAATAAACGGACAGGAACCCACGCGGAGTAATGAAAGCCTCTCTCAGACTACTGACGGTGGTGGGGGTCATCTTACTGACCTACTTTTTGTTTTCGCCCGCCGTCATTAATCCGGAAGCCTACGACGCGCCATCGGCGCCGGATCTGGAAGGGTCCTACGCTCCCAATCAACGTCTGCTGGAAGCGGAGCTGATCGGTCAGGGGCGGTTGGACGGCCCTGAAGACGTGGCTCAGGACGCCGACGGAGCCATTTACGCCGGACTCGCCAACGGCGACATAGTCCGCATCAACAAGGATGGAGAGCTCAAAGTCCTCGCCAATACGGGCGGCCGCCCTCTGGGGCTTGAGTTCAATCCGGCCGGCGACCTGATCGTGGCCGACGCCGCAAAAGGGTTATTGCAACTGGATAAAGAGGGCAAACTCACCGTCCTGACCAGCAAGGCGGATAACCTGCCCTTTGGCGTCGCCGACGATGTGGATGTCGGCGAAGATGGCGTTATTTATTTCAGCGACGCCAGTTGGCGCTGGGGCGTACATGAGCATCGCTTAGACCTGATAGAAAGCCGTCCTCATGGAAGGCTGCTCCGTTATGACCCCGGCGCCGGGGTCACTACCGTATTGCTGGAAGACCTGTACTTCGCCAACGGCGTCGCCCTGTCCCAGAACGAAGACTTTGTGGCGGTGTGCGAAACCGGCCGCTACCGAGTGCGCCGGTACTGGCTGCAAGGTCCCAAACAGGGAACCAGCGATATATTGATAGAGAACCTGCCCGGATTTCCTGACGGCGTTTCCAGCAATGGAGCGGGAGAATTCTGGATCGCGCTGATCGCGCCGCGCAACGGCGTACTGGACTTCATGCATTCGTTTCCCTGGCTGAAAAGCCGCATGTCCAAACTGCCGGAAGCATTACAGCCGCAGGCTGAGCGTTATGGCTTCGTGCTGGGCGTCAATGAGCAAGGGGAGATTTTGCATAATCTACAGGACCCGGAGGGCGAACGCCTGCACACCATCACATCAGTGGAGCAGGTCGGCGACGTCCTGCTTTTCGGCACGCTGACCGGTGACTGGATCGGCCGTTTGTCTCTAACCCGCGAAGAGAGCGAAAGTCCGGAGCTTTGATCCGGACCCCGGCCAGTTTAAGCTAAGCCGTCCGCCAGTTTGGCGATACCGATCGCTTTGTCGGTGATCCAATGGGACGACTGACTGAGGTGGGTGTCAATCATGCGGATCAGCTCGCGGTTGCGCACCAGCAGATCACTGTAGAAATTCACCATCGTTTTGTTCGGGTTCGGGGTGCGTAATAACTCTTCGAGTTCTTTTTCCGCCAACGCTAACTCTTCCTGCAAGCGACAACGCTGAGCCTCAAGGGTGTTCATGGCTTACGACTTCCTGTTGTTGTTTGGCCTCCCGAAGCGCCCGCAGCCGGGATAGGTAAAAACCAGTATATCCACATTTCTTCCACAATTGGAGAAATAGTTCAAAAATTAACCTTAATACACATTTTAAACCGCTACGCACACAATGCGGTTACATAACGCCAACCCTCGCTAAAACTAACGTTTTAGGCCTTCCCGAGGCCAGGACTGGGCGAGAGTGTCCAGTTTTCAGGCGCCTGCGCCAGTTTTTGCTATGCTGAATGTAAGAACGTTCCAAGCTTATCCGTAAATTTGAGGCGCACATGACACCCGCAAAAATATCCGATGCCTGCACCGAGTTCCTCAACTTGATTGAAGTGCTGGACGACGCTTATTGGGAGGCGTCCACTATCACTAACAAAGATACGATTTATGACGTGTTGAGCGTGTTCCAGCAGGAAGCGTCCGAACTGAATAAACTCAGTATTCAGGACCACCATTACCCCTATGAGATGATCACCGAGGGCATTCGACAGGTCAGCCCCAAACTGCATCGCTTGCAGGCGTCCGTCTCTCAGGTGGTGGAGCGCACCCAGACCCAGGTCAGACTGCGTCAGCTATTGAAAAATGTCATGCTGATAATCGAACAACAGGCCAACCGCTGGTCCAGCCACGAGTAATTCCACGCCCCGAATTCGCGTCGCTCCGATTACAATGCGAGCGGCGCGCATTGCAGATTGATTTGCCGGATCAACGCCGCCAATCGCGGCAGATGGTGCGCCAGCAGAGCCAGCCCCGACGTGAGCAACGCCACGGAAATTTCCCGATCTGGGTCCGCCCAGCAGAACTTATTGATCAGCCCGATATGGCCGAAGGCGCGCTCCGTATGCGGTCCCCATAATCCCACCGGGTTTCCCCCCAGCATAAAGCCGGCGCTGTAGCGCATGGGGATCATCATGGTGCGATCGAAGGTGCAGCCGCCGAATTCCTGAGTCGCCCGTTTTACGGTGACGGGCTGCAGAATTCGCCGCCCGCGCCACTCGCCGCCATCTAGCAACATTTGAAAAAAACGCGAGGTTTCTTCCGCTGTTGCGTATAAATTGGCGGCGGGAATGATGGCGTCCATCCAGCGTCGCTCATTGGAAATAGCCGCAGCGGCGGACATATCCGCGCCCAGGGCGCGCTTGAGCGCCCAGGACACAGGAAAAGGCGCGTCGGGCCCCGTGGCGTAGTTCCGCGCGACAGCATTTTTCCCCACCTCATCCAGACCAAAGGTAAAGTAGGTCATCTCCAGCGGCGCGCGCAGCGTCTGCTCCAGGTACTCCGTAATGCCCGCACCGGTCACTTTCTCCAGCACTCTTTGCAGCACAAACCCGCCGGTAATGGCGTGATACGCCAGTTTGCCGCCGTCCACCGCGATAGGTTTGGCAGCGCACAACAGCTTCCACACTTGTTCGTGATCGTACAACGTGTCGAGAGATTCGTGGGTGGGCAGTCCGGGAATGCCGCCCCGATGAGAGAGAATCTGGTGAAGGGTGATATTACGTTTACCGCGCTGACCGAACTCCGGCAAATAGAAACTGACCGGGTCCAGCAGGTTGATCAGTCCGTCTTCCGCCAGCTTATGCATCAATACCGCCGTCACCGCTTTGGAAGCGGAAAACAGGCATACCGGCGTAGCGGTGGTCATAGGTTGGCGGAACTCATCCGGCGCATCGCCAGGACCGCCCCCGCTGGCGTAACCAATAGCGCGATTGAGAATGACGCGGCCCTTGCGGCGCACGCACAAACTGATCGCCGGCTGGGTGCCTGTGGCGTACAGACGCTCCACCGCCCGCCAGATCTGTTGTACGCCTTCCGGCGCCACATCCACCCGTTCCGGACAGACTTCCAGACCTTCATCGATGACGCTAACCTGCGCCGGATCGGCGGCGACTTCAGCCAGACGCAAAGGATTTCGCAGTAGACTCAACATAACAGCACTTCCACGTTGGCGGAAAAAAACGTCCTACGTAGCTGTTAAATTCTAGACGCTTTTACGCAGATGCCCAGAGCGAGACGGCGACTTTCTCCAAGCGTCTGCGATTGGCCTGCTATGACAGGGTCACCGGAATATAGTGATCCGCCAGCAGCGCCACAAATAACAGCATCAGATAGGTAATGGAGTAGCGGAAAGTCTTGATGGCCGCGTGTTTGCGCGAGTCCCGCCACATCGCCCAGGCCCAGTCCAGGAAACGCACCCCCAACGCCAGTGCGGCGACGAAGTAGATCCAGCCGCACATGCCGGTGATGAAGGGCAGCATGCTGGCGGCGAATAACATCAGGGTGTACAGCAGAATGTGCAGCTTGGTGTAGCGGTCGCCATGGGTCACCGGCAGCATGGGCACGCCGGCCTTGGCGTACTCGTCTTTGCGATGCACCGCCAGCGCCCAGAAATGCGGAGGCGTCCAGGCGAAAATGATCAACACCAGCAACAGCGCATGAGGGTCTACGGTTCCGGTAACCGAGGTCCAGCCCAACAGGGGCGGCGCGGCGCCCGCCAGACCGCCCAGCACGATATTTTGCGGCGTGGCCCGTTTCAGAAAGAGGGTGTAAACCACTGCGTAACCGATCAGCGACGCCAGGGTCAGCCAGGCGGTCAGCGGATTCACGCCCCAGGCCAGAATCGCCATGCCCACCACCGCGAGAGAGAAGGCGAACGTCAGCGCGTGAACGTTATCCACACGCCCCTGCACAATCGGACGTTTTTGCGTACGCGCCATCACCGCATCGATTTTCTGATCGACGATATGGTTGATCGCCGCCGCGGAAGAAGCCAGCAAAGCGATGCCGAGGTTACCCAGAATCAGCGCATTCCAGGGCATCCCCTGGTCGCTGGCGAGCAGCATGCCCACCACCGCGGTCAGCATCATCAGCGCCACCACCCTTGGTTTGCACAGTTCGTAGTAATCGCGCCAGCCGGCGGCGGCCGTAGTGGAAGCGGTATTTTTCATGAGCGCACCTCTTTGGCAGTCCATAAACGGTATGTCACCCATACCAGAGAAATCAGCAGCAACGCCGCAACGCCGTTGTGGGCCACCGCCACCGGCAGCGGCACAAGCGCCACCACATTAGTCACGCCTAACACGATCTGCAGGAGCAGCAACGCCCCGGTCAGAGCCAGGCTGCGTCTGAGAGGCGAACCCTGAGAGCGCCGCCAGGCGGCGATCAGAAAGCCGCCCAACGCCAGCAGCACAACCACGGCGCCCAGGCGATGGGTCATATGAATCGCGACTCTGGCTTCGTTATGCATCAGTCCGCCGAGATAATTGGGACCGATAGTCTGAGTGAGATTAAAGCCGTGCTGAAAATCCATTTCCGGCCACAGTTTTTCCTGACAGGTTGGGAAGTCGGGACAGGCCACGGCGGCGTAGTTCGACGTCACCCAGGCGCCCAGAAAAATCTGCGTGACCAATAACGCCACGGCGAGCAGCGCCAGCGGTCTGAGTCGACGCCAACGGCGCAGCGTCTCCGCAGAGACCGTCAGCGGCCGATCAAGTAGCCGCATGCCCGTCAGCGCCAACAGGGTCAGCGTGCAGAAGCCGCCCAGCAAGTGCGCGCTGACTATTTGCGGCCAGAGTTTGAGGGTGACGGTCCACATGCCGAACAGTCCCTGGAGAATCACCAGAGCGCACAAAAACAGAGTCAGTTTACGAGGCGGGCGACGCGCGCCTGGAACGGAATCGGGGGAAATGTCGCGCCAGGACAGCGCAGCTATAGCGAAAATCAGCAGGCCCAGGGCGCTGGCGAAGTAGCGATGCACCATTTCCGGCCAGCCTTTGTGGACCTCGACCGGCGCGTGCGGGAAGCGGGCTTCCGCAATTTCAATTTCATGGGCCTCGTTCGGCACCGTAAGGAAGCCGTAGCAGCCAGGCCAATCCGGGCAACCCAGGCCGGCGTCCACCAGACGGGTGTATGCGCCGAGCAGAATCACACAGAAGGCCCAGACCGAGGTCAGGATGACCAGGCGGCGCAGCCACTGCAGACGCGGGTTTACGACAGCCGACGTCACTACCGCCGGCGGGGCGACATAGTCCATTTTCCAAACGCCTCTTGTTATTGTTGTTACTGCATTCGGAAGTCGTTGATTTTACTGCCGGCTCAACGGCTCCCAGAGGAAGTCTTTCCTCACTCTAACCAATCTTGGATACTTTGAGAAGCCGCTTCAGATCCTCCAGGATCGCCTTGCCGTCGTGCTTCTCTGAATAATGCATCATGATATTGCCCAGCGGGTCCATCAACAGCATATCGTACGGTTGCAATTGAATATTGTGCTCGTTCAACTTCGCGCGCAGCCCCTCCATATCGCCGCTGGAGAAGGGCGCGGGCAGCAGGCGCGGATAATCATTCAGCGCTTGCTGCAACGATGCGTCGCCAGCGTCCGCCAACAGCGCGCGGCCGACCCGGTCAGCTTCTCTTCCCAGCGCGATATTGACCTGACGAGACAGATATAACGCCTGCGCGCAACGTTCGCTACAGACGTCTCCAGCGATGGTCAACATCAGCCACTGGCGTTTGCCGTCAGCCTGTGTGATTTCCTCCAGCCGCTCATCAGGCAGATTCACACCGATCTCAACGGCGTCCAAAGGCGGAATAATCAGGTCGCCATGATTGGTGGAGCCCGAAGGAATGCCGATGCGGCCGAAATACATGACCATCGCCGCGATAAGCGGCGTCGCGGCCACCAGAATGATGCCCCAGAGTTTGAGACGCCCGCGGGACGAAGGCGCGTTTTCAGCCATGGCCAGTTGTTCCAATGTCAGTTTCTCCTGCTTCTTCCAAGTTCTTATCTTCGCTATCGCCACGTCGCCATTTCCAGAACGTCAGCGCCACCAGCGCCAACGCCATGGCGAACCACTGCACGGCGTAGCCGTAATGTTTCTCCGGTCCCATCACCACCGGCTCCCATACCGGCGTCAGCGCGCCGGGCTGGTCAGGATCAAGCCGCAGCACCCAGCTCGCCAGCTGACCGGACATACGCTCACGCACTTCCTCCAGCTTAAGGGTCTGCACCCGGTACGGCGCGGCTGTCGACGCTTCATTCGGGCCCATGGAATAGCTGTCCGAGAGCGTATCCGCACGCCCCTGCAAGATCAGTCTTCCCGGTACCGCCGGAATCTGCGGCAGCACGCTGCGATCCAGATCGCCCTGAATCCAGCCCCGCTCCACCATGACGCAAGCGTCGTCGCCATCCAGACAGAAAGGCGTGAATACCCGATATCCGAAGCGGCCCTCCCGTATCTGGTTGTCCAGCAGCCAATCGCCTTGCGGCGAGTACGCGCCGGACAATGTGACCCGCGCATAGCGGGGCGGCGCCTGCAGGCTGTCATAGCGCTGCGGCGCCTTGCTCTGCATCGCCTGGTAGGCCTGCAGCCATTGCTCTTTTTCCTGCGCGCGCATCAATTGCCAGCATCCCAGTCCAAGCAGAACGGGTAACAGCAACAGGCTGAACAACAGGATTTTCCAGTTCACTCATTCCCATCCCGACATACCGCGCGAAAGCCGGCGGACATTTCCCCCGACAGCGTTTGGACGCCCTCACGGAGTCCGTAGTTTGTCTGCAATGTCTTTGCTATAGTGGTCCGAAAAAATAAGAGGGAACCCATGAAAATCCTTGTTTTATTACTACTTACAGGCGCAGTCGTCAGTCTTTTCAGCGGTTTGTTTTTTCTGGTCAAGGATGACAGCACCAGTAAACGCACCGCTAAAGCGCTCACCTATCGCGTGGGCTTTTCCGTCGCCCTCATCGTTGTGCTGCTCGCCTTGTTGTTCAGCGGGCATTTGCAGTTGAATCCGACGCCCCACTAGATGTGGAGACGCCGCCGGAGTTCCACGCTCCGGCGAAGCCAAAAGACCCGACGCAGACATCGGGTCGATCATCAGAACTACATGATGTAAACCAGCACAAACAGACACACCCAAACCACATCCACGAAGTGCCAGTACCAGGCGGCGGCCTCAAAACCGAAATGTTGTTTTGCGGAGAAATGGCCTTTCATGTAGCGCAGCATAATAACGGTCAGGATAATCGCCCCAAGGGTGACGTGCATGCCGTGAAACCCGGTCAACATGAAGAACGTGGTGCCGTAAATGCCGGACGCCAACGTCAGATTCAGCTCGTGATACGCTTCAATGTACTCATAGACCTGAAAGCCAAGGAAGATCGCGCCCAGCAGAATGGTCAGCCCCAGCCACAATTTCACCTTCTCCCGCTCGTCCTTCTTGATAGCGTGATGGGCGAAGGTAATGGTCACACTGGAAGTCAGCAGCAGCACGGTGTTGAGCAGCGGAATACTCCAGGGGTTGATGACCGCGTCCGGCCCCGGAAACGCTTTCGGGTCGGGATTACTCATCAAAGGCCATGTCCCCTCGAAATCCGACCAGAGCAATGTGTTCATGGCGCCGTCGCCTTCCCCCGCCAGCCAGGGGACAGCCAGATAGCGCACATAGAAGAGCGCGCCGAAGAAAGCGGAGAAAAACATCACTTCGCTGAAAATAAACCAGGACATGCCCCAGCGGAATGAGCGGTCCATTTGCGCGCTGTACAAGCCGGCCATGCTCTCCTTGGCGACATTGCCGAACCACCCAAACAGCATATACACCATCACCAGGGAGCCGATGCCGAACATCCACCAACCGGTGCTGGTGTCGCCGCCGCTTTTATTCACCATTACTGTCGCCAAACCGGACAGGGTCAAAAACAATCCCACCGTCGCGATGATGGGCCACTTACTCTGTTCCGGTACGTAATAACTTTGTTGCGTCGCCATAGGTCCTCCTGTGGCAGTTATCTTGTTCTTGTTATCTCAATACCCATGCGGCCCGCCTACTTCACAGTAGGCGGCTCAGAGAAACTGTGATAGGGAGCCGGCGACGGCAGCGTCCATTCAAGACCCTCCGCGCCTTCCCACACCTGGGCGGTGGCTTTTTTACCGCCCTTGATGCATTTGATAACAATAAACAGGAACAGCAGTTGCGTGGTCCCGAAAACAAACGCGCCGACGCTGGATATCTGGTTAAAGTCGGCGAACTGCAGAGCGTAGTCGGGAATCCGTCGCGGCATGCCTGCCAGTCCGACAAAATGCATCGGAAAGAAAGTCAGGTTCAAACCAATGAACGACATCCAGAAATGCACTTTGCCAAGCCCCTCGTCGTACATGTTTCCGCACCATTTCGGCAACCAGTAGTAGGTGGCTGCGAAGATGGAGAAAATGGCGCCCGGGACCAGCACGTAGTGGAAATGCGCCACCACGAAATAGGTGTCGTGATACTGGAAGTCCGCCGGAGCGATCGCCAGCATCAAGCCGGAGAAGCCGCCGATGGTGAACAGAATCACAAAGGCGATGGCGAACAGCATGGGCGTCTCAAACGTCAGAGAGCCGCGGAACATGGTGCTGACCCAGTTGAATACCTTCACCCCGGTGGGCACGGCGATCAACATGGTGGCGTACATGAAGAACAGCTCTCCGGCCAGGGGTATGCCAACCGTGAACATGTGGTGCGCCCACACCACGAACGACAGGATCGCGATAGAGGCGGTGGCGTACACCATGGACGGATAACCGAACAGCGGCTTGCGACTGAAGGTGGGAATGATCTGTGACGCCACGCCGAAGGCGGGCAGGATCATAATGTATACCTCAGGATGGCCGAAGAACCAGAATATGTGCTGGAACAACACCGGATCGCCGCCGCCCTCCGCTTTAAAGAAGCTGGTGCCGAAATTGATATCCATCAGCATCATGGTGACGACGCCCGCCAATACGGGCATGACCGCAATCAACAGGAAAGCGGTGATCAGCCAGGTCCAGACGAACAGGGGCATTTTCATTAGGGTCATACCCGGCGCCCGCATGTTCAGAATAGTGGCGATGACGTTAATGGCCCCCATGATGGAAGAGATCCCCATCATATGCACTGCGAAGATGAAGTAATTCACGCTGTCCGGCGCATACGTGGTGGACAACGGCGCATAGAAGGTCCAACCGAAGTTGGGACCGCCGCCCTCCATAAACAGGGTGGACAGCAACATGGCGAAAGCAAACGGAAGTATCCAGAAACTCCAGTTGTTCATCCTGGGCAGCGCCATATCCGGCGCGCCGACCATCATCGGAATCAACCAGTTAGCCAGCCCGACGAAAGCTGGCATAACCGCGCCGAACACCATGATCAGTCCGTGCATGGTGGTCATCTGATTGAAAAATTCCGGATTGACGATCTGCATGCCCGGTTCGAACAGTTCCGCCCGGATTATCAGGGCCATGACGCCCCCGGTGAGAAACATGGCGAAACTGAACCACAGGTACATGGTGCCAATGTCTTTATGGTTGGTGGTTAACAGCCACCGCTTGAAGCCTTTAGCCGGACCGTGATGGTGATGCGCGTCAGCGCCTAGTACCGCACTCATGGTCAAACTCCTCTTAAATTGGTTGTGTGTCGCTGAGAACTACTTGTTCTTTAACTCTGCAACTTGTTGCGGAGTAATCATGTCGCCCATGTTGTTGCCCCAAGCATTACGCTCGTAGGTCACGATAGCGGCGATATCAACTTCACTCAGCTGCGCTCCGAACGCCTGCATGGCGGTGCCGGGCACCCCGTGCAATACGATTTCAGTGTGTTTCTCGATCGGACCTTTGACTACGCCGCTGCCGATAAGGGCAGGGAATGCCGGCGGTATGCCGGCGCCATTGGCCTGATGGCACACAGCGCAACTGGACGCGTAGGTTTTCTCCCCGCGTGCAACCAATTCTTCCATCGTCCATTCTTTATTTTTCAACTCGTATTCCTGACGAGCCAGTTCCTGTTTGGCCAGGAGCCACTCCTGATATTCTTCCTCAGGCACGGCTTTCACCACGACGGGCATGAAGCCATGATCCTTGCCGCACAGTTCAGCGCATTGACCGCGGTAAATACCGGGCTCCTGGATAACCGTCCAGGCCTCGCGGATATAGCCGGGAATAGCGTCGCGCTTGACCGCCAGACTGGGCACCCACCAGGAGTGAATGACGTCGGCGGAGGTGACCAGGAAACGGATCTTCTTGTTTATCGGCAACACCAGAGGCTCGTCCACTTCCAACAGGTAGTGTTCGCCCTTGTCGTCGCGGTTGTAGATCTGGTCCTGGGAAGTTGACAGATTACTGAAGAAGTTGACGTCCTGGTTCAGGTATTCGTATCGCCATTTCCATTGGTAACCGGTGATTTTGATATCCATATCCGCTTCACTGGCGTCATACATTTTGACCAGCGTGCCGGTCGCGGGTATGGCCATGCCAATGAGAATAAGGAAGGGAATAACAGTCCAGATAATCTCGACTGTCGTACTTTCATGGAACTGGGCGGGTTTCGCCCCTTTACTCTTGCGGTGATTGAAGATCGACCAGAACATTACTCCAAACACCACTATCCCTATGATCACGCAGATCCAGAAAATAGTCATGTGGAGGCTGTATACTGACTGACTCACTTCCGTCACCCCGGGAGTCATATTCAATTCCCAGGCGGCCGAAGCGGACGCAGATACAAACGGAACGGGCGAAGCCACCGCTATTGCGCGTCTTCGTGACATCATATTATTGTGTCTCCACAGCTTAGTTTTTATTGTTACTGCCGGACACTTCCTGCAAGACGGCCCGCCTACAACGGTCCGTCGACTACTTTTGTAGGAAGTCAAATGCAAGGTACAGCGCCAGTATAGACAAACTTGGATCGGGCTGGCAATTGTTCAGTCATGGTTTAGGTAAAAAAGCTATCCAGCTGATTTCATGCACAAATCTGGTCACTTTCAGTGATCTGATCGCCACATCTTCAGGAGTTTCATGAGCACTCCCCCGGCAACGCTTCACTTGCGTTTGTGGGCCCTCGCCTGGCCGTTAATTCTTAGCAATATCACCACGCCGTTGCTGGGTCTGGTGGACGCCGCCGTACTGGGACACCTGGATTCTCCGGTCTATCTCGGCGCCGTGGCGCTGGCGGGCAATCTGTTCACATTTCTGTTCTGGGCGTTCGGCTTTCTGCGCATGGGGTCCACCGGTCTGGCGGCGCAATCCTGGGGCGCCGGGGACCAGGGCAGGTTGATCCGCGAGTTCTTGCGCGCGGCGGCCATCGCACTTGGCATTGGGCTATTCATGATTCTCAATCGCGCCTGGATATTGCCCCTGGGTCTGGCGTGGATGCAGGCCACCGGCGACATTTGGACGCAAGCGCACAACTATGCGGAAATCCGCATCTTCAGTGCGCCGGCGGTGCTGATTCAATACTGCGTGGTGGGCTGGCTGATCGGCTGTCAGCGTACTCGCAGCGCATTAATTCTGGCGGTCAGCGCCAACCTCGTGAATATCGTACTGGACCTGCTGTTCGTGGTCGGTTTCGGTATGCGCGCCGACGGCGTGGCCTGGGCGTCGCTCATCGCCGAATATTACAGTCTGGCGCTGGGACTCTTCTTCGTTATACGCGGTGACGTCGGGTGCTTTTTCACCCAGATGCGCAATCCGGAACTCTGGGCGCGCAGCGCTTTCGCCAAGCTGCTCAAGCTCAATGGCGATCTTTTCATCCGCACGATCCTGCTGCTGTTCACTTTCGCTTTCTTTACGGCGCAAGGCGCACAGTTGGGAACCAACGTTCTGGCCGCAAACGCCGTATTGCTGACCTTTTTGATGATCATCTCCAACGCCCTGGACGGCTTCGCCAATGGCGTCGAAGCCCTGTGTGGAGAAGCCGTCGGTAAGCGCGATCAGGGCATGCTGCGCCGCACCGCCAGAGTAGGAGGCGTCTGGTCGCTAGTGACGGCGCTCCTGCTGACCCTGGCTTTCTGGCTGGGAGGCGAAGGGTTGATCTACCGACTGACCGACCTGGAAGTCATTCGCGTCGAGGCGAGTCGCTATCTGATCTGGCTGATTCTATGTCCTCTGATCGGCGTGTGGAGTTACCTGTTCGATGGCGTTTTTGTGGGCGCTACCCAAGGCAAAGCGATGCGGGATACAATTATTGTCGCCACCCTGCTGGTGTTTCTGCCCAGTTGGTGGCTCACTCAGGGTTGGGGCAATCACGGACTCTGGTTCTCACTCTGCCTGTTTCTTGCGGCGAGGGGCGCCTATCAGGCGTGGCTGTACAAAACATTTTGTCAGCATGAAAAGTGGTTCATTACAAATTAGTATTACGCACTTTGGCATCCCTTGACTACACTGAAGTCATGCGTCTGGATTGAAACAATTTTTTATAGTTGTCACTTAGGGAAATCGTTATAGATGAGCCTCGCTGCAGTATACGAGATCATCAATCAGGCTAAGGCCGCAGAGCTTAAAACTCAAAATTACGCCAAGTGGCTTCGCCAGCAACTGGATTCTCTGCACCGAGTCATTGAACTGAACGGATCACAGCCGGTTGAGGACCTCATTCATTTCGTCATCGATTATATCGAGCTCGCCCCACGTTTAGTGGAGTGCGTGGCGCATTGCGCCGCAGCAAGCCGCACGGAAAAGCTGTTCGCGCCCTTCATCGAAAAAACCATCCATTACTTCGCGCATCCATCCGTCCTGGTGTTGCGCCATACCGGTCTGGACTGCCTGTTGATCATGGCCTATCAAAGCCATCGTTTGGTGGAGGAGGTTTATGAGAACAATCGCAGCCTGCGCAATAGCCCGATCTGCGATCTACAGGCCACTCAGGCCAATCTGTTGGCCCATCATCTGATCGGCGAGCCCTTCGCCAATGAACTGGATCAGGCCACCCATCTGACTGTGCGCCAAATGGTGAGTCTGCCGGATTTCTATCATCTGGACCTGTCGCCCTTTCTGGTGAAGACCAACACCAAACGCTGGCGACCTCTGAACGAAGACTGGCTGAACCTGTTGGACAAGCATCACATTCGTATGAGCTTTCAGCCTCGTTGTTGACAGGTATTCAGCAACAAGACGTCAGGCTCACACACCGTTATTGCTCTTTCTTGGGACGGGGATAAAACTTGATCGTTTGCACTTGCGCTTCCGTCTGTTTCGAACGGGTGACGCGGGTTTGCAGCTCCGTCGGCCCATCAGCTTCGCGCAGCTTTTCAAAGAAGCCGCATGCGACGCACTCACGCACTTGCCGCTGCTCTTCGTCGGCGTAGCTGACGATCTTGTCCATCTCTCCACAGCGGGGACACACCGCCCCCGCGATAAAACGCTTCACCATATGCACTACCCGGTAAATACGATGGCTAAATGAATACAAGGCCTGCGACGCAGGCCCTTGCTATTTCTCTCAGGCGGCGATGCCGCTTTGACGCAACAACGCCTCCACTTCCGGCGGACGCCCACGAAACTCAATGAACAGATCCATAGGCTCGCGGCTGCCGCCTTTTTCCAGAATTGAATGCAGGAAGCGTCGGCCCGTCTCCGGGTCGAACACGCCATTTTCCTCAAACAGGGAGAATGCGTCCGCCGCCAGTACTTCCGCCCACTTATAGCTGTAATAGCCCGCAGCGTAACCGCCGGCGAAAATGTGGCTGAAGCTATGCTGAAAACGATTGAAGGCGGGTGGTTTGATCACCGCGACTTTATCCCGCACTTCATCCAGCACCTGCTGGATGGCGAAGCCTTCCGAGCCATCGTATTCGTGATGCAAACGAAAATCGAACAGGGCGAATTCCAGCTGACGCACCATCAACATGCCGGACTGGAAGTTTTTCGCCGCCAGCATTTTCTCCAGCAATTCTTTCGGCAGTGGTTCGCCACTCTGGTAGTGACCGGAAATCAGCGCCAGCGCTTCTTCCTCCCAACACCAGTTTTCCAGAAACTGACTGGGCAGTTCCACCGCGTCCCAGGGCACGCCATTGATGCCTGATACATCATTGCAGTCCACCGTGGTCAGCATATGATGCAGCGCATGGCCGAATTCGTGAAACAGGGTGGTCACTTCATCGTGGGTCAACAGCGCAGGATGCTCTTCCGTGGCGGGCGCAAAGTTACAGGTGATGAACGCCACGGGCTTTTGCACAGAACCGTCGTCCAGACGACGACGCACTGCGTAATCCGCCATCCAGGCGCCGCCGCGCTTGTTCTCGCGCGCGAACAGATCCATATAGATGGAGGCGATCTCTTCCCCGTCACGGCGCACTTTGAAGTAGCGCACGTCCGGATGATAGCGATCAAACTCGGCGACTTCGTCGAGGGTGACGCCAAACAGGCGTTGCACCACGGCGAACATGCCGTTGATCACCTTGGAGGCGGGAAAGTAGGGCTTCAACTCTTCCTGAGATACGGCGTAACGGTGATGGCGCAGTTTCTCTGAATAGAAGCTGACGTCCCAGGATTGCAGTTCGTCCTGACCCTGCTCTTTGGCGAAGGCTTTCAGCTCTTCAAATTCCTGACGCGCCACCGCCACGGACTTCTCCGCCAGCTCATTGAGGAAACCCAGCACTTCATCCGGCGTACGCGCCATCTTGGTGGCGAGAGAGTATTCCGCATAGGTGTTGAAGCCCAACAGACGCGCTTTTTCCAAACGCAGCACCAGGATTTCTTTCATCACATCAGAGTTATCCCAGCGACCGGCGTAGGGGCCTTGTTCAGAAGCCCGCGTGTTATAGGCTTCATACATTTCCTGCCGCAATTCGCGATTTTCGCAGTAAGTCATCACTGCATAGAAACTGGGGAAATCCAGCGTCAGCACATAACCTTCTTTGTCACGGGACTTGGCCGCCTGGCGCGCCCCCGCCAGAGCGGAGTCCGGCATGCCTTTCAGTAAATCCGCATCGGTGATGTGTTTAGTCCAGGCCTGCGTGGCGTCGAGCACGTTGTCGCTGAATTTACTCCCCAACTCCGCCAAACGCTGCGAAATTTCCATGTAGCGCGCTTTCTTGTCTTCCGGCAGATCAACGCCAGCCAGATGGAAGTCGCGCAGGGTATTGTCGATGGATTTACGTTGCGCTTCACTAAGCGAACTGAATTCTTCGGACTCTTTAATGGCGTGATAAGCGTCGTACAGCGCCTTGTTCTGACCGATTTCCGTACCGTAGCGGGACAGCTCGGGGATACAAGCGTTGTAGGCCTCGCGCAGCGTTTCGCTGTTGAGCACGCTGTTCAGGTGGCTGACCGGCGACCACACATGGTTCAGCTTGTCCGACATGTTATCCATTTGCTGCGCCAGATTGTCCCAATTGAATGCGGGCTGCGCCGCCAGATCAACAATTCGCTTTCTGTTTTCGGCAAGTAATTTGTCCATCGCCTCTTTGACATGTTCGGCGCGAATCTGTGAAAACGGGGGTAACGCCGTATCGGCGAGCAATGGATTGGTCATTGAAATATTCCTGAATTGACAAGTCTTCCGGGGTTGCTGATCGCAACGCCCCCGAGCAATCAAAATGTGGGCGTTGGCGGCGGCTTTCAAGTAATGCGCCGTGGAATCCTGCTTTAGAATAGTCCGATCAATGCTAAAGTAACAATCCGCCATTCGGGCTCTTGAGCCCTACTAGGGCGCCTCAGATTTTTGATGTTTGGAGTCTTCACCATGCCTGTGCGCACTTATCAGGGAATCACGCCGACGCAGGGAGCGCGCGTCTTTATCGACCCCACCGCCGTTGTCATTGGCGACGTTCATTTGGGCGACGACTGCTCCGTCTGGCCCACCGCGGTGATACGCGGCGACATGCACCGCATCCGCATCGGCGCGCGCACCAGCGTGCAGGACGGCTCGGTGTTGCATATCACTCATGCGGGACCTTTCAACCCCGACGGCTACCCGCTGACGATCGGGGACGACGTCACCATCGGCCACAAGGCCATCTTGCATGGCTGCACGCTTGAGAGCCGCATCCTTGTCGGTATGGGCGCCATCATCATGGACGGCGCTCATGTGGAGAGCGATGTGGTGATCGCCGCCGGTACGCTTGCGCCTCCCGGCAAGCGCTTGAAAAGCGGTTACTTATACGTTGGCGCGCCAGCGAAACAAGCGCGTCCGCTCAGTGACAAGGAAAAAAAATTTTTCCAGTACACCGCCGCCAACTACGTCAAATTGAAGGACCTGCACCTGCAGGAAAACTGGAGCGAGTAGGGGAAATTCAGGAGGCGGGAGGAAATTGACGCAAATCAGAATATAATTTTTTTTGTCGTCAGGGCGCCCCTTGAAAACATTTTTAACGCCATTATTTCTATTATCACGATACGCAGCGTAACCGGGGCAAGACGTCACCCCAATCAGCAGTTTCAGGTGTAAATGATTACATAGAGCCTGTCGCGTCAGGCTAACAGATTTGTACTTAAACTCTTTTTGGAGATTGAATTATGGCGATTACCCGTTGGAATCCGTTTTCTGAGTTCGAAGATATTCTGGACCGTTATAACCGCTCTCTGCAGGGCCAGTCCCGCGTCAGTGAAAACGGCAAAGAAGTGATCCGCAAGGCTGACTGGGCTCCCGCCGTGGATATCACGGAAACCAAAGAAGCGTTCTTGATTAAGGCGGAGTTGCCTGGCGTGGATAAAAACCACGTCAAAGTGGCCGTCCATGAAGGCGTGTTGTCCATTCAGGGCGAACGCAAGCTGGAAAAAGAAGAGGGCGACAAAAAACACCATCGCGTAGAACGCTTCTACGGCGCTTTCGCACGCTCCTTCACGCTGCCGGATAATGTGGATGAAAACAACATCCGCGCGGAATATCGGGACGGCATCCTGACCTTGCAGTTGACCAAGGTGGAAAAGGCGCAGCCCAAAGCAATCGAAATCAACGTGCAGTAGTTTGGGCGACCTGCCGCACTAAACCGGCGACCGGGGCGATGTGTAGTTCGCCCCGGTTTTTTACAATCCAGACTTTTTACAGTTCCGCCGCTTTCTTACCGCCGGCGTCACGCAGGATTTGCGCATATTCCGCGCCACGTGCGTGCTCTGCAACGCGATCCAGCATGGTTTCGCCTTCTGGACTCAACGCATTGATATTACGGCCAGCTTCGGCGAAATAGGCCACGAAACGCGCATAATCGCGGGCCAGCATGTATTCATAAGCCTGCCGCAGAACATGGTAGTCGGGATCAGTTTCATCCCGGGGCAGCAACGCCAAAAATCCCTGAACCCGTTCATCGCTCCATTCCTCATCCACCACTTTCGGTTGTGAAGGACCGCTCATATCGTATTCACCTGCATATCATAGTTATTTACCGGGCCGCACATTCTACCCTGATCCTGCGCGCATATTGAAGGCTGCGCGCGCTCAGCCCAGCCGGCATTCAGCGTTTTCGATATGAATTTCCACACGCCGGTTTTGCGCCCGGTGCTCATCAGTGTCGTTGGGAACCAAGGGCCGCGTTTCCGCCTGTCCTATGGCGCTCACGCGACTGGCGTCCAGGCGCCCATCCAGCACAAGGCGATGCACCACGCTCACCGCCCTGGCCGCCGATAAATCCCAATTGGAGCGGAACTTCACCGAGTCGATAGGACGATCGTCAGTATGGCCGGTCACCAGAATGTCTCCCTTGCAGTCAGCCAATACATCGGTGACTTTCATCAGCACCGGCAGCATGTATAACTTCAATTCCTCGCTGCCGGAAGCAAAGGTCGCGCGCTCGGTAAAGCTAAGCACAACCCCTTTGTCGTCAAACTTGATGTCCACCGCCTGGTCCTCGATTTCATTCTCCAGCAAACTGATCATGCGCGAGGCCAGGCGATCGTTTTCCATATACGCCGCTTCGCTCACCACTTCCTGGCTTAAATCCAGGCTGGGCTCTACGTTGGATTGCGGCGCCGGTTGCTCCGCGTCGCCCTTATCGCGGATTACAGGCTCCATCGGCACGGTAGGCGTGATATCGCCTCCCAGAGGATACATATCCGGCGCGCCCTGAGACGAAGGAACCCAGGCCACGCCAAAGGCCTTACTCATGGAGTAGGCAATGGAGCGGTATTTCTCCGCATCCAGACTGGAAAAGCTCAACAGCAGAATGAAAAAAGTCAGCAATAACGTCATCAGGTCGGCGAAGGTAACAATCCAGGCTGGCGCTCCGACGGGCAGCAAGCCACCAGATTGCTTGCGCGGTTTGATCATGATTCTTCCTGCGCCGGCGTCGATTCATGGAGGTCTTCCATAGCGTCCAGCTCAGGCAGATAAGACGCCAACACGTCCTTGATAATACGCGGATTCAACCCTTTCACCATGCTTAAAATGCCACTGATCACAATCATGCGGTTGCGCACTTCATCCTGAGTTTTAAGCTGCAGTTTGTCAGCCAGCGGCAACACGATAAGCTGGGCGATAAAGGCGCCATAAAAGGTGGTGAGCAACGCAATCGCCATGGCGGGGCCAATGGAGGAGGGGTCCTGCATGTTATTCAGCATCTGCACCAGCCCCACCAAGGTGCCCAGCATGCCCAGGGCGGGAGCCGACTCGCCCAGGCCGCGAAACACCTTTTCCGCTGTCTGCAGACGCTCGACATACTGATGCGTGTCTTCCAGCAGAACTTCTTCTATGAATTCCGGGGGATGGCCGTCTACGGCGAGACCGACGGCTTTGCGTAGAAACGGATGGGTTATTTCAACCCTGTCCAATCCCAGCAAGCCTTGCTTGCGCACAACGTCCGCCAATTGCCGCGCTTCACGGTACAGCTCCCATGGGTCCTGAGTTTTTTCAAGAAAGGTAGTGGAGAAGGCAAGGCGTACGCTGCCGAAAAAGTTACGCCAACGGTGCTTCACCAAGGTGACGGCGAAAGAACCGAAGACGACTATCATCAACCCGGGAACGTTGACGAAGTCCCACAGCTCGGAGCCGGAAGCAACCGCTCCCAGCACCACGCCCATTCCGAACAAAAGCCCCACCCAGGTGAGTATATCCATGTTGACCGTCCATACTTCACGATGCTCAAGTGACTGGCTCAGAATCGTCTAAAGCGGATCTAAGCGCCTAAAATCATTAGCTTAAGCATAGTCAAAGTTGGCGGCGGCGCTAATCTCCCTGCCTTAACCCCGCCAGCACCGGCGCCGTATCCGGACGCACGCCGCGCCACAGGTAAAAGGCCGCCGCCGCCTGCTCCACCAACATGCCGAGCCCGTCGCAGCAGTGTGCCGCGCCACGCGCTTTGGCCCAGGCTACGAATGCGGTGTCGCGCAAGCTGTACATCATGTCGTAGGTAAAGGTATGTGACGCGATGACGGCATCCGGCAGAGGCGGAATATCCCCCGCCAGGCTGGCGGAAGTTCCGTTAATAATCACATCGAAAGGACCTTCCAGGTCTGCGAACGCCCTGGCGCAGACAACGCCATTGCGGCCAAAGATGCGAGCCAGATCCTCCGCTTTGGAAACCGTACGGTTGGCGACCACAATAGAGGCGGGACCTTCATCCAACAGCGGCGCCATGACGCCTTTTACCGCCCCGCCGGCGCCGACCAGAAGAATCTTCTTACCGCTTAACGCCACGCCCTGATTGACGCAGATATCGCGGACCAGGCCTTCGCCGTCGGTATTGTCGCCGAACAAACGTCCGTCCCGTTGCAACAAGGTATTGACGGCGCCGGCAAGCTCCGCTCGATGCGAGCGCTCACTGACAATGTTCCAGGCTTGCTCCTTGAAGGGCACAGTAACGTTCAAGCCCTTGCCGCCGCCGATAAAAAACGACTCCACGGTTTCCCTGAAACCGTCCAGTGGGGCCTGAATCGCTGTGTATTCAAGGCTCTCACCGGTCTGCTGCGCGAACATGCCGTGAATTTTAGGGGACTTGCTATGGCTGACCGGATTGCCGACCACTGCGTACATATCCATGCTATACCTGCCTTTGCTTGCGCTGATATGGGTTTTGGCGTTGCGGGATTACACCCAATCCCTGTGCTTCAAATAATACTCGATCAGACGGGCTTCATCCGAGCCCGGCTCCGGCGTCCAGGCATACTCCCAGCGCACCAACGGAGGCAGGGACATCAGGATGGACTCGGTTCTGCCGCCGGACTGCAAACCAAACAAGGTGCCCCGGTCATACACCAGATTGAACTCCACGTAACGACCCCGTCGATAAAGTTGGAAAGAACGTTCCCGCTCGCCATAAGTCATGTCTTTGCGACGCTCCACAATGGGCGAATAAGCGGGCAGATAACTGTTCCCAACTGCGCGCATGAACTCGAAAGAGCGCTCAAATCCCCAGGCGTTGAGATCATCGAAAAACAGTCCGCCGACGCCGCGGGCTTCATCGCGATGCTTCAAATAAAAGTAGTCGTCACACCATTTTTTGTATTTGGGGTAAATCTCCGCGCCGAAGGGCTCGCACGCCTGCGCCGCCGTGCGATGCCAATGGGCGCAATCTTCATCGAAGCCGTAATAAGGCGTCAGATCGTAACCGCCGCCAAACCACCATACGGGGTCTTCGCCCTCTTTTTCCGCCACAAAAAAGCGTACGTTGGCGTGGGAAGTCGGGGTATAGGGGTTCCGTGGATGCACCACTAGCGAGACGCCCATGGCCTGAAAGCTGCGTCCCGCCAACTCTGGACGGGCGGCGCTGGCGGAGGCGGGCAGGCGCGCGCCGCTGACATGAGAAAAGTTGACGCCGGCTTTCTCAAACACGCCGCCTTCACTAAGCACCCTGGTGCGTCCACCGCCGCCTTCCTCTCTACTCCAGGCGTCTTCGACAAATCCATCGCCACCGTCAATGACGGCTAGTCCATTGCAGATCTCGTCCTGCAATCCCAGAAGATAGTCTTTAACCTGTGTAATCTGTTGCTGCATGGAGTCGCCTTTATTGTCTGAGAATGGCGCCGGTGGCGGCGTCGCGGATTTGACTGGGTTTACTCAGTCCGCTTAGCTTGCCGGGCAGATAGTGATCAACGCCGGATTTAAAGTAGCGGCGGCAGTCGAAAAGAGTGCGGGCCGGCTCCCTCGTCGCAGGATTGGCGGAAGTGGAAACGATTGGGCCGCCAAACGCCTTGGTAAGCTCCACCACCAGAGGATGCGCCGTGACGCGGATAGCTATGGCGTCATGGGCGCCGCGCACCAGCGGCGCATATACGCCAGGGTCAGGGACAACCCAGGTAACGGGTCCAGGCCAGGTCGCCAATATCTGATCTTTCTGTTGCTGCGGCAACCTGTCTAACAACTGGGAAAAATGCTCAATCTGACCTGATACCAGGATCAAGCCTTTGCGCCATGGTCGACGTTTAAGCTGTAGGATACGATTGACCGCGTCTTCACACGAGGGATCGCAGCCCAGACCCCATACCGCTTCAGTGGGATAAGCGAGTACGCCGCCACGGCTGAGAACGGACACTGCTTTCTGAATAAACCATGCTGACAAGTTTTGCCCCTCCAGATACCAATCTCGCGCAAAGTAACCGAAGGCGACCGTGGGGGCAAGCTCTAAGGGCGCCTGGAGGGATGGATAGCTAGCGGGCGTTGCGAATGAAGCCTCCCGCCACTTCCTGCACCCAGCCTTCCAGCTCCAGCTCAATTAACACGCTTCTGATCTCCGCAATAGACAGGCCAGTTCGCTCCACCAACGCGTCCGGCGGCGTACAATCGTAACCCATCCCCTTAAGCACCGCTTCCGCCTGTTCAGACAGTGGACGCAGTGACGCCGGCTCAGGCTGGCTCTGCTGGCCTGGGAATTCTTCCGCAGCGAACACAGTGGTCCATGGTTCATTAAGAGAGCGGTATAGCCCCATCAATGCAGGCAATTCAGCGAGGATATCGTCTGTGCACTCCACCAGCTTCGCTCCCTGCTTGATCAGGTGATGACAACCGCGCGCCTGAGGATTATGGATAGAGCCGGGAATAGCGAAGACTTCTCTATGTTGCTCCAGAGCATTGCGCGCCGTAATCAAAGAACCGCTGCGTAAACTGGCCTCCACCACCAGCGTTCCCAGCGATAAGCCGCTGATAATGCGATTCCGCTTGGGGAAATGCTGCGATCTGGGCTGAGTATCCGGTGGAAACTCGCTAACCAGCAAACCGCTTTCCATCATTTTTTGGGCAAGATCACGGTGCTTGGCGGGATAAATGACATTCAAGCCAGACCCCAGCACACCAATTGTCGCCCCCAGTGTTCCCAACGCGCCCGCATGAGCAGAGCCATCTATACCCGCCGCCAGACCACTGGTGATAGTAAAGCCGCTTTCCCCCAGGGAACGGGCGAACTGGCGTGCTGTTTCCTGCCCGTGCACACTTGGATTACGCGACCCCACCATGGCGATCTGCGGCTGATGTATCAATTCATGACGGCCACGGGCATAGAGCACGGCGGGAGGGTCAGGCAGCAGGCGTAGCAGACTGGGGTAGTCAGCGTCAGGCAACAAAAACAGACGATTCCCTGGCTGTTCGCTCCACCTCAAAGCATTCGCCGCCTGTGCGTTAACAGGGCGATCGCCGTGTGCAATCACCTTCTCTATGGCGCGCCACAGCTCAGAGGAAAATGACAGGCTGGAGGAGACGCCTAATTGAAAATCGTCGATCTGTGACGACTCTTCAAAATGTTGCGCAAGCAGGGCAAGGCGACTATCGCCCAAAGAAGGAATAGTGGTGAGATTTAACCAGACAATAGGAGTCAGAGTAGACATTGGATCATCCTTGATCGGCTGAGACGCCACAGCACGCGGCGTCTCAGAGCATTAACATATTATGGATTACGTACTTCGTCCATTATAGCAAGCGGACGCTCGGCTTTTAAGATCAGTCCATAACTGACTTTTTCAAAAGTGCGGAACACCATCAGCAAACCAGCTCGATCAGACGGCAACAAAAGTATTTCCTTGGTGTAAGGGTCACGAACTTGCTCACCGGCTTTGTAGACAGCCAACACGTTGCCAACTTTCAAACCTTCGCGTTCGCCACGGTTGATGACCACCACATCGTACTGACCAATCTGACTCACTCCATCAATGACCGAAATCATCTTGCCATGGATATCGCCCTCAGGGTTGCTGGGATAGAAAGTGGAATTAATTTCACGATCTTCCTCTTGCAGCAAGCGGTCGCCTTGACGGATTTCTTCATTTGAACGGCGAATCTGTACCGTCTGCACATCATCTTCTTGCGCAATGATTTTACCCACTGCGATAGATCTGGCTTGAATACCCAAGAATTCTTTGGTGTCAGGATCGACATAGACATCATCTCGACGATAAATGCCATAGGACGCTTCCAGCACAGCATCGCCTCGGGCGTAAACTTGATCTCCCGCACCAACAATCAAATTACCTTTTTTGCCGAGCAACACATAGGGAGCCTGATTCAATTCCTCTTCCGTTACAACACGGCTGTCAGTAAGAAACGGATAGATAGCTTCAAGCGGAATAGCGGGAATGGCGCTTTCCAGCGGCGTAATGCGCTTTTTCGGAGACAGCTTCACCGTACGCCCGATATCGCCGCGCTGGGCGATGGTGACATGGGGTCTGCCGTCGATATACACCAAGGCCAGCACATCGCCGGGGAAAATCAAATGGGGGTTTTCTATTTGTGGATTAACATACCAGATCTCCGGCCAATACCAGGGATTCCGCAAAAAGCGCGAAGATATATCCCACAAAGTATCACCTTTGACGACAGTGTAGCGATCTGGATGGTCGTCGCGTAGCTCAGGCGCGGCCAGCGCAAACTGGCTCAACGTTAGCATCACTACGAACACAAAGGACAGCAGTTTCCTCATGATACATTCCCTTAGGTCATAACCGGGCAGTTTGGGATGAAATCAGGCTATAATGACGATTAGCCTATTCAATTTTGTCTAGTTTGTACTCATTCTTACACTAATAGATAATACTAGCAGGCGTTATCCAATCTGTAATGGAAATTTTTTCACAAATTTAATTATGAGTAAGCTCCAAATTCTTGAATTTCCTGACCCTAGGCTGCGTACAGTAGCCAAGCCAGTGCAAACCTTTGACGCGGCTTTGGGCCAGTTAATCGACGACATGTTTGAGACCATGTATGAGGCCCCCGGAATCGGGTTGGCCGCCACCCAGGTAGATGTCCACAAACGCATCGTAGTAATTGATGTATCCGAGGACAAATCCGAGCCTATGGTGTTTATCAACCCCGACATCGAAGTATTGGACGGCGACCCCGAAGAAATGCAGGAGGGATGTTTGTCCGTCCCGGGTTTCTACGAGTCGGTCACACGGATTCCCCACGTCAAGATCAGAGCCCAGGATCGTAACGGCGAATCCTACGAGATGGAAGCCCGCGGCCTGCTCGCGGTATGCCTCCAGCATGAGGTTGATCATCTCAATGGCAAACTGTACGTCGACTACCTGAGTAATGTTAAACGGACTCGAATCCGGAAGAAACTGGAAAAGCAGCATAAAATGCGCGCATAAGTCCACATTTCCGAAAGATTTATTAACCGCCCACCCAGGCGGTTTTTGTTTTTAAGGCCTGAAACTTCATGTCATCACCCCTGAAAGTCATTTTCGCCGGCACCCCGGACTTTGCAGCTTCAGCACTGCAAGCGTTACTGGACGCCAATTATCAGATCGTCGCTGTATACACTCAACCTGACCGTCCCGCCGGGCGTGGCAACAAGCTTCTCCCTGGCCCTGTGAAACAGCTTGCGCTAAAACACACTATCCCGGTGGAACAGCCACTGAACTTCAAAAACGAAGAAGACCGGCAGCAACTGCGCGATTATGAAGCGGATGTGATGGTGGTGGCCGCCTATGGAATCATCCTGCCTCAAGCGGTGCTGGACGCCCCCAAGCGCGGCTGCCTCAATATTCATGCCTCACTGTTGCCGCGCTGGCGCGGCGCGGCGCCAATTCAGCGGGCGATTATCGCGGGAGATCAAGAGTCCGGCATCACCATCATGCAGATGGAGGCGGGACTGGACACAGGCCCCATGCTGCTAAAGACCGTCACTCCTATCTCTGCGGACGACACTGGCCGCACACTGCATGATCGCCTGGCCCAAATGGGCGGAGAGGCCATTGTGAAAGCACTGGCGTTGTTGCAGGAAGACAAATTACAGGCCGAGAGACAACAAGACGATCTGGCCACCTACGCCCACAAACTGCAGAAAGAGGAAGCCCGTATCGACTGGTCCGAGCCGGCGTCGCTGATTCAACGCAAAATCGCAGCGTTCAATCCCTGGCCGGTGTGTTTCACCGAAGACAACGGACAGACTATCCGCATTTGGGCGGCCAGCGCGTCCGCCGATATGAGCAAAGCGAAGCCGGGGACAATTCTCGAACGTTCGGCGGAAGCGGTCAAAGTCGCTTGCGGCGAAGGCGTACTGTCCATCACCAGTCTGCAATTGCCCGGCGGCAAGCCTATCAGTTGCAAGGATCTGATCAACGGCGGCAAGCCCCTGATGCAATTGGGTCAGGTCCTGGAGATAACCAGCTGATATGAAACGACGCAAAACTCTCAGCGCTCGCGCCGCAGCCGCCAAAACGCTGCGCGCGGTGGCGGAAGAAGGACGCTCTCTGACCACCGCGATGGCGCCGGCTCTGGAACAGGTCGAAGAAAATGACCGCAGTTTTCTGCAGGCGCTATGTTACGGTGCATGCCGACATTATCTGACCTTGGAGCATTGGCTGGGCCAGTTATTACGTCAGCCCATCAAGGCCAAAGAGCGGGATATTCATTTCCTCCTGCTCAGCGGCCTTCATCAACTGGCGTTCATGGATAAACCCGCCCACGTCAGCATCAATGAAACCGTTAACGTCACCAAGGAACTCAATAAGCTTTGGGCCACCAAGCTGGTCAACGGCGTACTGCGCAGCTTTCAACGCCGCAAGGACGAACTGCTGGCGCGCAGCGAAGCGGATCCAAGCCTCCGCTATGCAATGCCGCGCTGGTTACTGGACAAATTGTCCGCCGCTTATCCGCACCAGCTTGACGAGTTGCTTGCCGCCAGCAACGCCCAGGCCCCGCTAACGCTACGCGTCAATTTGCAGAAAGTTCAGCGGGAAGACTACCTGAATCAATTACGCGAAGTGGAGGTGGGCGCACATTCCTGCGAATGGGCGGAAACCGGAGTCCAGTGTGAGCACGCCGTAGATGTAAGCCGTCTGCCGGGATTTTTCGACGCCGGTTTGTGTTCCGTTCAGGATGAAGCCGCGCAGCTTAGCGCCAGTCTCGTGGACCCTCAGCCCAACGAACGGGTGCTTGACGCTTGTTGCGCGCCAGGCGGCAAAACAGCGGCGTTACTTGAACGAACCCCAACTATCTCCGTAACCGCCGTGGATGTAGACCCAGAGCGCCAGCTTCGCACCCGTGACACGCTACAGCGTCTGCAACTGGAGGCGGATGTGCGCACGGCGGATATCGGCGACCTGCAGCAGTGGTGGGACGGGACGCCATTCGACCGCATTTTGCTCGACGCACCATGTAGTGCGACGGGTGTAATACGTCGTCACCCCGATATCAAGCTGCTGCGCCGCAGCGAAGATATTCCCCAGCTCGCAGAGCTGCAACTGAAGCTGCTGCGAACTTTATGGACTACCCTGAAGCCTGAGGGTCTATTAGTCTATGCGACCTGTTCTATTCTTAAAGAAGAGAATGAGCATATAATTGAACGCTTTATCGCCGACGCCACGGACGCGGAGGTCATACCGATTGAAGGGAAATATGGAATTCAGTCGCCTTTCGGAGTGCAGCTTTTGCCGGTGACCGGCGGCCATGACGGCTTTTTCTACGCCAGATTGCGGAAACAACCAACACCGAAAGTCTCAGCTGTGGACGCTTAGCATGAAAATCATAATTCTTGGCGCCGGCCAAGTTGGGGGAACCCTCGCGGAAAACCTGGCCAGCGAGGCGAATGACATCACTGTGGTGGACTCCAATCCCCAGCGCCTGCGCTCATTGCAGGACCGGCTGGATATCCGCACCGTGCAGGGACAGGCTTCCTATCCCAACATTCTGAAACAGGCGGGGGCGGACGACGCGGATATGCTAATCGCCGTCACCAACAGCGATGAAGTCAATATGGTGGCCTGTCAGGTCGCCTTTACGCTGTTCAAGACCCCCACCAAAATCAGCCGGGTGCGCACCTCCGCTTACCTCACCAAGAAAGGCCTGTTCAATACCGAAGCTTTTCCCATTGACGTGATTATCAGCCCTGAACAGGTAGTTACCGAGCACATCACCCGCCTGATTGAAAACCCCGGCGCCTTGCAGGTGCTGGATTTCTCCAAGGGGCTGGTGCGTTTGGTCGGCATCAAGGCCACCAAAGGCGGCCCGTTGATCGGCCACGAACTCGCCTACCTGCGTCAGCATTTGCCGCATATTGATACCCGCGTCGCGGCTATTTACCGCAAGGACAGGGCGATTATCCCTCAAGGCGACACAGTCATTGAAGAAGACGACGAAGTATTCTTCATCGCCGCCCGGGATAACATCCGCAAGGTCATGAGCGAGCTGCAGCCTCTGGAAAAGCCTTATCGTCGCATCATGATCGCGGGCGGCGGCAACATTGGAGCGCGACTGGCGGAAACCCTGGAAGGACGCTATCAGGTTAAACTGATCGAACATAACCAAAATCGCTGCATCCAGCTCTCCGAAGAGCTGAACAAGACGATCGTTTTGCATGGCAACGCGGCCTACAAAGAACTGTTGCTGGAAGAAAACATCGAAGACACTGACGTTTTCTGCGCCGTCACCAACGATGACGAAGCCAACATCATGGCCTCCATGCTGGCCAAGCGACTCGGTGTGCGCAAGGTGATGACCCTGATCAACAACCCGGATTACGTCGACCTGATTCAGGGCGGCGAAATTGATGTCGCTATTTCACCACAGCAAACCACTATCGGCAGCTTGCTTACACATGTAAGGAGAGGCGACGTAGTGAGCGCACACTCACTTCGACGTGGCGCGGCGGAAACCATTGAGGCGATCGCCCACGGCGACCATCGCTCCTCCAAAGTGGTCGGCAAACGATTGGATGAAATTTCACTGCCGGCGGGCTCAACCATCGGCGCCATCGTAAGACGGGGCGAGGTATTGATCGCTCACGACCACCTGCGTATTCAACCGGATGATCACGTCATTCTGTTCGTGGTGGATAAACGCAGAATCGCCGAAGTTGAGCGCCTGTTCCAGGTGGGACTCGCATTCTTTTAACGCATTTACCAAAAATAAGCGTACGACAAATCAATGCATTATTCGGCGATAGCTAAAATTCTGGGCGTCCTGCTGATGTTGTTCAGCACCACCATGATCCCTCCCATCGTGGTGTCGCTGATCTACGAAGACGGCCATATGCAGCCTTTCCTTACCGCCATGTGCGGTATTTTTCTGACGGGTCTCATGGTGTGGCTGCCTGTATTTCGCCAAACCAGTGAGCTACGCATACGCGACGGCTTTGTGGTCACGGTGCTGTTTTGGGTGGTGCTGAGTCTGAGTGGGGCGGTTCCTCTTTATCTGAGCGAGCATCCCCACCTGAGTCTGGTTGACGCCATCTTCGAGTCCGTCTCCGGGCTGACCACCACCGGCGCCACGGTGATGACCGGCATCGACGTTTTGCCCAAGTCCATCCTCTGGTATCGCCAGCAATTGCAATGGCTGGGCGGTATGGGAATTATCGTGCTGGCGGTGGCGATTCTGCCGATGCTGGGTATCGGCGGCATGCAGTTATATCGGGCGGAAGCGCCGGGTCCGGTCAAGGACAACAAGCTCACGCCCAGAATCACCGAAACCGCAAAAGCGCTTTGGTATATCTATGTCTCACTCACTGCGCTGTGCGCACTGCTGTATTGGTGGGCGGGCATGGATGCGTTCGACGCTATCGGACACAGCTTCGCCACTATTGCGATCGGCGGCTTCTCCACTCATGACGCCTCCATTGGCTACTTCAACAGCCCGCTGATTGAGTTCATCTGCATCATTTTCATGTTCCTGGCCGGGATCAACTTCGCCATGCACTTTTTCGCCTGGCGCCGCCGCTCCGTGCTGGTGTACCTGAAAGATCCCGAGTTTGTTTTTTATTCACTGATCCTGATAACTGTTTCAGTCATTACCGTCGGCGTATTAATCGGCACCGGCACTTACGACCCCTTTACCGCCATTATTCGAGGCGTATTTGAAGTCGTCAGCATCGCCACCACAACAGGCTTCGCCACCGCGGACTTCGCCCATTGGCCGCACCTGCTGCCATTCCTGTTGTTCGTTGTCGCTTTCATCGGCGGCTGCGCCGGCTCCACTGGCGGCGGCATGAAAGTTATCCGAGTGCTGTTGATCTTTAAGCAAGGCATGCGCGAGGTGAAGCGTATCGTGCATCCCAATGCCGTGATTCAGGTGAAGCTGGGGCGAAAACCGGTGCCTGACCGGGTGCTGGAGGCCGTGTGGGGCTTCTTCTCCGTTTATATGTTCATGTTCGTGTTTATGTTGATGGGCCTGCTCGCCACCGGGCTGGATCAGGTTACCGCCTGGTCCGCCGTGGGCGCCTGCATCAATAATCTGGGTCCGGGCCTGGGCGGCGTGGCGCTGCATTACGGCGAGCTGAACGAGCCCGCCAAATGGATACTGTGCTTCGCCATGCTGCTGGGCCGTCTTGAAGTGTTCACGCTGCTGATACTGTTTACGCCTGCTTTCTGGCGTCGCTAGTCTCAGACGGCGCTAGATAACGCCGGATGGCGGACATCAGTTCACGCTGAAAGTCCGCCTCCAACGGAAACATATGGCCGGCGTCCGTGATCATGCGCAAATCCGCCAACGGCAGGTTATCCGCCAGATGCTGTGCGAAACGCCAAGGGACGAAACGGTCTTTCACCCCCTGATAGATATGGGTCGGCAGGTGGATCTCTGACAACGAAAACCCCCAATGCCGATACTGCGCCAGCAAATCCAGCATAACGCCTTGCACTCCCTGATTGAAGGCCTCGCGCTGGTTGTTCATGAAGCGTTCGAGTACGCCTGCGTCGCGCAGCAGCGCCAGATCCTGCTCCGTGCTCGAGCTTTCAATAAATTTCAGATACAGCTTGGGGCTGTAGCGCTCTGTGAGTCTCAGCAGAGACAACAGAGTGCGAAACAATCCCGTACTGACTTCAGCAATCTTCGGGCCGCGCTGTTCATTACGCCATAACAGATCTTTCGCGACGCTCATTTCGCCAAAATTGGTGTAGCTGGCCATTACCGCGACAAAGGCGATGCGCTTGGGAATTTCGAAGGCGCAAGTCAACGCATAAGCGCCGCCGCTGGACCACCCCGACACTGCGAACTGGTCAATCCCCAGCGCGTCGGCGACAGCGCTGACGTCTCTGGGATAATCCAACAGGGTGTAGTTGTTCGCCAGGGAGGAAGCGCCCATTCCTGGTCGATCAATGACAATCCAACGAATCCCGGCGGCTTGCGCCGCATCATGGAAAAACGCGCCTTCCAGACGCGAGCCTGGGGCGCCGTGAGCGTAAAAAACCGGAACTCCGGCAGGGTCGCCCCACTCGCCATAGGCGAGGGTTCGCTGGCCGGGGAGTTGCAACAGGTTGAGCGCGCCTGTCGCGGGAAGGGGGGATACATTCCTTCGCCAAGGCATATTCATGGATGCCTTACCTCTCTACTTCTTCCAACTACTTAAGCAACAACGTCCGGGATCGCCGGCCGCTTCCAAATCCTGAATGCGGATCGCATCACAAAATATAGCAAAGGGCCTCATATTGTCTAACCAGCAGGCTCCCAGGGCTATGGGCAACTCGCAAGAACCAGGGCTGGTTCAAATTTTCGCGGCGAAAATTACTGTAAATTTATGTATTTGTAGGTAAATGCGCGTAAACAAACCAATAAAAATCGTGGCGGCATGCGAGGCAAGTATGGATAAACTCCAGCGCAATATTCTGTTGTCTTTGTGCTTAAGTTCTCTGGCGTTGGGGGGCTGTGAGCAGTTGGGACTGGAGGATGACGAAAAGAAAGACGACTCCAGTCCGCCGGTAGTGGTGGAACCGCCGGATGTCATCGTGGAAGAGCCTCAGGAACCCTTTCCCGTCACCAAAAACCTGTTTTTCTCGGGACTGCAAAACCCTGGCGAAGACACGGAGAAGAACTTCGCGTTTCGCTATGACATCACCGCCGGCAGCGTGTACCGGCAAAGCCCAAGCCAGCCGACCTCCACGCTTGCGCCGGTGATTCCCCTGGGGAAAAGCCGCGCCAGCGCAGGCTATATGTTGATGATCGAATCCGGGAAGCTATTTCTGGGACGACCTGATCAGTCCTCCCTTACCCAGGTCAGCACGCTAGCTTCGACCGTTTGCGCCGCCGCTGTTCTTCCGGAAGGCTTGGGCTACGGCAAGACTAAAATCACCGTGCGTACGCCAGGCGCGGACGCTACATGCGCCAATGGGGATGACGCCTATTTCAAAATACCCCTCAACGCGGCAGTCACTGACGCACCAGGCAATGGCACATCTAACGATCTCAACCTGACGCCGTTCTGGAAACCCAACTGGGCGTTGGCGGGTTACCTGCGGCCAACGGCGACTTCTCTGGAAATATTGGACGCTCAAGGCGCTCTGACGCGGAGTATTGATGGCCTGGCGGACGCCGACTTCATCTATGCCTTCACCACTGGCGAACTGGATATGCTCTTGACCACGGACAGCCAGGTATTCGCCAACAGCGGCGCAGAGTTATTGGATACAGGCATGGCGTTGTCAGCGCTGACAACCATTGACGCCAATGTCATGGACCCCACCAAAACGGTCGTAGACGGAGACAACGTCTACCTGATTGATGGAACGCTGGTGCGCAGAATCTCTCTGGACGGCGGAGCCAATGAGACTTTGCATGATTTCAGTAGCGAGGGCGCGATTACTGGACGCTTGGCGCAAACGACGGATTATCTGGTTATCGCTCTGGGTGGCTCGCGTTTGTATTTAGTGGATAAAGTGACTGGGGAGTCGCGGGAAATCATCAATCCGATCAGCGGCGATTACCTGACCGGCGCCTCCCGCATCTATGCAAACTATCAAGACGTGAGCAACGCCAGCGCCTATCTGATGAACCTGGACATAGCTGCAACCGCCTGCCCAGGCGCTCACTGCGCCGTCACGGAAAACGCCCGTTGGCTGTATTTCCAGACCTTCAAGGAAGTAGGCGTTGGCTATGCGCCAGTATTGATGACAGGAGAAGAAACGCCAGACCCTAATCCGGACGACTCCGTCGACAGCTACGTGCCCGCCTTCGAAAACGGCTACTTCAACCGCCCGGCTTTTACTTCGTACAACCTGAGTGAAGGTTTGCCCGTGCTCAATCTTGGTCGCTTAAACGGCCAGAACAAACTAATCCAGACAGGAGTTGTGGAGCAAACGCACGGTCTGTTCACCATGGAGAAAAATCCAGACAACGGCGATGAACTCGCTGACGTGATTTACTTCAACCTGTCTCTGGCCAACTCTCTGAAAAATATCAGCCGTTCCGGCTCGATCGATGAAAAAGTACTGCGGGAGAGCGACCTGTCCCAGCGCTCGCCACTGCGAACTGGCAACCGCTTTTAAGGGCTTCCGGCCTGCCGAGACATTCAGTCGTAGAAATGGCGTTCGCCATCCGGACGCCGTTTGAAGCGCTTGTACTCCCACTGATATTGCTCGGGCGTCTCCCGCACGCAGGCCTCCACCGTGGCGTTCAAGGCGGCGGCGGAAACGTCCAGATCTTCGGAATAGATATCCGCAGCCACCGGTCGCACCGTCATCACAAAGCCTTCTCCTTCCGGTAAACGCTTGGCGTAAACGCAAAGCACCTTGGCGCCGGTGCGTTCTATCAGCTTGGACACCAGTTTGATGGTATTGGCGGGAATACCGAAAAAAGGCGCGAAGACGCCGCCGCTAAGCTCCGGCTCCTGATCCGGCAGAATGCCGATCACGCCCTGATCCCGCAAAATATGGAACAAGCGCATGACGCCGCGCTTGTTGGCGGGAACCAGTTCAGAGCCGTTACGTTCGCGTACGGCCCGCATGTAATCATCCAGCTCTTCGATTTTGGGCGGTTGATAGAGTGCCGCCATGGAGTAACGCGCGGCGAAAAACAAGCCCGCCACTTCCCAGTTGCCCAAATGCGGCGCCAGCAGAATCAACCCTTTGCCGGCTTCTTCCGCTTCTTTGATGAGGTGCTCGCCATCAATGGATTTGATCAAAGACAGCGTCTTCTCAGCGGGCCATTCCCACACCGCGCCGGTTTCAAACGCCACTTTGCCGGTTTCGCGCATACTGGCGGCGCCCAAGGCATTGATTTCAGCTTCGCTTTTTTCTGGAAAGCAGCGTTGCAGATTGGTGCGCGTCACCCGAGCCGGGCCAGCGTTGCAGCGCCAGGTCAAGGAGCCCAGCCAACCGCCTAATCGCTGCGCCCAGCGCAGAGACAGTTTGGAAACCAGGCGAATCAAAAAGATGATCAGCGTGGCGATGAATTTGGATTTGTTCAAGAGATACCTGTGAATTCGAGGCGTGCGCCACCTTAAACTGGCGTCAGATAGCGTCTTTTTTCCGCAGAAACAGCAATTTTCGCGTAATTTCGCAGCTATATCCTATGGCTATCTGCAATCGGCGCGCACACGTAGTATAATTTGCCGCTTTATTCTACAGGCCGGCGACGTCCTGACAAGTAAGCGCCTGCGGCTAAAGAACCAAACATGCACAGCAAGTGGTGTAAACCGTGACTGATACAAACAAGCCAGATGTAAAAACCTTTCAGGGATTAATCCGAACTCTCCAAGACTATTGGGCTCGTCAGGGCTGCGTCATTTTGCAGCCGCTGGACATGGAGGTAGGGGCAGGCACCTTTCACCCGGCCACGTTTTTACGCGCTATCGGTCCGGAAACCTGGAACGCCGCCTATGTGCAGCCCAGCCGCCGTCCCACTGACGGCCGCTATGGCGAAAACCCCAACCGTCTGCAGCACTACTATCAATATCAGGTGGTGCTGAAGCCTTCTCCCGACAATATTCAGGAACTTTATCTGGGCTCTCTGCGTGAAATGGGCATTGATCCCCTGGTTCACGATATCCGCTTCGTAGAGGATAACTGGGAGTCCCCGACGCTGGGCGCCTGGGGACTGGGTTGGGAAGTCTGGCTGAACGGTATGGAAGTGACTCAGTTCACCTACTTCCAACAGGTGGGCGGACTGGAATGTTACCCCGTGACCGGCGAAATCACCTACGGTCTGGAGCGGATCGCCATGTATCTACAGGGCGTGGACAGCGTATACGACCTGATTTGGACCCACGGCCCGCAAGGTCCGGTCACTTACGGCGATGTGTTTCACCAAAACGAAGTGGAGATGTCCACTTACAACTTTGAAGAAGCGGACACCACCGAGCTGTTCCGCCACTTCGACACCTACGAGCGCGAGAGCAAACGCCTGATCGAGAAAGGCCTGCCGCTGCCCGCTTATGAAATGGTGTTGAAGGCGTCGCATACATTTAACCTGCTGGACGCACGGCACGCGATCTCAGTCACCGAGAGACAGCGTTTTATCCTGCGCGTGCGCGGTCTCGCCAAAGATGTGGCTCAAGCCTACTTTGACCGCCGCAAACAATTGGGCTTCCCATTGGCCGAAGCCTCTATCCGTGACGAAGTGCTAGCCAGCGAAGGGGAGAAGTAAGTCAATGAACCACCAGGATTTTTTAGTAGAAATCGGCGCAGAAGAACTACCGCCGAAAGCCTTGCGTCAGTTGGCGGAAGCCTTCGCCCAAGGCATCCGTCAACGCCTGGAGAAAGCGCAACTGTCCTTCTCTGAGCTGACATGGTACGCCGCCCCCAGACGTCTGGCGGTGCATGTTTCCGGACTCGCGGAAAAGCAACCGGATCTGGAAGTGGAAAAACGCGGACCGGCTCTGCAAGCGGCTTTCGACGCCGCCGGCGCGCCCACCAAAGCCTGTGAAGGTTTCGCCCGCTCCTGCGGAACCACGCCGGACAAACTGGAGAAGCTGGAAACCGACAAAGGCGTGTGGCTGGTGTTTCGCAGCAAGCAGGCCGGCGCGCCAACCACCGGCCTGTTGCCGGCCATTGTTGAAGAGTCTCTGGCGGCGCTGCCGATTCCCAAGCGCATGCGTTGGGGCGCGCGTCGCACGGAGTTCGTGCGTCCCGTGCATTGGATCATCATGCTGTTTGGTGAAAAAGTCATCGACTGCGAAATTCTGGGTCTGAAAGCGGGCAATACCACGTTGGGCCACCGTTTCCACCACCCTGCGCCTATCGAGATCGCCACGCCCGCCAATTACAAAGACGCGTTGAAAAACACCGGCTATGTCATGGCGGACTTTGAAGAGCGTAAAGCGCTGATCAGACAGCAAGTGGAAGCCATCGCCAAGCAAACTTCCGGCATGGCCGTCATCGACGAGGAATTGTTGGAAGAAGTCGCCAGCTTGAACGAGTGGCCGACTGCGTTAATGGGACGCTTTGAAGACCGCTTCCTGGAAGTCCCGGCGGAGGCGTTAATCTCCACCATGAAAGGCAACCAGAAATACTTCCACGTGGTGGATGCGGAAGGCCGCATGCTGCCTTACTTCATCACCGTGGCCAATATTGAAAGCAAAGACCCTCAGCAGGTCATCGACGGTAACGAACGAGTCATCCGTCCCCGTCTCAGCGATGCGGCGTTTTTCTTCTCCACTGATAAGAAACGCACCCTGGCGAGTCGACTGGAAGACCTGAAGCCCATCGTTTTCCAACAGCAGTTGGGAACCGTTTATGACAAGGCCATTCGCGTCGGCAAACTGGCGGCGAAAATCGCGGCGAAGATCGACAGCAACCCGGAATGGGCGCAGCGCGCGGGCGAGCTCAGCAAGACCGATCTGGCTACGGAAATGGTCATGGAATTCCCCGAACTGCAGGGAACCATGGGCCGTTATTACGCCGCTATCGACAGTGAGCCGGAAGAAGTGTCTATGGCTCAGGAAGAACAGTACCTGCCGCGTTTCGCCGGCGATCAATTGCCAACAACTTTAACCGGCTGCGCGGTCTCTCTGGCGGATAAACTGGACACCATCGTCGGTATTTTCGGCATCAATCAACCGCCCACCGGGGCCAAAGATCCGTTCGGTCTGCGTCGCGCCGCCTTGGGCGTACTGCGGATTCTGGTGGAGAAAAAGCTGGATCTGGATCTCGCCGAGTGCGTTCAATGGGCGCAGGAACTGCACGGCGATCTGCCGGCGGAAAACCTGGAAACCGCCGTCGTCGATTACATGTTGGATCGCTTCCGCGCCTGGTACGAAGAAGCGGGCGTGCCCACCGAAGTATTCCTGAGTGTGTTGGCCCGTCGTCCCACCAAACCGGTGGAGTTCGATCAACGCGTACTGGCGGTGGCGGAGTTCCTGAAGCTCGACGCGGCGCAGGCATTGGCGGCGGCGAACAAGCGGGTTTCCAATATCCTCAGCAAAGAGCAGGTGGACATCTCCGCAGAGTCGGCGAATCCAGAATTGTTCACCGAGGAAGCGGAGAAGAACCTTTTCCGCGCCTTGCAGGAGAAATCCGAGTCTGCGCGTCCGTATATCGAACAACGCAACTTCACCCAGGCGCTGCAGCAATTGGCGGAATTGAAGGACGTCATCGACCTGTTCTTCGATAAAGTCATGGTGATGGTGGATGATCCGGCTATCCGCAGCAACCGGATGACGCTGCTGGCCAGCCTGCGTCACGTGTTCCTGCAGGTGGCGGACATCTCCTTACTGCAAAACAAAGCGTAAACGAGACAGGAAAGAGCGGGTGAGCATCAACAAACTGCTGATTCTGGACCGGGACGGCGTCATCAATGAAGACTCCGACGACTACATTAAATCGGAGCAGGAATGGCGTCCGATTCCCGGCAGTATTGAAGCCATCGCGGCCTTATCCGCCGCCGGCTTCACCGTCGCCGTCGCCACCAACCAGAGCGGTCTGGGACGCGGCTATTTCGATGAAGCCGAGCTGGGCAGGATGCACGCTAAATTGCTCGATCTGGTAGCAAAGCATGGCGGCGCTATCGCCGCCATCGCTATCTGTCCTCATGTGCCGGACGATCAATGCGATTGCCGCAAACCCAAACCCGGTCTGGTGCGTAGAATTGAGGAAGAAACCGGCCTGTCCGCCGCTGACGCCTGGTTTGTCGGCGACAACGTCGGCGATATCGGAGCCGCCCGCGCCGCAGGTTGCCAGCCCGTGCTGGTGAAGACCGGCAAAGGTGAGCGCACCCTGGCGAAATTAGCTCCCGCAGAGTTGGACGGCGTCCCCGTTTTTACCGACTTGGCGGACTTCGCCAAGCATGCCATCGCAAGTCTAAAAGAAGGCCTCTGAGGAAACTAAACGAGGCTTGATTTTGGCCTCAGCTTTATCTATTTTATGCGGCACGGTTTACGGCGTGTAGCGCAGCCTGGTAGCGCACTTCGTTCGGGACGAAGGGGTCGGAGGTTCGAATCCTCTCACGCCGACCATATCCACATCCCACCCAATCATTTACATCCTCTGTTATTCAAGAAAACACCAGCGGGGTCGGACCCGGAAGCCCGGCGCGTTCAATCCCCTCACGCCGACCATGTCTACATCCCAACCTATCCATTCCTCACATAATCCCCGTTCGCCCTGAGCCTGTCGAAGGGCCTTCCAGAGCATACGCAGAATCCAGATAGCCATATATCATACCTACCGATCCCCATCGTAATCGGCCAAATTCCATACTGATTCCTCCCATGCTATGGGTTACGCTTAGTCATAGCGCCGGAGGAGGAATGCATGATGCTGCGTGTTCTGTTTGTCTCTGCTTTAGTTCTGGTTACATCGGGATGTGGATCTGGAGAAGGATCGGATCAAGGCGAAAATACGCCCGTCGGCATATCAGAGCGACCGGATAACTCGACCTGTCTGGCGTTTGATAGTAGCGGCTCCAACGCCATTAAACTTACGCCTATCGCATCGGAACTGGACTTCTCCAGCCCGATTCTGATGCTGCCCCATCCCAGCCTGAGCGATATCTTCTACGTCGTGCAGCAGCGGGGTCGGGTTTACCGTGTCGACCTCAGCGACAACACCCGCACCACGCTTATTGACCTCTCCGAGCACTACAGTCTCAGCACCTGCGGCGAGTGTGGATTACTGGGGATGGCGTTTCACCCGAACTTCATCGAGAACGGCTATATCTATTTTTCCTTCACGGAAAACGCATCCGACATGACTTCTTACGTGGCGCGCTTTGAAAGCTCGGACAACGGCCAGACTCTTCGCTCCGATAGCGGCGGCGATCTATTGCGGGACAACCTCATTGAAGTCAGCCAGCCCTATTCCAACCATAACGGCGGGCACATCGCCTTCGGACCGGATAATCTGCTGTATTACGGTTTGGGCGACGGCGGTTCCGGCGACGATCCTGACAATAATGGCCAAACCATCTCCACACTACTGGGCTCCATGTTGCGCCTGAACGACGATGGTTCTCCCGCCTCCGGCAATAGCGTCCCCGGCGCGCTACCGGAAATCTATGCCTATGGTTTGCGTAATCCCTGGCGTTGGAGTTTTGACAGCGAAACCGGCGACTTATGGTTAGGCGATGTCGGGCAAGGTCAGTATGAAGAAGTGGATATCATCACCTCTGGCGGTAACTACGGTTGGCGCTGCTATGAAGGCATGCACCGCACCGGTAACAGCTGCACAAGCACTGGTCCCTATATAGCGCCAGTGGCCGAATACGACCATTCCGAGGGCATATCCATCACAGGGGGTTATGTCTATCGCGGCGACGCCATTCCTGGTCTCAGGGGAGTGTACGTGTTTTCTGATTTCGGCTCGGGAACCCTTTGGGGATTGAGAGCCAACGGCAGCGGCGACTATGACCGGGAGACCCTGCTGGAAAGCGGCCGCAACGTCGCTTCTTTCGCAGAGGGTCCAGATGGCGAACTCTACGTAGTCACCTTTTCCGGGCTCTTCCGTATCGACCCAGATATCTCGGATACCGACTCAGACTCGGTCCCGGAGTTACTTTCGCAAACCGGCTGCGTCAATCCCGATAATCCCACGCAGCCAGCCTCTGGACTGATTCCCTACACTGTCATAGAGCCTTTCTGGTCCGACGGCGCAGACAAACAACGTTTTTTCGCGCTGCCCAATGATACCTATATTGACGTCAACGCCGCGGGAGACTTCCTGTTTCCCGATGGCTCCGTGCTGGTCAAACACTTCTACCTCAACGGCGCCATCATCGAAACCCGCCTATTCATGAAACAGGCGGAAGGTGACTGGCGCGGCTACAGTTATCAGTGGAATGAGACGAAAACAGACGCAGTGCTGGTTGCGGAAGGGAAGGACGTGGATTACAGCGGACAAACCTGGCGCTTTCCTGGTTCAGGTGAATGCGCGCAATGCCACACGAGCGCGGCGGATTTCAGCCTGGGCCTGGAGACAATGCAGTTGAACCGGGAGCTTATTTATCCACAAAGCCGCATACGCGCCAACCAACTGCAAACGCTGACGCATATCAATGTCTTCTCAGCGCCGCTGAGCGACGCGCATCTGTCCAACGCGCTTCCCGCAAGCAGCAATGACAACGCCACCCTGGCGCGTCGCGCCCGCGCTTATCTGCATAGTAACTGCGCCAACTGTCATCAACCCGGCGGTACGTCGCAGAGCGCGATGGATTTGCGCTTCACCACAGCGTTGTCTTCAACCCAAGCCTGCGGCCAGGAGCCATTGAATGGAGACATTGGCGTCGATAATGCGAAGTTAATCACCCCGGGGGACGCCTCTATGTCACTGATCTATCTGCGCATGACTCATTCCGGAGAATACAGGATGCCGCCGCTGGCGAGTAATTTGATCGATACGGAAGGCGGCGCCTTGGTGCAGGATTGGATCAACAGCCTAACATCCTGCGACTGAACTTTAAGACGATATATTTTTAAAACAATGCAGTAAGGGAGAATGAAGGAATGCTCGCACATTTTTTGGGTGGCGTCGGCCTGTTTCTGTTAGGTATGACCTTGTTGACGGACGGCCTCAAACTCGCCGCCGGTCCCGCGTTGGAGGTCATGCTCAGCCGCTGGACATCAACCCGCTCACGGGCGCTGGCCAGTGGTGTGGCGATTACGGCGCTGGTGCAATCCTCCAGCGCCGTCACAGTGGCGACGCTGGGCTTCGTCAATGCGGGGCTTTTACTGTTTGAACACGCCGCCTGGGTGATCTTCGGCAGCAATGTCGGCACTACGCTCACAGCCTGGCTGGTCGCCCTGCTGGGCTTCAGCATCAAAATCGACGCTTACGCGCTGCCGTTAATCGGCATCGGCGCCTTCATTCATCTCGGCGGTCGCAGCCCACGTCTGAAAGCCGCTGGAACCGCCATCGCCGGTTTCGGTCTGCTCTTTCTGGGCATCGACGCCATGAAGTCCGCATTTGAAGGGGTGGGGGCCAATTTTACGGATAACCTCAACTTTGGAGACAACCTCTCTTTGCTATGGATGGTCGTTATCGGTGCGATATTGACCGTGCTGATGCAATCCTCCAGCGCCGCCATCGCTATTATCCTTACCGCCATCGCAGGCAAGATGCTGCCTCTGGAAGCGGGAGCGGCGGCGGTAATCGGGGCGAATATCGGCACCACCTCCACCGCGATTCTGGCTTCTTTCGGCGCCACCGCCAACGCTAAACGGTTATCTCTGGCGCATGTGTTGTTCAACCTCATCACCGGGGCGGCGGCGCTGGCTCTGCTACCGCTGTTTCTCTGGTTACTGGGGGCGCTCAGCGACATGCGTCAGGACCTGAATAACCCCGCCGTTTTGCTGGCGGCTTTCCATACCCTTTTCAATCTGCTGGGCGTCGCCCTGATGTGGCCGCTGGGAACGTCCATGACCGCCTGGTTGAAAACCCGCTTTCAGAAAGGCGGCAAAGTGCTCTCTCTGCAACATCTGGATAAGAGCGCCACTGTCGTACCGGACGTCGCCTTTCATGCTGTCGTCATGGAACTCGAACGTTTTCAGGGCCTGCTGTCCGCCCACATCCAAAACTCGCTGCTCAATCCTGGCGACATCCGCACGCTGGAAACGCGTCGCGAGCTGAAGGAGTTGCTGGATGAACTGAACCAGCACATCACTCATATTCTGCATCAGCCGCTGCGCCTGCCGCTGACGCAACAGTTGCCGCAATGCCTGCAAGTGATTCAATACGCCTATAATCTCTTGGAGACGCTGGATGAGGTGGAGCAGGAACCTTCTCTGGATCGCTCTCTGACAGCGCAGATGAACGATTGGCTGAGCCTGTATTGCCATCCTCCCATCGCGACGGAAGCGGTGCAGGAGGGCGCTGACAGCGCCGCTCAGGCGGAGCTCTCATATCGAGAGGCCAAGCAGAGATTATTGGATGAAGCGTTGGAGAAAACCATCAAGTTAACTACGATGAATCAGGCGCTGCAGCGATTGAGCCTGTATAAGCGGATTCAGGAGCAGATGTTGAAAGCCGCTCGCTTAGTGGCGGGTTTGAAACCCGGGACTTAATGGACGTCCCTGCTTGACAGTCCGCTTCAGCTCAGAGTTAAATGATAATCATTATCAATTAATAAACTTAGCATCCGATCCATGACAGGACCCCTTCACGGCTTCGACACGCAAGAGCCGGCGATCCGCGAACTACGCCGCAAGATCCGCTACGCCACGGAAGCGGACAACCCTCAGTTGATGTCTTTATGGCTGTCGATGGAGGAAGCTCTGGCGCCCGCCTGCGCCGCCAGTCGCTGGCGGTTGTACGTCGCGGAGTTCCAGCTCTTGTTGGACACCCTCGCGGACGACCTGATTCCCGCCCATTGGCGTACGCTGTGCATGGACCAGATCTATCGTCCCCTGGCGGCGCTCAGCCGCATCGCCGATGGCGAATCCCGCCGTCGCCAATTGAACCGGTTGCTCTATGAACTCAGAACCACCAGCCATTTCTTTCAAGCCAGCCTGACCGGCTGAAACACTCAGGAGAGACAGTGTGAAAACCCGTATCGAAAAAGACAGCATGGGCGAACTGCAGGTCCCGGAAAACGCCCTGTACGCCGCGCAAACCCAGCGGGCCGTAAATAACTTTCCAATCAGCGGCGAGCGTCTGCCGGACGCCTTTATTCGCGCGCTGCTTCTGGCCAAGTCCGCCGCCGCGCGCGCCAACGTCAAACTGGAGCTGATTCCCGCCAAAATGGGCGACGCTATTTGCGAAGCGGCGCAGCAGCTTCTGGCCGCCGACGACATGATGGCCCACTTTCCGGTCGACGTCTTCCAGACCGGCTCCGGCACCAGCACCAATATGAACGCCAATGAAGTCTTGGCGAATCTGGCCAGCCGTATTCTGGATGAAAAAGTCAGCCCCAACGACCACATCAATTACGGACAAAGCAGCAACGACATCATTCCCAGCAGCATTCACATCAGTGCGGCGCTGGAGTTAGACAAGCAGTTGCTGCCGGCGCTGCGTCACCTGTTAAAGACCATTCAGGACAAAGCCGCGCAAACCGACGGTTACATCAAGACTGGCCGCACCCACCTGATGGACGCCATGCCGGTGCGCCTGAGTCAGAGCCTGCTGGCCTGGGGCGCGCAAATAGAGCAGAGCATCAACGCACTGGCGGCGGCGCAACCTGCATTGCAAACCCTGGCGCAGGGCGGCACAGCGGTAGGAACCGGCATCAATGCGCATCCTGATTTCGCTGCGGAATTCAATCGCCAGCTCAGTGAGATGACAGGTCTGAACTTCAAACCGGCGGCGAATTTTTTCTCCCATATCGGTTCGCAGGACATCGCCGTCTCCCTGTCCGGTCAGCTGAAGACGGTCGCCGTCGCCCTCATGAAAATCGCCAACGACCTGCGCTGGATGAACTCAGGTCCGCTGGCGGGACTTGGCGAGATCGAGCTGGAAGCGCTGCAGCCCGGGTCCTCCATCATGCCTGGTAAGGTGAATCCGGTCATTCCAGAAGCCGCAGCCATGGTGGCGGCGCAAGTTATTGGCAACGACGCGGCCATCACCATTGGCGGACAGTCTGGTAATTTTGAGTTGAACGTGATGCTGCCTTTGATCGCTCGCAACCTGCTGCAAAGTGTTGAACTGCTGGCGAACGCCAGTCGTCTGCTGGCGGATAAAGCCATCGCCACTTTCAAAGTCAACGAAGCCAAGCTGCAGGAAGCGCTGTCCCGCAACCCGATTCTGGTCACCGCGCTGAATCCAATCATCGGTTACCTGAAGGCGGCGGAAATCGCCAAACAGGCTTACAAAGAGGGACGCCCGGTCATCGACGTGGCGGAGGAGCAAACCGATCTGTCCCGTCAGGAACTGGAGAAGTTACTGGACCCGGCCAAACTGACTCACGGCGGCCTGTAAGCGTCGCCTCACCGCTAAAGAAAAGTCTCGTGGCGCGCAGGCGTCACGACTTTTCCACTATCGTCGCAAGGGCGTCCTGTTTGCCTTCAGACGCTTCCTGCGCCGGTTCACTCAAAGCGTCGCTATCTGCGCTCTCATCTTGGGTATAACGATTAAGTGAGCAAACTTCGGAAAGAAAGCTCATCAGTGCGTTAGCGACATTTTCCTCTACCAAAGAGTAAGTGACATAAAGTCCTTTTTTCTCTTCCTGCACCAGCCCTGACGCCAATAATATGGAAAGATGTTTGGAGATAGCCGGCTTGGAGATATCAAACCGGTCGGCGATTTCTCCCGCCGTCAGCGGCGATTTCGAAAGATACGCCAGAATTCTTCTACGGGGGGTGGAGGACAGGGCCTTAAACACATTATCCGTACTCATATTAGTCCCTACTACGCTTATCAGTTTCTAATTGTTTTTAACGACAAGATTCATATAGAACCATCCCGGGGGGTAAATCAATGGTTAACATCGCCCCCGAGCTTGCTTCATAAAGACCACCGCTAGAGCTTCAAGTTCCACAGGCAAACAGACCTGAAGGCTCTCCCAGCTGGTCTCAGCAGAGAATATGCTGTTTTCATCGCCTTGTTATTAATCAGGCAGACAAATAGCTTCCTTCTATTTGTCTGCAACGACAGGGCCTGCACAGGTCAGGCCCTGTCTCCCGCGGCTAGCCGCCGCGCAGGCGCATCCATGCGCCTGGTTATTAACATGCCAATATCATTGCCATATTAATAATTCATCGTGGCGGCGTTTTTTGGAGGGATGAGTGGGTCTGGATGACGAAGAGTGGAAACTGGACAGCAAGCTCGCCATGTTCTCCGCCGAGGGTGAGAAGTACTGGAAGTACCTGCGTATTCTGACGTCAGACGAGGATGTTCTTTCTCGTTACAACGATAAACTCACTCCCCTAATGAAACGCTCCCTTACTGGAAAATAAAGCGAAATAGAGTATGTAATTACACACTAACTCACTCTGAGCATTCGATATCTTCACTGTTACTCGCCCACAGTAAACTTCTCAGGTTACGCCGCTGTCTCCCACAGCGGCCTGCTATGTCGGCAAACCATTTACCCCCGTCCAGACATTCAGCAGAGACTGAACCGCCCAAAGCATTGAGGTTGTGGGAAATGTTCTTTATGGTGTAATAAGGCTGCGTCAAGGACAGTACCGAGCCGCTCAGCGCCCCACCAAATGTCGCCCGTAATGTTCAGGTGTAGGGTCAGAAAGGAGAGCCTCGGAGACGCGTAAGTAACGCTTCCGCACAAGGAGAGTATTATGGGCCGGCTGTCAGGCGTTCTGCGCGTCCTCGTTTGCTGCCTCTCATTCTTTGCATTAACTTCACCCAGCGCGGCGCAAACTCCCGCTAATGTTCTAGTCGTCGGCCAGATCGCCGAACCCAAGTCCCTGGACCCCCACGCCGTCACTGCCCTCAATGACTTTCGCATTCTGATCAACCTCTATGACGGCCTGGTGCGTTACAAGGACGGAACCTTGGAGGTAGAGCCAGCGTTGGCGGAGTCCTGGACCATCAGCGACGACGGCAAGATTTACACCTTTACTCTGCGCAAAGGCGTGCTATTTCATGATGGCGCGCCACTCACTGCAGAAGCGGTAAAGTTCAATTTCGAGCGTATGCTTGACGAGAATCATCCTTATCACGACACCGGTCCTTTTCCCTTAGCGTTTTTCTTCAGTCCGATAGAGAAGGTGGAAGCAATCGACGACCTCCAGATTCGATTCGTATTAAAAGCGCCTTACGCTCCGTTTCTATCCAACCTGGCTTACCCTACCGGTCTGATTATCTCGCCTGACTCAGTGAAAAAGTACGCCAAGGATTATGGGCGACATCCTGCGGGAACCGGCCCTTTCCGCTTTGCTGAGTGGGTCAGCAACGCCAAAGTAGTCATTGTCCGCAACGAAAATTATTGGGATGACGCGCCGCCTCTGGAAGCGGTGGTGTTCCGTCCAATCACCGACGCCAACACGCGGATGGCGGAAATGTTATCCGGCGGCGTGGATCTGATGGTGGAAACCCCGCCGGATAATCTGGCTGTGTTCGAGAAAGATCCTGGATTCCAGGTTTATCAACAGGCAGGACCGCATTTATGGTTTTTAATTCTCAACAACAAGAAAGGCCCCTTTGCGGATCGCCGTATGCGTCAGGCGATCAACTACGCTATTGATAAGAAGGCGTTAGTGGAGAACGTGTTGCAAGGCACTGCTGAAATCGCCAAAGGACCCATCCCGCCCGCCTTCGCCTGGGCGTATAACACAAACCTGGATACTTACGCTTATAACCCCGACAAGGCGCGGGCGCTGATCAAGGCGGCGGGGCGCGAAGGCGCGCAGCTCACGTTTTATGTGACGGAAGGGGGCTCAGGAATGCTGGAGCCTGTCGCTATAGGAGCCGCGATTCAGGCGGATCTCGCCAAAGTGGGTCTTCAGGTAAAAATAGTGACTTATGAGTGGAATACCTTTCTCAGCAAAGTGAATCCCGGATTGCCGGGAGACGTCGATATGGCGGAAATGGCCTGGATGACCAACGACCCCGATACCTTGCCTTATCTCGCCTTACGTAGCGACGCCTGGCCGGATAAGGGCGGCTTCAACTCCGGTTACTACGCCAACCCCAAAGTGGACGATTTGCTTGAGCGAGCGCGTCGCGCGACAGACCAGGATGAGAGAGCCACACTTTACAAGGAAATGCAGTTCATCGTAGAGGAAGACGCTCCCTGGGCGTTCATCGCCAATTGGAAGCAAAACGCCGTCAGCAATACACGTGTTAAAAACTTCAAATTGCAACCTTCATTTTTTTTGGATTTAACAGCGGTGAATAAGCTATGAAACTTATCTGGAAAACCTAACCGGCGATCTACTACATACAAACAAGTATTACTGCGTGACTATGATCTTAAACACGCTATCTGTAATTTATTGGTTCGTTAGCTGTCTAATAGTAAATTTCTTTAAAATCATCTTATTAATCTATTTTTTAGATGGAGTTTACACTAGTAACCGGCAAAAGCCGCTTAATTTTTAAGTTAAAATTATCATGAAAATTTATAACGTAATTATTGATCGGCGATCACTTTTTAATAACGGGAAATTGACCGACAATCCTGTCCCAGGAAGATCAAAAAATAGACGCTTTAATCCATTTTTACCGCTATAAAAGTGAAGAAATAGCCCGCGTCTAACCAAGCTATCGCCTCCAAAATAAGCACTTCCAAAAGGACCATTTTCAATGAGCAAAGGAAAAGAAGTCGCGAAAAAACCCATTTACGCCCCAAATTCCCCTCCAAACTCTCCGAGCTGTCACAAGATTTCTTGCAAGGAAAAACACTGGAATACTCGGGAGTTTTTGTCACCTATTCTCCCCCGTTTTCCCATCGCCAAAGAAAAGCTCTGATATCCATGTGGGGCTATATCGCCAAACGTCTCCTTCTCGTCATTCCTGTTCTGTTCGGAATGACCGCAATCGTCTTTTTGATCATGGCCATGATTCCTGGAGATCCCGCCACGGCCATCCTCGGCGCCTATGCGACGCCTGAGAATATCGCCCGAATTAACCGCCAACTTGGGTTAAATCATAGCCTATTTGAACAATATTTCATCTGGTTGGGACACATTCTGCAAGGTGATTTAGGCCGTTCTTACAGCTTGAATCGCCCTGTGTTGGACGAGGTTTTAGAGCGCTTCAGCGCTACCTTGACGCTCGCCGGCGCCTCCTTTTTGCTATGCTCTCTGTTCGGACTATTGGCGGGGATTGTTTCTGCGGCGCGTCAGTTCAGCTGGGCGGACAGACTGATCACATTGTTGGTTTTGATTGGTATTTCAACGCCGTCATTCTGGCTGGGATTGCTGCTTATATTAGTGTTCGCCGTCACGTTGCAATGCCTACCGGCGAGCGGTATGTACGCCATTTACGGCGGCGGCGGTTTTCTAGACTTACTCTCACATCTCGCCTTACCGGCCGTCACGCTGGCGGTCATCGCTACTGGCGTAATCGCCCGCTTAACGCGAGGCGCCATGCTGGAAGTGTTGCGGCAGGACTATATTCGCACCGCTCGCGCCAAGGGACTGAGTGAGCGCCGCGTTATCTATCGCCATGCTTTCAAAGCAGCCTTGGTCGCCATTATCCCAGTATTAGGCATTCAGGCTGGCTTTGTGCTTGGCGGCGCTGTCTATATTGAAACAGTGTTCCAATGGCCGGGAATAGGCCGCATGTTAGTGCAGGCGATCGCGACTCGGGACATCCTGCTCGCACAAGGCGGGGTGTTGGTGGTCGCTACCTCCTACGTCCTTTTTAACCTGGCTGCGGATGTGGCGCAGCATCGACTTGATCCCAGACTGACCTCATGACTCGCTCATCTCGCCCCAGCGCCTGGACCCTGTTCAGGCATAATCACATCGCATTTTTTGGGCTTTGCCTGTTTCTTTTTGTCGCAGTCATCGCTCTGGCGGCCCCGTTATTACCGTTGTCTGCGCCGAATGACACCGCGCCGGCGGAGCGATTACTACGCCCATTAAGCGAGGGACATTTATTGGGGACGGATCATCTGGGAAGAGACCTCCTGTCTCGTTTGATATGGGGGGCGCGCGTCAGCATCGCTGTGGGTTTATCCGCCACGCTGATCGCTTCCGTTATCGGCTCCGCGTTGGGACTGGTCGCAGGCTTTGCGGGAGGACGAACGGATAATGTATTGATGCGCGGCGTTGATATGTTAATGGCTTTTCCATACATTTTACTGGCGTTGGCGATAGTCGCCGCATTGGGGCCGGGATTATCGAACGCTCTCTACGCCATCGCTCTGGTGAATATTCCCTTCTTCGCCCGCAATATCCGAGGCGTCGCTTTGAGTCTGACAAGACGGGATTTTGTCGACGCAGCCAGGCTTTCCGGCAAAGGTCCTGTGCGCATTCTGCTAACGGAAATACTGCCTAATGTAGCTCCCGTCATCGTCATCACCATGTCGACAACCCTGGGCTGGATGATATTGGAAACCGCAGGACTCAGTTTTCTCGGTTTGGGCGCACAACCGCCGCAAGCGGATCTGGGCTCAATGCTGGGGGAGGGACGCAAGTTGCTGTTCACGGCGCCACATGTGTCGGTTATTCCAGGGCTGATGATCTTCGCGCTGGTCATGAGCGTCAATTTGATTGGCGATGGCGTCAGGGACGTGCTTGATCCCAAATTGAAATCCGGTTCTTTAACCCGTCCCGCCGCCATGACGGAAATACAACGCGCACCGAATCAGATATCCTCCGACACCAAGTCACAAAACGCTCTGGCGGTGTGCAATCTATACACCGAGTTTCAGGTTGGGACGGATATATACAAGGCGGTGAACGGCGTCAGCTTTGAGTTGGGAAAAGGGGAGTGTTTGGGGTTGGTAGGCGAATCCGGCTCCGGTAAGTCTGTCACGGCGATGTCGCTGCTCAGGTTAGCGCCTACGCCGCCTGGACGCATCGTAGGAGGCCAAGTCTGGCGGAGCGGGGAAGATCTACTCTCTTTCCCACTGCATCGCATACAGGCGCTCAGAGGCGGGAAAATCGCCTACATATTCCAGGACCCTCTCTCCAGTCTACACCCGCTTTTTAGCGTCGGCGCCCAGGTCGCAGAGGCTATTCAAGCGCACCAGCCTTATTCTCATGCGGAGGCGTGGCGCGCCGCAGTGACCCTGCTTGAACAAGTGCGCCTTCCCAACGCCGCGTCCAAAGCGCACAGTTATCCCCATGAGCTTTCCGGAGGCATGCGACAGCGGGTTTGCATCGCCATGGCTCTCGCCAATCATCCACACATCATCGTGGCGGATGAACCCACTACCGCCCTGGATGTCACGGTACAGGCTCAAGTGTTAAAGTTGATGAACCAACAGCGGACACAAAGCGGCGCGGCGCTTTTGTTCATTACCCATGACTTTGGCGTTGTTTCCGAAATCTGTGATCGCGTGGCGGTCATGTACGCCGGTCGTATCGTGGAAGTGGGCGCCGCCTGGGAGGTATTGAACAGACCCGCTCATCCCTATACCCGCCTTTTGATTGATTGCGTCCCCATTCCAGGTCGAGGCCAACACCGCCTGCCCGCAATTCCTGGCTCTCCTCCCGCGCTAAACAATCTCCCTGTCGGGTGCGCGTTCGCAGAGAGATGTCCTTTCGAGGAAGACGACTGCCGCAACAATGATATTGGTTTACGCTCACTGGGCGATCATCGTTTCGCCCGCTGTATCAAACCCCTATGGAAAGCCGATCCATGAGCGATGCTCTCCTGACCGCCAGCAACCTCACTCGTCACTATGGCGGCGAACGTGATTGGCTTGGACGACGCAAGCCGCTTATTCAGGCCGTACAGGGCGTGGATCTAAGTATTCAGGCCGGCGCCACGCTAGGCATTGTGGGGGAATCCGGTTGCGGCAAGTCCACCCTGGCGCGCATGTTGGTAGGCCTTGATCAACCCAATGCAGGCCACGTGGCGTTACATGGGGGGTCGCGCAATGATTGGGGCCGTGACGGACATCAGCAGCTGCATGCCCAGATCCAGTATGTGTTTCAGGACTCTCTTAGCGCTCTCAACCCCCGTAAAGCGATCAGTGCGATTTTAGAGGCGCCAATGGAGCTTCTACTGGGGATGAAGAAATACGCACGCTCCAGACGTTTACAGGAGCTTATGGAGGCCGTTGGATTACGGCCAGAGCTACTTGAGCGTTATCCTCACGAATTATCCGGCGGCCAGGCGCAACGCGTCGGCATTGCACGAGCATTGGCTGCGCAACCTCAGATCCTGATTCTGGATGAACCGGTTTCCGCGCTGGATGTCTCTATACAGGCCCAGGTGCTGAACCTGCTGCAGGATCTCCAGCAGCGCTATCGCCTCGCTTACGTATTTATCAGCCATGATCTGGCCGTCGTGGAAGCAATCAGCGATATGGTCGCAGTGATGTATTTCGGACGCATCGTGGAACAAGGGCCAGCCAGCGAGCTGTTCCGGTCTCCCAAGCACCCTTACACCCGTTTGCTACTCGACTCTATCCCGCTTCCTGGTAAAAAAGGTTTGCGAGGGGAGAGCGAAACCATAGAGCTTCCCGATCCCGCCGCACCGCCACCCGGCTGCCCGTTCGCTCCCCGCTGCGCCAATGCGCGGGACAAATGTCGCCATGAGCTTCCCAAACTTCGACCTATGGAAGGAGAGGAGCGCATAGCCGCTTGCCATTTTCCTGTGGGGGAGATTCATTGACGCCTTAATGACGGCTCTTCTGGGAGATTTGCCGCAATCAGAGCTCTCATAGATTTATCAGCGGCCATCAGACTTTCCCATTTTATCCTCCTCTGACATGCCAGCTTTTGTCTCTTCAATGGCATAAAATCTATACGTCGTGGAATAAGTCTGAATTGATATGGAGATAACTTAGAACATTGTCCAAAGCCATCGTTGCGTGTTGCCTCTAAGTTAAGACAATTCAGGTATATGCCTAGTCAGAAAACTCTATAATGTCGCTCCCGCGTTGCTTCACCCCCTGTTTAACCTTTTCTGAATATAAGGAGTGAAGATGAGAATTAACGTAATAGGAACCAGTGGCAGCGGAAAGTCCACTTTCAGTAAAAGGCTTTCAAAAAAGCTCGACATTCCTTATATAGAAATGGACGCCCTATATTGGGGGCCTGACTGGCGAAACCATCCAGAAGAAATCTTCAGCGCCCGGGTTGCGCAAGCACTGCAGCAGGAAAACTGGGTATTGGACGGTAATTACAACAGCAGAACGCAGCTAAAGTGGGAGAGAGCGCAGATAGTCGTTTGGATTGACTACTCTTTCCTCCGCACACTCTTCCAAGCAATCAAAAGAGCAATAACCCGCATCATTACAAAAAAGGAACTTTGGGCGGGCACAGGCAATAGAGAGTCATTACGCAAACTGTTCAGCAGGGATTCTATCGTCCTCTGGACCATTACTACCTATAAGAAAAACCGCGAAAAATCCCTGTCGATAATGAGAGACCCGCAATACGGCCACATTCGCTTTATTCGGATTCGTTCTCCAAAAGAGATGGAGAACTGCCTGCTTTCATGGAACTCATAAACAAACGATGGCGAAAAAAAGGGCTGCGATTGCAGCCCTTTTAAATTTTTTAATATAGAGAGGAGAGGTTGTTACACGTCCAAGTTCATAACAGACAGCGCGTTGGTCTGGATGAAGTCACGACGCGGCTCTACATCATCGCCCATCAAAGTGTTAAAGATCTGATCCGCAGCGATTGCATCTTCAATGGTGACTTTCATCATGCGACGCACAGCTGGGTCCATGGTGGTTTCCCACAGCTGCTCAGGGTTCATTTCGCCCAATCCTTTATAGCGCTGAATGTTCAACCCACGCTGAGCTTCCTTCATCAACCAGACCAACGAATCGTCAAAGGTCTCGATAGCCTGGGTCTTTTCACCCCGCTTCACATAAGCGCCAGCCTCAACCAGACCGTCCAGTTTTTCGGCCATATCGGCAATATTGGTGTAAGAGCTGGAGCCAAAGAAGTCCTGGTTGAAGGTGTATTTATAGTCCACGCCATGCTGAACCAGTTCCACCTGAGGCAGGAACAGACTTCTTTCCGCATCTTCCACGACGCTGATAACGTAGTTGTTACCAGTGCTGTTGTCATAGCCCAGCTTCTCATTGAGCAAGGCGACCCAGGTTTCAACGGCGGATTTATCTTTGAGTTGCTCCTGAGTCAGGCGTGGGACGTAGAGAAGCTGATTCAGTACGCCTCTAGGGTAGGCTCTGGACATGCGTTCAATGACGCCTGTCGCCGTACGATAGTCCGTTACCAGTGTCTCCAGCGCAGTGCCAATAATGGGCGGAGCATCCGGATTCACAAACAGTTGTGTGTTTTCAAGCGCACTCTGAGTCAGGTACTGCTGTAGCGCTTTCTCATCCTTAACGTACTGCTCCTGCTTGCCTCTTTTCACTTTGTACAAAGGAGGCATCGCAATAAACACATGGCCGTTCTCGATGATTTCGCGCATTTGTCTGAAGAAGAAAGTCAGCAGCAATGTGCGAATGTGCGAACCGTCCACGTCCGCATCCGTCATGATGATGATGCTGTGATACCGCAGCTTGTTCACATCAAACTCTTCACGGCCAATACCACAGCCCAGAGCTGTAATCAGGGTGCCGACTTCAGCGGAAGACAGCATCTTGTCGAAGCGAGCCTTTTCAACGTTCAGGATCTTCCCTTTCAGAGGCAGGATAGCCTGAGTTTTACGGTCACGCCCTTGCTTGGCGGAACCACCCGCCGAGTCACCCTCCACTATGTACAGTTCAGAGAGAGCGGGATCTTTTTCCTGACAGTCGGCCAGCTTACCGGGCAAACCGGCGATGTCGAGCGCGCCTTTACGACGCGTCATTTCACGCGCTTTTCTGGCCGCTTCTCGGGCGCGAGCTGCATCGATCATTTTGTTGACCACGTTCTTCGCGTCCTGCGGGTTCTCCGCCAGGAAGTCCGCGAAATAGGCATTCATTTCCTGCTCGACCGCAGTCTTAACCTCTGAGGAAACCAGTTTATCCTTGGTCTGCGAGGAGAACTTGGGATCGGGAACTTTAACGGAAATAATCGCAGTCAAACCTTCACGCGCGTCATCGCCGGAAGTGGCTACTTTAGTCTTTTTCAGCATGCTCTCTTTTTCAATGTAGCTGTTAAGAGAGCGGGTGAGGGCGGCTCTAAAGCCAGCCAAGTGGGTGCCGCCGTCACGCTGAGGAATGTTGTTGGTAAAGCAGAAAATATTTTCCTGAAAGGAGTCATTCCACTGCAGCGACACTTCTACAGCGGTGCCGTCTTCTCTTTCTTTCAGGAAGTGGAATACTTTGTTAATCGGGTTTTTGGTCTGATTGAGATACTCAACGAAAGCTCTTAATCCGCCCTCATACTCGAAGGTCTCAGTTTTCGCAGAGCGCTCATCATGCAACGTGATCTTAACGCCAGAGTTCAAAAATGCGAGTTCACGCAGACGCTTGGCCAGAATATCGTAGTGGAATTCGATGTTGTTAAACGTTTCTGCGGAAGGGAAGAAGTGAACTTCCGTGCCAGAACGGTCCGTTTCGCCAACCACGGATAAAGGCGCTTGTGGTACGCCGTGCTTATAAACCTGCTCATGAACTTTGTTGTCGCGGCGGATAGTCAGACGCAGTTCTTTTGAAAGCGCGTTTACTACCGATACGCCCACACCGTGCAGGCCGCCAGATACTTTATAGCTGTTATCGTCAAACTTACCACCGGCGTGCAACATCGTCATGATAACTTCTGCTGCGGAAACGCCCATTTCTTCATGGATATCGACAGGAATGCCGCGGCCATCATCGCTAACCGTGATTGATTCATCGGCGTGAATAGTGATCTTCACTTCTTTACAGTATCCAGCCAGGGCTTCGTCGATAGAGTTATCAACTACCTCGAACACCATGTGGTGAAGACCGGTACCATCATCAGTGTCGCCAATGTACATACCTGGACGCTTTCTTACCGCATCCAGGCCTTTTAACACTTTGATGCTTGAGGAATCATAATTTCCCGATGAGGACATATATCTCTCCTAACCGTCACACGCTAATTGTGGACTTTGGTGACAGCACCCTGTTCCACGTGAAACATTTGCGTGTCGTATTCTTGATTAAAATGGCCGAACAAATATTCTGACTGCTGTTTATCCAGGACCGTCACAAACACCTGGGCCCCTTTCTCCAACATTCTCGTCAACAGTGTTACCTGATTTCCGGTATCCAGCTCCGCTCCAACATCATCAATAAGCACGATGGGCCTTTGATTTGTCCGCCGCCGTAATATTTCTAATTGTGATAAGTACAGGTGAGTTATCAGGGTTTTCTGTTGACCTCTTGATAACACTTCCTTCGCGTGAACCCCACCGACCTTTACTTTAATATCCGCCCGGTGCGGGCCTAAAGTCGTAAATCCTTTTTTTACGTCGCTTTCAACGGACGACGCCAGCTGATCCATATGATTGACATCATTCTGATACCAACCATTGCTTAGCGTAATCGTCAGCTTGTCGCCAATATCCCTGGTTTGTTCACTGGACTCTTTCAGAGATTCGATGAGGATTTCCTTCAGTTCAGCGAAATAAGCGTCTCTATATCGGCTTATCTCATCTGAATACGCTACGTACTGGTTGTCCCACGCACTTAACTCAGAACGGCTAATATTACCACTTTTCAGCAATTTATTCCTTTGCAATAGCAATTTGCGCCAGTTCTGCCAGACCACCTTGAACTGGTGTTCCACGTGAAACACTCCCCAGTCGACAAAGCGACGTCTCTCCCCAGGGCCACCATTAATAAATCCGAAGGTATCGGGCGTAACAATCAGTATAGGAAGCGCCGCCGCCAGCTCAGATAAAGTTCTGGCGCTCTCGCCGTTGATCCTGACCCGGGTCAGCTTGCCTGTTTTCTGGCGGCTAACGCCAATACGGAAAGATTTTCCTGCATCTTCGTTGACGGCTTCGCCAAAGCAGACCATTTCATCGGATAGATGTGAAACAGCGTAGTCCAGCTCTTTAGTACGAAAAGACGCCCCCCGACCCAACAGGTAAACGCCTTCCAAAAGACTACTTTTTCCACTTCCGTTATTCCCGTGAAATAACAGTAATCTCGCAGAGGTATCCAGCTTCAGACTGGAGATATTACGCAAGTTAGTGAATGCAATACGACTAAGACCCATTCAAACAATCCAATCGGGCTTCAGGAAACGTGGGTCAGTTTGGTCAATATAGGTTGCAAGCCGGTCAAGAACATCTCTACCGAAACCGCAATTAAAAGCATACCCATCAGACGTTCTATCGCGATAATGCCCCGCTTACGAAGCACTTTATACAAGAAGGTGGAGCTCATAAGCGTGACCGCGGTGACAGACCAGGCCAGCAACACCACGATGGACCAATCCATCATTCTTTCCGGCTCCCGGGTGGAAATTAAAATCAGCGTCGCTAACGCGGAGGGACCCGCCACAAAGGGGATCGCCAAAGGCACGATAAAAGGCTCGCCATCGGGGAGATCTTCAAGCCACTCTCTCTTGGCGGGGAAGATCATACGCAGCGCGATGATAAATAGTACGATAGCGCCAGCTATACCCACAGACTCTTTGCTCAGGCTGAATATTTTGAGCAGATACTGTCCACAGAACAAAAACACCAACAGAATCGCCAAAGCGATCAACAGCTCTCTGAACAAAACCTTCTTTCTTCTTTTGACGTCTACACGTTCAAGAATACTCAGGAACAAAGGAATATTCCCTAACGGGTCCATGACCACTATCAATAAGGTCAACGCGGATACGATATCCATCAACTTCCCCTTAAACAAAAAAACCTAACACAACAATGTGCTAGGTTCTTCAACTACGCTAGGTGAACCGTCGTTACTGAATCAGGCTGAGCCTTTCATCCATAAACATATCCAGCTCTGGAGCCAGTACATGTACATAACGGTCGAAATACAAAAATTGTTTTAGCAGCAACGCAAACTCCCTAGGAAAGTGCAAACCGTGCTGCTCACCGATTCTCACCAGATCCATCAGAATATTGTTAACTTCATCATCCCCAGTCTGCTGGTCGTAATATATCGGCGGCATATCAGGCGTCATCGCATCCATTTTCTTATAAACGTCGGCAATGTCCGCAGCCAGGTCATCTACGCTTAATTGAGACTTGGTGATGCCTATTCGCGACATAGCATCGGCCATGCCGTGAAAATTCCCCATCATTATCGCAGTGATGAAATCAGACACCGCCTGCCAGGTTCCTGCGCCAATTCGGCCTACTATGCCAAAGTCGATAAACCCGATGCGACCATCTTCCAACACCATCAGGTTGCCAGCGTGAACATCCGCATGAAAAAAGTCGCACTGGGTTAAACTGGCGAACCAGGTATTCATCGCTGTAATCAGCGTCTTTTCCGGATCAGAGCAGTATTTGCGAATAGTTTCCAGATCCGTTAGAGGCACGCCATAGAAGCGCTCCATGGTTAACACTCGCATGGTGCTGGCTTGCTCATATACGGTGGGCACGACCGCTTGATCGTTTCCGCTACTCACCAGAAACTCTCTAAACTCCTTGAGATTGGCCGCCTCCTGATAGAAATCGCATTCTTCCATCATGGTTCGCTGGATCTCTTCCACAATGCCCGATAGCGACGTCCAGGAAAGCTTTGGCGCCAAATATTCGACCACCCGCGCAGCAACGTACAAGAAGTTCAAATCCGTCAGCAGGACATTGCGAACACCCGGCTTTTGAACCTTAATGACCACATCCTCGCCTGTCACCAAACGAGCCGCGTGAACTTGCGCGATAGATGCGGATGCCAGCGGCTTGGTGTCGATATGCGAATATATCGACTGCAATGGCCGCTTGAATTCTTCCTTCAGAATTTTCTCGATTTGCGAATAGGGCAGTGGTTTGGTTTTATCCAAACACAGTTGAAACTCTTCAACATAATCGGCAGGGAAAAATGTTGGTGAACTAGCGATAAACTGCCCCAACTTAATGTATGTGGCCCCCAGTTCTTCAAAAGTCTGTCGCAGAAGCCTCGGCGCAGGCGCGCGATTTCCCTTCAACCAACCAAGGCCAACCTTGGATATGACCGCCGCCGTCTGTCCAATTCTGGCGGCTCCCTTTACTGCGTTAACAATCTTTCCCATAAGCTTTTCCACTCTTGCTGAGATTCAAACTCTGTCTGCATTCAGGGGCGATACATCCTTGCCGAGCGTCATACCCGAGCGGGCGACGCGCCGTGATCTTTCCAGTTCGAACAGATTCACGGCGCTTTCAGTTTAACTGACTATAGCCTCATCGGCATAACAACATAGACAGCATCTCTGGTATCGACGCCTTCCACCAAGGCGCTGCTATTCGCATTAGAAAGAGTCACTTTGACCTGCTCATCATCCAGTGCGTTAAGAACGTCAATCAGATAGCCCACGTTGAAGCCAATTTGCAAAGCTTCATGGGGGTATTCCACTTCCAGGCTATCCTCCGCCTCTTCCTGATCCGGGTTATTTGCAAATACTTTCAACAAACCCTCTTCAAACTGCAGACGAACGCCGCGAATACTTTCATGCGACAAAATACTCGCGCGCGACAGCACACCTTTCAAAAGGACTCTGTCTGCGAGCATCACTTTATCCCCGGACCTAGGGATAACCCTTTGATAATCAGGGAACTTTCCATCAATTAACTTAGAAGTAAAAGTAAAATGCCCTACACTGGCCCGCACGTGGTTATCGCCGAACACCAGAGTACAGGACTCATCTGTATCATTGAGAAGACGACCTAACTCCAAAATCCCCTTACGCGGCACAATAGGTTGGCGCTTTTCACTAACGCCTGTTTGCAGTGACACATTAGCGAGAGCCAGACGATGGCCGTCAGTTGCGACAGTGCGCAGGCCCTGCTCATCCAGCTCCATCAGCATGCCATTCAGATAATAACGAACATCCTGCTGGGCCATAGCGAAAGCTGTCGCATCGATCAGACGCTTGAGTTCTCTCTGCGGCAACGTGACTTTCACACTTTCAGGTTCTTCCTCTACATTAGGGAAGTGCTCCGCTGGCAATGTGGACAATATGAAATGGCTACTGCCATAACGAACATTCAAGCGTCCATCTTTCAGCTCAATACCAATAGCTGCGCCTTCGGGAAGGGCGCGGCAGATATCCGTGAACTTCTTGGCGGGAACGGTGATTCTTGATTCGTGCTCAATGTTTACATCGCTAATTTCTGCGACCAGCTCTACTTCCATATTAGTGCCGGTGATAACCAGCTTTCCGTCTCTGGCGTCAAGCAATACGTTGGCGAGCACTGGCATCGTCTGGCGTTTTTCAACCACTCCAGAAATCATTTGCAATGACGTGACAAGCGCCTCTCTGGTTATAGTGAGCTTCATGTAATATCCCGTTTCTATAAACTCTTAAATCACTGAAAATATTGCTATTTTAAACTAAATTCTTTGGTCGCTATCAAGCTAGCGGCGCACATGCACGCCTAACTAGCTGGTTAACATGCGCATAAAATTCTGATAATCGTCCCGCAGAGTGGGATCGCTTTGTTGAAGTTCTATCATTACCTTGCAGGCATGCAAAACAGTAGTGTGATCACGCCCCCCAAACGCCTCACCGATTTCCGGCAGGCTGTGATTGGTCAGCTCTTTAGCCAGCGCCATGGCCATCTGCCTTGGACGGGTAATTGAGCGGGTGCGACGCTTTGACAGAATATCCGCGATGCGGATTTTGTAATATTCCGCCACTGTTCTCTGGATATTATCGATACTCACCTGTTTCTCATGCAGCGCCAGCAGGTCCTTCAAGCATTCGCGAATAAACGCTGGCGTGATCTCCTGCCCAGTAAAATGAGCATTGGCGATCACCAGCTTCAATGCGCCTTCCAGCTCTCGAACGTTAGAGCGAATTTTCTGCGCAATGAAGAAAGCGGATTCACTGCTTAAGTGGACATTGGCCTGCTCCGCCTTTTTCATCAGAATCGCCACCCGGGTCTCTAATTCCGGCGGCTCGACCATCACCGTTAGCCCCCACCCGAAGCGAGACTTCAGGCGCTCTTCCATGTGATCGATTTCTTTTGGGTAGCGGTCACAGGTCAGAATCATCTGCTGACCACCCTCCAACAGGGCGTTAAAGGTATGGAAAAATTCTTCCTGAGAGCGTTCTTTGCGCGCGAAGAACTGAATATCGTCAATCAGCAACGCATCCACAGACCGGTACAACCGCTTGAACTCGTTGAAAGCATTCAGCTGCAACGCCTTCACCATATCCGCAACAAATCTCTCGGAATGTAGATAAAGAATCTTCGCGTTGGGATTCTTCTTGAAAATGGCGTTACCCACCGCCTGCATCAAGTGAGTTTTCCCCAAGCCAACGCCGCCATATAAGAATAGTGGGTTGTACGCGCTGCCCGGATTATCCGCCACTTGCATGGCCGCCGCCCGCGCTAACTGGTTCGACTTACCTTCAACAAAAGTTTCAAACGTAAAGGTAGGGTTCAGATAGCTCTCATGTTTGATAGCCCCTTCCACCGTGACGTTTCTCTCCCCAGACGGAGCGACATCAGCGATAACAGGCCTGGACGGGGCAGTGGTTCTTGTTGCGCCAACCGCCGAATCCTTACTTGCTTGCTGCCCTTTGCTATTCCCTGTAATACTGCCAATCTTTAAAGAAATACGCGGAGCCTTTTGAGAAGTCAGTTCACTGAGAATCTCATTGATCCTGCCAATATACTTCTCATTAACCCAATCCAGTACAAACCGGTTTGGAGCAAACAAAAGCAGCTCTTCCTCAGAGCCTTTCGCCTGCAAAGGGCGTAACCAAGTGTTGAACTGTTGTGCTGGCAACTCGTCCTCCAAATAACCGAGACATTGATGCCACAGCTCAGACGTCACTTCCAAACCTCCAGAATTCGTACATGCTTGCTCTTTTTTTGCGCAAATTTAAGACGGCGGCTTTCTATATATAGAGAAAACCGAATGTTGATGTTTTTCAGAGAAAACAAAACCCTGTGGCCAAAACCCACATCAGGCGGCTAATAAAAGACGCTTTAGCTCTTCGTCACTCCCCACATAAGCAACGAAAACAGACTGAACCTCAACAGGTAGGGGAAAATTCTAGCTGGAATGACTTTTCTTTACCACCTCGAAAATAAATCTTATTAGAACCCCTGTGGATTATATTTTAATTTAATTTCATAAACTTACGAAGTTACTAACAAGCTTGTTAACATTTTAAGACGTAAAAAAATTTTTAGAACCTTTGCTCATAT